>JBJEAS010000029.1:0-62970 GCA_051869235.1 Prevotella sp.
AGATGACGATGAAGTCCTCTAAATCGGGTGCGGGAACTTATCACCACATTGAAATAATTTACTCAACTTTTGGAAGTGGGAAGTTGAGTCACTTAACGTAGAAGTCAATCAACCGCTGCAGTGCCTGTTGGCATACGGGACAGAACTCCTTGTGCTCGTTGGTGCGCATTCGGCAGTTGGGAAGTCCGCGCCATACGCCTTTCGACTGATAGCCGCCACCTTCTATTAGTCCTGCCTTGCCCAGGTCGATCAGATTCTGCCACTTCTGGCTGAAGTCTGCCTTGGTTGTTATGTTGGGTTCCCATGGTTCTGTGTCGGCGAAATACATTGGGTCGGTGTCGGCATGTTCATACTCGTCGGCAAGTGCTCCGAAGCTGTGTCCGAACTCATGTACAACGACAGGACGGAAATATTTGCCTTTGGTGTAAGAGAGGTTGTAGGAGTTGTAGATGCCTCCACCGCCGTATTGTTCGGTGTTGACAAGCACTATGATGTGCTCGTAGGGCGAACAGGCGAGGGCGTCGTGCAGACGCTTGAGATGCAGTGTGGTGAGATAGCGTTGGGAATAGAATGTGTCGAAGTGTGAGCCGAGTGCCGTCGGTTTCCAGATGCCCTTGTGGGGGACGCTGGTGCCTGACTGCAGTGAAGGCGACTCTACGGCAACGATGTTGAACGAGCTTTTCATTGTCTTGAAAGGTTCATGCTCGAAGAGTGCCTCGGTCGCAATGTTGCAGTCGTTGATGAAGTCGTCCATCTGGTCTTTGGTATAGCCTTCGGCAACGTAGGCTATTCGTATGCAATTGGTGGTGTCGGCAGCCTGCTGGAGTGTTACATAAGGGTTTGCAGGCGCATCAATGCTGCGGATGAGGATGTCGTTGGGATTGACGGTATGAGTTAACGACACTGTAGGCTTACGATGGAAGTCGAAGAGTTCGATGCGAATGTTTACCGTCTTCTTGGGGAACGGCACAAGGAAGACATTCTCGAACGACTTTGGAGTGGTGATGGACTCATCGCTCGAAAGCCATTCCTGGAAGAGGGTGGAGAAGGAGTGGCGATAGACTACTATGCCGCTTTCCTGGTCGGTGACAGTGATTTGTCCGTTTCCCTCGTATGGCAGCTGGTCGAGTCGTTTGCGTCTGCCATACCAATGCTTCAACTTTACGAGTTCGTCGACATAGATGTTCTGCCGGTTTCTGTCTCCGGCAAAGCAATAGTCGAGCCTCAGAGTGTTGTCGGTGAAGAATTCATCGAAGTCTTGTGATTTGGCGTTGACGCTGACGACAAGTGCAATGAGAGTGAGTAGCAAGTTTTTTGTTTTCATAATTGTGCGATTAAAGTTTTTATGTATTGTCTGTTCCAGTCGGCAAGATGCAGCCTAAGCGAATCGTATTGCATGATGTCGATGTCGATGGCTATCATGCCGCTATCGGCGGCGTTTCGTCCGAGGCGGCGCTCAACGGCCTTGAGTCTGTCGTTGAGTTGGTCGAGCTGTAGGCTTGTTGTGGCAAGGATCATCTGATTGGCAAAGTTGCCTTCGGTGTCGATGCCTATAGGCTCAGTGTCGATGGCTGTGGAGAGCCGCTCCATATCGACGAATTCGCCACAGAGCCTTATTGCCCTTTCGAGTTGTTGGTGCCGGTCGGCTCTGTTTGAGCCAAGTGCGAGAATGACTTTGTGCATAGCCATGACAGTTGAAATTATAAGACCCTACGGCACTTGGCGGCAGGGTATAGCCTGCATTATTCATACTTGTTCCTACTGCAAGGCGTATGAATAATGCAGGCTTTTATGATGTGTGTCAGTCGTTCATGGAGAGCAGGAATTCCTCGTTGCTGCGTGTCTTTATCAGGCGTTCGCGAACAGTGTTCATAGCCTCGATAGGATTCATTTCGCTGAGGAAGTTTCTCAATATCCACATGCGCTTCAATGTGGTGTCGTCGTGGAGAAGGTCGTCGCGTCGAGTGCTTGACTGTATGAGGTTGACGGCAGGGAAGATGCGCTTGTTGCTGAGCATGCGGTCGAGCTGCAGCTCCATGTTGCCTGTTCCCTTGAACTCCTCGAAGATGACCTCGTCCATTTTTGAGCCTGTGTCGATGAGAGCCGTTGCAATGATGGTGAGCGAACCGCCATTCTCTATGTTACGGGCAGCTCCGAAGAATCTCTTTGGCTTTTGCAGGGCATTGGCGTCGACACCACCTGTGAGCACCTTGCCGCTTGCCGGGCTTACGGTGTTGTATGCTCGTGCAAGACGTGTTATGGAGTCGAGGAAGATGACCACGTCGTGTCCACATTCCACCATTCGCTTTGCCTTTTCGAGCACAATGCCGGCAATCTTCACATGTCGGTCGGCAGGCTCGTCGAAGGTGGATGCAATGACCTCGGCGTTGACGGTGCGGCTCATGTCGGTGACTTCCTCTGGACGCTCGTCGATGAGTAGCATCATGAGGTATGCTTCCGGATGGTTGGCTGCAATGGCATTGGCGATGTCCTTCATGAGAATAGTCTTACCTGTCTTAGGCTGTGCTACGATAAGTGCACGCTGTCCTTTTCCGATAGGCGAGAAGAGGTCGACGATGCGTGTGCTTGGGTTTGTCGTGATTGGATCGCCGGTGAGGTTGAACTTCTCTTCTGGGAAGAGTGGTGTGAGATGCTCGAATGACACACGGTCGCGTACTTCTTGTGGCAAGCGTCCGTTGATTTTGCGCACGGTGCTGAGTGCAAAGTATTTCTCACCTTCATGAGGCGGACGCACAAGGCAGTCGACCACGTCGCCGGTCTTCAAGCCGTAGCGCTTGATTTGCTGTGGCGAGACGTAGATGTCGTCGGGCGAAGAAAGATAGTTGTAGTCGCTTGAACGAAGGAATCCGTAGCCGTCGGTGATGATTTCGAGGACTCCATTACCCTCGATGATGTCGGCAAAGTCATAGTCCTCCTCATATTCGTAGTCGTCGTAGACGGGGTCGTTGATGGGCATGTTAGGCTGCATCTGAGGGTGTGGCATGTGTGGTGTCGTAGGACGGTCGAACATGTCGAGCTGTGGCAATGCCTCACGGTCTTCGATGGGAAGGTCGACGAGAATGATGAAGTCTGTGCCGTCGCAAGGGTCACCCTCCCATACTCCCTCGGGCAGTTCCCGTGGAGCCTCCTGCTGCTGGTTGTTGTGGTTGAGTTGTTCGTTGAGCATTTCCACAGTCTGTGGCTCTACGTTGTTCTCTCCGTTGCCGTCGTAGCTGGCTTCGGGGACATCGGCAACGACAGGCTGTTCTGTGGTCTGTTCCTCTTGCGGTTGCTCCTCTTGCTGTTGCTCGGCGAGCGGCTGTTGTTCGGCGGCAGCCTCCTCCTGTGCCTTTGCTTGTAGTTCTGCCTGTTTGGCGGCTTCTATGGCAGCCAGTTCGGCTTTCGACTTGCGTCCCCTTTTCTTTGGTGCGGGGGCAGGTGCGGCTTCTGCCGGTGCCGCCTCAGCCTTTGCCTCAGGCAGGTCGTTGAAGAGTTGCTGCTCCTTGATTTCGGGCAGTGTGCCACGAGTGACGTCGAAGTTCTCGCCTTCCTTGCCTTTGACGGTATAGACCTTATCCTTTTCTTTCTTTGCTATTCTTGTCCTCTTTCGCTTGGGAGCCTCAGCATTGGCTGCCGTTTCCTCAGCAGCCTTGTCAAGAATGGCGTAAATCACAGTTTCCTTATCGTCATCTTGCGATGGCTTAAGGCCCAAACTATTTGCGATGCCCATAAGCTGGGCGTCATCCATTGATTCTAATTCTTCTTTTGTATACATACTTTATTTTTGTGTATATATTGGATATTTCTAAAATATGAATTTTGCGGGAATGCGTTTCAATAGTAAGCATAATACGTTCACAGAAAGAAACGCTCGATTGAAATCAGCTGCAAAGGTAGTAATAAAATTTGAATTCTACAAATTATTGTTCACTTTTTCTTTGTTTTGCTGAACTTTTTCTTTGTTTTGCTGTGCTTTTTCTTTGTTTTGCTGTGCTTTCTTTTTACTTTTAGCCTTTTGCCAGTGTTTCCCGCCGCTTTTGCGTTTCCCTCCATGCTTGCCTCCACGTCCTTTCCCTCGTGGCGCAGAGTGGCGTTGGGGTGCGTATTCGGGCCCTTCGCCCAACTCTTCGGGCAACGGCAGCTTCTCGACGCTCTTGTCGATGAACTTCTCAATCTGTGCGAATCGGTACATGTCGTCCTCATTGACGAGTGTGATTGCCTCGCCGTCGCGGTCGGCTCGGGCAGTGCGTCCAATGCGGTGTACATAGTCTTCGCTGTCGTGTGGAACGTCGTAGTTGATGACCATGAGTATGTCGTCGATGTCGATGCCTCGCGCAACGATGTCTGTAGCCACCAGTACGTCCTTTTGTCCTGACTTGAACTGGAACATCACCTCGTCGCGTTCCTGTTGTGAAAGGTCGCTATGCATCTGGCAGCAGTTCACTCCCATTTGTGTCAGTTGCCTTCCAATGTCCTTCACCTTTTCCTTCTTGCCGGAGAAGAGTATGACACGCTTTAGTTTGTTGTCCTTGAAGAGATGCTTTATGATGCCCAACTTTTGCGGCTCATGGCAGATGTACGCCATTTGGCGAATCTTCTCGGCAGGCTTGCTCACCGCTATCTTCACCTCTACGGGGTCGGTAAGTATGGTGTGTGCAAGTTGGCGTATCTTGTCGGGCATGGTGGCAGAGAACATTATGGTCTGACGGTCTTTTGGCAGACCCTTGACAATCTGCAGGATGTCGTCGCTGAATCCCATGTCGAGCATACGGTCGGCTTCGTCGAGGACGAAAAAGCTGACGCGACTGAGGTCGACATTGCCCATGCGAATATGGCTGAGCAGACGTCCCGGAGTGGCTATAACCACGTCGGCGCCAAGTCGGAGGCTCTTCATTTCCTGGTCGTAGCGTGTTCCGTCGTTGCCTCCATAGACGGCAACGCTGCTGATGCCGTTAAGATAGTATCCAAAGCCCTGCATCGCCTGGTCTATCTGCTGTGCCAGCTCGCGCGTTGGCGACATGATGATGCAGTTGATGGCGTCTTGAGGATAGCCTCCGTCGTCGAGCATGCTGAGAATAGGCAGCAGGTAGGCAGCTGTCTTTCCCGTTCCTGTCTGTGCTATGCCGATGACGTCGCGATAGTCGAGGATTTCGGGTATGCATCCTGCCTGTATCGGCGTACACTCGTCGAAATGCATGTCGTAGAGTGCATCGAGGATGTTGTCGTTGAGATATGTTTCTTCAAATTTCATCAGTTTGGAGCTTTCTTATAACAATAATATGCAATGGCGAAATACAGAATGTTGGGAATCCACGCAGCCAAGACGGGTGGGGTGTCGGCATTGATGGCGAATGTCGAGCTGATGGTCTGCAGAAGAATGTAAGAGAAGCTCAACGCCATGCCGATGCCGAGATAGAGTCCCATGCCACCCTTGCGCTTGCGTGCCGAAAGGCTGGCGCCGATGACGGTGAGTATGAACGAAGCGAAACATGCCGCTATGCGTTTGTGGTATTCCACCTCATATTGCACGACATTGCTCGAACCGCGGTCCTTCTGCTTTGAGATGTAGCGTAGCAGCTCAGGGCTTGTGAACGTCTCTTGTTGCCCCTTGCTGAAAACAAGGTCCATAGGTTCCATCATGACGAGAGTGTCAATCTCTGAGCCTGACGTTATCTTCTCGCGCATACCCTTTAGTGTGCGTATCTTATAGTTTACGGCACGCCATTGGTATCGGCTGTCGGAAATGGTGTCGTACTTGATGACGTTTGCCGTCATGTGGCTGACGAGTTTCTTGTTTTCAAACTTGTCGAGTGAGAAGCCGTAGCCCGTCTTCGTCACGTCGTCATACTGCTGAATGTATGCGATGATTCCAGGTCCCACCTGCAGCTGTACATTCGATGCTGACGTGTTCTTCTTGTTGTTCTTGTAGAGCGACTCGAAATCGTGGCGTACAACCGTACCCTTTGGTATGACGTATGCTCCAAGCGTGAAGTTGAGAATGGAAATGAGTGCGGCGGACATCATGTATGGCCGCATCAGACGCTTAAAGCTCATTCCACTTGCAAGCATTGCAATGACCTCAGAATTGCCGGCAAGCTTGGAAGTGAAGAAAATGACGGCAATGAATACAAACAGAGGACTGAACAGGTTTGCGAAATAGGGAATGAAATTGGCATAATAGTCAAAAACTATGGCACGCAGAGGTGCATGATTGGTGGTGAACTTTGCCAGGTTCTCATTCACGTCGAAAACGATGGAGATGGAGATGATGAGAATAATGGAGTAGATATAGGTTCCAATGAACTTGGAAATGATGTATCGGTCGATACGCCTAATATATCTAAAAGGATTGAGAAATGACAAAAGCCAAGCTATTGGGTGAAGGCAGCGTCCGATGAAGCTGTGCCTACCGAACAGTTTGCTGAACAACCGACGTGTAGCCCTTGTGAAATGCAGACAGCGTCGATGTCTTCTGATTTTCTTGTACTTCATAACTTTCAGATTTCTTAGGATTTATACACGTTTGCCTAAATCTTCTATCACACTGCGTTTCCACTGTGTGAAGTCGCCTGCAATGATGTGGTTGCGGGCATCGCCAACGAGACGAAGATAGAACGCGAGATTGTGTATGCTGGCTATCTGCAATGCAAGCAGCTCCTGCGCCTTGAACAGGTGGTGAAGATATGCCTTGGAGTAGATTCTGTCTACGTCGCATCCAGTAGGGTCGATAGGCGAGAAGTCGTTTTCCCACTTCTTGTTACGCATGTTCATGGTTCCCTGATAGGTGAAGAGCATGGCATTGCGCCCATTGCGCGTTGGCATGACACAGTCGAACATGTCAACGCCTCGTTCTATGGCTTCGAGCAGGTTCTGTGGTGTGCCCACTCCCATGAGATAGCGAGGCTTGTCCTTTGGAAGTATGGCATTGACGACTTCTATCATTTCATACATCACGTCGGTGGGTTCGCCGACGGCAAGTCCACCAATGGCATTTCCGTCGGCACCCTTGTCGGCGACATACTTTGCTGCATCGCTGCGGAGGTCCTTGAAAGTGCATCCCTGAACGATGGGGAAGAGGGTCTGTTCGTAGCCGTAGAGTGGGGTAGTCTCGGAAAACCGCTTTATGCATCGGTCGAGCCAACGTTGAGTCAACAGCAGGCTCTTCTTTGCATATTGATAATCGCTCTGACCAGGCGGACACTCGTCAAATGCCATGATGATGTCGGCTCCAATGACACGCTGGGTCTCCATGACGTTTTCGGGGGTGAAGATGTGTTTCGAACCGTCGATATGCGACCTGAACTCACATCCTTCCTCGCGCAGCTTGCGTATTCCTGTCAGTGAGAACACCTGAAATCCGCCCGAGTCGGTGAGTATTGGACGCTCCCAGCCGTTGAATCCGTGCAGTCCGCCTGCCTGGCGAAGTATTTCCAAACCCGGACGCAGATAAAGGTGATATGTATTGCCAAGAATGATCTGTGCCTTCACTTGTTCGCGAAGCTCGGAAAAGTGTACGCCTTTCACACTGCCACATGTCCCTACGGGCATGAAGATGGGGGTTTGTATCTGCCCATGAGCGGTGGTGATTATGCCGGCTCGTGCGTCGGAATATGGATCGGTATGTTGAAGTTCGAAATTCATTCTTGTTCCTCTTTATCTTTGTTCTCGTCGTCAATGACAAACACTTGCGGATTGTCCACAATCTCATCGGTCAAGGCAAAACTCCAGACATCGGCGACATTCTCGACATAATGGAACGAGACACCCTTAAGATACATGGCAGGTATCTCTTCGATGTCCTTTCGGTTTTCCTTGCAAAGAAGGATGTCGGTGATGCCCGCACGCTTGGCAGCCAAAATCTTTTCCTTGATGCCACCAACAGGCAGCACCTTGCCACGGAGGGTTATCTCGCCCGTCATGGCTACATTGGCACGCACCTTACGCTGCGTCAAAGCCGACGCTATAGAGGTGACGATAGTGATGCCCGCCGAAGGCCCGTCCTTTGGAGTTGCTCCTTCCGGCACATGGATGTGGACATTATAGTTTTCAAAGATTCTATAGTCGATATTCAATGCGTCGGCGTGCGACTTGACATACTCGAGGGCCAGCACTGCCGACTCCTTCATCACGTCGCCGAGGTTTCCCGTGAGCGTAAGTTTTGCGCCCTTTCCCTTGCTAAGACTTGTCTCAATGAACAAAATCTCACCTCCCACACTGGTCCATGCCAAGCCTGTCACTACGCCAGCATAGTTGTTGCCCTGGTAGATGTCGCGATAATAAGGAGGCTTGCCAAGCAGCGACTCGATGTCCTGTGGCGTAATCTTCTCAAATGGCATGTTGCCTTGGCTTGCAAATTGGAATGCAATTTTTCGAAGAGCCTTGTCAATCTGCTTTTCGAGCTGACGCACACCGCTCTCGCGTGTGTATTGCTCAATGATTTTCTCTACTGCAGGTTTTGTGAAAGACAGTTTTGCATTCGCCTTTAACCCAGTGGTTTCAAGCTGCTTAGGAATAAGATGACGTTTGGCAATCTCATATTTTTCTTCAGCAATGTAGCCCGACACCTCAATGATTTCCATGCGGTCGAGTAGGGGACGCGGTATTGTGGTGAGGTCGTTGGCAGTGGCAATGAACATCACCTTAGAGAGGTCGAAATCAACATCAAGGTAGTTGTCGTGGAAGGCATTGTTCTGTTCGGGGTCGAGAACCTCGAGCAAAGCCGAAGCAGGGTCGCCGTTGACGTTGTTCTGCGTCACCTTGTCAATCTCGTCGAGAATGAATACAGGATTGGCAGATTCCGCCTTCTGCAAACCTTTAATGATTCGTCCCGGCATGGCACCGATATAGGTGCGGCGGTGTCCACGAATCTCGGCCTCGTCGTGAAGTCCTCCAAGCGACACCCTTACATATTTGCGACGCAGCGAATTGGCAATGCTCTTTCCCAGACTCGTCTTTCCTACACCAGGAGGTCCATACAGACATAGGATAGGTGACTTAAGGTCGCTCCTAAGGCTCAACACCGCAATGTATTCAAGAATTCGCTCCTTCACCTTTTGCATACCATAGTGGTCATGGTCCAAGACACGTTGTGCACGCTTCAGGTTATGGTCGTCTTTGGTATAAATGCCCCATGGCAACGAAACGAAGGTCTGCAAATAAGTCAGCTGGACATTATAGTCAGGACTTTGGGGATGCAGCTGGTCAAGTTTGTCAAGTTCTTTGTGGAAGGCCCTCAATGCCTCTTCGCTCATAATCTTCGAATCGGCCTTCTCCATAAGCTCTTGTCGCTCTGGAGAACCGTCGCCATTGTTTATCTCTGCCTGCAGATTCTTTATTTGCTGCTGGATAAAATAGTTGCGCTGCTGTTCGTCAAGGTCGTCACGAGTCTTCTCGCGAATGTTCTGCTTGAGTTCTTGAAGCTTCATGTCGCGGTCGACAAGACGCATGAGTCCGAACAATCGTTCCTTAATGTCAGAAACCTTCAGCAACTCCATCTTATCCTTAAAATCAAAGGGAAGATTAGTGCAGAGATAGTTGATTGTCATGACGTCATTCTTGACGTTGCTCACGGCAAACATTGCCTCGTCGGGGATGTCTTCATTGATGCGGATATACTGCAGAGTGCGCTTGCGCATGTCTTCAATGGCTGTCTTGAACTCCGAGTCTCCTGTATGGTCAAGAATTTCAGGAGCCGTTTGAACCTTTGCCACAAGATATGGCTTGGTCTCCAAAATGTCGGTAAGCATGAGACGACCGAAAGCCTGAAGAATGGCGGTAACGCCACCACCTGGCAGCTCGAGCGATTTGATGACTCGGGCATAGACACCATAATTGAACAACTCTTCCATACGAGAAGGATTCTCGACAGAAGGGTCGATTTGCGGAATTACGGCTATGAGGTCATGGTTCTTCTCACATTTCCTAATCAGCTTATTACTTGAAGTACGAGCAATGATTATGGGAGTGACAACACCTGGATACATAACCATGTTACGTGTGACGAGAAGCGGCAGACTGGTGGGCATCTCGCTGTTGGACATCTCAACGAAATCGCCTTCGATGTCTGCTATCATTGAAAAAGCACTGCTTTTTTGATTGTCGTCCATTGTTTTCTGATATGTGTTTGATTTTTATAAGGTACAACATAGTTCTAAAACAAATGATGACAACATCACCTTTGGATGCTGCCATCACGCTGTGGTTGTACGCCTGCAGGGGCTCGAACCCTGGACACCCTGATTAAGAGTCAGGTGCTCTACCAACTGAGCTACAAGCGCTCCTTATATAATTTGTAAAACTATGTACGCCTGCAGGGGCTCGAACCCTGGACACCCTGATTAAGAGTCAGGTGCTCTACCAACTGAGCTACAAGCGCATTTTTTCCGATTTCTACACCGGAATGAAAGCTGTGTACGCCTGCAGGGGCTCGAACCCTGGACACCCTGATTAAGAGTCAGGTGCTCTACCAACTGAGCTACAAGCGCATCGCCTTTCAGTTTTGCGGGTGCAAAGGTAGTAATATTTTTTAGAACTGCAAAACTTTTCTCGTTTTTTTTTCAAAAAATCATATAATTGGCGATTTACATACTATTTCTTGCTAATCAGCGTTATGATAAATAGAATAAAGGGAAATGTACAAATGGAGTTAAAGGAGTTAAGGAGTTAAGGCGTTAAGACATTAGTATTGAGCTTCGGATTTAAGCGCAAAGACTTTTAATCGCATGTACATTTGGCTTAACTCCTTAACTCCTTAACTCCTTTAACTCCTTAACTCCTTTAACTCCTTAACTCCTTAACTATTAACTTAAAAATTTTGTGTTATTATTGCAGTGGAACTGCAATGGTGCTAATCCTGCAATGGTACTGCAAAATATGCTTTGCGTCCTGTAGGATAAATTCCTTGTATGTAAAGTACTGGTTCCTTGCTTGTAGAGGCTTCCTTAACCACCTTCTGCAAATCGTCGATGGTCTTGATGCTTTCGTCGTTGATTTTCTGAATGATGAATCCTCTACTGATTCCAGCCTCGCTAAGTTTGCCCTTGTTTACCTTGATGACCTCAAGGCCATAGCCGATATTAAGCTGGCTCATCGTCTCTTTGCTTACCTCGCGGAAATTGGCTCCCAGGACATCAAGGTCGGCGTTTTTGACAACCTTGGTGTTGCCCTGCTCGTTTTTGAGTGTGACAGTCTCGTTGTACTTTTTCTTGTCGCGCATGTAGGTTATCGAAACTTTATCGCCTGGACGCTTCTTTGCGAGTATTTCCTGAAGCTCTGCCATTCGTGTTACCTTCTGACCGTCTACGGAGATTATCACGTCGCCCTTCTTCAATCCTGCATCGGCAGCAGCGCCGTCGTCAAGGACTTTATCGACATACACGCCTTCCATGGTGCCGAAATCGACTTCCTTTCCTTCTTCCTTTTGGGCATCGACAAAATCCTTGACATTGCCACCCTGAATGCCGATGACGGCACGCTGCACAGTACCGAATTTCTTAAGGTCGTCGACCACCTTATTCATAATAGTAGTAGGAATGGCGAAGCCATAGCCACTGTACGACCCTGTCTGCGAGTAAAGCATGGCGTTGATTCCTACGAGCTCGCCGCGAGTGTTTACGAGAGCACCGCCTGAGTTGCCTTGGTTGATGGCAGCGTCTGTCTGTATAAAAGCCTCTACGCCGTTGGCACCAAGCGAACGAGCCTTGGCGCTGACGATGCCTGCCGTTACGGTATTGTTAAGTCCAAGAGGATTACCCACGGCGAGCACCCACTCTCCTACCTTAATGTCGTCGCTGTTGGCAATGGTGATTGCAGGCAGATTCTTTCCGTCGATTTTAATAAGGGCAAGGTCGGTTGTCTTGTCTGCTCCAATGATTCGTGCAGAAAATTCCTTGTTGTCGTTAAGTGTGACAGTGAGTTCGTCGGCACCGTCAACGACATGGTTGTTTGTTACAATATATCCATCGGCAGAAATGATGACACCCGAGCCGGTTGCAGTGCGCTTTGGAGTTTGTACTTGTCTTTTCTGTGTGCCACCGTTGCCTCGACCGAAGAAGCCTCCAAACGGGTCGAAGAAGTCGCTGAAAGGATCGCTTTGCACCTCGACGGTCTTAACCTTTGAGTTCTGGACATACTTGATATGAACCACCGAAGGCAGAGCCTTGTCGGCTGCGTATGTAAGGTCAACTGGTTGTCCCACAGCCACAGGAGCTGCCTCTGCCCTGTTAGCTGCCTCTGCTCTGTTGAAAGCTGCCACCGAGAAAGCGATGGCCACCAAGCTAATAGCCGGTAAAATGTAATTCCAAATCTTTTTCATTGTCAATATATTTATGTTTATATCGTATCGAAATAATTTTCGGGTGCAAAGATATGCGCAAAAAGTGTTAATTGAGCAATTTATGCTAATCATTTGTCGCAATTTAACAGTTTCGCATTTGTAGTTAACGGCTGTTTGCTGTTGTATGCCATTGATGAAATAAATATTAACCACATTTGTCGCCGTGTATGAATTGTTGCCTCGCGACGCAGCAAATAACCTGCGAAAATGAAGTTAATGGATAGAGCAACATAACCTTTTTCGAAAAAAAAGCGAGTTTTATTTTGTTCTTAGGCCAAATATCTGTAACTTTGCACACGGAAACACTGTCACGGCTTGTCGCTGGTGCCAACGCAAGGCGGCACGAGAGGAAAGTCCGGGCAGCACAGGACGCCCCACTTCTGAAAGTGGAAGCTGTTGGTGACAGCAGGATAAGGCAGAAGAAAACAACCGCCATTCACATGTGTTTGGCAAGGGTGAGAAGGTGGTGTAAGAGACCACCAGGCGTCGGGTGATCGACGTGCTGTGCCTTCTGGGGGCTGCAAGTTCATGTATACCATCGTATTTAGGGTTGTCCGCCCGAATGCCTATGGCTGCGATGGAGGGTAGAATGCTGAAGCCGTGTGGTGACATGCGGATTAGATAAATGACAGGCGCACCGCTGGAAACGGTGGTGAACAGAACCCGGCTTATAGGGGCAGTGCTTCCATTTTTTTAAGATTTTTGGCAGTACAACCGAAGTGTATCGAGACATTATCAAAGGATTTGTGACCAAGGCTTGGCGTCGTCTGATGCTCGCCGTAAGGTTTTTCACAGCTAAGAGGGTCGTAGGCGAGGCTTCTGCCCTAACCTACTCCACTATGCTTGCCATAGTGCCCATAATGGCTGTGGTCTTTGCTGTTGCCAGAGGTTTCGGCTACAATAAATATATAGAGGTGTGGTTCAAGGAAGCCTTCAGTTCGCAACCCGCGGTGGCTGATACCATCATAGGTTTTGTGAACAGCTATCTGATACACACCAAGAGCGGAGTGTTTCTTGGCATTGGTCTGGTTGTAATGCTTTACACGGTACTTATGCTCGTGATGAACATAGAAAGGGCATTCAATGGCATTTGGCAGGTAAAAAAGCAAAGGTCGCTTTTCCGTACCTTTACAGACTATATGGCTATGCTGTTTCTCTGTCCTATAGCCATTGTCGTCATGTCGGGATTGAGCTTCTTCCTGGCTTCCATTGCCCATTCAATGCCCTACATGCATGTATTGACCCCAACGGTCAGCTTCTTCATCAATCTCCTGCCCTATGTCATCATGTCCCTGCTGTTCATTGGGTTGTATGTCTTCGTACCAAACACGCATGTAAGCATATACTATTGCATCATTCCTGGCATAATGGCAGGTGTTGCCATGCAGCTGCTTCAGTTGGCATACATAAACTCTCAGATTTGGGTGTCGAGCTATAATGCCATCTATGGTTCGTTTGCCGCACTGCCCATGTTCATGCTTTGGCTGCAAATCAGCTGGACGATATGCCTATTTGGAGCAGAGCTGTGCTACACGAGCCAGTATGTAGACTATTACGACTTGAACATCACTACGCAGGACATTAGCCATAGATACAAGCTGATGTTGTGTGCAATGATATTGGCATGCATCACCAGGCGGCACGACAAGGGCCAACGCCCCTACTCTGCCGGAGAGCTGCACGGCATTACGCAAATTCCCATCCGCATTGTGAACGATTTGATATACGAGATGCAGGAAGCAAACTTGCTGTTGGAACTGAATGGCGACGAAAAGGGCGAGCAGCCGAGATTCGTGCCAGCAATGTCGTCGGAGCATCTTTCATTGGGACTTATGATAGACCGCATGGAGGCGTTCGGACGATGGAACATTTCATTGCCGTCAGAGCAGTTGAAGACGGACAGTTGGGGAAAGGCTATAGCCATGCGTAGCGAATATCTGAAAATGACAAGAGGAATGAAGATACGCGACTTTTGGAATGAAGAGAAATAAAACTTAAACAAATATATATAATTATGTATAGAACGAAAACATGTGGAGAGTTGCGGCTCTCAGACGCCGGTCAGGAGGTGACACTTGCCGGTTGGGTTCAGCGCACACGAAAGATGGGAGGCATGACCTTCGTTGACCTGCGCGACAGATATGGTATAACCCAGCTCGTTTTCAACGAGGCAAAGGATGCAGAACTGTGCGAGCGCGCCAATAAGCTTGGTCGTGAATTCTGCATTCAGATAAAAGGAACGGTAAGTGAGCGAGAAAGCAAAAACAAGAATATTCCTACCGGCGAGATTGAAATCATCACCAGCGAGTTGAATATTCTCAGCGAAAGTGTGACACCACCGTTCACTATAGAAGACAATACCGACGGAGGCGACGACATTCGCATGAAATATCGCTATTTGGACCTTCGCAGGTCGTGTGTGCGCAAGAATATGGAGTTGCGTCACCGCATGACCATCATAATTCGCAATTTCCTCGACTCAAAGGATTTCATCGAGGTAGAAACTCCTATACTCATTGGCTCTACTCCTGAAGGAGCACGAGACTTTGTAGTGCCTTCACGCATGAACCCAGGTCAGTTCTATGCCCTACCCCAAAGTCCTCAGACTCTTAAACAGTTGCTTATGGTGAGTGGATTCGACCGCTATTTCCAGATAGCAAAGTGTTTCCGCGATGAAGACTTGCGTGCAGACAGACAGCCTGAATTCACACAGATTGACTGTGAGATGAGTTTCGTAGACCAGGAAGATGTCATAGAGCTTTTTGAGGATATGGCCCGTTGCCTGTTCAAGGAAGTGCGTGGCGTGGAACTGCCGGCAAAACTGCAGCAGATGACATGGCATGAGGCAATGCGCCGTTTCGGTAGCGACAAGCCCGACCTGCGCTTTGGAATGGAGTTTGTTGAGCTGATGGATGTGTTGAAGACAGGCAGTTTCGCTGTCTTTGACCAGGCGGAATACATAGGTGGAATCTGTGTCCCCGGTTGTGCCGATTATACACGAAAGCAACTCGACCAGCTTACCGATTTCGTAAAGCGTCCACAGGTTGGCGCCAAAGGTCTGGTTTACATCAAGTACAATGCCGACGGAACGGTAAAGTCAAGCATCGACAAGTTCTACGGACCGGAAGTGCTGCAACAAGTGAAAGAGAAGATGGGCGCAAAGGACGGCGACCTTGTACTGATACTCAGCGGCGACAAGACAAACAAGACTCGTACGCAGTTGTGTACATTGCGTTTGGAAATGGGCGACCGTCTCGGACTTCGTGACAAGAACAAATTTGAATGTCTGTGGATTGTTGACTTCCCACTGTTCGAGTGGAGCGATGAAGAACAGCGCCTGATGGCAACCCATCACCCATTCACCATGCCTAATCCCGACGACATTCCGCTTCTTGACGAACATCCGGAACAAGTGCGTGCGAAAGCATACGACTTCGTCTGCAATGGTATTGAAGTAGGTGGTGGCAGCCTTCGTATTCACGATGGCAAGCTGCAGGAAAAGATGTTCAAGATTCTTGGATTCACACCAGAAAGGGCGATGGCACAGTTCGGATTCCTCATCAATGCATTCAAGTATGGAGCCCCACCACACGCAGGTCTTGCCTTCGGTCTTGACCGTTTCGTAAGCATAATGGCAGGTCTTGATTCCATACGCGATTGCATTGCCTTCCCGAAGAACAATAGTGGTCGCGACGTAATGCTTGACGCACCAGGCGAACTGGATCCGAAACAGCTTGAAGAACTGCAACTTAAGATTGATTTACGTCAAGAATAGGACTTGTACTGATTGACCTAAGTCAATAAATTTTGAATTATCGGCAACTAAGGTGGGAAAAAGCCATTTTAGTTGCCGAAATATTTGGTGGTTTAAATTAATTAACTTAATTTTGCATCGGATCAAGAGAGAGATCCCTAACTTAATAGGTTTTTTCATTATTAGAATTATGGCAGAAAAGAAAACTACAAAGAAAGAGACAGCAGCTAAGACTACTGCAACAAAGAAGGCAACAACAACAACAAAGAAAGCTTGTGGTGCAAAGAAGGCTACCGTAGAGCTCAGCGCAGAGAATGCAGGCTTCAAGGCTGGTGACGTATACCAGGCTCTTGCCGCTGCTGAGAATGCTCTTACCGTTGCTGACATTGCCAAGGCAGCAAAGATTTCTGAGGAAGAAGTTCTTCTTGGTGCAGGCTGGTTGTTCAAAGAGGGTAAGATTGTTTCAACAGAAGGAAAAGTTACATTGGCTTAATTTTTTTCGAAAGAATAAAAAGAGGCTGGTGACATTAGGTTTCCAGCCTTTTTTTGTACGCTTATGGTAACATACGACAGATACATTATCGACGTTCTTGTAAAAGTAGGCAACAAGGGTATTTCGCTTCGGCATCTTGTGAGAGGCGTATATAACCTTAGCCATACCTTCTTCTTTTCTCCTGACTACGATGATGTGTATCGTCATGTCCAACAATATGTACTGCGAAACTCAAAGTCTCCTTCGTCGTTGATTGAACGTATGGACGTAAGGGGTTATTACCGTTTGAACAAAGCGTCGAAGGAAGCAGAGCAACTTATGCTGGAGTTTGAGAACAGCAATGCAAACAGTGACGATTGGTCATAAAGCTTAAACATACGTCACTTGTCTCCACTTATCTATTTATTATTGTACACCTCAAGCAATTGTTCCGCGGTGTTCCTCCATGAAAACATTTTCACCCTTTCCAGTCCCCTTCTGATTATTTCATCTCTGAAAGTGTCTTCTTGTTCCAGTTTAACCATCATTGCAGCCATTTCCTCAATGTCCTCGGGATTGACAAGCGCAGCATTGGCTCCTGCTATTTCAGGCATGGAAGAAGTGTTGCTGGTAATTACGGCAGTCCCGCAAGCCATGCCCTCAAGCAGAGGAATGCCGAAACTTTCCCTAAGTGAAGTATATAGGAATGCAAAGGCACCGCTGTAAATGTATGGCAAATCCTTATTCTTTATATAACCTGAAGAAACGATGTAATCAGAAATTCCGACTAAGTCATTTCTACGTAGGATGTCGGCAATTTCATTTCTCTTCAAGTCGGCAACAAGCAGTCGGCGTTTTACTTTTGACTGCTTTAAATATTCTGAATAGGCAACAATGGTACGCTCGGAGTTCTTCTTGGGGTCGGTATTGCCAAGGAAGAAGAAGTAGCCCTTTTCGGCAATGTATTTTTTTACAATGTCTTTGTCGTTATGTATTGGCTTGAACCAATCATTATAACCATTATATATCATGGTTATTTTCCGATCTTCCAATCCTAACTTGTCCTTGATGTTCTCCTTCTCGAAATTTGAGACAGTGATGATCTGCTTGCACTTTTTCAAAATACGTGGAACCACAAGCCGGCGATACAGCCAACCCAAGTTCTGATACAAAGACTTGTTCTTTTTGTCACGAGGTTCAAGGAAAATGATGTCATGAAGTGTAAGGACAAGGGGAATGCCACACCACAGTGGAGCTGTGTTGCTCGTACAATGCAGCAATTCCACCCCAAATTTCTTTGCGGCATTAGGAAGCGCAAATTGTTCCCATAGAGGATAAGAAGGACATCTTACCTCTATTATATGGCAGTTAAAAGTGCTCTGCAGACAATGGTCAGGCCCTGGTTTGACAAAAACGAAATATTCGTTTCGTTTGTCGATGGCCTGAAGTTGCTTAATCTCTTCCAATACCACATAATCCATTCCATGCTTTTTGTGGCGGAAAATGCGTTGTGCCTCTATTCCTATCTTCATATTGTATGTCAGATTTTTCGTTTCACTTGCGCAGGGACGCCAACAGCCAGGGAATACGGAGGAACATCACGATTCACTACCGCTCCTGCCGCTATGACAGAATGTCTGCCTATCCTTACTCCTGGAAGTATCACTGCATTGGCACCAATCCAAACATCGTCCTCGATGACAATAGGACTTGTTTCAACTCCCTGTTCGTCAATGAATTTGTCCCTTATGCTAAAGTTGTGGTTCAAGGCTGTTACAGTAATGCCTTGTGCAAGGTTTACATGCGAACCTATGGTGACCGGACCAATGACCGTAGAGTGTAATCCTATACGTGAGAAGTCGCCGATGACAACATCGCCAACAGCATTGTTGATGCACGAAAACGATTCCACAACGCTGTTCTTCCCAATGCTGAAAGTGCGATACGGAGGAGTGTCCATTCTGACGCTATGATAAATCTTTGCCGACCATGCCCGGTGTTGATATAATGGAGCCAAGATTCTTACATACCAGCGTGGTCTTGTAAGTCTTTGGTTCATTATGACAAAGTCAAGCAGTCTTTTCAATTTCACCATATTGCCTATGCTGTTTCTAAGCGATTCCTTGTCCATTAAGAGTGCCATTTAGATGTTTCCGAGCGCAAATGTAGCATTATTTCTTGTCATTTCCAAACTTTTTACTCCGTTTTTTCACTTTATTCCTTCTTTTTCCCTAAAAATCCATATAAATGGGGATTGTGGGGCTCATTTAAAACCCTTACCTTTGCAACACTTTTTAGAAATCAAATTAGACAGAATGAAAATACAGCACATCACTCTTGCGGCAATATTGCTTTTGCCGCCTGCGGTTTCGGCTAATGCCGATGCCGTCCTCTCACTATCCGGAAATGCCGAGAGCCGCATTGACACTTCTCGTGTCGTCGACCTTGACGAACTAATCATTGTATCGCAGCCCAAGGAGGTGGCTTCACTTCGTCGTCAGCCTCTCAGCAGCACTGTGTTTACAGACAGGGAACTGACACGCCTTGGCATTAGAAACATGAGTCAGCTTGCAGCCTACGTTCCCACACTTGCCATACCTCAATATGGCTCGCGCCTCACTTCGTCTACATATATAAGAGGTATAGGCTCGCGGACAGGCTCTTCAGCCGTGGGAGTGTATTACGACAACATTCCACTTGTCGACAAAAGCGCAAACAACCGGCATTTCTATCAGACCGACCGTATTGATGTGCTTCGTGGTCCTCAGGGAACACTATATGGAATAAATGCCGAAGGAGGCATCATACGTATGTACTCGAAGAATCCCATGAACTATCAAGGCACTGACCTTCGCATGGGCATTGCAACCGGACTGTGCTCGAATGTAGAGGTGGCACACTATCATCGTCCCTCGGAGCATTTCGCCTTTTCCACCGCGGCTTTCTACAACGGACAGAAAGGCTTTTTCCACAACTCTTTCCTCGACAAGCGTGCAGATACGAGCAATGAGGCTGGAGGAAAATTCCGTATCATGTGGATGCCCACAAGTCGACTGACATTCGACCTTACAGCCGACTATCAGTATGTCAATCAAGACGCTTTCCCTTACGGCGAATATGACAACGACACCCATGAGTTCTCCGATCCATATACAACATTCCTCAACGGCTATCGTCGTCAGATGGTGACCACAGGGCTGAACATATCCTACAGTATGCCAGGGCTTTTGCTCTCTTCTACGACAAGCCATCAGTACATTGACGACAAAATGATTATGGACCAGGATTATCTCTCAGCCGACTATATGCGTCTTGAACAAATGCAGAAGATGAATGCCTTCACGCAGGAACTGACATTGCGCTCAACAGGCGATGTCTCTTGGCAACATGTCTCTGGAGTTTTCTTCAGCTATAAATGGCTAAGGACATTGGGACCAGTTTATTTTGGAGACGACATGAACAAGTCCATATTGTCTTATCTCGGAATGCCTGAAACGATAGCAAAACAGATGACATTAAGCGAAAACAGCGTTCCAGGCACTTTCCACACTCCACAGCTAAATTTCGGCATATATCATGAGTCGAACATCTCGTTGAGCGAACGTTTGCAACTCACTTTAGGTCTGCGCTTTGACCATCAGAATGTGAAAATCGACTACGACACCGAGGCACATTTTCGTCTCTCGTGCGATGCACAGATGATGGGGCGGCCTGTGAAGTTCGACAGCCGATATGTTAGCCAACTTGCTTCGTCAACTTCCGAAGGCTACGACCAATTGCTGCCAAAGTTTGCGCTAAGCTATCGGCTCAACGATGCCGACAACATCTATGCCGTGGTGAGCAAAGGCTTCAGGGCAGGAGGCTATAACCTGCAGATGTTCTCCGACATCTTCCAGACAGAGCAGCGCAGCCTTGGTGCTAAGATGGCGGCACTGATGAAAGGCGACATGACGGTGGAACACACTCAAAACGACTACGAAAACGTCAACAACACCATATCTTATAAGCCGGAGGAAAGCTGGAACTATGAGGCAGGCATTCGTCTCAATCTCTTTGGCGGACGCCTGCATGCCGACCTTGCAGCATTCTACATGCGCATACAGAATCAGCAACTTTCTGTCATGGCGGGAAACTATGGCTATGGACGAATGATGGTTAATGCTGGTCGAAGCGCAAGCTGTGGCGTTGAGCTGTCGCTCCGAGGCAGTGCCTTCGACGACCGGCTTACATGGGCTGCCACCTATGGCTTCACAAACTCTACATTCCGCAACTATACAGACAGCATTGCAATGCGCACTGCCGACGGGAAGCTCTCTTATACGGACATCGACTACCGTGGCAAAAAGGTGCCTTTTGTTCCAACTCACACCATGAGTGTCGTCGCCGACTATCGGTTCCCTTTGGCTAACAGTTCACTTCACAACATCATCGTGGGCACAAACATTGTCGGCAATGGCCCTACATATTGGGATGCCGACAACCTGTATAAACAGAACTTCTATGCCGTATTGGGCGCACATGTAACGCTTGACTTTGGAAACGTCGACCTCGACATTTGGGGACGAAACCTTACCGACACTGGCTACAACACATTCCTTGTCAACAGCAGTGTAGATGGAACTCCCCGCAGCTTTGCACAACGCGGACTCCCAATTCAAGCTGGCATCGACCTTCGACTAAAGTTTTAACCTGATTCATACGCTAAATCACCAATTTGCTTTTGCCCAATTTGCCCAATTTGCCCAGTTGCATTTCTTATCTGTTGATTACCAATGGAATAGAAAGACTACTGGGCAAATTGGGCAAAAGCAAATTGGGCAAAAGCAAATTGGGCAAAAGCAAATTGTACTTGCATATATGCAACTATAGTCATACTTACGGCATCATGAAATGAATACAAAACGCACATAATCGTCTCGAACGCATCTCGAAGGCATCTCGAAGGAATACCGAAGGAAGCGGAGAGGCAAGAATTTAACAAATCAACATTTAACGTTTAACAATTAAGTCGACTCGACTTTGGGATTGTAGATAATGGAGGATTTATGGCATTCAGCCTGCTGGGGGTGTGGGCGTCCCGCCCGCACCTCGCCTACGAGGTAATATTATCAAGAAGTATATTTTGCTGGATGGTGCGCAAGGTGCGGGCGGGACGCCCACACCCCCAGCCGTTGCCGATAAATACTGAACTATAATAAAGTGGTGGAAAGTTCATTTATATGTAGTTAAAAGCCGTTAAAGAGACGGATTATTGTTTTTTTTTTCGTAACTTTGCCGCCGTAAGCTGAAAACTGAAAACAAATTTAAAAACAATTTATGAAGCACATCAAATTATTTATTGCATTTTTGCTGTTCCCCTTGATGGCTTTTGCCGACGCTTGGGAGACACAGTACAAACAAATCGAACAGAGTATCAGACAACCTGAGTTTAAGGACAAGACCTATGCCATTACGGCCTTTGGTGCCAGTACCAATGCTACGGCAGCTGTCAACCAGAAGGCAATCAACAAGGCAATTGCAGCCTGCTCAAAGGCAGGAGGCGGTCGCGTCGTTGTCCCCGCAGGAACATTCAACACAGGTGCCATCACTCTGCTTAGCAAAGTGAATCTTCACGTTGAGAAAGGCGCTGTGTTGCAGTTCGTTTTCCAACCTGAGCTCTACCCTATCGTTCCTACACGCTGGGAAGGTCTCGACTGCTACAACCTGCAGCCATGCATCTATGCCTATAAGCAGACTGACATTGCCATCACAGGAGAAGGCACAATCGACGGTGGCGGCGAGAATGCCACTTGGTGGAAATGGTGCGGAAAGGACACCTACGGTTGGAAGAAAGGCGAAATAGGTCAGAACATGGGTTCAAGAGCCCGACTGCTGAAATATGCCGAAGACGGCGTTGACATGAAGGAACGTCGTTTCACGGCAGAAGACGGACTCCGTCCACAGCTCATCAATCTTTACCTCTGCGACGGAATCCTCATAGAAGACGTCACCCTGCTCCGCTCGCCATTCTGGGTCATCCACCCACTTCTGTCGAAGAACATTACTGTTCGTGGCGTGAAAATCACCAACGACGGTCCTAACGGCGACGGTTGCGACCCGGAGTCGTGCGACGGCGTACTCATAGAGAACTGCTTCTTCAACACCGGCGACGACTGCATTGCCGTGAAGAGCGGACGCAACAACGACGGTCGCCTGTGGGACAAGCCAAGCGAGAACATCATCATACGCAACTGCATGATGAAGAATGGTCATGGTGGTGTGGTTATAGGTAGTGAGATAACAGGCGGTTGCCGCAATCTCTTCGCCGAGAACTGCAAGATGGACTCTCCCGACCTCGACCGCGTGGTGAGAATAAAGACCAACACTTGCCGCGGCGGTATAATCGAAAACATTTATGCGCGCAACATTGAAGTTGGTCAGTGTGGCGAGTCGGTGCTGAAAATCAACCTCGACTATGAGCCAAGGGAAATCTGCTGTCGTGGATTTGCTCCTACTGTTCGCAATGTGAACATCGAGAACATCACTTGTCAGAAAAGCAAGTATGGTGTGCTTATCGTAGCACTTGACTCAGTGACCAATGTTTATGACATCAACGTGAAGAACTGCCATTTCAACGGTGTGAAGGAAGGCAACAAGATAACTGGCAAGACACGCAACGTGAAGTATGACAATCTCTTCATCAACGGCTCGCTCTGCCTTCAGGAAAAGCCATACAAGAACTACAGCGAGTGGCTGACGTATTCAGAAATGAAGCGAGTGCCACAGCCATATCTTCTTGACTTCGCAAAGAGTCCACGCTGGAGCTATGTGATGGGAATTGAGCTTGAGTCAATGCTCGACACCTATCTTAAATATGGTGGCGACGAGATAAGGAAATATTGCCAGCTCTACACCGACACCATGATTGATGCCAAAGGAGCCATCAGGACTTACAAGATAGAAGACTACAATCTTGACCAAATACGTACGGGACACTTTGTGGCCCGTATGTATGAACTTTATCCAGAGGCAAAAAACCTGACGGCAATGCAGACTCTGATGAAGCAGCTCGACAAACAACCCCGCACCAAGGAAGGCGTGTATTGGCACAAAGCCATATACGCCTATCAAGTATGGCTCGACGGAATCTTCATGGGACTTCCCTATCGTGCATTGACAGCTCGTATGCTGCTGAAGCCAAAGAAGGCTGAAAAGATTTACAACGACGCCGTTGACCAAATAAGCAAGACATACGAACGCACCCTCGACCCCAAGACAGGGCTTAACCGCCACGCATGGGACGAGACGCACGAAATGTTCTGGGCAGACAAGGAAACAGGACTTTCACAGCACTGCTGGGGACGAGCACAAGGCTGGTATACAATGGCACTTATCGAACTGTTGGATGCTATGCCGGAGGACTTTAGCCGCAGAGGTGAAGTAATTGAACTTCTGAAGAAGGACCTTGATGCCGTAATAAAATGGCAAGACAAGAAGACTGGTGTTTGGTATCAAGTAATGGACTCTCCAAACCGTGAAGGAAACTATCTTGAGTCAACATGCTCGTCCATGTTTGCATACGTTCTGCTGAAGGCCTACAACAAGGGCTATTTGGGAGAGAAGTATCTCAAGGCAGGCAAGAAGGCATACGAGGGAATTATAAAGAACTTCATACGCGTAAATCCTGACAAGACAATCTCGCTGACCAACTGCTGCGCCGTTGCAGGCCTTGGCCCAGGCATGAGCGAAGCGGTGAAGAAGGCAGCTCCAAACGTAAAGGAGAACAAGCGTCGCGACGGCTCTTATGCCTACTATCTTAGCGAGCCTGTAAGAGACAATGACGCCAAGGGAGTAGGTCCTTTCATTTGGGCTTCGCTCGAATATGAATCGTTGAAATAATCCAATTCAACAAATAACTTAAATTCTAACAAAATGAGTCTAACTAAAAAAATTGGAGCATTATGCATTATGCTAATGCTCCCTTTTGTTGCCAAAGCACAAGGCGACGTAACAGTTTCAAGCATACAGGAGAAATGCCTCTACTCCACCAATTTCACGGAATGGGGAGCTTACGAAACAAGTGCCAAAACAACTGAGACCAAGGTGACATGGCAGACAAAGTACAGCCACGAAGACTTGACTTTCTCAATCTTCAACACCCAGATTGGCGCGTCAAACTGGAACACAGGTAAATTCCCGGATTGGGAAGGCGGTTTCCTGATGGCCAACAAGAGTGCCGACCCATACATCGTGACTTCTCCATTGGCATCTGTTACTAAGGTTCATTACATTCACGGAGCCACTGGAAGCAACCGTGGTTGGAAACTTGAGGCAAAGGGCGACGGTGACGAGGATTGGGTTGTCATTTCTGATGCTGTAGCCAATCCAGCTACAGGAAGCGAAGTCAATGCGGAAGTAAACCGCACAAACGTCCAGCTACGTTGGACAAACCTCAACGCCTCTCAGAATGCCTATATGATGCAGATTGACATCTACGGCAATGTTGACTTCTCCAAGTCTCCTTCTCTCGGCGAATTCGAAGTGAATGGCACAAAATATGCTGCTGACGATGTTTTCAACGAGCAGGCAGACGGCACAATGACTGCCACTGTGGAAATCTCCAAGAAAGAGACAATGATTTCTGAGGCGAATCCTCTTGCCAACCTTACCACCAACAATGGCGACATTACTTCTACCACTTATTCTACAGATGCAGAAGGGAACGCACTTGTCACCATCAAAGTTAAGGCAGGAGAGGAAGAATTGACTTACGTTCTCACAGTTGTATTCAAGCCTGATTTCACCCTCACATATTATGGCGTGTCAGGGGATGTACTCGGAACACAGATAGTTGAGAAGGACGCTACCATTGGCATATTCTCATGCGAATATTCAGAAGAACTGCCCACAAGCTTCGTCTTCCGTGGATGGTATGCAGCAGCTGAGGGCGGACGCCGCTATGCCTCTGACGATGTTGTCACTTCTGACCTTAGCCTGTACGCACTCGTTACAAAGAACGAGTCAATAATCTCTGGCGACGAGCGTTATTATTACAACCTCGCCGACAAACACTTCTACGCTGATGCCCACGAGGCATTCAACCCTGAAGGAAAAGCTGAGTTCTACGACGGAACTCATGGTTGGGTATTCTCCACAGGCGACAAGCTTAACTTGCTTGTAGGCGGACATGCTTACATAAACCTCGGTCTCTGCAAATTCAGTGCAGGCAATATTACCATGTCTGATGCCACTGGCACAGAACTCGGCTCTATAGCAGCCAAGGTGGAGACCGATGGTCAGAGTGGTTCGTTCGAATACAATGGTGAGGCAACAACACTCACACTTACCTTCAGCGGAACAACTTACATACACAATGTCACCATCATCAACGATGCCAATTCAATCATCAAGAAGAACGACAACGGATATTTCATTGTGAAGGCCGGCGATGCTTCCAATCTGCTCGCCACTCTTGAAATTGCCAACGCTCAGGCAAACAACGATAGCCGCACATTCATCTTCGTTCCTAATGGAACATACGACCTCGGCAAGACTTGTCTGACCAAGGTGAGCGGAAACAACATCTCCATCATCGGTGAAAGCATGGAGGGAACAATCATCAAGAATGCTCCCGACGTTGAAGGCATCGGCACCACCGCCACTCTCCTTGTTACAGGACAAAACACCTACTTCCAGGACCTCACTCTCCAGAACGCTCTCGATTATTATAGTGCCGGCAATGCTGGACGCGCCGTTTGTCTGCAGGACAAGGGTGGCCGCACTATCTGCAAGAACGTAAGGATGCTCTCTTATCAGGATACATACTACAGCAACACCAACAGCCAGTTCTACTGGGAGACTTCAGAAATCCACGGAACCGTTGACTTCATCTGCGGTGGCGGCGACGTTTATTTCAACAAGTGTCTGCTCGTAGGCGAAAGCCGTTCGGCTACTGGCAAGAGCGGAGATGTTACTCTTACAGCTCCTTACACTGACGCTTCTAACACTTATGGTTATGTATTCGAGGGATGTACAATAGAGAACCGAGCCTCAACGTTCAACTTCGGTCGTGCTTGGGGTGGTGTTGCCCGTTTGGCATTCCTCAATACTACTCTCAACCAGCCTAACGAGATTGCCGCAAAGCGTTTCACTGCTGCTGGTATGAATGTGACTGCCGACAAGTTCGTAGAGTACAACTCTGTTGACAAGGATGGCAATGTCGTTTCTCCGGCTTCCAATGTTGTAACATTCACTAAGGACAGTCAACAGAAGACCATGGAGACAATCATCACTGCCGAAGAGGCTGCTGAATACAGTCTCGACAAGGTATTCCCCGACTGGAAACCGGCTGCTCTTGCACAACAAACTACTGTTGGGGCTGTTTCCCTTACCGACAACACCCTGACTTGGGAGGCAGCACAAGGTGCAACGGCATACGCCGTAGTATGCAACGATGAGATTGCGGATATTGTCGATGCCGGCACCACAAGCTATGCTGTGTCGGATGCCAACGCAACCTATGCTGTTCGTGCAGCAAATGGAATGGGTGGCTTTGGCGACGCAATTAAAGTCGGCGAAGCGGGTACAAACATAAAGAACGCCGTAAACGATTATGAGCAAGAGACTGTAATCCACACCCTTGGAGGCGTAAGAATCAACAAGGCTGATGGAAAGGGAATCTACATCATCAACGGAAAGAAAAAGACTAATTAAAAGAGAATAAATGAAAAAAAAGAGCAATATCCTAAGATTTGCACTAACAACAATGCTGATAGCCTGTGCGGAAACAATGTCCGCACAGGCTCCTGCATTTCCCGGTGCAGAAGGTTTTGGTCGTTACACCACAGGTGGGCGTGGCGGCAAAGTGATTCATGTGACCAACCTAAACGACTCAGGCGAAGGCTCACTGCGCTGGGCTTTGTCACAGTCGGGAGCAAAGACAATTGTCTTCGACGTAAGTGGATATATTGACCTAAAGTCGCAGCTCAACGTCTCTTCAAACACAACAATAGCCGGACAGACAGCTCCTGGCGACGGTATCACCTTGCGTTACTATACCTTGTATTTCGGCAAGAGCGACAATGTCATCGTTCGCTTCATCCGCAGTCGCCGTTCACAGGTGAAGGATGTTGACGATGGAGCTGATGCCACATGGGGACGCCAGCGCAAGAATATCATCATAGACCACTGCTCATTCTCATGGAGCATAGACGAGGTGGCTTCGTTCTATGACAACCGCAATTTCACCATGCAGTGGTGCAATGTGACGGAGGCCCTCGCCAATGCCGGACACTCAAAGAACGCACACAGCTATGGCGGCATTTGGGGAGGTAAAGAAGCGTCATTCCATCATAACTTCATAGCCCATGTAGAGAATCGTGCGCCCCGATTTAATGGTGCCAGATACAAGTGGAATGGTTATGACACTAACAAGTACATAAACACTGTCGATGCAGAGCGCGTTGACTTCCGCAACTGCGTGATGTACAACTGGGGTAGCGGCAGCGCATGCTATGGCGGACCAGGAGGCGGATATATTAATATGGTAAACAACTACTATAAGGCTGGTCCTGGCACCAAAAACAAGACTCGCGTCACGGATGTGTCAGTTGGAGCTTCGGGTAATTCCACCCCATCTGACCTCTATGGCTATTGTTCGAGATATTATATCTCCGGCAACTATATGACTGCAGCCTCAGATCCCGAGAACTACGACTGGCAAGGAGTGAATTACGATTCTGGTCTTTTCACCATCGACGGAGAGAAATATATGGCAGACAAAAACCATATTTATGGCGAAGACCAGACCTACGTAAAGAACACAAGCGGTGTTGACTGCATACGAGTGAAACTCGACGAACCAATAGAGTCGGGCGAGGTTACAACCCACAAGGCTCAGACTGCCTACGAGAAGGTTTTGAAATACTGTGGTGCTTCGCTTGTTCGCGACGAGTGCGATGTTAGATATGCCGATGAGGCCGCTAACGGCACTACCACCTATACAGGCTCTATTGTAAAGCGTGCAGGCATTCTCGATGTAATTAACGACCCCGATGGGACAGCTGATCCGACAACAGCAAGCTACCCTACCCTCGCCAATGAAACGCATCCTGCCGGCTTCGACAGTGATGGCGACGGAATGCCTGACGACTGGGAAGTTGCCAACGGTCTTGACCCAAACAATGCCGACGATGCAAATAAGACGACAATAGACAAGGACAGGGAATGGTTTACGAACATCGAGGTCTACATCAACAGCTTGGTTCAGGAAATCATGACAGGCGGAAATGCCGATGCGGAAAGTGCCGTAGAAGAATACTATCCTGCCTACTACAAGGCAGACGGCACCTTTGTTGCTGCAATAAATGGTGAGAGTACAGGAATCAACGACTCTTTTGTAAACGATTCGGAGACAATAAACACGACATTCTACAATGTCAATGGAACGCAGGCAAAACAAAACGGAAAAGGTGTGTTCATTAAGGTAGAAACGCTTGCTAACGGCAGCAAAAGGGTCAGTAAAAGCATAAATTAAATTGAAACATCGATTTTTTCGTGCTTTTATTGTGTTCTTTGCGATATTTTTCTTAACTTTGTACAATAAAACCCTTATTCTTTGGTTTATATAATAAAAAGAAACGAACAAACAGAATACATAAAGGCACAATGAAACGATTTGTTATAGCTATAATGATGATTGCGACGATGGCTGTTAATGCCATCGCCCAATCGTCGATGAGTGACGAAGACATTATTGAGTTTGTCTTGAAGGAACAAAAACTTGGCACTTCACAGGCTCAAATTGTAACAAAACTTATACAGAAGGGAGTTACAATTGACCAGATTCGCAAGGTAAAGGCAAGATACGAGCGTCAGCAACAGGGTGGCGGTCTCGGCACTCGTGACATCACTGGCGAGACAAGCAGAATGAGGGAAAACAACACTCAAACCCTCAACAGCCAAATGCAGAACAGGCAAAATCAGCAAATCGTTTCAAAATACAGAATAAAGGATGGCAATCTTTCTCAAAATCGTACTTACGACGAGAATGATATGGAATTCCTTCAAATGCAAGATGAACTGAGCACATTCCTTCCTGATTCTGCTGCATTGGCAGAACAGATGATGTATCAGCGCATTATGGAAGAACAGTTGAAGAACAAGAAGAAGGTTTTTGGTCGAGACATCTTCAACAATCCACAACTGAGTTTTGAGCCGAACATGAACATCGCAACTCCTCAAAACTATCGTCTTGGTCCTGGCGATGCCGTATTCATCGACGTTTATGGAGCATCGCAAAAGACTATAGAAAGCATGGTTTCACCCGAGGGAGCTGTTGTCGTTGAAGGCTACGGGCCTATAGAATTGTCTGGACTCACCGTCGACCAAGCCAATCAAAAACTTAAGACGACACTTGGCGCACGATATAAAAGCTCAAGAGTAAAGCTTACCGTTGGACAGACAAAGACCATCAGCGTCAACGTCATGGGTGAGGTAACCACCCCTGGAACATATACGTTGTCGGCTTTTGCTACAGTGTTCCATGCCCTTTATATGGCAGGTGGTCCCAACGACATTGGTACATTGCGCAGCATCAAGGTGTTCCGCAACAACAGGCAAGTCACCACGGTAGACATCTATGACTATATTCTCAATGGCAAGATGACAGGCAACGTACGACTAAGCGAAGGAGATGTCATCGTTGTTGGACCCTACGAGTGTTTGGTAGACATTACAGGCAAAGTGAAGCGTCCTATGTATTATGAGATGAAGCAAAGCGAAAGCCTTGCCTCATTGATGAAATATGCAGGAGGTTTCACTGGCGACGCCTACAAGAAGTCCATCAGGGTTGTCAGGAAGGCAGGAAGTCACTATTCTGTTTATAACGTAGGTGAATTTGACCTTAGCTCGTTCCGCCTTGAAGACGAAGACAGCGTCAGCGTCGACTCTGTACTTCCTCGCTATTCCAACATGGTAGAAATTCGTGGAGCTGTGTTCCGTCCTGGAATGTATCAAGTGGGCGGTGACATAACAAGTGTCCGCTCTCTTATTGAACATGCCGAAGGTGTCACTGAAGATGCCTTTACAGCCCATGGAGTCATGCATCGTATGAAACCCGACAGGACACTTGAGGTTGTTCAGGTTGATGTTGATGGAATAATGAGTGGACGCGTGGCAGACATACCATTGAGGAATGAAGATGTACTTTACATCCCAAGTACCAAAGAGCTTCAGGAAGAAATGACTCTTGCAATACACGGCGAGGTAATGTACCCCGGCATATACCGATATGCAGACAATGAAACCCTTGAAGACCTTGTGCTGCAGGCTGGCGGACTAAAGGAAACGGCATCGCTGATGAAAGTCGATGTAGCCCGACGCATCATCAATCCTCGACAGACAGAGTCGTCGGACACCATAGCCCACACTTTCTCTTTTGCACTGAAGGATGGATTTGTAATCGATGGTGAACCAGGTTTCGTATTAAAGCCATACGATGAAATCTATGTCCGCAAGTCACCGGGCTTCTATAAGCAACAGAATGTCACCATTGAAGGTGAGGTGATGTTTGCCGGCATCTATACGTTAAGCAAGAAGAATGAACGCCTGAGCGAGGTTATCAACAAAGCCGGCGGACTAAGCAATCTCGCCTACCCTCAAGGTGCTCGTCTGGAACGCAAGCTAACCGACGTTGAACGCAAGAGAGTGGAAGAAGTTGTCAGGATGCAACGCGAGCAGAAGGAGAATGCACTCATTGAACAAGCCATGAAGAGTGGCCGTTCACTTTCCGACATGAAGCAACAGAATGCCGACAACTACAAGTACCAGATACCTGACTATTATCCTGTTGGAATAGAGCTTGAAAAGGCAATAGCCAATCCGGGAAGCGATGCCGACATTGTGCTTCGCGAAGGCGACAAGATTGTTGTTCCAGTATATAATGGAACTGTAAAGATCAACGGTGAGGTGATGTATCCCAATACGGTTGCGTTCAAGGAAGGCAAGAGTGTTGGCTATTACATAAATCAGGCTGGTGGCTACGGCTCAAAGGCAAAGAAAAGCCGCACTTACATTATCTATATGAACGGCGATGTTGCCAAGGCAGGACGAGGAACAAAGGTAATGCCCGGTTGCGAGATTGTCGTACCGACCAAGGCAATAACCAAGATGACGACATCCGAGGCTGTAGCCTTAGCCTCCGGAACAGCGTCAATAGCAACAATGATAGCCACCATTGCCAATCTGTTGAAATAGTATAAGTTTATATGGAAGAGAAGAAAGAATTGGAAGTGATAGACCTTAGGGTCATCGCGAAAAAGATATGGTCAAGGCGGAAACTGTTCTACAAGGTTCTGCCAATAACTTTCGTACTGTCTTGTGCATATATCCTATGCATACCAAGATACTATACTTCGAGTCTTAGTCTCGCTCCTGAAATTTCAACGGGTTCAGGCCTAAGTGGTACCATTGGGTCTTTGGCTTCCTCTTTCGGCATTGACATCGGTTCAATGGAAACGACAGATGCCATTAATCCTATGCTTTATCCTGACTTGATGGAAGACAATGGTTTTGTCGTGGGGCTTTTTGACATTAGGGTTGTTAGTCAAGAGGGTGATATACGCTGTTCATACTATGACTATCTGACAAAGCATCAGAAAAGAGCCTTTTGGGAGTATGGCTTTAGATGGGTGAAAAAACTATTTACGCCAAAGGAGAAGAAAGGCAAAGGAGCTAAAAAGGACCCATATTTTCTGACGAAGAGGCAGGATGACATTTGTGGCGTTATAAGAAATGATGTGAATATCACCGTAGACAAAAAGACGGCTGTAATCACCATAAGTGTCCAGGCTCAGGATGCCCTGATATGCAAGACACTGGCAGATTCAGTGAAGGAACGTCTCCAGACATTCATTACTAATTATCGTACCAACAAAGCTCGTATTGATGAGCAGTATTATAAAAATCTTGTCGATGAAGCCCATGCCGATTACGCTAAGGCGCGTCAGCTCTACGGTTCATACGCTGATTCAAACATGGACGTTATGTTGGAGAGCTTCCTTGCAAAGCGAAACGACCTTGAGAATGACATGCAGTTGAAGTTCAATACATATACTACACTAATGACGCAGTATCAGGCTGCAAAGGCAAAAGTACAAGAACGGACTCCTGCATTCACAACAGTGAAAGGAGCTGCAGTGCCCATAAAACCAACAAAACCGAAAAGGATGCTGTTTGTTTTGGGAATGTTGTTCTTGGCTTCCTTTGCCACAGGCTTTTATATCTTGAAAGAAGATATAAGCCGTTTTATTCTTTCTCCAAAGAAATGACGTCTTTGGCTGGTTAACACAGATTGCCCCATATTGGCAAAACCATTGTTCAACGAGCTACAGATAAAAAATGGATTCAAACAAGCGAATTGTATACAATACCCTTGCTCAACATTTCAGAGCAGTCCTAAGCATCAGTATGTCTCTTTTCTCAACAAGATACATCCTCATGGCTTTGGGCAACTCTGATTTTGGCATTTTCTCTCTTATCGGAAGTACTGTAACCATGTTGGGATTCATAACCAACGCATTAGTGGTGACCACGCAGCGCCATCTGTCATTCAGCCATGGAGCAGGAAAAGAAAGCGATACTAAAGCCATTTTCTCAAACAGCATGTTTGTACATCTGATAATAGGAATGGTCATTCTTCTGATACTCGCTGTTCTGGAGCCATTCCTTTTTGACGGCATTCTTGAAATAGAAGCCAATAGGGTTACAACAGCACAACATGTTTATTTCGTCGTTACGATTATGCTTTTCATCTCGCTAATAACCTCACCGTTCAGAGCATTATTCATAGCGAGGGAAAACATTGTATACATTTCCATTGTTGATACTCTCAACGGAGTATTTCGACTTGCACTCGCAATACCGTTATTGTATGTCAACGCCGATAAGCTCATAACATACACATGGATGATGTTTTCTATTTCGGTGTTTAACCTACTGGCATTTTCAATTTATGCCAAACGTAAATTCCCAGAAACCTGTCTGCTGCCAAAAAGGAAGGAAATAAGCAAGCACACTATCATTCAGATTATCGACTTTGCCGGATGGACATGCTACAGCACAGCTTGCATTGTCGGTCGAACCCAAGGTATGGCAATAGTGTTGAACAACTTCTTTGGAACAATCATCAACACCGCCTACGGCATTGCCTCTCAAGTGTCTGTTGCCATTCAGTTTGTATCACAAGCTGTGCTCAATGCCATGAGTCCACAAATCATTAAGGCTGAAGGAAAAAAGGAACACCGTCAAATGTTGTCGCTCGCAGAACAGTTGTGCAAATACTCTTTCTTGCTTTTGGCACTCATCGTTATCCCCATATCCTTTGAGATTTCGTCAATCCTCCAACTATGGCTTGGCGACACCCCATCGGCAACGGCAGAAATATGTCGTTTCCTGCTTATCACCGCACTCGTCGACCAGACAACAATCGGATTGAACACCGCCATTCAAGCAATTGGCAACATTCGCAATTATTCGTTGACCATCAACACCATCAAGGTGGCGACATTACTCATAGCCTATATTTCACTATCCTTAGGATTTGGAGTAACATCCGCCATGTGGTGTTACGTTGTTGTGGAGGCTGTATGCGCAATCATTCGTCTACCTTTCTTGAAACATTCAGCGGGATTGTCCATCATGGAATATATCAGCGTAGTGTTTGTCAAGCTCATTCCCTCAACATTGTGCATGTTGGCTATCAGTTACATTAGCACACATTTTATCCATTCATTATCGGGAGTGAGGTTTTTACTTACCATATTCCTTTCTGCTACGGCAGGTCTTGTCTGCATATGGACTACTGCAATGAACAAAGAGGAAAAGGACGCAGCCATTAGAATCATCAAGAATAAAAAGTAGAACAGGCATGATAGAGAAATTAAAACAAATACCACTTATACAAATTACCATACTGACATTCCTTCTACTGAATGTCAGCATAAGCTTCAGCATTTTCGGCTCTCTTCAACTGCTCTCTTACCTCGTATTGGGTGTCTGCATCTTGAGCTTTGTCTATCTTTCCGTAATGTCGCTCAGAAAACCTGTTATAAACTTTCTCGATGCGTGTGTCATTATCTACCTGATGTTGTTGGTGGTCTTCACCATTATGAATGGCACAAACATCAAGATGTCCATATACCGCTCTATGGAAGTGGGATTGCTTATACTTGTACTAAATTATTGGGAAAAGCCGGAGACAATGGTCAAGACATTTGCCATTGTATTGTCATGTTGCGTATATGCCAACTTGCTGATTATGATTCTTTACCCAGATTGGATGTTCGCCGCTGATGATACTGCAGACTGCTATCTGCTTGGCGGCAACTACAACCAAATTGGAGGCAGGCTTATTTTTGCACTTGTCCTCTCATTGCTGTGTACAAAATTTCACAAGCTATGGATGGTAAATTTTGTCACCCTTGCATTTGTGTCGCTTGCAACACTCGCATTGGTAGGGTCAATGACATCGTTGTCGTGTATTCTCCTTTTTCTCCTTTTCTGTATGATACCTTCAGAAAAACTGCAAAAGGCATGCTGTATAGGTTTTTTCACCTTTTATTTGATATTCCAGACGGTAGTCGTTTTCAGTGGAGAAGGATTGCACAACAACGAGGCTGCGGTATACATCATCGAGGACGTTTTGGGAAAAGACGTTACATTCACTAACCGTACTCGCATGTGGGATGCCGCTGGACGCAAATTTGCCGAGAGTCCATTGTTTGGCTACGGATTTGTTGATACCGATTGGTTCTTGTCTGAAATGGATTCGTTTGCCATCGGACCACACAATTTTATTTATAATGTGCTGCTGAATGGTGGATTGACATTAATCACGATTTTTCTCTTTATGCTTTTCATCATATTAAGCAGAATACGTTTGAAATACGACAAAATGGGAAATATGCTATTGTTTGGACTCTGTACGATGTTCTTCATGATGACCATGGAGGTGTACCCCTTCTTTTTCGTTTTCGGACTATTCTATGTTATCTTTTATTATCCAAACATGAAATTCAAGACACCATGCATACAACAACAATAAACGACATACGTGAAACGCACCAACCCAAGGTGTCTCTGATAATGCCGTTCTTCAACAACAAGGAGTTTGTGGGCAAGATGATAGACAGCATACAGGCCAATACTTTTGAGGATTGGGAACTGCTGGCTATCGACGATGGCTCAACAGAAGAGACACTGGAATATCTTTCCGCTTATCAAAATGACAGCAGGATAAGATTCATAAAGAGAGAAACCACACCCAAGGGAGCACAAACCTGCCGCAACCTCGGCATGAAACATGCCCAGGGACATTATTGGATGTTTGTGGATTCAGATGACTATCTCACACCATCATGCATTGGCTGCAGGGTGGAGATGATTGATAAGAGGCAGGATCTTGATTTCATGGTGTTCCCTTCGGCTGTATATATCAACGATGTGTTTGAGCCCCACTCACCTGAAAACATCTATGGTTACCCTGTGCATCAAGACGACCTGAAGGGATTTGCACGCCGCGAACTGCCTTTCATCGTATGGTCGAATATCTATAAGGCCGATGCCATCAAAAAAGCCCGCCTTACCTGGGACACACGGTTGCTGTCGCTGCAAGATGCCGACTTCAACGTGCAGGCCATTATGGCAGGACTGCGCTATGACTATGCCCATGTAGCTCCCGACTATGGTTATCGGATATTCCACAATACAGGAAGCATTTCAAACAAAATAACCGACCCCGACCATTTCAAGAGCAATCTCTACGCATCGGCAAAATTCTTCAATACCTATCAGGAACATTTTGGACACAGCTATGACAGATACATCTTTCAGGGTGTGCTGCGGCTTTATAACAAGGTGTTCACCAACGGCATCAACCGGCAACAGGCCAAAGACATAATACACCTGGTGAAAAAATATAGCAGGCGTTATGGCACATTGCTTGCATGGCAAGTTAAAACCACCATGCTCTTGGAGAACGTTCTTCCCAAGAAGGTGGCACGGCAGCTGCCCATGGTGCCTTATCTGCTCTCGTTGGAAAAAAGGAAGAAGACTATCAGTAAAAAAATCAAGCCCTTAGCATAACACCATACATGAAACGACTTTCTATCATCATCGTCACCTACAATTCGGAGAAAGACATCTACGACTGTATCAAAAGCATCAGGCAGTGGACAGATATTCCCATGGAAGAGCTGGAACTGATTGTCGTGGATAACAACAGCAGGGAAACAGACAAGATGTTTGCACAACTGCAGCAGTTGTACGGCAATGACATCGTGCTCATAAAGAACACCCGCAACGGTGGCTACGGGCAAGGCAACAACTTGGGCATACGCAAGGCAACAGCCCCCGTGGTGCTCATCATGAATCCCGATGTGCGCCTGATGGAGCCGGTGTTCAAGACAGCCTTGAATGCCTTTGACCAGTCAAAAGACCTTAGTGTGTATGGCATGAAACAGATGTTGTCGGCAACAGAACCGAGCACCAACTCCTTTTGCTGTGCATACACGGTAAACGGTTATCTGCAAACCTTCATGACCTCGTTGGGCAACCGTTACGACCACTATTTGCCCCGCTACATGCACTTCTCAGGATCGTGCTTCTTCATCAGGAAAGAGATGTTTGAACAAGTAGGACTGTTTGATGAAACCATCTTCATGTATGGCGAAGAGGAGGATATCCATTACCGTATGAGGAAGATGGGCTTTTCGCACATGGTATATAATCCGGGATTGCACTACATACACCTCACAAAAGAACGTGAGCCTAATATTGCCTACGAAACCAAACTGCTGGATGTGGCAATAGCGCAAAGCAGTAAAAAAGGATGCACGGAAAGAAGAATCATCAAAAACAGACTGAGGAACAACACCATATTGCTACTGCGCGAGAAATTGCTTGTTTTTTTAGGAAAGAAAGACAAAAGACAACTGCACCTGCTCGAAGATTTCAGGAAAGAAATTAAGCAACGTCTCAAACTTCACGATTAATCACTTTATATTTTTTTAAGAACAATTGAAAAGATGAAGATTATATATATAGATCCACAGTCGATGCGCAACCTTTCAATCTACGATTATGGCGTATTGTCTGAAATGCAAGGCGATGTGACATACATTTGCAGCAAATACTACGACCACTTGCCGTTGCCACAGCACATCCATCAGAAAAAATATTTCTCCTACAACCAATGCCACAGCAACGTGACAAAGTTGCTCAGCTATTTGTGGTCTTATTTCATGATATTTTTCTATATCATGTTCCATAGACCCGACATCATCCATGTGCAATGGTTCAGAGTGCCCCAATTCGACTATACATTCTATCGTCTTGCAAAAGCGTTGTTCAATGTCAGACTGGCATTTACGGCACATAACATACTGCCGCACAATACAGGTGAAACATATTTCGGCATTTACAACAAGGCATATCAGCTGTTTGACTGTATCATAGTCCACACGGCTGTTACGAAAGAAGAGATTGTAAAGAAGTTTAAACTGCCTTCAGAAAAAATCCAGGTCATTCCCCATGGTTTGCTCCACATGGCATATAACGAAGCAACATACAAGAAAAGTGAGCACGAATATGAACTGCGATATGCCACCAAAGGCAAGATGGTTTTCACCTCGTTAGGCGAGCAATCGGCATACAAAGGTATAGACCTATTAACACAAGTATGGGAGGAAAACCCCGAACTATGTAAAAATGAAAACCTTCGCCTTCTCATTATAGGCAAACAGAATGGTATTTCACTGGACAATATCAAAGGCATCAGCAATGTAGTGGTAGAAGACAGGAAAATCAGCAACGAAGAGTTTGTATATCTGTTGCGTCACACCGATGTCTATCTTCTACCCTACAGATTAATATCACAAAGCGGTGCATTGTTGACGGCGTTGAACGAAAGGACTCCAGTGCTGGTAAGTGATGTAGGCGGACTAACCGACCCTCTTAAGGTTGCAGATGTTGGATGGACTGTCACCCCAAATGACTACAACGCATTGAAGCGCATGTTGATACACCTTTCCACCCACTCCAACGAGGTGGCAAAAATCAAAAACGATGTGAATGCATGGAACACTATTGCCAATGAATACGGATGGGAAAACATCAGCAGAGCAACCATGGAAGCATATCGTCATCTTTTATGATACACCCTTATCTAACCAATTTCAGTAGCTCGATACTTTCAACAACAGTGTTAAATAGACGTAAATGAATGGAAACAACTGTCTGAATGTTTGGATTACATATTAATTTTACGTAATTTTGCAATCGGAAGCGGGTTTATCTCTCCCGCAATATTTGAAATAATTATGGGTACATATATTAATAGAGGCAATTGTGAGTTTAGCGACATAGTTAATAGCGAGTATGTTGACAAGACGTCGCTGATTCCATTAATCAATAAGACGCTCAATACTGAGAGTCGCTATAGCTGTGTGACTCGCTGCCGTAGGTTCGGCAAGTCGATGGCGGCAAAGATGTTGTGCGCCTATTATGACAAGTCGTGTGACTCGCGCGAGCTGTTTCGTGGATTGAAAGCAGAGCAAGACAGTACATTTGAAACATATCTTAACAAGTATTATGTGATATGTGTCGATATTACTGACTTCACTACAAAATACAGGGGCGAGAGGGACATAGTAAAACGTATTCAGAACAGAATCATCAAAGAGGTTCTTGATGTCTTCCCTCAGATTAACATACAAGATGACGATGACCTGATGGATATCCTCTACCGTATCAGCGATAGCACAGGCGAGCGTTTCTTTATGATTATCGACGAGTGGGATGCCATCCTTCGCGAGATGGGTTCTGACGAATACATCATGACATCATACGTCGATCTGCTCCGTCGTCTATTCAAAGGGTTGGGTTCAAACAAAGTCTTTTCCGGTGCCTATCTTACTGGCATACTTCCTATCAAGAGATACAACACAGAGTCGGCTTTGAACAACTTCAATGAGTATTCGGTTATAGACCCAGCTTATCTTGCCCCTTGCTTTGGATTTACCAAGGATGAAGTTCTGGCATTGGCAAACCAGCATAATGCATCTATGGAGGAACTCAAGATGTGGTATGACGGATATAATATCGGCAGGGAGAAGTCTATTTATAATCCTTATTCAGTGATGAAAGCCATCCAACGTGGCGAGTGCAGGAGCTACTGGACAACTACCGGGGCATACGATTCCATCAAGACCTATATTCAGATGAATTTTGATGGATTGAAGGATGACATAATAAGGATGTTGACAGGTGAGCATGTGCAAGTCAATACTTCAAAGTTCCAGAATGACATGCATATTGTGCGTAGCAAAAACGATGCATTGACGGTGATGATTCACCTTGGTTACTTGGCATATAATCATGATGGCAATGAGTGCTACATTCCGAACAAGGAGGTTGCAGAAGAATTCCTGAATGCAGTAGAGGATACCTCTTGGACACGGCTTGTTGAATCATTGCAGAACTCAAGGAAACTTCTCGAAGCCACCATCTCAGGCAACGAGCAAGCCGTGGCGCAAGCTATCGACCTCGCTCATGACGATAATACAAGCATCCTTTCCTATAACGACGAGAACTCGCTTGCCTGTGTCCTTTCCATTGCCTATATATGGGCGAAGAACGAATATGTGATTCACCGTGAGTATGCCACAGGTAAAGGATATGCTGACCTTGTGATGATTCCCCGTCGCAATGTCTCAAAGCCAGCACTCGTCATCGAGCTGAAATACAACCAATCCACAGACACTGCCATCAGCCAGATAAAGCAGAAGAACTATCCTGCCAAGTTGGCTGACTATACGGGAGACTTTCTTCTCGTGGGGATAAACTATGACAAGGAGTCGAAGCAACATTCTTGTATAATAGAAAAGCACCAATTGGCTAATATGTAATTAAAATGTAATAAATATTATTTGAAATACCAATTATGTCTATTTGGGTACAATATTTTCACCACTGGTTCGTTTATATATTAAAGGTGGTTTCTATATATTACCACCGTAAACAAATAAACAAAATCATGGGTTACTTATAGAACCCACCTAAAAGTGGAAAGAATTAATGTTTATACAAAAAATACATAAATTAATTAATTGGTATTTCAGCCGCAATGCATTGCCCTATTGGTGTATTCTTGCAGCCGACAGCTTGATATTGTTTGTATTCTATCTGTTTGGGTTTTACTGTTTCTTGGGTGGTGACGGTATTGTAGACTATTTTTGGCAAAAGGTTGGGATGATATTACTTTGCCTGTTGTTCTACATGATTGGTTTCAGGTTCATGCATACCTACTCCAATGTCATAAGATATTCCTCTTTTGTAGACTTGTACCAGTTGGCATGCGCCAATGTAATAGGAACGTTGTGTGTCATTATCATAAGATTGTTGTTTGTAGATTATGACAACACTATATACCCTGGATTACGTATAACGATGTTTGCGTTCTGCTTTGGCACCTTGACAATGTGGGCTGTCAGAGTACTCGTAAAGACTCTGTTTGATGTTGTAGATGTCAACGTAAATGCGAAGAGTGTGTACATCTATGGCACTAAATCGCAGAGTGTAAGTATTGCAAAGAGCATAAGAAGCCTTCATCCTTCAAAGTATATAGTCAAGGGATTCGTTTCGGCTAAGGAGGAAGAGAACAAGAAATACCTTGCCGGTATGCCAATATTCAATGTTACCAACAACCTAATAAATCGCATGAAGAGGGATGATATTGAAGGTATCATTGTCTCTCCTGTTTCCACTGTTGACTTTTGCGCCGACCAGGGATTTATCGACATGTTGACTGACAACGGAATCAAGTTGTTCATGATGCCGGAGGAATTGGAATGGGATGGTGTTTCGCCCATAGGCAGCGGAAACATGCCGCATCAGGTGGATGTAGAAGAGCTGCTTCCAAGAAAACAAATCTTGATTGACATGGATGCCATTGCAGGCAGTCTGAATGGCAAGACAATACTGATAACAGGCTCAGCAGGCAGCATAGGCAGTGAGATGGTTAGGCAGATAGCAGACTTCAATCCCAAGCGTCTTGTACTGATAGACCAAGCAGAGACACCTCAACACGACGTACGGCTCATGATGGCAGAAAAGTGGCAAAACGTTGAATGTCACACTATTGTGGCAAGCATCTGCAGCCATAAGTATATGGAACGTATTTTCGAGAAATATCGTCCAGACTATGTGTTTCATGCTGCTGCATACAAGCATGTGCCGATGATGGAGGACAATCCATCGGAGAGCATAAGAAACAACATCATCGGTACAAAATACATCGCTGACCTTGCCGTGAAATATGGTTCTGCCAAATTTGTAATGATATCTACCGACAAGGCCGTCAATCCGACCAATGTCATGGGATGTTCAAAGCGCATCTGTGAAATCTATGTGCAGAGCCTCGACCAATCCATAAAGGAAGGCAATGTCAAGGGTGTCACACAGTTCGTAACCACAAGATTCGGCAATGTGTTGGGTTCAAACGGTTCGGTAATTCCGTTGTTCCGCGAGCAAATAAAAAAAGGTGGTCCTGTCACTGTCACACATCCCGACATAATTCGTTTCTTCATGCTTATTCCAGAGGCATGCAGACTTGTTCTTGAAGCAGGTGTAAAGGGAAACGGTGGAGAAATATTCGTATTCGACATGGGCGAACCGGTGAAGATAGACGACCTTGCAAAGAGGATGATAAAACTTAGTGGAGCCAAGGACGTTGAGATAAAATACACTGGTCTGAGACCTGGAGAAAAACTTTATGAAGAGGTGTTGAGCACTGAAGAGACTACCCTACCCTCTTTCCACGACAAGATAAGAATTGCCAAGGTAAAACAATATGATTACGACGTGGTCAACAGACTCGTCACCCAATTGGGAGAGAAATGCGATACGTTGTCTGACCTTGAGCTTGTCAAGATGATGAAGGATATCGTTCCTGAGTATATCAGCAAGAATTCGATATATGAAATATTAGACCGATAAACTTAATATAATAATTAATGACAATAATTCAAAAAGATACGATACAAGAATGATTAATGTTGGAATTATTGGATGCGGCTTCGTTGGCGGAGCCTTGAAGGATTGGCTGGAGCACAACAATCCAGAGTGCAGACTGTTCATCAGCGACCCTGCAAAGGGTTACTTTGATGACTTGAGCAACATTGACATTGCTTTTCTGCAGATTCATGTACCTACCGAAGACGATGGCACACAAGATTTGACACTGATGAAGGAACTCATCACCAATCTTCCTGACGTGCCTGTCTTTGTTCGCACAACAATTCTTCCCGGTACAAGTGACTTGCTCTCGCGTGAGACAAACCACCAGGTTTGCTACATGCCGGAATTCCTCACCGAACGCACATACATAGAGGACTTCAAGAAACAGGCAATGGTATTCACCGGTGCCCAAGAATTGCTTACAAGGATTTTCATAGGCAAGAAATTCACTGTGATGAGCCCTCTTGAAGCTGAGCTGACAAAATATATGCACAACGTGTTTGGAGCATACAAAGTAACTTACTTCAATGCCTGTCGCGAGTATTGTGAGAAAATGGGAGCCGACTGGAGAAAAGTGCATACTGGTGTTCTTCTGTCGGGGTATATCAACGACACACACACATACGTTCCTGGACCTGACGGCAAGTTTGGTTATGGCGGCAAGTGTTTCCCCAAAGATGTCAATGCGTTTGCCAAATTGACTGCAGGCACTCCCCTCGGCACTCTTCTCGAACATCTTCATGAGCTGAATGTTCATTTCCGTGGAGAAGAAGAGCATATTTAATTCAAGGATTATCACATTGGTTATGTTATCAGTTATCTGTCCTGTCTACAACGAAGAGAAATATATTTCAAAATGCATAGAATCCCTTCTGCAACAAGATTTCCCAAAAGAAGACTTGGAGATTCTTTTTGTGGATGGCATGAGCAACGACAAGACTCGCAATATAATAACTTCCTACGCTGAGAAGTTTGCATTTATAAAGATGCTTGACAACCCATGGAAAATCGTTCCTTATGCAATGAACGAGGGCATTAGAGCGTCAAAAGGTGACATTATCATCCGCCTTGACGGACATGTGGAATATCCGTCAAACTATTTGTCGGTTTTAGTAAAGATGCTAAGGGAACTGGACGCTGACAATGTGGGTGGCTTGTGCGAGACTCTGCCCTGCGGCTCTTCTGCAAAAGAACTTGCCATTGCCGAAGTCCTGAGCAGTTCGTTTGGAATGGGCAATTCCTACTTTCGCATTGGTTGCAATGACATAAGACGTGTTGATACGGTTCCGTTTGGTTGTTTCAAGCGTGACGTCTTTGATAAGGTTGGTCTTTATGACACAGAACTGATTCGCAATCAAGACGATGAGCTGAACGGACGTATAATAAAGAATGGAGGAAAGATATTCCTCATACCAAGCATAGTGACAAAATACTACGCACGCGACAAGATAAGCAAAGTCAGAAAGATGTTTTATCAATATGGACTTTACAAACCTTTGGTAAACAAGAAATTGGGTTCTCCGGCTACACTAAGGCAGTTTTTCCCTCTTGCATTCGTCGTCGGCTTGCTCTTGGGCGCAGCCTTAAGTTGCATCAATTGGGTCTTCGCTTCGTTCTATGCAGCTGTGTTGTTGCTGTATGTGCTTCTGGCGTTTTGGTTCACATTTAAATCGATAGGCAAGACTCAGTGTTGGAAGTTGATTTTCTATCAGCCTCTAATATATCTTACCGTTCACGTCAGTTATGGTTGGGGCTATTTGGTTGGAATATATAAGATAATCTTGAATAGACCATTCAACGCAGAGTCAAATAGATAAACATTGGCAATAAAAGGTTTTTAATAAAAGGATATAAATCACTACGATATGAAAATGAAATTGCGCAATATTCCTTTTTCTCCTCCCGACATGACGGAAAGAGAAGCAGAAGAGGTAAAGAATGCCATTATGAGCGGGTGGATTACTACTGGTCCGCGCACAAAGAAATTGGAGAGCTTGATTTCTGAATATCTACATACATCCAAAACAGTGTGTCTTAATTCGGCAACGGCTTCTATGGAGATGGTGCTGCATCTGATTGACTTGAAACCAGAAGACGAGGTGATAGTACCAGCTTATACTTATACCGCAACGGCTTCTGTTACACAACACATAGGTTGCAAACTGGTAATGGTGGATAGCCAAAAGGATTCCGTGGAAATGGATTATGACAAGTTGGCAGACGCTATCACTGAACACACAAAGGTCATTGTTCCAGTGGATATAGCAGGCATCGTGGCTGACTACGACCGGGTGTTTGAAATAGTTGAGGCAAAGAAGCGTCTGTTCCGTCCAGCCAATTCTTTGCAAACTAAGTTTGGTCGAATCATAGTCAGTGCAGACTGTGCCCACTCTTTCGGTGCCAACAGAAATGGTAAAATGGCGGGAGAAATTGCCGACTTCTCGTCGTTCTCTTTCCATGCTGTGAAGAACTTCACTACAGCAGAGGGAGGTGCGTTGACATGGAACCTGGCTTTCGGCAACGAAGCAGTACCAACAGATGTGGACTATTTCCCGAATGTCCCTAAAAAGGAAGGCGAGACATGGAATGAACTGATTTATCGTGTCAGTCAGTTGTTTTCCCTACACGGCCAAAACAAAGACGCACTGGCAAAGACCAAACTTGGAGCATGGGAATACGACATCATCGGACCTTGGTATAAGTGCAACATGACCGACATAATGGCTGCCATGGGCTTAGTGCAGTTTGAACGTTATCCAGAGATGCTGGCACGACGCAAAAAATATGTAGCAAGATATAACGAGGCTATAGACAACCTGAACAGTCAGTGTAAAGACGAGTACAAGGTGGTTTATCTGAATCATCATGATGATGACGCTTGCTCTTCGCATCACCTATACATATTGCGTATGCTTGGACGTAGCCGTGATGAAGTCAATAAAGTGATTGGTATAATGGCTGAGCGCGGCATTGCAACTAACGTACACTACAAACCGTTGCCGATGATGACGGCATACAAGAGTCTTGGATTTGACATAACGGATTTCCCTAATGCCTATCATCTATATGAGAATGAGATTACTCTTCCTCTTTATTCGAAGATGACTGATGAGGATGTGGAGTATGTTATCTCAAATTTTTGTGATATAGTCAAGTCGTTATGATAAAGCGTTTATTTGATATCGTGGCGTCGGGCTGTGGACTATTAGTCCTAAGTCCTGTACTCTTGATTGTGGCTCTCTGGGTTAAACTGGATTCTAAAGGACCTGTCTTCTACCGTCAGTTACGAGTAGGCAGACATAACAAAGACTTTCGGATTTTCAAGTTTCGCTCCATGCGTGTCGGGGCTGACAAGGGTTCGCTTGTAACAATTGGCGGTCGCGACCCCCGTGTCACTCGTTCGGGCTATTTCATCCGCAAATCTAAACTTGACGAATTGCCACAGCTTATCAATGTCTTTGTAGGCGACATGAGCTTAGTCGGACCTCGTCCAGAGGTTCGTCACTATGTCAATTACTGGACTCCCGAACAAATGCGTGTGTTGGATGTGCGTCCAGGCATTACTGACCCTGCCTCTATCAAGTTTCGTAATGAGAACGAGCTGATGGAATCGGCAGAGAATCCTGAGGAATATTACATCAACGTAATTATGCAGCAGAAGATTCGCCTATATTTGGAGTATGTGGACAATGCCTCCTTTCTCTACGACTTGAAATTGATATTCCAAACTATAAAGGTTGTTGTAGTTGGTTAGGCATAACGACAAGTGCAGCTTTTTGGACATCCGCAATAAGCTATTTCGCCAAATGGTAAATGTTCAAGCGGCTGAAGGTCTGTTTGACGAAAATGCCTGATTCGACAAACTTTTCCAACTCGGTGCGCGCGGCATAGGTTGTGCAGCCTGTTATAGCCATATAGCTTCTGACCGTTATGGACACTTCCCACAACTCTTTGCCTTCCCTCTCGCTCTCACCCTGAATGTATTGGCGTATTCTTGCCAATCTGCTGTCAATGGTTATTTTCCTTGCCATCTTCTCTCCCTTTTGAAGATGCTTTTCCTGACGGGCAATTCTGTTCTTCAGTGCCTTGCATGCACGAAAGCGAATGCCGTTCACAAGAATGTCCTGCGAACGAACGGCATCAAACTCGGTGACACCGTTCTTGGCAATGCCAAGTCGAAGCGAAAACGTACCGAGTCCATCGATTGTTACGGTATCGCCATCACTCAGATGACGTGCTATCAGTTCAACAATCTCGTCCAAGGCAGATGCTCCCAAAATTCCCATTTGGGACGACATTTCCTTCTTCAAATCTTCCATTCCTACATGATTGCTGTTCACTTGGATGGGATATACTGTGTTGTTGTTGGCTGCTTTACCTAATTTATATTGAATCATATATGTTGTTGTTGTTTTATTGACAGTTGTTTTCTCTACCTCAAACGAATGTTTTCAGTAGCTCGAACGATAAAATTCAGTAGCCCAAACAATCGTTTTCTCTCCTCAAACCACCTTCACATAGGCTCTTCTCTTGCAAGCGGAATAGTCTGTCAGATGAAAGAAGAATAGCTGTCGAGACGGCACGACTATCGTTGACGTGGCGACTTCATGTCAGAACTTCTTTCCCAATACAATATTCTTGAATGTCATCCAAAGAATCTTCATGTCAAACAGCAGTGAATTGTGGTCGAGATAGTAAAGGTCGAGTTCAAGGCGGCGTAGCATCTTCTCCATCGTATCGGTATATCCATTATAGAGCGTAGCATAGGAAGTTACGCCCGGACGTATCTGATACAACAGTTCGTATTTTGGATTGCGCTGCATTATCTGGTCGATATAGTATTTCCGCTCTGGACGCGGACCGACAAACGACATGTCGCCTTTAAGTACATTCCATAGTTGAGGCAATTCGTCGAGGTGATGGTCACGCAAGGTGCGCCCTATCTTTGTAAGGTTGTCCTCCCTGTCCTTGTTGAACAGAGCCATGCCTTCCTTTTCCGCATCCACCTTCATGCTCCTGAACTTATAGATATAGAATGGTTTGCCGTGGAGTCCAATGCGTTCTTGGCTGAAAATGACAGGCTCACCATCTTCTTTCCTTATTGCAATGTAGCAATAAAGAAATAAAGGCGAAAAGACAATTAGGCTAAAGGCGGAGACGGTGATGTCCATGCCGCGCTTTATTATCTTATGTGTAATATTCATTTCAAACGATGTTCTTTACTATAAATAATAACTACAAAATAAATGATTTATTGCATAAGGACATTGTTTTTTCTCAAAATACGGTTATTTTCATACTAAAGGAGAAAAAAAGGGAGTTTTAGTTTGCGGAATGAAAAAAATGCATTAATTTTACACCCGAATAAATTATTAACATAAAACGCATTACTTATGAAGAATAAATACTCTAAGGGCATCATCGCCCTTCTTGCCGTAATGGCATTGTCTGTCCCGACAAAATCAAATGCACAGAAATATGTTGGTGGCGACATTTCCGCCCTACCGACAAATGAGCAGAAGTCACCTACATATAAAGATGCCGCCGGCAATAACGTGGATGACCCTATCCAGCTCTTCAAGTCCGAGCAGATGAATGCCATGCGCGTCAGGTTGTTTGTCAACCCGACAGACTACCCAAACAACGACCCCTATGCCTGCCAAGACCTTGAATATGCAAAGTCGTTGGGTAAACGCATTAAGGATGCCGGATTCAAACTCATGCTCGACTTCCATTATTCCGACACTTGGGCAGATCCTGCCAAGCAATGGACACCAAAAACATGGGAGAACCTTAACGACGAACAACTGAATCAAAAGATTTACGATTACACTAAGGACGCATTGCAACAGATGAAGGACGCAGGCGCAGAACCCGACTTCATTCAGACTGGAAACGAAATCAGCTACGGAATGTTGTGGGGTAAGGAAGGAAGCAGCAACCTAAAGAAATGCTTTATGGGCAGCAACGATAACTGGAGCCGATTCACCACCCTACTCTCTTATGCAGGAAAGGCGTGTAGAGAGGTTTGCCCAAATGCCAAAATCATTCTACACACTGAAAGAGCGGCACAAACCAATGTGTTGACCAATTTCTACGACACAATGAGAGATGCCGAAATTGACTACGATATCATCGGACTTAGCTACTATCCAGTATGGCATAACACCATCTCTGTTTTGGAAACTGCCATCAATACCCTTGAAACCAATTATCCAGACAAAGACATCATGATTGTTGAAGTTGGCTATGCATATAGTTGGGAATACAAAGGAGACTACAATATCTATAATACATATCCCGCTACCGAAGTTGGACAAAAGCAGTTCACCGACGACCTTATTACAATGCTGAACAAGCACGACAAGGTCACGGGATTGTTCTGGTGGTGGATGGACTATAATGCATATCCTTGGGAGACGACACGTATGGATGGTTGGTGGTATGCCCCATTAATTGACAGCAATACCGGCAAGGCTCTTGCTGCAATGTCATCGCTAAAGAATTTCCTTGAAGGCGCTTCTTCTGCCGATGGAATAAAGTCCGACTCAAAGGTTGATGATGGACAATGGTTCAGTCCTTTAGGACAGCCGGCAGGCACTAATCCTACAAGACCGGGACTCTACCTGAAGCATGGAAAGAAAATGATTGTTGAAAGAAAGTAAACAAGAAAAAACGGGGGACATCGTAAGCATTTACCGATGTCCCCCGTTTTTCTTATTTCTCCAATAAAGCCGAGGTGCGCACACGACTCAATGTCTCCGGTGTCATTTGCAGCAAATTGGCAATGTACACCAACGGAGCACGCAGCACCAGTTGAGGCTGTAGCTTTACGAGTTTTGCATATCGGTCTTGCGCCGACTCGAATCGCAGCATGTCGGCATATATTTGGCTTTCAATGAGTGACTCCTCCAATATCTTACGATAAAGGATTTGTATGTTCACACTCTTCATCGCCACCTGTTCGAGCAGAATCCTCGGCATGGCATAGAGTACGGTAGGCTCCAATGCCATAATCTGCAGGCGAGTAGGCTTCTCCATGAACAAGCTTTCTATGCACATTACGATGCTGTTTTCAACAGCCATGTGCTCTGTAAGTTCCTTTCCATTCTTGAAGTAGAACTGGCGCACCAACCCCTTTGCTACCCAATAGATGTTTTCGCATGTCTCACCTTCGGTAAGGATTTTCTCGTTTTTTGCGAATTTCATCGGGCGCAGAATGCTTTCCAGCACATCAAGCTCGTCGTGGGTCATCGTGCTGTATCTTCTTGCCAATTCTCTTGCCACATCTCTTGTGGTCAACGTTAAGTTTGCCATAGGTCTTGTTCCTCCTAAATATAGTAAGGGTTATTATAAATTAATTATATGGTAATAGTAAGAATTATCAATCGAGTTTCAACACAGCAAGGAATGCCTTCTGCGGCACTTCAACATTGCCAATCTGTTTCATTCGTTTCTTTCCTTTCTTTTGTTTCTCCAGCAATTTACGCTTGCGGCTGACGTCGCCACCATAGCATTTTGCCGTAACGTCCTTACGAACACACTTTACCGTTTCTCGGGCAATGATTTTTGCACCGATGGCAGCCTGAATGGCAATGTCGAACTGCTGTCTCGGTATCAGCTCCTTCAGCTTCTCACACATCCTTCTGCCGAACGTGACGGCATTGTCCTGATGCGTAAGGGTCGACAATGCGTCGACGGGTTCTCCATTGAGCAGAATGTCGAGCTTCGCCAGTTTGGAAGGGCGGAAACAATCGATGTGGTAGTCGAACGACGCATATCCCTTCGAGATGCTCTTCAACTTGTCGTAGAAGTCGATTACTATCTCGCCGAGCGGAAGCATGAAATGCAACTCTACCCTGTTGCCACTGACATACTGCTGGTCTATCAGTTCGCCGCGTTTGTCGAGGCAAAGGGTCATTATCGGACCTATATAGTCGGCTGCCGTTATTATTGTTGCCCTTATGTAGGGCTCTTCAATATGGTCGATAAGAGTCTGCTCTGGTAGTCCCGAAGGATTATGCACCTCCTTCACGTTGCCTTGCTTGTCGTAACACATATACGACACATTGGGAACGGTAGTGATGACATCCATGTTGAACTCTCGGTCCAGTCGTTCCTGAATGATTTCCATGTGTAGCAGACCAAGGAATCCGCACCGGAAACCAAATCCGAGGGCTATCGACGACTCAGGCGTGAATGTCAGCGAAGCGTCGTTGAGTTGAAGCTTTTCGAGCGAAGCCCGCAGATTCTCATATTCTGAAGGGTCGATGGGATAGACACCGGCAAACACCATGGGCTTCACTTCCTGGAATCCTGAGATTGCCTTGGTGCATGAACGGGCTACATGCGTTATCGTATCGCCAACCTTCACTTCCTTGCTGTCCTTGATGCCACTGATGATATAGCCAACATTGCCTGTCGACAGTTCCTTTCGTGGTATCATGTCCATCTTCAGCACTCCCACCTCATCGGCAACATACTCCATTCCTGTATTGAAGAACTTCACCTTGTCGCCTTGGCGAATAGTGCCATTCTCAATCTTGAAGTATGCTATGATTCCTCTGAATGAGTTGAATACGGAGTCGAAAATCAAAGCCTGTAGCGGCTCGTCCTTGCTTCCTTCTGGATGTGGTATTCTATCCACCACCGCGTTTAGAATATCTTCCACACCCTCGCCTGTCTTTCCGCTTGCACGTATGATGTCGCCGCGGTCGCAGCCAATAAGGTCGATGATTTCATCTTCCACCTCATCGGGCATGGCACTCGGCATGTCAATCTTGTTGATGACGGGAATGATCTCGAGGTCATGGTCGATTGCCATATAGAGATTTGAGATGGTCTGTGCCTGCACTCCTTGCGTGGCATCCACCACAAGCAACGCTCCTTCACAGGCGGCGATGCTTCGCGAAACTTCATACGAGAAGTCCACGTGTCCTGGAGTGTCTATTAAGTTCAATGTATATGTTTTCCCTTCGTGGGCATATTCCATTTGTATTGCATGACTCTTTATGGTGATACCTCTTTCGCGTTCAAGGTCCATATCGTCAAGCATCTGTCCTTCTGTCACTTTTATGGTATTCGTGTACTCTAACAGACGGTCAGCGAGTGTTGACTTGCCGTGGTCAATGTGGGCTATGATACAAAAGTTTCTAATATTCTCCATTACTTGTCTCTTTGGAAGTGCAAAATTAGTGTAAAATGCTCAAATTGCAAAATTTTTTCGAGTATATTTTTGTTAAGAAACTGTTATAATGCATAATTATTGTTTGTAATGTCGAAAATAAGAAGTAATTTTGCATCTAAAATATAACAATAATAGAAAAAATTATGGTAATGAAAAATTGCAATGTCATAAAATCTCTTGCAGCATGCCTCGTCTTGATGCTTGCAAGCATGCTGAACACATCGTGCCAAGAATCGCTCGAAGACAGGTGTGCACGAGAGTCGAAGGAATTCAACGACAAGAAATGTCCTACAAAGATTTCAGATGGAATAATGCTCGACAGCCTCATTTTCGAAAGGGAAACCCACACGTTGCATTACTATTATACGTTTAGCGGAAATGCCGACAGTCCCGAGGCTATGGAACAGATCAATCCGCGTAAGCTGCTGATTGACGAAGTAAGGAATTCCACCAGCATAAAGACTTATAAAGACGCGAAATACAATTTCCACTACACTTATTATTCCGCATCGAAAAAGAACAAACTTGCCGACGTGTTGGTTACGGAGAAGGACTACAACAAATAAGAGCCAAGATATTTCTTGGCTCTTATTCTGTGGATATTAAGTTTCGCATGTACTCAACTTTGGATTCTATTCCTCAGCCGGTTTCATGTTCGTATAGACATTCTGAACATCTTCGTCGTCTTCGAGAAGGTCAACCATCTTGTCTATGCTTTCACGCTGCTCTGGAGTAACGTCCTTAAGGTCGTTTGGAATTCGTGTGAATTCAGCGCCTGTAACTTCAAAGCCGTTGCTTTCCAAGTATTTCTGAATTTCGCTGAAGCTTGTCGGCTCACCATAAATGGTGATTTCATTTGCTTCGTCGTCAACATCATACTCGTCGTCAACACCAAGGTCGATGAGTTCAAGAATCAGGTCGTCCATGTCTATTCCGTCCTTCTTCTTGAATGTAAACACGCACTTGTGGTCAAACAAGAACGAGAGTGAACCCTGTGTGCCAAGGTTGCCGCTGAACTTGTTGAAAACGGCACGCACATTTGCCACCGTACGGGTGTTGTTGTCTGTGGCGGCATCGACGAAGATGGCAACTCCGTGAGGTCCATATCCCTCGTATGTCACCTCCTTGAAGTCCTTCTGGTCCTTGCCCATTGCATTCTTTATGGCGCGCTCTACATTAGAGAGTGGCATGTTCTCGCGCTTTGCCGTCTGAATGACGGCACGCAAGTGTGGATTGTTTTCAGGGTCAGGGCCACCTGCCTTTACTGCAATGGCAATCTGCTTGCCGATTTTTGTAAACGTACGGGCCATGTGTCCCCATCTCTTCAGCTTCGTAGCTTTACGATATTCAAATGCTCTTCCCATTGGATTGTATTTTTTAATTCTTTAATATTCAATTTATATCATTGAATGTTGTAAATTGAATGTTGAATTGCTGCGCATTGTTTTCTACCTTCAACCTTCAACTTTCAACCTTCAACCTTCAATCATCTCAGTTCAGCCCCAAGCTTGTTCTTCAAGTTCGCAGTCAGTTTTGACATTATCGCCTCTATCTGCTTGTCGTTGAGCGTCTTTGTCTCATCCTGCAGAATGAAGTTGACGGCATAGCTCTTCTTGCCTGCGGGCAAGTTCTTGCCTTCGTAGACATCGAACAGCTCTACGCTCTTCAGCAGTTTTTTCTCTGTCTGGCGTGCCGTCTGTTCAATCTCGGCAAACTCCACCTTCTCGTCTACAAGCAGTGCCAGGTCACGGCTGACGGCAGGATACTTGCTTATTTCCGTATAAAGGATTTCGTTCTTGCGTACAGCCTTCATCAATGCAGTCCAGTTAAGTTCTGCATAGTAAACAGGACGGTCGATATCGACAGCCTTTAGCACCTTCTTCGACAAGATACCCATCTCCAAAAGCTGTTTGCCACCGCGATTCTCTACTGTTATGCCAGCCATGAAGATGTCGTTCTGACTCTTCTTTCTTACTGTGGCACCTTGATTCAGGCCAATGCGGCTGAGAATGTTCTCGACGTATGCCTCAAGTTCATAGAAGGAGCTGTCCTCGTCGGGATGAGCCCATGAGCCTTCCACTCTCTTTCCTGTCAGCCACAAGCCAAGATGATACTGCTCGTTGTAGGCTGCCATCGGGTTTTCGTCGTTCTTTCTCTCGGGGTCAAAATGGTAAACATTGCCGAACTCGAAGAAACGCAGGTTGCCATTCTTTCTCTTTGCATTGTGCTCAATGCTCTCCAGACCGCCGAACAGCAAGGTCTGACGCATCACGCTGAGGTCGGAGCTTAGTGGATTCATTATCTTCACCGAGTTCTCTGCCGGCCATGCGTTGCGATTATCGTAGTATGCACCACGAGTCAACGAGTTGTTGAGAATCTCGTTGAATCCGCTGCCTACAAGCTGCTCGCCTACGATGTTCGCCAGTTTGTGTTTCCTGTCCTCTTCACCTTTTATTACAAGACAGCTCTTCAGCTGTGTCGGAATCTCAATGTTATTGTATCCATAGATGCGCAGAATGTCCTCTACGACATCGCATGGACGCTGCACATCAACCCTGTATGATGGTACCTCAATGTCCAGTCCGTTGTTGTCCTCAGCGGTTATCTTCATCTCCAGTGAGCTGCAGATGCCCTTTATCGTTTCCGGCTCCAGTGCCTTGCCTATAAGGTTGTTCACATAGTCGTAGTCGAGGCGCACGTTGACATTCTCTATTGGCTGTGGATAAACGTCGCGAATTTCCATTGCCACCTTGCCTCCTGCCAGTTCCTTGCAGAGTATGGCAGCCTGCTTAAGTGCATAAATGGTTGCATTGGGGTCGACGCCGCGCTCGAAGCGGAACGACGAGTCGGTGCTCAAGCCATGACGACGGGCACTCTTGCGTACCCATGTAGGGTGGAAATATGCACTTTCAAGCACCACGTCGCGTGTAGTATCGTATGTTCCACTACCCTTTCCACCGAAGATTCCTGCTATACACATAGGTTCCTCGGCATTGCAGATGCTCAGGTCGTGTGTTCCAAGCGTATGCTCAACACCGTCGAGGGTTACAAACTTCGTTCCCTCCGGTTGGGTGCGCACTACTATCTTATGACCCTTCACCATGTCGGCATCGAAACAGTGCATCGGCTGACCGTAAGCCATCATCACATAGTTGGTGATGTCTACTATATTATTTATAGGACGCAGGCCGATGACCCTCAACTTGTTCTGTAGCCATTCGGGACTCTCCTTGACGTTGCAGTCCTTTATGCTGACACAGGCATAACGACGGCAAGCCTCTGTGTTTTCAATCTCCACCTCTATGGGCAACTCGTTGTTGTCTACTGAAAATGCGCTGCAGTCAGGACGATGCAGGCTTGTCTTGTAGCCATTCTGCACAAGCCAGGCGTAAAGGTCGCGGGCTACACCCCAGTGCGAAAGGGCATCGGCACGGTTGGCTGTGATGTCAACCTCTATCAGCCAGTCGCTCTCCAGATTATAGTATTCTGCCGCAGGCTGACCAACAGGAGCGTCCTCTGGCAACACGATTATGCCATCGTGACTCGACCCTATGCCAATCTCGTCCTCGGCACAAATCATTCCATAGCTCTCTACGCCACGCAGTTTCGACTTCTTTATCACAAATTCTTTGTCGCCGTCGTAAAGCACACAGCCTAAATCAGCCACAATCACTTTCTGTCCTGCAGCAACATTAGGTGCTCCGCAAACAATTTGTGAAGGATTTTCGTGTCCAAGGTCTACCGTGGTCACGTGGAGATGGTCTGAGTTTGGATGCATTTCGCACGTAAGTACTTTACCTACATACAGCCCCTTCAAACCGCCCTTAATACTCTGCACTTCCTCAAGTGCGTCAACTTCAAGTCCGGTAGATGTCAGAGCGTCGCACACCTCTTGTGGAGTAAGGTCGAAATCAACGTATTCTTTCAACCATTTGTATGAAATATTCATTATTCTGATAATTTATGTCTTCAAAATTCGGCGCAAAAATAATAATTTTTCGCCATTTATGCAAATTTTTTCGCTCTTTCTTGATAGTCAAAATGACGAATTGTATCTCTCCACCTTATTTTAATGAATAAAAAGCGACTCCGAAATTTGTTTTTCAACGGAAAAAATGTACTTTTGCAAAAGATTTATTGATTTTTTTCGATTTCTCTGTAGTTTTTTGAGAATACAGTGAGTCTAACGAATGTAAAACAAGAAATAACTTACACAACAATGGAAACAAGTGAACAACAATTCGCCAAACTTGTGAGGGAACAGAAGGCTACGATATACACCGTATGCTATATGTTCTCGAAAGACAACGACGAGGTAAGCGACCTTTTTCAGGAAATTCTCGTCAATCTCTGGAAGGGATTCAGTTCCTTCGAAGGGCGAAGCGACATCAAGACGTGGGTCTACCGCGTCAGCCTGAATACCTGCATTACTATAGACAGGAAAAAGAAACGTCGCTCCAAGAACGACAAGCTCTCGATGGACATCAACCTCTACGAAGACAACGACGCCGACACCCGACAGGTAAAGATGCTTTACGAGCGCATCAACAAACTGGGTGTATTCGACCGTGCCATCATTCTGCTGTGGCTTGAAGGCATACCCTATGACGAGATAGGCGAGATAGTCGGTATTTCTACGAAGAACGTCTCCGTAAAACTTGTCAGAATCAGAGAGGAATTGAAAAAAATGAAGTAAAACCTTATATAAAAGAATAATATGATGACAAACAATGAAAACAACAACGAGTTGGACGTTATGCGCCAACAACTTGAAATTCTGAAACAGAAGCTCAACGAGCAGACCATCGTCAACGACAAGCTGATACGCAAGGCAATGTCGCGCAAGATGTCATGGATAATGAAATACATCTGGTTTGAACTGCTATGCCTACTACCCCTTGCAACACTCTGTTTCATAATGATGAAACTCATGATACCAACCATTTCATGGTTCCCTATCATAGGCATCATTCTGCTTATGCTCGCCGACATTCTGTTGGACTTCTACATCAACCACACATCTGCCAAAGACTGGCTGAGCGAGAACTTGGTTGAGACAGGCCACAGGCTGGTTTGGATGAAGCGTATGCGCTGGTGGCAGGTTGCCATATCGCTCCCAATAGCCATAGCACTCTTCGCATGGTACTTCAGCGGCTTCACCGACAACGAGATGCTGCGCTTCATGATTGCAGGAGGTGTTGTAGGAGGTGTCATTGGCTTCTGCATCGGTATTTGGATTCTCATCAAGATGAACCGCACCAACGACGAGCTTATACAGCAGATTCGCGACCTTACGAAAGAAGAAATTTAAACCATTAATAAAATCATCAGTATTATGTTCAGAAAAATTGCAATCACAGCCATCATGCTCACACTGAGCATCCTTGGCATCAACGCCCAACTGCTCTATAAGATTAGTGGCAAAGACATTAAGAAACCGTCCTACATCGTTGGTACTTTCCACGTTGCACCAGCATCGTTCGTCGATTCCATTCCTGGGCTCCGTGCCGCAATGGAAGAGAGCGAACAGGTTTGCGGCGAGCTTGACATGAAGGACATGATGAGCCCCGAGGGCATAAAGAAAATGATGGATGCCATGATGCTTGAGGATGGCAAGACCCTAAAGGACATCTTTACAGCCGACGAGATGAACCGTCTCAACGCTTATCTCCGCGAACTGCTCACCATCGACCTCACCAACCCTATGCTTGAACAGCAGATGGGCAAGATGTCGCCTGCCGCTCTCGCACAGCAGATGACCCTCTTGGCTTACATCAAGAAGACTCCAGGGTTCAACCCACAGGACCTCATCGACAACTCGTTCCAGAAGTATGCCCAGGAGAAGCAGAAGCCAATCATTGGTCTTGAGACTCTCGACTTCCAAATCAACACTCTCTTCAAGGGCAAAACAATAGAGCGTCAGAAGGAACTGCTGCTCTGCATTGTCGACAATCCAAAGTACAATGAACAGATGCTTGACGAGATGTCAAAGGCCTATTTCGCCCTCGACATCAACAGGCTGAAGGAACTTATGGACGAGAAGGAGAACAACCAGTGCGACTCCACTCCTGCCGAAAACGATGCCATCTTCGGCAAGCGCAACCGCGACTGGCTTACCAAGATGCCGGCAATCATGTCGGCAAAGTCAACGCTCTTCCATGTCGGCGCAGGACATCTTCCTGGCGATGAAGGCGTTCTCAAACTCCTCACCAATGCCGGCTACACTGTTGAAGCTGTGAAATAACATCGATTAAGTTTTTAAGGAGTTAAGGAGTTAAGGAGTTAAAGGAGTTAAGCCAAATGTTATTAAGCTGATACCCTTCGCTCATAACTAATGTCTTAACTCCTTTAACTCCTTAACTCCTTAACTCCTTTAACTCCTTAACTCCTTTAACTCCTTAATCCATCTCCACTGCCAAAAGCGAATAAGGCGGAATGCGAAGCGTCAATGTTCCGTCTTTCACCTCTCCCTGACAGCCATCAACCACATCTACTCTCTCCTGCGATGGCAATCCACCGAAGCCTTCGGTTTTGCAATCACCCTTTACACCCTCTGCTTTTACGTTCAACGACAATTCTACGGGCAACACATTCACTACCTTGAGGTATCGCTTTCCTGTCTTCGAATCCTTTACCACAGTGGCAGCTACGCGTTTTGCCACCTCCGCATCTTCGTCCATTATTACTTGCGATGCAAGCAGAAGGTCGCCGGAATATTTTGAGAAGAGACGCTGGGTATGGTAGCTTGGAGTGAGGTCTATAGCCTCGTTGTCGAAATAAATCATGTCCGGGTTCCAGTTCTGATGCTTCAAGTTGCAGAGCATTGGTGCGTAAGATGTCATCTCCACCACGTCGCCGTTCCTCTCTATGCCGCACAAGTGCAATGCCTCTGCCAAGGCGCAGTCGATATTGCCACGCTTACTTCTTGCCGCATACTCTCCCAGATAAACCTTTGGTGCATTGCGGTCGTAGGCGTCATAATAGTCCTGATTGTTTATAAACCAACCCACACTTTCGTAGTAGTGTTCGTCAATAATGGAGAACAAGTCGGAATGTTGCTTTGCAAATTTCCAACCCTCTATGTAGTCTGACGAAGGAGAATGGAAAGGACCTGCAGTTCCACAAATCTCTATGTCGGGATATTTCTCGTGGATAGCCTTGGCTATCATAAGGCAGCGTTCCTCAAACGTTGTGGAGATAATGTCTTCATTGCCTATTCCTATATATTTCAGGTTGAACGGTTCTGGGTGTCCAGCTTCAGCTCTCATCTTCGCCCACTCGTTGGTGGCGGCATCGCCGTTTGCCCACTCTATCAGGTTCATCAGTTCCTCAATGTAGGCAGGCATTTCGTCCATTGGTATACCACCCTGCTGACCACCGAATCCGTTGGCGTTGGGAGCCGAGTTCTGGCAAGGCACTCCTGCTGCCAATACGGGCAGTGGCTCTGCACCGATGTCCTCGCAGAATTGGAAATACTCGAAGAATCCGAGTCCACGCGTCTGGTGATAGTTCCAGATGTTGCGGTCGGGTATGCGCTCATAGAGTGGACCCACGGTGTGGTTCCAATGGTAGATGTTGTCAAGACCATCGCCGTGGCTCATGCAACCTCCCGGGAATCTAACGAACTTCGGGTGGAGGTTTTCTATCGTTTCAGCCAAGTCACGGCGCAGTCCGTTCTTGTGTCCCTTGAAGGTGTCTTGAGGGAATAGGCTGACCATGTCGAGTTGAGCTTCCTCTTTGCCCTCGGCGATGATGCGCAATTCAGCCGCTGTCGTGCTGGCAGTGGCGGTAAGCGTAGCCTCATATTTCTGCCAACCATCGTGCAGCTTTTCTGCTGCCTTCTTGTCGTTGGGCTTCACGTCAATCCGTTTCTCAGCCACCACACGACCATTTTCCACCAATGCCACACTGAAGCGTTTCTTGCCTTGCGCATTCACATAGAAGCTAAAGTCGTATTTCTCACCTGCCTTCACTACAATGCCGTCCCAACCACTGTTGTAAAGTGTGTCGGCAACAATGCGCAACGAATGGGCATTGGGTTTGCCAAGCGGCTTGTCAGTCACGATATTGGGTTCACGGTTGGATGCGAGTCGCCATGCCGTAAACGAGTTCCAACCATAGTGGTCTTTAGCCGTATACTCAAAGTCCCTGTTCTGCACCATTTCGGCATACAAGCCTCCGTCGGCAGCATAGCTTATATCCTCAAAGAATATTCCTATTAGTTTATCGCTGATTTTCTTTTGGTTGCCGTTGTTCAATTCAAGGGATGCTTCAACCTTGCCCTTTGCTATGAGGTTGGAAAATCGAGTCTTGTCGTCGGCAAGAGTCTCACCCCATGTAGCCGACTTGCGCCCCATATTGTCAAAATACTTTAGAATGTCGGCTACGGTCACTCCCTTTGTGTCCAGTTCAATGATGTTTCCAATCTGTCTCTTGCCGTCAATCTCCACGGTGTCGCGCCTTTGGTCTGCTGCCTCATATTCCGTCTTCGTGGCTTCTTTGTCGACGGTGAAATGCCTAAATTGGGCGTCGGTTGTTGTTTTTCTATATCCACCCTGCTTCGTTTTGTAAATCACGGAATAGCTATTTGCCGAGTTTCTAACTATTACAGGTGCCAACACACCCTGGTGGCTCATTTGGGGATAATCCTGTGGACGCCAAGTCACAAGGTCATCACTGTAAGCCACGGCAAAGCAAGGGGCAATGTCGTTCACTTGGAACACTGCTGCAAAACCTCCTTCGGCGATGGGAACAGCAAATTCGGAGAACATTTTCTTGTCGGAACCCCAACGGGCATAGTCTGACGAGAAAATCTGTGCGATGTCAACATACTTGCCTTTCGCCTCGTCAAGATACGCAATCCTCACACCCTTATCCACTCCCGGCGAATAAAGGAACACCTTGTCGCCGGCATACGCCGCAATCGACATGGCGGCAAAGACAGCCGCTGTAACACTGTTTCGTAACTTCATACTTTGTTTATATTTGATTAGGTTTATAATTATTCAGTCTTCAATAATTGTTGATATAGCTGTCTTTGAATCCGAGGAAATAAAGGACTCCGTCAAGACCTATGGTATTTATCGACTGCTTTGCGTTTGCCACCACTCGAGGCTTGGCATGGAACGCTATGCCCAATCCAGCCTCGGAAATCATTGGCAGGTCGTTGGCACCGTCACCAACGGCTATTGTCTGCGCCAAGTTGACCTTCTCCACCTGTGCTATGAGTTTCAGCAGTTCTGCCTTGCGGTGTCCGTCCACTATCTCGCCTACATAATTGCCCGTCAGCTTGCCGTCCTCTCCCACCTCCAGCTCGTTGGCATACATATAGTCGATGCCATATTTCCTTTGCAGGTATTCGCCGAAATAGGTAAACCCTCCGCTCAGAATGGCAATCTTGTAACCATAGCGTTTCAGCACCTGCATCAGTCTGTCCACACCTTCTGTTATCGGCAGATTCTCGGCAATTTCCTTCATCACGCTTACGTCGAGTCCCTTCAGCAGTGCCACACGCTCCTTGAAACTTTCGCGGAAGTCTATCTCGCCGCGCATGGCGCGCTCCGTTATTTCCTTCACCTTGTCGCCCACCCCGGCACGCATGGCAAGCTCGTCGATGCACTCCGTTTGAATCAGCGTCGAATCCATGTCGAAGCAAATCAGTCGGCGCATACGGCGATACATGTTGTCGCGCTGAAGCGAGAAATCGAATCCCATCTCCGATGACAGTTGCATCAGCTGCGACTGCATGTCGGGCAAACTCTTTGGAGTTCCGCGCAGTGAGAACTCGATGCAAGCACGCACATTCTTCTCTTCGTGCTTTATGCTCTGTCGTCCCGTCAGTCTTATTATGGAGTCGATGTTCAGTCCTTGCTCCTTTATCGCCTTTGCTGCGGCGGCAATCTGCTTGGCAGATAGGCTCCTGCCTATTATGGTAAGTATGTAGCGGTTCTTGCCCTGCTGCCCTACCCAATCTTCATACTCGTCGTCGTCGATGGGTTTGAAATCGATGTTGATGTTCAGCTCAGTAGCCTTGAAGAGCAGTTCCTTCATCACCTGTCCTGAGAGTTTCTCGTCTATTCTGAACAATATGCCCAACGAAAGGGTGCTGTGTATGTCTGCCTGTCCGATGTCAAGAATCTTGGCATCGTATTTTGCCAATATTTCAGTCACTGACGCCGTCACTCCAGGACGGTCTTGTCCTGCTATTCCAACAAGAATTTGTTCTTCCTTTTCCATTTCTTTTTTGTTTTAATTCTTTAGGCATGATAATAATCATCCCACATTCCGATACTCCTTCGGTGTCATGCCAGTGCGCTGCTTGAAGAAGCGGACGAAATGCTGGGGATATTCGAATCCGAGGCTTTCGGCTACCTGTGTGATTGACAGACGCTCGTCGTTGAGCTGTTCCTTGGCGGCTGCAAGCAGATGGTCGTTGATGAAGTCCTTTGCCGTGCGGCCTGTCTCCGTCTTCACCAATTGTCCGAAATAGCCAGTGGATAGACAACACTTGTCGGCAAAATAATTCACTGTGGGAAGTCCGTGCGTCAGTGCCTTATCCTTGATATACTCGCGCAGTAGGAGGTCGAACTGCTTCACCACCGAGTGGTTTATTTCCTCACGGGTGATGAACTGCCGGTCATAGAAGCGAAGGCAGTAGTTGAGCAGCAGCTCAATGTTGGATACTATAAGTTCGCGCGTGTGGTTGTCTATCGGATGCTTGAGTTCCGACTCAATCATGTCGAGCACCTGCTTGAATACAACAACCTCGCTCTCTGACAGATGCAGGGCCTCGGTACTGCTGTATGAGAAGAACTCATATCTGCGTATGTTTCTGCCGAGATTGGTGCGATTAAGGAAATCGGGATGGAACAGCAGTCCCACGCACTTGGGGCGTATGCTGCTGTCGGTCATCTCCACCGTCACGGTTTGTCCTGGTTCGAACGATGTCACCGTCTGTTCGTCGAAGTCGTAAGGTGTGCGTCCGTATGAGAGGTTGCATCCCTTTGTCTCCTTCAACCAGATTGCATACAAGCCATAGTGAATCTGCGCCTTTTCATTAGCTGTGTAGTTAATGCGTTCCAAGTGAACCACAGTCACCAACGGATGCAGTGTCGTTATGCCGTAGTGGTCATTCACCTGTTGTATGGTGTCGAATCTTATTTCTTCCATAA
>JBJEAS010000030.1:0-19006 GCA_051869235.1 Prevotella sp.
GACGCCCACACCCCCAGTAGCCAGCGCACCCAAAGAGCTGAATATCTTGAAGTAACAGTCTGCCCGTACTGAAAGTTAAAGGGTGGGAAAGTTCAGTTATTTATGAGGAGTGAGAAGAGTGGAGTGAGGAGTGAGATTAGTTATATCGAATGTTTATTATGAAAAGATTAATAAATAAAAGCAACATGTCAAAAACAAGGAGGGATTTTACATTCCGCCCAATACTATTTTTTGGATTTGCTAAACATTTCTCTCTCCTCACTCCTCTCTCCTCACTCCTCCTTTTCCTCTCATGCACATCGGACGGCTATCGCTATTCGACGGAATATCCGTGCAACTTCACTTTCTACGTCAGCTATCACCCTACAAGCATCCTCTCGCGCGTCCTTGACAACCCAGGACTTTTCGTATGGATAGAAGTACAGAAGAAGGCTGGAGTGAACCACCTTATGGTTCACCCTAACAATGGCGACGGCGACGAGGACATTGCACTGACGACAGAGATAGAGAACAACCGCCTCTACTATGACGACATGGGAGCCAACGGACAGCTGATAGTCGGATGCACAACCTTCGGCGAATGGCGAGCCTACGACCGCCAATGCCCTTACTGTCTGGAGAACACCTCAAGCCTCAGCCACCCTCTGACATGGGCCTCGAACGGACAGTCGGTGGAATGTGGCAAATGCAAGCGAAGCTACAACCTCACGACAGGCATCTCCGACGACGGCGAACGAATGAAGGAGTACAGAATCCAGTCGAACGGAACAATATTGCAAATACACAACTAAGAGCTTGAAACGTTAAAAGATTTAAAAAGCGGCTAACGCAAGTGTGTTTCTTTTGGATTTTCGGAGAAATAATAATACCTTTGCAGACGCAAAAAGCGGAAATAGCTCAGTTGGTAGAGCACAACCTTGCCAAGGTTGGGGTCGCGGGTCCGAGTCCCGTTTTCCGCTCATGGTAAAAAATCGTTTGTAATTTATACTACAAACTTGCACAAAAAGCCTTGCTGCCGCAATGGTGGAATTGGTAGACACGAGGGACTTAAAATCCCTTGGCCAGTAATGGCTGTGCGGGTTCGAGTCCCGCTCGCGGCACATATCAGTTAATATAACATAAAAAGCGCACACTTTTTTCCCACATAAAAAAGTTTTTATTACCTTTGCATCTAAATATAAATCAGCAAATCGTTTAATTAACTTAATAACAAAGATGCAGAAGAAAAATTTATTGATTTTGTCGGCAGCTTCAATGATGGTGCTGTCGTCGTGCTCAAAGCTTGGAGCACTCTCTCCTGACTATTTCACAGTTGACCCCAACCCACTGGAGACAACTGCAGGTCAAGTTCCAACAACCATCAACGGAATGTTCCCTGAGAAATACATGAAGAAGAAGGCTACTGTTACTGTCATTCCAGAACTGCGCTACGGCGACGGTCTTACAGCACAGGGCACTGGCGCTACTTTCCAGGGCGAGAAGGTGGAAGGCAACAACCAGACCATCTCATACAAGGTTGGCGGCAACTACACAATGAAGACCAACTTCAAGTATGTTCCAGAAATGCAGAAGAGCGACCTCTATCTGACTTTCGACGCCTACATCGGCAGCAAGAAGGTTGACGTTCCAGCCGTTAAGGTAGCTACTGGCATCATTGCTACTTCTGAACTTAGCGCACGCACTGTAAAGCAGGCAGGTGCAAGTGTATCAAAGGACGCTTACCAGCGCATTATAGAGCAGAAGCAGGAAGCTAACATCAAGTTCCTCATCCAGCAGGCTAACCTCCGAAAGAGCGAGCTGAAGAACAACTCGGTACAGGAGTTCGTTGACATGCTGAAGAAGATCAATGCCGACAAGGAAGGCCTGAACCTCAAGAACGTGGAAGTTTCTGCATACGCTTCACCTGATGGCGGTCTGAAGCTCAACGACAAGCTCGCAGCTCAGCGTCAGGGCAACACAGAGAAGTATGTCAAGAAGACTCTTAAGGACACTAAGGTGGAGGCTCCTATCGACGCCAAGTACACCGCACAGGACTGGGAAGGCTTCCAGGAGTTGGTTAAGGTTTCTGACATTCAGGACAAGGACGTTATCCTCCGCGTTCTCTCCATGTACAAGGACCCAGAGGAGCGCGAGCAGCAGATCAAGAACATGAGCTCTGTATTCCGTGAGCTTGCTGACGGCATTCTGCCTGAACTCCGCCGTGCACGTCTCACCCTCAACTACGAGGTCATCGGCCGCAGCGACGAGCAGATTGTTGCACAGTTCAAGGACGACGCTTCGCAGCTTAGCGTAGAGGAGCTGCTCTATGCCGCTACCCTCACCAACAACGCTTCTGAGAAAGAGGCTTACTACAAGAAGGCTGCCGACCTGTACAACGACACCCGTGCCTACAACAACCTCGCTACTTTGGCTTACGCTGAAGGCAACCTGAGCAAGGCAAAGAGCTATGCAGAGAAGGCTTTGAAGGTTGATCCAAGCAACGCAGAGAGCAATGCCAACCTCGGTCTCGTAGCTTTGGCAGAAGGCAAGGTAAGAGATGCTGAGAACTACATCGCAAAGGCTGCCAATGCCAACAACCTGTCTGAAATCGTTGGTAACCTGAACCTCATGAAGGGCAACTACGCCCAGGCTGAGCAGGACTTCGCCAACGTGAACACCAACAGTGCTGCTTTGGCTCAGATTCTCAACAAGAACTACAGCGCAGCAAACAGCACCTTGAACAACATCAAGAACGGCGATGCTACAACAGAGTATCTGAAGGCTATCCTCAACGCTCGCCTTGGCAAGAACTCTGAGGCTGCTACAGCTTTGAGAAGCGCCATCAGCAAGGACTCTTCGTTTGCAAAGTATGCTGAGAACGACCTCGAACTCAGAAACGTAAGCAAGTAATTTGAATACTCACCAAAATGTCATAATGAAGAAATTCATTGGATATATTCTCCTCACCCTGGTTGCGGTATCATGCGGCGCACCAAGCGGACATTTCCGCATAGAAGGTCGCCTAAGGAACTTCAACCAGGGTGAGTTCTATATTTACAGCCCCGATGGGGGAAAGGCGGGAATAGACACCATAAAGGTGAGCGAAGGACGTTTCGCCTACGAGACGAGACTGGAAGAGCCGGCTTCGTTCATCATCGTCTTCCCAAACTATTCCGAGCAAGTGGTATTCGGAGAGTCAGGAGCAACGGCGACAATCAGCGGCGACGCATCACACCTCAAGGAACTGGAAGTAAAGGGCACAAAGACAAACGAGAAGATGACAGAATGGAGAATGATGGCAGGACGCCTTACACCACCCGAGGTGAAGCGCGAAGCCGAAAACTTCATCAAGGAGAATCCCACATCGCCCATCAGTCCATATCTGTTGAGGAAATACTTCATCGACAACACCCAGCCTGACTTCAAGAAGGCACACCAACTGGCAAACACCTTAGCCAAGGCAGACAGGAAGAACATACAACTCGACCTGCTTACCAAGGCAATGGCTCGCCAACAAGACATCGAGACAGGCAAGAGCCTGCCAAAATTCTCCGCCGTCGACATCAATGGGAAGACGGTCGACAACAAGGAGCTGAAGGGCGACCTTAACATAGTCACCACTTGGGCAACATGGAACTACGAAAGCCAGAACATTCAACGCATGTTGTGGCGCAAGAAGAAAGAATACGGCAGCCGACTTGCCATCGTCAGCATCTGCCTCGACGCCAGCATAAGCGAATGTCGCAAGCGAGTCAACAACGACTCGATAAAATGGAGCAACGTCTGCAACGGCAACATGTGGGAAACACCACTGCTGAAATCGCTCGCCATAGCAAATGTTCCAGGCAACATCGTGTGCGATGCAAAGGGGAAGATAATAGCTCGCAATCTGAAAGCCGACAAACTGGAAGAGAAGATTAAAGAAGTGTTGAAAAAAGACAAGTAGTCCACATAAAAAAACGCGTCAATCTTCAACATTCAATCTTCAACATTCAATCTTCAACTTTCAATCTTCAACTTTCAATCTTCAACTTTCAATCTTCAACTTTCAATCTTCAATGTTCAATCTTCAATTTTCAATTTTCAACATTCAATTTAAATAATGCTCGTCAAGACATATTGCGCTGCTGTCAACGGGCTTGAGGCTAAAGTTGTTACAGTAGAAGTGAACAAGTCACGTGGAGTGATGTTCCACTTAACGGGATTGCCCGACAATGCCGTCAGGGAGAGCCGTGACCGTATAGCCGCTGCCCTGGAAAACAATGGCTACCGCTTTCCCGTAGCTGAAATAACAGTCAACATGGCACCAGCCGACCTCAGGAAAGAAGGCAGCGGCTACGACCTGCCAATGGCAATAGCCATTCTGGCATGCGACGAGAAAGTCAATAGTGAACGCCTTGCCGACTACATGCTTATTGGCGAGCTTGGACTTGACGGTCATCTACAGCCGATAAAAGGTGCTCTGCCCATAGCCATAAGGGCAAGAGCAGAGAAATTCAAGGGACTCATAGTGCCAAAGGAAAACATCCGTGAGGCTGCCGTGGTAAACAACATTGCCGTCTACGGAATGGAGACTCTGACGGAAGTGATTAGTTTCCTTAACGGAGGAGAAGCTGAGGCGGAGAATCTCGACACAAGAAAGATATTCTACGAACAGCAGAGCAACTTCGACTTCGACTTTGCCGACGTCCGTGGTCAGCAAAGCGTAAAACGTGCTATGGAGGTGGCTGCTGCAGGTGGACACAACCTTATAATGATAGGTCCTCCAGGCAGTGGAAAATCGATGTTGGCGAAACGTCTTCCGTCCATTCTGCCTCCACTATCGTTGTCGGAAAGCTTGGAGACAACGCAAATCCACAGCGTCGCCGGCAAGCTGAGTCGCGACACCTCGCTGATTTCCCAACGCCCATTCCGCTCTCCCCACCACACCATCTCGCAAGTGGCCCTTGTAGGCGGAGGAACGAATCCTCAGCCTGGCGAAATCTCGTTGGCGCATAATGGAGTCTTGTTCTGCGACGAACTGCCCGAGTTCAACCGAAGTGTCCTCGAGGTTCTGCGTCAACCGTTGGAAGACCGCAAGATAACCATCAGTCGTGCCAAATACACCATAGAATATCCTTGCTCGTTCATGTTCGTTGCCTCTATGAACCCTTGTCCCTGCGGCTATTACGGCGACCCTACACATACGTGCGCCTGCACCCCGGGGCAGATACAACGCTACATGAACAAGATCAGCGGTCCACTGCTTGACCGCATCGACATTCAGTGCGAGATACAGCCTGTGCCGTTCGAGGAAATATCGAAGTCAGAGCCGGGCGAGCCGAGCGAGGCGATACGAGCAAGAGTCATTGCGGCAAGGAAAATCCAAGAGGAACGTTTCAAGGACATGCCAACAATCCACTGCAACGCACAAATGACGGAACGCATGATTCATCAATATGCCACACCCGACGAGGCGGGCGTCAACCTCTTGCGCACAGCGATGAGCAGGCTCAACCTCAGTGCACGGGCATATAACCGAATACTGAAAGTGGCACGGACCATAGCCGACTTGGACAACTCGCCGGAAGTAAAGTCACCACATCTTGCCGAGGCCATAGGATACAGGAATCTCGACCGTGGCGACTGGGCGGAAAGAGGGTTTTGAGAAAGAAGAAGCATGACATCAAAAACAAGGAACTGGGACATAGAAGTGGCAGTATTCGATGCCGACGACACTCTTTGGGACTGTCAGTCGCATTTCGAGCATGTCCAAAAGGAGTACTGCCGGTTGTTGAAGCCATGGGCAGACAAAGAGAGCGTGATAAGTTCACTGCTCGACACCGAGCGCAGCAACATGGCTCTGTTGGGCTTCGGATGCAAGGCATTCACCATGTCGCTGATAGAGAACGCAATAAAGATGACAAAAGGCGGAATAGACAACAAGTCCATTGCCGACATTCTCAATCTTGGGAAATGGCTTCTCTCCACACCCGGCACACCGCTGCCAAGGGTGGCGGAAACATTAAGTGAATTAAGGAGAGGCACAAGCCTGAGGTTGATTGTCTTCACAAAAGGCGAAGCCATCGACCAGAAGAACAAGATGAGACGATCTGGGCTATCAGGCTATTTTGACGACATGGTCATCACCGATGAAAAGACAGTCGACGAATACCGCAGACTCTGTCAGCAGCACGGCTGTCCGGCAGAAAAGATGGTGATGATAGGCAACTCCTTCAAAAGCGACATCGCACCGGCTCTTGAGGTTGGAATGAAGGCCATCCACATTCCTTTCCACACCACATGGGCATTGGAGCAGATGGAAGAATTTGAGCATCCCAATCTTATAAAGATTGAGCATTTTCACCAATTAATCAACATATTACAAGAAAAAAAGGCATAGAGAACAAGGACAGAAGCAGAATTTTTGCCTTTTCCTTTGAAATGTCATTCTTTTATTGTACTTTTGCACGCAAATTATATAATATACAGAACAATATGATACAATCAATGACAGGCTACGGCAAAGGAGTCGTTGCATACGGAGACAAAAAGATAAACGTCGAGGTGAAGTCGCTCAACAGCAAGACTCTTGACCTTACGACAAGAATATGCCCTCTCTATCGCGAGAAGGAAATGGAAATCCGACAGACAATAGCGAAAGCCTTGGAAAGAGGCAAGATTGACTTCAGCCTATGGATAGAAAGGGAAGCCACAACAGAGGCTATACCCATCAATACGGCATTGATGCAGAGCTATTACAAACAGATTGTAGAAATAATTTCACAGACTGGAATTCCTGAGCCGGAAGACATCTTCACCACCATTCTGAAATTGCCCGACGTGATGGTAAAAACGGAAATGGAAGTGTTGACGGAAGAAGAATGGGCTGCCGCCAACGAGGCTATAAAGAACGCACTCGACCAACTGGTGGACTTCCGTTGTCAGGAAGGAGCAGCCCTTCACAGCAAGTTTGCCGAGAAGATTGACAACATCGAGACGCTGCTAAAGGAAATAGAGCCTTACGAGAAGACACGCGTGGAGAAGATTCGACAACGCATTGTCGACGGACTTGCCAACATTCCCGAAGTGGAGTACGACAAGAACCGTCTTGAGCAGGAGCTTATCTATTACATAGAGAAACTCGACATAAGCGAAGAGAAGCAACGACTTACCAACCATCTGAAATACTTCCGCGAGACAATGAACGAAGAAGGGCACGGAGTAGGCAAGAAACTCGGATTCATTGCTCAGGAAATGGGTCGCGAAATAAACACCACTGGCTCAAAGAGCAATCAGGCTGAGATGCAGAACATCGTCGTCAAGATGAAAGACGAGTTGGAGCAGATAAAAGAACAAGTGCTTAATGCACTGTAGCGGAAAAGACATTAGTAAAAGTGAAAAGTGAAGAGTGAATAGTGAATAGTGAAGAGTTATGATTACCTTCAAGACATACACTCTGAGAAGTTCAGTAATCATAACTCTAAACTCCAAACTCTTAACTCCAAACTCTTAACTCTAAACTCTAAACTCTTAGTTCTTAATGTAAAAATCATGGGCAAACTGATAATATTCTCCGCCCCTTCTGGCACGGGCAAGAGCACAATAATAAACTGGCTGATGTCAGAGCACAAGGAGCTGCAACTGGCATTCTCCATTTCCTGTACGAGTCGACAGCCAAGAGGCACGGAACAGGACGGAGTGGAATACTTTTTCCTCTCACCAGAGGAATTCAGACAAAAGATCAACAACGACGAGTTCCTCGAATACGAAGAAGTCTACACCGACCGCTTTTATGGTACACTAAAGTCGCAGGTTGACAAGCAGACATCGGCAGGACAGAATGTCGTCTTCGACGTCGACGTGAAAGGCGGTTGCAACATCAAGCGGCACTATGGCGACAAGGCTCTCAGCATCTTCATTCAGCCGCCATCGGTTGAAGAGCTGCGCCGAAGGCTGGAGTCACGCGCCACCGATGCCCCGGAGGTCATCGACCAACGCATAGCACGGGCAGAATACGAACTTGGTTTTGCCGACCAGTTCGACCGTGTCGTCGTGAACGACAATCTTGACAAGGCAAAAGCAGAGGCTCTCGACATAATAAGGCAATTCATCGAAGCATAGCCTTTCTGCAACCAACTCGAAATACATTAACTGCATTTAATGAAAATCGGTATTCTTGGAGGGTCGTTCAACCCTATCCACAATGGGCACATTGCCTTGGCTCGGCACTTGCTGAGAGAGGCGGAACTCGACGAGGTGTGGCTTATGGTCTCACCCCAAAATCCATTGAAGCGACAAGAAGGACTGCTCGACGAAAACGTAAGATTGGAAATGACACGGAAAGCCCTCGAAGGTGAAGCTGACATCAAGGCTTCCGACTTCGAGTTCAATATGCCACGCCCGTCCTATACCTACGACACGTTGAGAAAACTGTCGGAAGAATACCCAGCAGACACTTTCACCCTGCTTATAGGAGCCGACAACTGGGAACGTTTTGGCCAATGGCGCAACAGCAAGGAAATAGCAGAACAGTACGACATCGTCGTCTACCCGCGCCGCGGCTCTACCGTCGACACGTCGTCGTTGCCGAAAAGGGTAAGGCTTGTCGACACTCCTCTTTATGACATCAGCAGCACGGAAGTGCGCGACCGCATCAGTAGAGGCAAGGACATCTGTGGTCTTGTGCCACCGGTTGTGGCAGAGATGATGGAACGTGAAAAGCCCTCATTCCCCAAAAGGCTTTGGAACGCCATTCTCCGTCTCTTGTCAAAAGTCCTTCTCCCCATAAAAATAAACTTCGCCTTCTTCGTCTTCATGTTCCTTGTCGGCTACACCTGCTGTATGCTCGAAGTTCCCGACATGCGTGGTGCGAAGCCCTACCCTCTCACGTCGATAGAGCTGTTCTTCGACCTCTACGCCGTCTGCCTCATCTTGTCATTCATTCCACGCAAGGTGCGCAACTGGGTACGTTCGGCAATGTATGCAATACTTTACACCGTGTCGATTGTCGACATGTATTGTTTCGTAAAGTTCAAGTCCACTCTCACGCCTACCATGCTTCTCCTTGTGGGCGAGACGAACAGCAGCGAGGCTCAAAACTTCTTCAGTTCCTACCTCGACTGGGATGTGTTTTTCTCTCCCGTAGGACTCTTGCTTGCCATACTCCTTGTCCACATCTGCTGCAGCGTCTACTCATCACGCAGGAAGACACACCCCGCCATACGCCGTAAGCTGACTGGACGTTGGGGACGCATCTATAAGAAGCTGACGCCTTCAGAGAAAGCAAAGGTAAGCATCGGCGCAGCAGCAGGCGGCATTCTCGGTGCCATGTCTATATGGCTGCTCATCGACGGTTGGATGGAGACGGCAAACAACAAGCAGGCTACGGCACGCCTGATGTCATACGACAACATCGGCGAAGTGGAACACGAGCTGACGCGCAAGGACCGTGCCACACTCTATCTGCCCATCTATCGTTTTGCCTTCAGCGTATATGCCAACGAGCTTGCCTCAAAACAGCTCGACAGGCTTATCGCAGGCACAGAAAAAGTCGCAGTAGACTCGTGCAGCTTCCGCAGTCCTCACATCGTATTCATCATGGGCGAGAGCTACAACAAGCACCACTCACAGCTCTACGGCTATAACTACGAGACCACGCCCCTGCAGCTGAAGCGCAAGGAACGAGGCGAACTGACGGTCTTCAGCGACGTTGTGTCTTGCTGGAACCTCACCAGTTTTGTGTTCAAGAATGTCTTCTCGCTTCATGCCGTCGGCGACAGTGGTGAATGGTGCGACTATCCACTGTTCCCCGAGGTGTTCCGCAAGGCAGGCTACAACGTTACGTTCATCACCAACCAATTCCTTCCACAAGCCAAGGAGGCTATATATGACTTCAGCGGTGGCTTCTTCCTCAACAATCCGATATTGAGCGAAGCACAATTCGACGTCCGCAACAGCAAGCTGCACCGTCTCGACGGGGGCATGATAATTGAATACGACCGTCTAAAAGACTCCATACCAAACAGAAAACTCACGGGCGACAACCGGCTCACCATAATACATCTCATGGGACAGCATACTACTTACGGCTACCGCTATCCTAAGGAGTACAAACGCTACCATGCCAAGGACTACGACTGGCCATCACTGAGTCATAAGAACAAGATGATCCTCGCCGACTACGACAATGCCACGCTCTATAACGACTACATCATCGACGAACTGCTGAAACGCTGGGAAGACGAGGATGTCGTTGTAGTACACATGTCTGACCATGGCGAAGAGGCTTTCGGCGACGGTATGCCTATCTTTGGCAGACAACATTCCGCCGAGGTGGACTACCGACTTGCCCACGAAGAGTTTGAGGTGCCGTTCTGGATATGGTGTTCAAAGAAATACCGCCGCAACCACCCTGATGTCGTAAAGTGCATAAAGGCGGCAAAGGACTTGCCTTTCATGACCGACAACCTCCCGCACCTCCTTCTCTATCTTGCCGGCATCCGCTGTCCTGATTATCGCAGCGACTACAATCCATTGGAGGAAGACTACAATGTTGAGCGTCCAAGAATCCTTAAAGGACAAGTGGACTATAATAAGTTGAAGATTGAAGAATGAAGAATAATACAATACTTACAAAAGCCGAGTGCGACGCACTTCGCGGAATAGCCATTCTCGGCATTATGCTCCACAACTACTGCCATTGGCTATGGTTTGCCATCAGAGAGAACGAATACAAGTTCTATATCTCACGCAGTCAGCAGCTTGCCGATTACTTCGCTGGAGGCATCGATGCGATGCTGCCTGTTCAGCTATTGTCTTATTTTGGTCACTATGGCGTACCTATATTCCTGTTTCTCAGCGGCTTCGGACTGACATTGAAATATGAGGAATCTGTCAACATTGACAAAGCAGTGCCTTCGGTGTGGCGTTTCACACGCTTCCACTACCTAAAGCTGCTGAGAATGATGGTGCCGGGCTTCGCCGCATTCATCGTTGTCGACTATATGACAATAGGTCCTCGTGCCTATCCTGCCGAGAAAGTGATAGCCCTTTTCGGCATGTTCGCCAATCTTATGCCCGAACCCAACGAGGTAATCTGGCCCGGACCCTACTGGTTCTTTGGACTGATGATGCAGCTGTATATCGTCTATCGTCTGCTGCTGTTCCGTCGCCATTGGGGATTCACCGTCGGTCTCATCGCCCTATGCTGGTTGTTGCAGGTATGTTGTTCTCCCGAGAGCAGCGAGCTCAACTATCTGCGCTACAATTTCATTGGCGGCATGTTGCCTTTCGGTGCAGGCTTGCTTGCAGCACGCTACGTCCGACTTGAGATGGTCGATGTCACGCGCTTCCATTGGTTTGTGCGCCTTACCATCTTGTCTCTTGCCATTGTTGCAGGTTGTTTCTCTTTCCAAACATGGCTATGGGTACCCTTCGCCATCATTGTTGCGGCGGTATGCCTTGTGAAGTCCTTGCCCGCTGCCCTGCTGAAGATGTTCTGCTGGTTCGGTACCATTTCGGCTGCCATGTTTGTCATCCATCCTCTGCTGCGCAAGATTTTCATACCCATCTCGCGCCGTGGCGATGTCTACGATGGACTTTTGCTCTACATCATTGCCACCATAGCCTTCTCGTGGTTAGTGAAGCAAGTGATGGACAAGATTGAAAGTCCGAAGATGTAAATGAAGAGTGAAGAATGAAGAATGAAGAATTTGGATTGCGGTGGGCTGATTTGAGCCGATTTCGTGGCGAGCTGATGGGCTTTGCCATGATTGTCATACTGCTGTTCCACGTTGGTGGTCAGCGGCACGACAGCTTGGCTTTTTGCCTAAGCCGTTGCGGCAATGTGGGTGTCGACATATTCCTTTTCCTCAGTGGCATAGGCTTGTGGTTCGCATGGTCTAAAGGCACAGGCGTCGTTCAGTTCTATTGGCGACGCTACATCAGGGTCTATCCCGCCTGGTTCATCATCGCCTGCCTTTACTTCATTCCGTTTTTTACAAGCGGCAAGATGTCGCTGACCGACACCCTACAGAACATCATCTTCTACCACGACTTCTGGACAGTCTACAACGAGCTTCATTTCTGGTACATTCCCGCCATAATGACGCTATACACCGTAGCACCCCTTTACATGTTCCTCGTCAGCCGTTCACGCTCATGGTGCTGGTTGCCAATAGTTTTCATTCTCTTCTGCATTCTTATGCGCTACGACCCTACACTCTATGCCAACCTCCGCCACATCGAGATCTTCATCAGCCGCATACCAATCTTCCTCATTGGCATAAATGTCGGTGCTTGGGTGAAGGATCAACGCACTGCGGAAAGCGAGACGTGGATTCTCCTATGCATCACGTTCCTACTAAGCACCTATGTTTGCGTCAACTTCGAGTCGGGACTACGCAACCGCTTCCCCCTATTTCTCGAACGTATGGTCTATATACCACTCTGCATCACACTCTCACTGCTGGCGGCACGGCTCTTTTCCATTGCCCCCGCCATGGTCAGGCGTGCGTTCTCCTTCGTCGGCACCGTCAGCCTTGAGTTCTATCTCATCCACGTCGAGTTCGTGCTGAAGCACATCAAGCCCCTGCATCTTGGCTATTGGCTTACGGCACTGCTTACTCTCGTAGCGACCTTACCATTGGCATGGCTGTTGCATAAGATGCTCTCGCCTCTCATCACCAACCTCTCAAAACTGATAAAAAGATGAAAGCCATTCTAAAGATAATACGCGTTCGCCAATGGACGAAGAATTTCTTCGTCTTCATTCCGATGTTCTTCGGTGGAAGCCTCTTCTGCCTCAAGGACTGGTTGGACTCAGCCTCGACGTTCATTGCCTTCTGTCTTGCGGCGTCGGCAATCTACTGTCTCAACGACATCATCGACGTCGACGCCGACCGTCGCCATCCAAAGAAGTGCCAACGTCCCATCGCATCTGGTCTTGTTGGCAAAGGCGAGGCCTACACCCTCTTTGCCCTGCTCGCCTCATTGTCCGTTGTTGTGCCGCTGTTCCTCGTAAACATGTTAGTGGCAATGGTCATTGCCGTCTATCTTCTCGTCAACATTGCCTACTGCATTCGCCTCAAGCAATACGCCATCATCGATGTCTGTATCGTGGCAATGGGTTTTGTGCTGCGAATAGTGGCTGGGGGATATGCCGCCGACATCGTTCTCAGCCGTTGGATAGTGATGATGACATTCCTACTTACCCTTTTCCTCTCGTTCACCAAGCGGCGCGACGATGTGCTGATAATGAACGAGACAGGCGAAGCTCCACGCAAGAACACCATACGCTACAACCTCACTTTCATCAATCAGGCAATCACCATCACAGGAGCCGTAATGCTCGTGTGCTACATAATGTATACCGTATCTCCTGAAGTAATCGAGCGGTTCCAATGCCCCAATCTCTACATGACGAGTTTCTTCGTCGTCTTGGGACTGCTGCGCTACATTCAGCTCACCGTTGTCGACGAGAAGAGCGGCGACCCTACCCAACTCATTCTCTCCGACCACTTCGTCCAGTTGGTTGTCTTAGGCTGGATACTTTCGTTTGTCGTAATAATTTACATGTAAAGGAATGAAGAAAATATATGCTTTCGACTTCGACGGCACCATAACAAGCCGTGATACGCTCATCGAGTTCATACGCTTCGTTTTCGGCACACCTCGCTTGTTGTGGGGCTTCTTCCTCAGTATTCCCTGGCTTGTGTTGATGCGTCTTGGTCTTTACGACAATGGCAAGACCAAGCAACGTGTCTTCTCGCATTTCTTTAAGGGAATGACACTTGAGGAGTTCAACTCCCACTGCTCACGCTTTGCCAAGTCACACGGTTTCCTCATTCGTCCCGACATGGAGCGGCTGCTTGCCCAGTTGCAGGCAGAGGAGGAAGAGATTGTGGTGGTCAGCGCGAGCATCACCAACTGGGTGCGTCCGTTTTTCGAAAGTCAACCCATCATGGTCATCGGCACCGAAGCGGAAGTCATAGAAGGTAGTCTTACAGGACGTTTCTCAACGCCCAACTGCTACGGCAAGGAGAAGGTCAACCGGCTCCTCGCCGCCTATCCCGACCGTGACAACTACCATCTCGTAGCATACGGCGACAGCCGTGGCGACCGCGAGTTGTTGGCGTTTGCCGACCACTCCACATTTCTCACTCCTCGAAACTCCCCCCTCCCCAGGGAGGGGACGGGGGTGGGCCACTCCTCACTCCTCACTCCTCTTTTTAAAATCAAACGCGAAGAGCGTCTCCCATCGTTCGTTGCCCTTGCCCTCTTCATCGCCGTGAATGTCATGGCAGTAAGCAAGTATTTCCACATCTTCACCCTTACAGGCAAGGCTGTGTGGAAGCAGTTTGTATGGAATTTTCAAGTGTCGGGCTTCGACCCCATCACATATACCGTACTGACCATCTGGGACGCTTCCTACAATCCATTCCGTCATCCGCTCTTGGCGTTCTTCCTCTATCCCTTCCATCTGCTCAACGAAGGACTTACTGCCCTTACGGGAATGAACCTGGTGCAGGTCGTCGTCATGATTCCACTGCTTTTCTTCGCCTTCTACAGTTTCGTTTTCATCTATCGCATCTGTAGGGAGATTATTGGCGTTAGTCGCATCGATGCCACCATCCTTGCCTTCCTCCTCTTCTCCTTTGCCTATGTGCTGTTGACTTTCGTCGTTCCCGACCATTTCGGTCCTTCCATGTTTCTGCTGCTCATGGCACTCTACATCAGCGGCAAGTGCATTCAGCGAGGCAGGCAGCTGAACATAGTGCAGACATTCCTCCTTTTCTTCTTCACTGCAGGAACCACGCTCAGCAACGGCATAAAGATATACATCGACGCACTATTCGTCAATGGACGCAACCTTTTCCGTCCAAAATACATCCTTCTTGCCATCGTCGTTCCATGCGCATTAATCTGGGGCTTTGCCACATGGGAGAACGAGACCTTCACCTTGCCACGCGAAGCAAAGGCAAAAGCCAAACAGCGTGCCGAGGGGGCAAAGGAAAGGGAAAAACTCTTTGCGCAGTTCCGCGACACCACAAGCCTCAAAGACAGTGCAACCATTGCTCGTGTGTTCAACTACAAGATGCAGGTCATGAAGCACGAGCGTTGGCTTGAGAACCAGAAGAAGCCGGGCAATGCTCATAAGGGAACGCCAATGGACAACGAGGGTTTCATGAAATGGACGGACATCAGCACACCACGCCTTGAATCCACCATAGAGAACATCTTCGGCGAGTCCATTCAGCTCCACCCCCGTTTCCTGCTCTGCGACACTCTGCGCAACCGACCCGTCATCGTCACCTACGACTCTTGGCTGCCTTACGCCATAGAAGGCGTCATCGTCGTCCTGTTCCTCTTCGGCTGCATCTGCGGCATCCGTTCACGCTTCTTCCTCATGGCAGCCACAAGTGTGGCGTTCGATGCCTTCATTCACGTCGTTCTCGGCTTTGGACTCAACGAGGCATACATCATGACAGCCCACTGGATTTTCATTATTCCCATTGCCCTTGCCTACCTGCTCCGCACCCTCAAGGGCAAGCTGTTGTTGGCAACACGTTTTGCCATCGTCCTGCTCGTGTTCTATCTCTATGCCTACAACCTAACCCTCATGACAGACTATTTCACTGGGTGGAATTTCATGTAGTCACCTATTCATTCGACTTCAGGCAGTCGGCTTTAAGCCATTATGGGTTTCAATGTGGAAGAAAGTCAAGCACGATAGACAATTAAATAAAAATAATTAGACGCTATGAACAGGTTTGATGAATTGGTTGAGGGATAAAACAGTGTGTGTGGTTGAACACTGTCTGTCCTCTGGTCAAATACTCCAGTTTCGGAAGTAATTTTGAACCACAGAGTTTAAGAGATTAAGAGTATTTATATTAGGAAAGAGGCTGAATGCCAGGGCAATTGGAGTTCACAGAGGGCTTTGCGTGATAACATCAGCATAGAAACTCTGCGTTCTCCGTCGCTTGCGACCTACTCTATAAAACCAAAAATCTCTTTTTCTCTTTATCTCTGTGGTTTAAATAAAACCCTTATACATTGGGAATTACCACTTCCGAAAGTTCAGTAATTAGATGATTAATTCCTTAAGTTTCGGAAGTAATTTTGAACCACAGAGTTTAAGAGATTAAGAGTTTTATAATATGAAAGAGATTGAATGCCAAGGCATTTAGAGTTCATAGAGGGCTGCGCTTGATAATAGCAGCATGGAAACTCTGCGTTCTCCGTCGCTTGCGACCTACTCTATAAAACCAAAAATCTCTTTTTCTCTTTATCTCTGTGGTTTAAATAAAGCCCTTATACATTGGGAATTACCACTTCCGAAACTTGAGTCAAATATTATGAGAGTAAGAAAAAACAATAATGCTATAACAATGAGAAAGATTTTTGTATTAATGGCAATGGCTATAATGGCTGTTGCAGCGTCGGCTCAGGGAGTATATACCAAGAGCATGACCAAAAAGGAGTTGAAAACCGCTGCCAAGTGGGTGAAGAAAGGCGAATGGCGCAATGGATTCGTTGCCGCCAGTCCGCATAAGTCGGTGAATATGGCTGAGTTCCACAGTCAGTATCAGAAAAACAAGGCGCAGTGGGATGCTATGTTCCAGTGGCTCGCCAAGACTGACTTGCTTACCATTCCCAAGGGAAAACACCCGATAGAAGGAACTGGGCTTGTTGCGAGTGTGGAAGACAGCGAGAACCAGGAACTCTGCAAGAGGCAGAGCGAGAGCCACTACAAGCATATAGACTTCCAGTATGTGGTGAAAGGCACTGAGCGGTTTGGCATCATTGAGCATGAAACAAGTAAGGAGAACTGTAAGTACAAGCCCGACGTGATGCACTATGATTATGACGAGTCGCTCGCCCGCTTCTATGACTCCACTCCCGAGCGGTTCTTCCTTTTCTTCCCAGATGACTGGCACATTGCCAAGGTGAAGACAGACAAGGAAGACCAGACCATCCGCGTCATAGTGTTCAAACTTGACTATGTGGAGTAGTGGGTACTTTTCTAAAATCACACGAACAGGTTCTCTGACCCTCGGTGAACCAATGTACCTGTCCCTCTGACCCCAGAAGGCGACGGGACTCAGCGAGGAGGAGATTCGGGAGTTGTAATGTCATTGGTTTTTATTAATATATAAAGAGGTGAAACGGTTGTCTCGCCTCTTTTTTTGTTCCTATTCCAAGGAAATTGATGGTGTTTTTGCATTTTTTTTGCTTAAAATTTGGAGGTTTCGATTTAATTTCTTACTTTTGCCCTCGACATCTGCAAGTATCTCAACTCATTTGACTTACTGAGCCGATAGCGATTGGCTCTGCACTTGTCTCTATTTATGGGAAAGCGTTTATCATGCGCTTTGTTTCTGACGTCCTGAAATCTGGAAAATTTCAACTATAGTCAGAGCATAGCAACGGTAGATGCTCATGTAGCTGTTTATACATGATTCTGTACACATAAGGTGGACTGTATCTTGTCTGCCGTTGTGTGCTATGGATAATTATATAAACTCCACTGCGTGGGTTCTGCGTTGCCTGTTCAACTATAGTGGGTATTCCAGAACCTCAGGACGTGGAACGGGCAAGTGTCAGGTTCCACGCATTTTCATTTATAGGTCCCCTTTGAAGTATTATTGAAATCCGCCGACTCCGAGAACCTATAGGCACAATTAAAACAAACAACTTATGAAAATAAAACAACTTTTAATCGTTACAGCCATTGGAACAATGGTTGCGGCTTGTAGTAGTAGAGATGACTATTCGTTGAACAATGATGACAACGTGATTCGTCTAAAGGCAAATATTGATGGGATGAATGTACGGGCTGCAGGAAGCAGTGGTGATTTGCAGAATACGATGTTTTATGACGGTGAAGAAGTTAATGTTTATATTTCTGACGCTGGAACTGACCAAAAGGTTGATGGTATATCAGGTGATTATTTAACTTATATTGCCGATGACAATTGGGGACTTACCACAACAGAGAGTCCGTTATACCCTGAAAGTGGCACAGTCAATATCTATGCCATACATCCTTCAACTATTGATAAGACCAGTACAACGTTCAGTGTCCAGGACAATCAATCTACCGAGGCCAACTATAGAGCAAGTGACCTTATGTCAGCAACAGAGTTGAATGTTCCTAAAACCTATGGTTCAATAGAACTCACGTTCAGTCATTGCCTCTCAAAAGTAATCGTTAATATCGACTTTGGAGACACAGGATTAAGTGCTCAAGGTTTAGACATGATGCAAATAAACAACATTTACAAAACAGTTGACATAACTCATAATAGTACTAATGGTATTGTATTGGGAAGTAATCTGACCAATAAAGGCAGTGTCGCATTCGACATTGTTGGAGATGGAGTTTTGGATTATAGTGGCGGTTGGACTGCCATAGTTATTCCTCAAACAATCCCTGCAGGTACAAAACTATTCTCATTCTTGGTTTCTGGCAGTAGCACTTTTGAGTGCATAACTGACACGGATATAGAACTTAAACCAGGCTTTCAGTACACGTTCACTTTAAAGTTGGACTTAAGTGGTGTTGCCGTAAGTTACTACTATATGAACAATTGGCAAAACGACACTGGTTACCAATCTGAAATAACAGCCACGCCTCAATAAACAGATATATTCTTGTTTTTGAAGAGACGTTTATGCCCCTATACGGGATATATTTCAGCGTATTATATTCATTGAATACCTTTAGACAAAATTTATAATTCTCATTGATTTATAACGAATGACTTGGGTTTTAAACTAATGGAGGGGCGAATGTAGTAGGTCCAATATCACTATCCCTTCCGATTTTTGGTTAATTTAACGTCAGAGGACTGGGTGGAAGCGATTCCGGCACCAGTCCTCTTTTTAATGAATTGGTATTGTTTTAGGGAAACTAAAAAAACGTTGAAAAGTATGGATTGCCAAAAAGAAAAATCCAAAAAAACTTGCATCTCTCAATTCTTTTTCCTACCTTTCCTCTATAAATGTAACCTCAAATTCATCAGAAACGCGGTCAAATTGT
>JBJEAS010000031.1:0-4213 GCA_051869235.1 Prevotella sp.
TCGATGGCCTCGAAGACGTGGCAGCAGTCGTCGCATTTGAATTTCTTCTTTCCTCGTATCATGATTATTTCTGGCTTGAAATAATAGGATGTTATTAATTGAAAGGGCGTGTAACCATTCTTAGGTATGAAGTCGTTTCAGGACTCCGATTATTTTGCTTGCAAAGATAAACATTTTGATTCAATTCTGCAAGCATTTTAAGGAATTTCTTTCACTGAAAAACAATAGGTCATGTTATAGACGTTCTTGCAGGGCTGAATCCCTTGAAAGAATAGGTGACATAAAGGACAGGTGACAGGTCGCTGTCCTGCAGCGCGGTGTCCCGATTTGTCGTTTGCTCTGCCAAAAAAAGAATTTTCAAAAAAGTTGGAGTTCGTCACATTTGGGGTGTAACGCATTGTAATACAATGCCTTTAGGGTGTGACGAACTTTTAGAGTTCGTCACAAGTTCGTCACACTTCGTCACATATTCCATAATATAACTTTGTGTGGCGATAAAAGTATCAATGGATGTAAAACGACCAATCTTGGCATCTTATTACTGCCTGCGTGACGAAGTGTGACGAAGGTGTGACGAACTCTAAAAGTTCGTCACACTGTCAAGTGTCTAATTGTCAATAGGATAGACCTGTTTTGTGACGAAGTCCCACATTTTTGAAAAAAGTTTTTTTTTGTTGGAAGCCTCTATTTGTTATGCCTTCGCCGTGGCTCCACTGTGCCTCCGCTTTTTCATTTCTGTCCGAGCGAAGGAAGAGCGAAGGAAGAGCGAAGGGATTCTTAATGGCATAATAGCTGGCATAATGGCATGAAAATGGCAAATGGTAGATACTTGCATATTTGAAATTATTGTTGCGCTTTCGGAGAGTGAAAACATTTACAAACCGTAGGTCAACGTCTCGAAGGCATCTCGAAGGCATCTCGAACACGTGCCGATGGAAACGGTGGGGAGAATAATTAACAAAGTGCCAGTTAATGTTTAACAAATTGGCGGTTGACCATAAAGGCGAGCAGCATGGGGCTTGTGCATTCAAGTTTGACTGTGCTGGCGACTGGGGGTGTGGGCGTCACGCCCGCACCTCAGGAACGAGGTAATAAAAAACACGTACGAAATATTTGCCATGCGGACAGGTGCGGGCGGGACGCCCACACCCCCAGCCGCCAGCACTGAACAATCAAGTATATTTATGGGTGGGAACACTAATTATATAACTGAACTTTGCTTTTCCCTTCGGCCAGCGACCGTTGGTTCCCACCCTTTAACTTTCAGTACGGGCAAACTATTACTTCAAGATATTCAGCTCTTTGGGTGCGCTGGCTACTGGGGGTGTGGGCGTCCCGCCCGCACCTCGCCTACAAGGTAATATTTCGGGATTATGCGGTTGATGGTGCGCAAGGTGCGGGCGAGACGCCCACACCCCCAGCCCTTGCCGCTAAATATTCAACTACATTTAAAGGGTGGGAACCAACGGTCGCTGGCCGAAGGGAAAAGCAAAGTTCAGTTATATAACTATTTTAAGGTTGCTCCCACACGTTTGTGTTGTTTTCAACGTCAGGAACGTCCTTGTTGTTTAATGCCGCTTTGATAATTGTCTCGGCATCGAATTCTTTTATATCGGCAAACGTTCTGCTTGTCTTCTTCAGTGCATGTTCCGTAGACTGGCTCTCTCCTGCCATTAGTCTTTTAACTGAAGCCTCTGGAGCCATCAGCAGTTTTGCCAAGAGGGCAGTGACACCCCTCGTTTCGAGCAACAGAAGTTCCAGCCTCTGCGGCATGTCAAGTTTCGCGATAAATGCCTCGGCTCTCTTGCGCTGAGTGAAATCACGCATTGAAGCCTGTTCAGTTCCCTTATTGGAACAACTTACAGCAACGCCAATCAGCAAGAAGCATAAAGCGCATTTTGCTGTAAAACAGGAACATTGAGTTTCTGCTTTTCTTCTTCAGTGTTAGTTCTACCTGCAAGCTCTATAGCCAGCTATTGGTTGGTGTTTTCTTCTTTCATTGGCTTAATCATGCTGTCGATATATTTTCTCTCATCGTCAGTAATGCCGTACTTTTCGTAAAGCATTTCGTCTGTCCAAGGATGAGAGAAATCTTGAATCGGTACGAACTTGTAAACAGAAGACTGGGCGTGTTGGGTAATCTTTATGGCAGATACAAGAATGCGGAATACTCTCGTTTTTAGGTACGACACAAAATTCTCTGCCATAACCAATGGTGTCGTTTCCGTCTCTTCGCTTGACTCAACTCCAAAAGAAGCATACACATAGGTTTGCGAACACACAGAGTTACCCTCTGCAATGATTGGCTGACCGAGAACCAACTGGTCGTTGCCAGAACCTCCTGCCCCAGGAATGAACACCTTAATGTCTGGAATGGCATTGCTGTTCTTTCGAACATCGGATGCACGGACATAGCCTATTTTGCGATTATTATGTTCCAAATAATAAAGTTTAACGTCAAATTCCTCTGTCTGGACATCACTCACGTCAAAAGGTGTCTTCTTGCTTGTTCGTGGATTGGTGGGAATACCAAAAGGTGTGTCTGACGAAATTATATCTTCAACAAAACCTACATTATCCTCATTTGCTTTTGACACAACCTTCTGAACGATTGAGGCAAGACGTGGCTCTCTGATAATGACATCAAACTTATTAAGAGCAAGAGTCGCTGTTTCTAACTCGCCGTTCTTGCGTAGTGTATATTCACAACTTCCGTTATGATGTTTATCACGCAGGAAATAGCAAATGCCACCCTTGATTTCCACTTCTGGGAAAAGCTCTCTTGGGTTATGATATGCAGTCAAATGTGAAACCTGCTTTGATGTCAACATGTCTTTGCGGAATTCTCCAAGAAGATGCTCACGTCCTCCTGTAAACCATTTGGATGGTATAACAAGAGTGGACATGCTTGACGAGGTGTCTTTCGCAATGCCACAGAATTTCTGATAGATAGGAGCATCATTGGTTCCACCTGAACCGCCTTCGTCCTGATAAGGAGGATTACCTACTGCTATGTTTATACACATACTCTTTATCTTGTTTATGTGACTCTCGGCGTTCTCACCGATGAGGTCGTATGAATTAAAATTGTTTTCTATGTTCTCTATTGGCATTCCAAGTGCCTCGTAAACCTTGCGTGTGAATTCGTAGGAGATGGGGGAAGTAGGAATGGAGTAAACCTTGTCCTTGTATTGCTCGCCAAATGTCGGGATAATGGCGTATGAAAATTCGCCCTCTTTCGACGCAATGTCCATAAACTTGGTATCTGCCGTGATTTGTTCGCGCGGAAGTTCGGACAACATTTGAAGAGCCAAGTGATTGGGTGTCACAATCTCTGACGTTGACCAACGGCCGAACTTTCTCATCGCGTTTTCCACTCGTTCAATGGGCGAAAGAGATTCATCATGAGCAAGCGAGTTGATGTTGTGAATCTTGTAGTCGAGTTGACGCAGGACGTTGGGGTTCATGTGTTTGAACAGCAGTTTCAGCGTATTTACATCCAACCCAAGGTTTGCAAGTATTCGCCTGTTATTATCACCCTTACTTGAAGTATTCGCCATCGCTTCAAGTGAGATGACCTCGTCATTAGTGAGGAATGCATACAGAAGAATCCTTGAATAGAGCGTTTGCAGGCGTTTCTCAAAACTGTTGTCTTCCTTTGGGGCATTCTCTTCCTTAGGCTTCTTCTCTGTTGGTTCGCCAATATTGGGTATGTCTGGCAAAACAAGCTCGTTGTCACCTTCTCCTTCGGCAGGTTTCAGCTTCAAACCTCCACGTGCGCCAATAGGTTGCTGACGCATGATGATTGAGTTCAGTTCGTCGATGCCACCAAGCGACAAGTCTGCCGATACATCCTTAGCTTCAACCAGTACGCTACGTTCATTGGAATATGCACGAACGGCATCAAGGATGTTGGCTGGGGTGACTTCTTGCAGCTGGTGCTTGTTCATCCAGATGACAGGTGACACCTGTAACTCGCGCTCAATACGTTTTTCCAGATTGCTATTGCCATTAGTATCAGTGTTGATGTCGTAGATGTGGGCGCGTAACTCCTGGAGGATGAACATTCGGTTGGGGTCAAAGTCCACAAGAAGCGTCTGTGGCTTCATGTTGTATTTAATCTCATTGCCTTCCTTATCCTTATATGTCTTGACATAAGGACTTTGCAGACGAAATATGGCTTGGTCATACTCTTGTGGGGAAGCGGTATCTC
>JBJEAS010000032.1:0-62883 GCA_051869235.1 Prevotella sp.
GAATACATGCCTGTCACGCATGGGGTCACGGGTTCGAGTCCCGTACGCACCGCAAGGGGAGTGTTTATCACTCCCTTTTTTGTATCCTCACTCCTCACTCCTCACTCCTCAATTAATTACAAACTTTTACTGCATTTATTTTGTTTTGTCTACAATTTGTAGTAACTTTGCTCCCAAACTTAAAATAAACCGAGAAATGAAAAAAGCAATTATTACAACTTGCGTTGCCGCAATGGTCTGTGGCAGCGTTTTGGCTAAGGGCGACAATCCGTTCTTTGGCAAGTATTCATCGCCTTATGGCATCCCTCCGTTTGACAAGATTAAGGTTGAGCATTATAAGCCGGCTTTCTTGAAGGGAATGGATGAACAGAAGAAGGAGATAGAGGCAATAGTGAACAATAAGAAGTCTGCCACTTTCGAGAATACCATTGTGGCACTCGACCGTAGTGGAAAGCTGCTGAACAGGGTAAGCAGCGTATTCTATGGACAGAACAGCGCCAATACCAATGCAGAGATGCAGGCTGTCAGCCGTGAACTGTCTCCGCTGCTTTCAAAGCATTCTGACGATATCATGATGAACGAGGCATTGTTCAAACGCGTGAAGTATGTTTATGACCATCAGGGAGAGATGAACCTCAACAAGGAACAGAAGAAACTGCTGGAGAATACTTACAAGGATTTCGTGCGCAGCGGTGCCAATCTTGATGCCGAACAACAGAAGAAACTGCGCGAACTAAATGCTGAGATTTCAATGCTGCAACTCACTTTCGGACAGAACATGTTGGCGGAGACCAATGTTTTCAAGCTCGTTGTTGACAACGAGGCTGATTTGGCTGGACTTCCGCAGAACTTGATTGCCAATGCTGCTGAAACGGCAAAGGAAGCGGGAATGGCAGGAAAATGGATTTTTACGCTGCACAATCCGAGTGTGATGCCTTTTCTGCAATATTCCGACTGCAGAGAACTGCGCGAACGTATGTTTAAAGGCTACATTAGCAGAGGATGCAACGGTAATGCCAACGACAACAGGGAAGTAGTACGCAAACTCGTTAAGGCACGTCTGGAAAAGGCACGCCTTATGGGATTTGACGACTATGCTTCGATGGCTCTTGACACGAGAATGGCTAAAACGTCGAAGGCTGTGTACGACTTGCTTGACCAAGTATGGAAGCCTACATTGGCAAAGGCCAAGGAGGAGCTTGCCGACATACAGGCAGAAATGGCAAAGGACGGACGCGACTTCGAGGCTGAAGGTTGGGATTGGCGATACTATGCCGACAAGGCAAAGCGGGCAAAATACAGTTTCGATGAAAATGAACTGCGACCATACCTTGAACTTGACAAGGTGCGTGACGGATTGTTCTATTGCGTAAACAAACTTTATGGAATAACCCTTACACCACTTAAGAACGTGCCTCTACCACATCCTGATGCACAGTCATTCGAGTGTAGAGATGCTGACGGAAGCCTGCTTGGGGTGTTGTTCATGGATTTCTTCCCACGTGCATCAAAGCGTGGTGGTGCGTGGTGTGGAACCTATCGTAGCCAGTCGTATGAGAACGGAAAGAAAGTGACACCTGTTGTAACCATCGTCTGCAACTTCACCAAACCTGCAGCAGGACAGCCTGCTTTGCTCAGTGCTGACGAGACAAGCACAATGTTCCACGAATTTGGACATGCACTGCACAATTTCTTTAAGGATGTCCACTATCAGGGAGTGGCTTCCGTGCCGCGCGACTTTGTTGAGCTGCCTTCACAGGTGAACGAACATTGGGCATTTGCACCAGAAGTCCTAAAAGTGTATGCCAAGCACTACAAGACAGGTGAGACAATGCCGCAGGAGCTTGTAGAAAAACTTGACAGAAGCAGCAAATACGGTCAGGGATTTGCCACAATGGAATATCTTGCAGCATCGCTGCTTGATATGGACTATCACGTATTGAAAGATGTGCCAGAGGACATGGACATCGTTCAGTTTGAGCGTCAGACATTGGTAGACCGTGGACTGTTGAGCCAAATACCTCCACGCTACAGGACTACCTATTTCAACCACACCATGGGTGGTGGCTACACAGCAGGCTACTATAGCTATATGTGGGCAGAGGTTCTTGAGGCGGATGCCTTCGAAGCATACAAGGAAACTGGTGACATCTTTAATCAGGAAGTGGCAAAGAAATTCCGTCAATATATTCTTACACCTGGTGGAATAGACGATGCGATGGACATGTATGTCAATTTCCGTGGAAAGAAGCCAAGCATCGAGCCTTTGTTGAACAATAGGGGACTGAAATAAAAAATGGGAATCTATCTTCACAGACCGATTCCCAATTAGGAAAATGATAAATATAGATTAAAATTACTAGTTGTCGATTGCAAAGGTACGCTTATAAAGCGAAAGAACAAAATTTTCGGAACAAAATCAATCGGAAATTAAATTTGTTTAACTCAAAAATGCATTTTAAGCACACTTTTGTGCACTTTAGTACATTAATTTCCATATTGTCGATGTTTTTCCATTGTTTAAAATAATATTATGACAATAAAGTTTCATGTCTATTTGAAATCCTTCTTCTATAGGTAAAACTTAGAATAATGATTTCAGTTCTGTGTATATGCGTTGTATGGGTAATCCCATGACATTATAGTAGCTGCCGTTGATGGATGTTACGCCGATAAAGCCAATCCATTCTTGAATTCCGTATGCCCCAGCCTTGTCGTATGGCTTGAAACGTTCGATGTAAAAATCTATTTCTTCGTCGTTGAGTTGAGCAAATGACACTTCCGTAGAAACAGAGAAACTCCTGTCCACGTCTCGTCCGACGATGCATACACCAGTGACCACGCTATGTGTCCTTCCGCTTATAGCACGCAGCATTTCCCTTGCTTCTTTGGGACTATGCGGTTTGCCAAGAATGTCGTTGTCGACTATCACAACCGTGTCGGCTGTAATGATGATGTCGTCGTCATGCAGTAGGTCTCTGTATGCCTTTGCCTTTTTTGCAGCTATGTATTCCGCCGTTTCCAGTGCTGGTAGGGTGGGAGGGTAGCTTTCGTCAATGTCCTGCAGTATCTTTACCTCGAAGTCTATCCCGAGTCCAGCCAAAAGCTCGCGTCGTCTTGGCGAATTGCTTGCAAGCACTATGTTGAATTTATTTAAATTGTCAAGCATTGTTGTTTTTCCTTTTTTATTTTCACAGTAAATCTTACCATCCGAAAGCTTTCTCGCTCTCAAGCCACTTGCCTTGTGCTCTCAACACTTGCTCAATGACGTCGCGTCCACAGCCATGTCCTCCAATGCGGTCGCTGATGTATACCGACAGCTCCTTGATGTCGCTGCAAGCATCCTTTGGACAAACAGGACACCCGACTCTTTTCATTATTTCATAGTCGGGAATGTCGTCACCCATATACATTATTTCTTCATCGGTGTAGCCATAGTTGGCAAGGAATTCCTGATAGACTTTAATTTTAACGGCACAAGCCATGTAAATGTCCTCAACGCCGAGATCCTCGTAACGCATTCTCACACTCTCGGTTTTTCCTCCGGTAAGAATGACGATGCGTAGACCTTGTTTTACGGCAAGCTGAATGGCGTATCCGTCTTTGATGTTGACGGTGCGCATAGGTTCGCCGTTGGGGTGGAGGGTTATCGTTTCGGCACTCAATACGCCGTCGACATCGAATATTATTGCCTTTATTTTCTTCAAATCGTAGTTGATCATCTTCTATCCTTTTGTTGCTTTATTGTGAATACTATTGCTCATTAGTGTGTAAATGTCCTTCATTGCTGGCATGTCGTCCAACAGTTGGCTTTGTCTCGCAATGACATTCTCGTCGTATCTAACCGCCGGTCCCGTTTGGGCTTTCTTAGGGTGAAGCGTATGCAGTTTCGCTACCGTTTCGTCGATTAGAGGCAAAAGCATTTCGAAGTTCATGCCATGCTCTTCCATTATGTCTGCCGCAAGGGTAAAGCAATGATTGGCAAAGTTGCAGCCGAACACTGCTGCAAGATGCAGAAATTTGCGGTCGCAGCTTGATAAAACCGTGATTTTATCGGATATGCTATTGGCAAGAGTCTTTATCGTTTGTTCTGCTATTGCATCGTTCCATTCGATGAAAAGGGGAATCCTCTTGAAGTCCACTTCCCTGGTCTTTGAGAATGTCTGCATCGGATAGAGTACACCGTAGTGAAGGGCATGGGAAGAGAAAACGTCGATTTCAACGCTTCCGGCAGTATGCAGGAATACTTTCGACTCTCGTCCAATGCATATCTTCTCTATCATTTCCCCCATTGCCGAATCTTTCACGGAGATGACGTAAACGTCGGCATCGTAAGAAATGTCGTCAATGCACGAGGTGTGTGATGCACCAAGCGTCTGGGCCAAACCCCGTGCATGGTCTTCTGTGCGGCTGAACACTTGAATCACATTATGTCCAGATGCAAGGAATGCCTTGCCGATGTTGGTTGCCAAATTCCCCGAACCGATAAGTGCTATGTCCATTGTTGATCAGAATTTGTCGGCATGGACATTCTCCCATTTAAGGTTGTCTTCATTCTGGGGCTTGCGTTCGTCGGCTTTGTGTCCAAATGCTATTATGCATAAAGTGTTGAAGTTTGATGGAATGTCAAGAACGCCGCGGATAACCTCGTCGGCAGGAGTGCCGTCGGCGAGACCACGGCCTCTCATCTGCACCCAGCAAGAACCCAATCCCAATTCTTCCGCTTGATACTGCATGGAAATGGCGGCTATTGATGCGTCCTCTACCCAGCAGTCGTTTTTCAGTGGGTCGCCAAGGACAGCTATTGCCAACGGAGCACCCTTCATGAACTGGGACCCGAGGTCCTTGGCATCGGCAAGTTTTGCGATGTCTTCCTTGTCCTCTACCACAACAAAACGCCATGCACGTTGGCTTTTTGACGTTGGTGACATCAGCGCAGCTCTGAGGATTGTCTGCACATCTTCTGGACTTATTTCTTCTTCAGTGAACTTTCTGTGGCTTCTTCTCAACTGTGCCAAGTCTTTAAAATCTGTCATTTTTATGTTATATTTGATGAATAATTGTTGTTTTTGTCCACAAAGGTAAGAATAATAGCCAAAAAAACATTCTAAACCATTGTTTTTTATGTTTTATTTATTATTTTTGCAGCGATGAACGACATTTCTATCATAGTATGCACCAGTAGTGTGGAGCTGACAGACTTAGGGGCTGGGGATTTCTTCCACAGCGCGGAGTTGTTCCACATCTACGAGAAGACACCTCGCCACAGTCCGATAATGGTGGTGGCAAGATGTGCCGATGGAAGGGTAGCTGCCCATATGCTGGCTGTTGTCCGTAGGCGTTCATGGGTAATACCCCCATTTCTCATGTGGCATTGCAGAATTCTCGGCGAAGGCGACTATACCGGTTTTGAAGATAGGCGTGATGAGTTGTTCAATATGATGATGACGGAGCTTGTGAAGAACTTGCCTGTACATGTCGCTTATGTAGAACTTAGCCACTTGTCGACAAAGATGTTTGGCTACAAGGCATTGACGGGACTTGGCTTCTTCGCCGTCAATTGGATGAACATCTACAACTCGCTTCACAGCAAGACTCCTGAAGAAAGGATTTCGCCGAAGCTGATGTTGAGAATTAATGAGGCAATGGCTAATGGTGTGCAGACCTTTGAGGTGGAAACGGATGAGGATTTGGACGATTTCATCCGTTTGCTTAAAGTCCACAACATTACCAAACCAAAGCGTTTCATTCCCGATGCTGCGTTCTTCAAGCGATTGTTGAAGTCAAATAGTGCCAGACTTCTCGTTACGCGCTATCACAACAACACTATAGGTTGTTGCGCCTATGTAATGTCGAAAGGCAATGCCTATTTGTGGTATTTCGGTTCGCTGAGGAAAAGTTTTCTTCGACTCTATCCTGCCGAAGTCACCACATGGAATGCCATTAAGAAGGCTTATGCCGATGGGTGCCAGCATTTTTGTTTCCTTGACGTGGGTTTGCCTTACAGGGCTAATAAGTTACGCGACTTCATATTGCGCTTTGGAGGCAAGCCTGTGAGTGCTTTTCGTTGGTTTAAGTTTCGTTATGCTTGGATAAATCGTATTTTATCTCATGTTTTGAGTTTCTAAACACAATAAAATGCGTTTTTCTTAGTTTTATAGAGTATGGACAATACAATAAAAAGATTTTTGGTAGCAACATTATTCGTGTTGGTTTCTGCATTTTCTGCATTGGCACAATCGTTCACGCTTTCGGGAACGGTAGTTGATGGTGAAGGCAATCCTGTAGAACTTGCCAGTGTAGCTTGTTTAAGTCAGGCAAAGGTCACCATGACAGACTTAAAGGGAAAGTTTAGCATTGTGTTGCAATCGGCTGATAGTGTTGTGATAAGATTCTCCATTGTGGGCTACAAACCAAGACAGCGGGTTTTGAGGAATCCACGTGGACGACAAAATCTTAGAATTGTGCTTAGTCCTATGGAATCACTCGACGAGGTTGTCGTCACCGAGCGTCGTCGCCAGCTGACACAGTCAGAGCAACTTGACATAAAAGACGTCCGCAATTCTCCATCGACAACAGGCAATGCCGTAGAGGAGTTGATACAGCAGCAAGCCGGTGTCTCGTCACACAATGAAATGTCCTCGCAATATAATGTGCGTGGAGGCAGCTTCGATGAAAATGCAGTATATATAAATAATGTGGAGGTCTATCGCCCCTTTCTTGTAAGAAGCGGACAACAGGAAGGATTGAGTGTCATCAATCCCGATATGGTAGGCTCGATTGCATTTTCCACGGGAGGATTCAGCGCAAAATATGGCGACAAGATGTCATCGGCCCTTGACATTTCCTATCGGCAGCCTGCGCGAACAGAAGCTACAGCGTCGGTGTCTCTTCTTGGTGCAAGTGCGTATATAGGAACACGAGGCAAAAAGTTTTCGATGAGCCATGGGTTACGCTACAAGACGAACAAGTATCTCGTCGGCTCACTTGACACTGACGGAGAATACAAGCCGGACTTCCTTGATTATCAGACATTCATCTGCTTCAGACCGAATCAGCATTGGAGCGTCGATTTCATCGGCAACATCTCCGAGAACCATTACACCTTTCTGCCAACCAACAGGGAAACTTCCTTTGGTACATTGACAGACGTAAAGTCGTTTAAGGTTTATTTTGATGGACAGGAAAAGGACATCTTCAGAACGTACTTTGGCGCACTTGACATTACAAGGCGATTGGGCAAACGTACATCCTTGTCGCTGGCGGCATCAGCTTTCTATACCAAGGAGCAGGAAACATACGACATACAAGGACAATATTGGCTTGACGATGTCAGCAATAATGAGAACATCGGTGTCGGAACATATATGGAGCATGCACGCAACTATCTTACCGGACATGTGGAGAACCTGAAGCTCATGCTCAAGCACAAGACCAACAAGCATGACGTGGAAGCTGCCTTAGCAGTGAAATTCGAAAAGGTGAAGGAGAATTCCACCGAATACGAGATGCGCGACTCGAGTGGATATTCAATTCCCCATTCGTCCGACAGACTGGATTTGATTTATTCATTGCGCTCGCAAAACGAGATAGAATCTCACAGACTGGAAGGTTATCTTACCGACACCTACAAGTTTGCTACAGGAAGCGAGAGGCAGTCGTTCTTTACCCTAAATTACGGCCTTCGTTTTAACCATTGGTCTTTCAATGGCGAAACCACATTGTCGCCGAGGGCGTCATTGGCAATTGTTCCTGCCTTCAATCAGGACGTCACGTTTCGTTTCGCCACAGGACTTTACTATCAAGCCCCTTTCTACAAGGAATTAAGAGACACCTCAACCGTCAATGGTAGAACAATAGTTACGCTTAATGAGAACATAAAGAGCCAACAGTCAATACATTTCGTAGCTGCATTCGATTATAGATTTAAGATGTTGTCGCGACCATTTAAACTCACGACAGAGGCTTACTACAAGCGTTTCCACAATCTCATTCCCTATAATGTCAATAATGTAAAGGTGACATATTATGGCGAGAATTTGTGTAATGGATATGCTACAGGCATCGACTTTAAACTGTACGGAGAATTCGTGCCTGGAACAGATTCGTGGCTCACTTTCTCGTTGATGAAGACACGACAAACTCTCGATGGAGTGTCGCTTCCTCTTCCCACGGATCAGCGTTATTCAATAAATCTTCATTTCACCGACTATTTCCCTGGAACAGAGCGATGGAAGATGACTCTGCGACTCGCCTATGCTGACGGACTGCCATTTGGCCCGCCCCACTCAGGCATTGAGCGTATGATTTTCCGTGCGCCTGCCTACAAACGTGCCGACATAGGTCTTAGCTATCTCCTCGCCAAGCCGAAGGAACAAAGGTCGTGGTTCAAGAACATGTGGCTGGCGGCTGACTGCCTAAACCTTTTTGGCATCAGCAATGTCAATTCCTATTATTGGGTTACAGATGTCACCAACAACCAATATGCAGTGCCCAACTATCTAACTGGGCGGCGTTTTAATGTTCGTTTTACCATAGAAATGTAGCAAAAAAGCCTTATTCTTGCAATAAATTGACAAACTTAACAATATTTTCAATTCAAACTTTGTAGGTTTTGATTAAAATCATTATCTTTGCACGGTTTTAGAATGAAACATTATACAATTTAAATACATTAAAACTATGAAGATTTCTCATATTGAGCACTTGGGCATAGCTGTCCAGAGCATCGAAGAATCACTCCCGTACTTTGAGAATGTACTGGGACTGAAGTGTTACGCTGTTGAAGTTGTGGAAGACCAGAAGGTTAAGACAGCCTTCTTGAAGTGTGGCGAGGTGAAGCTTGAGCTTCTCGAACCAACATCTCCTGACAGCACCATTCAGAAGTGGCTTGACAAGGGTAACCATGGTGTTCACCATTTGGCATTCTGCATTGAGGACGGTGTTGCCAATGCATTGGCAGAGTGTGACGAGAAGGGCATTCGCCTCATCGACAAAGCACCTCGCAAGGGTGCAGAGAACCTCAACATTGCTTTCCTGCATCCAAAGTCAACAGAGGGCATCCTCACTGAGCTTTGCGAACACTAAGGTCTTCAAGCTTGTTGCTTGAAGAAATTAAAGAATTAAAATATTAAAAAATTAAAGAATTAAAATATTAAAATGAGTAAGCAATTAGAAAAAATCAAGCAGCTCATCGCCAAGCGTGAAGAAGCACGCATGGGTGGAGGTGAGAAAGCCATTGAGAAGCAGCATGCTCGTGGCAAATATACAGCAAGAGAGCGTATCAGTATGTTGCTGGACGAAGGCAGCTTCGAGGAGTATGACATGTTCAAGCTACACCGTTGTACTAACTTCGGCATGGAAAAGAAGCAGTATCTGGGTGATGGTGTCGTTGTTGGTTCTGGTACTATCGATGGTCGCCTTGTATTCGTCTTCGCCCAGGATTTCACTGTGAACGGAGGTTCTCTATCTGAAACTCTCGCACAGAAGATTTGTAAGGTGATGGATATGGCTATGAAGATGGGTGCTCCTGTCATCGGAATCAACGACTCTGGTGGCGCACGTATTCAGGAGGGTATCAATGCCCTTGCCGGTTACGGTGAAATCTTCGAGCGCAACATCCTGGCTTCAGGTGTAATCCCACAGATTAGCGGTATTTTCGGTCCTTGCGCTGGTGGTGCTGTTTATTCTCCAGCTCTTACCGACTTCACCCTTATGATGGAGAACACCTCTTACATGTTCCTCACTGGACCAAAGGTTGTGAAGTCTGTTACTGGTGAGGACATCGACCAGGAGCATCTTGGTGGTGCCAGTGTCCACGCTTCCAAGAGTGGTGTGACACACTTCACCGCTTCTACTGAGGAAGAGGGTATTCAGATGATCAGAACTCTGTTGAGCTATATTCCTTCCAACAATATGGAGACAGCTCCACGCAAAGAGTGCAACGACCCAATTGATCGTCTTGAGGACTCCCTCAACGAGATTATTCCAGACAATGGCAACGAGGCATACGATATGTATAAGGTGATTGGTGGCATCGTCGACAATGGCGAGTTCTTCGAGATTCAGCCAAAGTTTGCGCGCAACATCATCATTGGCTTTGCCCGCTTCAACGGTCAGAGTGTAGGTATTGTTGCCAACCAGCCTTCTGTCTATGCAGGTGTGCTTGACGTTAATGCAAGCCGCAAGGGAGCACGCTTTGTTCGCTTCTGCGACGCATTCAATATTCCTATCGTCACATTGGTTGACGTTCCTGGATTCCTTCCAGGTACAGGTCAGGAATATAATGCCGTCATTCTGCATGGCGCACAGCTCCTCTACGCATTTGGTGAGGCTACCGTTCCAAAGATTACAGTCACTCTTCGCAAGAGCTATGGTGGTAGCCACATCGTTATGGGTTGCAAGCAGTTGCGTGCCGACCTCAACTATGCATGGCCATCAGCCGAAATCGCCGTTATGGGTGCCTCGGGTGCTGTTGCTGTACTCTGTGCCAAGGAAGCTAAGGCTAAGAAAGATGCGGGCGAAGACGTTAAGGCATTCCTCGCTGAAAAGGAAGAGGAGTACAACGACTTGTTCGCTACTCCTTATCAGGCTGCGAAGTATGGCTACATCGACGATGTCATCGAGCCTCGCAACACCCGCTTCCGCATTTGCCGCGGTTTGGCTCAGCTTGCAACAAAGCGTGATGCCCTGCCAGCTAAGAAGCACGGAAATATTCCAATGTAATAGAAGACAGGCGGCTTAGTCCGCCTGTCCAAACAAGTGAATTATTATGAAACAGGACAAAAACGTATATGCCGCCATAGCTTTGGCTCTTCACGAGCACTTGGGCAACAATGTTCACGATAACATATCAGGTGTCATTACCATCGCAGAACGCAATACCCAATGGAATGGATTTGCCTTGAGCATGACTGAACGTCCTTAATTAAGGTATTATTGATATGAAAGAGTATAAATATACCATAGATGGTAAAAAATATGAAGTGACTATCGGCGAAATAGTCGACAACATCGCTTCTGTAACGGTTAATGGAGAAGACTACAAAGTGGAAATGGAACCTGAGAAGGAACCTGAAAAGCCAAAGGTAGTAAGACCTGTTGCCGCTTCAGCTCCAGCTCCTTCAAGCGACGAACAAGGCAGTAGGCGAATCAACGCCGGCAATGCCGTAAAGGCTCCACTTCCAGGCACTATCATTGAAGTCAAGGTCAATGTGGGCGACGAAGTTAAAGCTGGTGATACCGTAGTGATTCTTGAAGCTATGAAGATGGCGAATAATCTTACCGCCGAAAAGTCTGGTAAGGTTACCGCAGTGTGTGTACAGCCTGGACAAAGCGTTATGGAAGACGACGCTCTTGTTGTCATTGAATAAGGCTTTTACATTCAATCCATATATGTCCTTTCTGTAAGGTGTATGCCTGCAGAAAGGACATTTTTTTGTTTTTGCAAAAAATAGTGGTATGGAAATTTGGTGATTTGCGATTAAATATGTAACTTTGTCGAAAATATTTGGCTATGACACAGATTACTCAAGACAATTTCGACAATGAATATCAGGACATCATTGAGATGGAACGGATAGATAAGTTTGTCAGCGACGAGATGGATCGGCAGATGCATCGCTATATCAAGGCTTTCCATGGTAGCAAGGACATCATGGACAAGTTTATTATGCGACTTAAGGGCATGACGGTGCCGCAGAAGGAAGAAGCCATTGCCGCTTACATCGACCTGAACCGTAAGGCGGTGAGTGGACTTGACCTTCAGATGGTACTCGTGCGTGCTATGGCAAACTACTGCGACACATACTACTATTTCAAGAAGATGGTTGCAGACAAAAAGAAGTTCGACTTCTATTTGAAGCGGATACGTGAGAAATACATCCGACTACACGAAGTGTTTGAAGTGGACGGTATGTTTGGCATACGAAGCTACAAGGGTGACATACTTGTTCAGCCCAAGTATGATTTCCTTAGACGAGTATTCACCAATGTGGACGATGGAAGGATGATGCCTATCATTGCCCAAAAGAATGGAAAGATGGGATTGATTCTACCTGACGGAAAAGACTCTGTTGTGGCTGATTTCATTTACGATGACATTAGTCTTCGTGATGAGTATCCCTATTTTGAGGCTACTAAGGAAGGGGTGACGACATGCCTTGAATTTTAACCTGCAGCTCAGTGTTTTTTTTTCGCAGACACGTTTTCTATACGTGTCTGCGAAGAAATAGCTTGTGGTCGATGCATGATGGCAGCTCTTCCTCGTAGTGGGTTACCATTATCATCGTCTTGTTCCGACGTTGGCAGAATGCTTCGATGATGTCCTTGACAAGTCGACGGTTGCGGTTGTCGAGACCATGCAGTGGTTCGTCGAGGATAAGTAGCTGTGGGTCCTTTACAAAGGCTCTGGCTAAGAGTACCAAACGTTGTTCGCCGCTCGACAGTTTAAGGAAAGGTGTGTCCTCCTTGCCTTTTAGTCCAAACTTGTCCATCCACCAACGGCAGATGCCGTATTCGTTCTCGTTTGGCTTTACATACAGTCCCATAGAGTCTTTCAGACCGCTTGCCACTATTCTTATAGCCGGCAAGTTTTTCTGATAGGCTCTGTGCATTTCAGGCGATACATATCCGATGTGTTTCTTTATGTCCCAAATGCTTTCTCCTGACCCTCTCGGATTCCCGAATAGTGAAATGTCGCAAGCGTAGCTCTGAGGATTGTCGGCACATACCAAGGAGAGTAGGGTAGACTTGCCTGCTCCGTTTTGTCCGCTCAGTGCCCAACGCTCACCGTTGTTCACTGTCCAGTCGAGTGTGTCGAGAATTACGCGTTCGCCATATCTTATGCAGACTTTATTCATCTTTACGACCTCTGTACTGTCATAGTCGTTTGTTCGGTATGGCAGATTTATGATTTCATTGCGGTCGGTATCAGTCAGCACTTTCAACGGATTTGGTTTCCTGTTTTCCACATATTGCCGGCGAGTCTGCTTTTCTCCTACTATACCTTGGTTGACTTCTACAACATGGGTAATGAAGTCTGGCACATCATCTGTCTTTGACAATACAAGAATTATTTGCAATGCCCTCTCTTTGGACAGGGTTGACAGCAGTGTTTTCAACTGGTTTCGAGTGTCATAGTCCAATCCAATGAACGGGTTGTCCATAATCAGTACTCGGGGGTCTGCCAAAAGAGTCTTGGTGAGTTGGAATTTTCTCAGTTCTCCACTCGACAGAAGTATAATGTATTTATCGAGCAAATGGCGAATGTGAAACAGGTCATACAAATGGTTTTGAAGTTCACGCCTCTCCTCGGTGTCTTCGCCGGCAGTGGAATAGGCTTTTTCCAAGAGGTCGCCGACAAGAGGTGTCTCTTTGTCTATTTCCTGCTGATTCCAACGTTGCTGTAGGTAGTATTGCCCATCGGTGTCTCCGTAGGAGTCGCGGAATGTTATGTATCTGATGTTTTCCGAAGCCGATTCGCGTTTGCTTGGCGAGAAGTCGTATTTTGGTTCGTTCATCAGCAATGGATGACGGCCTGTGATGATTTCAACGAGCATCGTCTTTCCTCCACCGTTCTCGCCCACTATAGCCATGTGTTCGCCTTCGTCAAGAGTAAAGTCCACGGGCTTTGCCAATCTCCATTCCGGCATTCTTGTGATGCCTTCTTTTATTTCGATGATTCTTTGCATTGTTGTATGTTGTTATTGTCTAAACTTTCAGTCATTAGTGTCATTTGACTCTTTCCTTGTTGCGGTTGACGAAATCCTTCCAACCGCGATAGTGTGTAGCTCCTGTTTCAGGACGGCTCATCTGCAGGTAGTGGCAATAGGCGGCTCCAAGTGCATCGGTGGCATCCATGAACTTGCTCATCTCGTTTTTGTCGAGCTTGAGCAGTCTCTGCAGCATTGCAGCAACCTGTTCTTTCGATGCTTGTCCTTGCCCCGTTATTGCCATCTTTATTTTCAGTGGAGCATATTCGTGGATTGGCACTCCATGGTGAATGGCAGCGGCGATGGCTGTTCCTTGCGCTCGTCCTAACTTCAGCATCGACTGCACGTTTTTTCCAAAAAACGGTGCTTCTATTGCCATTTCATCGGGCAGATAGGAGTCGATGATTCCTGTCACACGTTCGAAGATGTGCCCCAGTTTTAGATATGAGTCACCAAACTTGCGCAGGTCGATGATTCCCATGGTAATCATTTCTGCCTTGTTGTCCTTCACCTTTATCAGCCCGTAGCCCATAATATTGGTGCCTGGGTCTATTCCCAATATGATTTTTTCCATTGCCTTAGCTTCTTTTTAGAATGAAGAAACCGATTCTGTGACTCAAGCCCCGTCTGTTCAGCGTCCTTACGACATAGAATCCTTCCGGTATTCCCCTAACGTCTATTTCGTTTGTAATATATTGCCTGGTTGCAATGATATTGCCCGCCACACTTTCTATTGCAATGTATTCCATGTCTGAAATATCTTCCTTGTTGGGAAGTCGCAGCTTTTCGCCATTGCACCATAGCAGGCTTTGATGCTCAAACTTTTCTTTGGAATTAGGGGAAGGGGTAGTGGCTGCAATTCCTTCCCTTCCGTATCTGTCTGTCGCTGTCACTGCATAGTGGCGTTTAATCCCACTTGGGCTTGCAGGAATTTCCATCGAGCAGTTTCGCAGTCTCGTAGCCATCAGGTTCTTCGGATTTTCAATGTCTACGGGGTAACTCTCCGATGCGTACACATTATATAGATGGTAGTCGCCATTTGTCTGTGGGTAGGTTTTTTCGTCGTCCCATGTCAGGCGGTCAATGCCGTTGGAGGTTCTGACGGCAAGGTTGATGGGTTTGTAAGGCATCTTGACAGCTTCCACATCTCGAGCCGACACATTCATGGGTGGTATAAGTGAAGGGTATTGGTTTATTTCATCCTTCACTGTGTCGTAAAGCCCCTTGATGTTGTCGAGGAGGAATTTGCAGCGGAAGTAAGCATGTCCCATGCCTTGTTCCGACAAGAAGTGCAACTGTCGACTTATCACTTCCAAGTCCCAATTCTTTTCTTTAGGTGAAAGGAAGTAAATGCCTAATCCTGGGGCGATTATCTTGCCGAAGCTGTTCTCGTTCCAGTCAATGGCAAAAGGGTAGAACTGGTTGCCTTGAAAGTACATCATTGGATATAGCTGGTCCATGAGTCCACGGGCGAGCCACGTCTGTGCGTCTTGGCATACTTTGGTCCTTGCATTCCATCCGCGACTTGAATAGCGTGTCAGGTCGTCGTGCTTGCCTACTGGCGAGCAGCTCATCTTCACCCAAGGCTTTTGTGCCTTTACTTTGTCGGCAACCCGCTCTACAATTCGCGTAATGTTTTCCCTGCCTCTACGAGTGTCAATCTTGCCCTGCCATGTTTCAGGATAGCGAATATAGTCAAGATGTATTCCGTCTATGTCGTAATTTCTCGTTATTTCTCCACACAAACGGGCTATATAGTCGGCAGTGGCTGATTTCTCAGGATTGAGGAAACTTTCGTCGCCTATTTTCTTCACCAAGTCAGGTCTTTGTTTCCTTAATTGTCTACATCCGTAGTTGTTCCATTTGCCTATTGGAATGCAAACGACCCATGCATGCAGTTCCATCCCGCGCTTATGACATTCTTCTATTGCAAAAGCCAAAGGGTCGTAGCCGGGCGACTTGCCTGGGGTTCCTGACATGCATCCGTCCCATGGTTCAATGTCGGAAGGGTATATCGTTGTCGCCCTGACCCTTGTCTGCAGCAGAACGGTGTTGATGTTTGCAAGTTTCAGGCGGTCCAGCATCCCCGTCAATTCAGCCTTTTGCTTTTCGATGGAATGGGAGGATTGTGCGTATGAGTGTGGCCAGTCGAGTCCACCTATTGTAGTCAGCCAAACAGCCCTTACCTCGTATTTGTTGATTGCCATTAATGGTGTCGTCACGCATAATAATGCAATAAATATGGCACATTTATGCCAAAAAGTGGTATGTTTCATTCTTTTTTTTCAATTTTGGCTGCAAAGTTAGGAGTTTTTTTTCATATTTCAAATTAAATTGTTACTTTTGCACAAAGAATTTTCAAAACTTCAGATTAAACGATGATTTCTTTTACTTTAGGTCTTATAGCACTTTTGTTGGGATATGCCATCTATGGAAAGGTAGTGGAACGTGTTTTCGGTCCCGATGATCGTATTACGCCTGCATTGTCAAAATCCGACGGTGTGGATTTTATGACGCTTCCCAATTGGAGGATTTTCATGATTCAGTTTCTGAACATTGCGGGCACTGGACCAATCTTTGGCGCCATCATGGGAGCCAAATTCGGTCCGTCGAGCTATCTTTGGATTGTCTTTGGCTGTATCTTTGCAGGAGCTGTCCATGACTATTTGAGCGGAATGGTTTCCATGCGTAATGGTGGTATTGGTCTGCCTGAGGTGATTGGAAAATACCTTGGCGGCAGGATGCGTGTCGCCATGCTTTCCCTTACTGTTTTCCTTCTTATGGTGGTGGGAGCGATATTCATCTATAGCCCCGCAGTAATCTTAAGTGGCATTTATGGTGACATTACACTCTGGATTGTTGTCATCCTCATCTATTATGTTATAGCAACACTGCTGCCCATAAAGAAGATTATCGGACGCATTTATCCTTTGTTTGCAGCCTCGTTGCTGTTCATGGCAATAGCCATGGTTATAATGCTTTTCGTCAAGTGGCCAACACTACCTGAGGTATGGGACGGATTGGACAATAGGGCAATGGCTGTCAGGCCTGATTGGAAGGACAACATATTCCCATGTCTTTTCATCGTAATCTCGTGTGGTGCCATCAGCGGTTTCCATGCCACGCAAAGTCCACTAATGGGACGATGTATGAAAAGCGAGCGTATGGGCAGACCCATTTTTTATGGTGCCATGATCACCGAGGGCGTTGTTGCGTTGATATGGGCTGCCATTGGTTCATATTTCTTCTATGCCGACCCTCAGCCAGGTTATGAGACATTGTCGCATGTAGGCAACACGGGGTTCACCACACCAGCTCCACAGGTTGTGAACATTGTATGCAAGGATTGGCTGGGCGTCTTAGGTGGAGCATTGGCTCTGCTTGGAGTTGTTGCAGCACCTATTACTACAGGCGATACTGCACTTCGTTCCGCCCGACTGATTATTGCCGATTTCATCAGAATAGAGCAGCGCACCATAAAGCGTCGACTGATTATCACCCTGCCTTTGTTCCTTTGCACTTTCTCGCTGCTTATGTGGCAGATAAACAATCCCAATGGATTTGGTGTCCTTTGGCAGTATCTTGGGTGGTTCAACCAGTGCCTTACGGCAATAACCCTTTGGACATTGACCGTCTATCTTGTCAGGAAACAAAAAGCATACATTATTACATATATACCTGCTTTGTTCATGACGTTGGTATGTTCGTGCTATCTTTTCGTCTCCAATCAGTTGTTGGCAATGCCACCTGTCGTTGGCTACACACTGGGAGCCGTTGCCACAATGGCAGTATGGGGACTTTTCCTGCGTTGGTTCTCTCATAACAAGAAACAAATTAACAGTACAGAAATTTAAATATCATTATCCTATGGTTTCATTTGTAATATGCCTGTTATTGCTTGTCGTAGGCTATTTTACTTACGGCAAAATCGTTGAAAAGGTCTTTGCTCCTGACGACAGGGACACTCCTGCTGTACACAATGCCGATGGAGTCGATTTCATTGTTATGCCTAATTGGAAGGTGTTCCTAATACAATTCCTGAACATTGCAGGCACAGGACCAATCTTCGGTGCCATAATGGGTGCAAAGTTTGGTCCCGTCAGCTATCTTTGGATAGTTTTTGGCTGTATTTTTGCAGGAGCTATGCACGACTATTTCATTGGTATGCTGTCAATGCGAAATCAGGGAGCCAGCCTTCCGGCAATTGTCGGAAAGTATTTGGGCAACAGGGCAGAGAAGGCGATACTCGTTTTTTCCGTTTTCCTGTTGATGATTCTTGGTTCGGTTTTCGTCTATAGTCCTGCCGAGATTCTCGAAATGTTCGGTGGTACCACGGCTATGTGGGTCATTGCCATTTTTGCATATTATGTCGTCGCAACATTGTTGCCAATCGACAAGCTCATTGGACGCATCTATCCTTTGTTTGCAATAGCGTTGCTTTTCATGGCTGTTGCATTGATGGTAATGCTTGCCGTAAAGTGGCCGTCAATACCGGAACTGTGGGATGGCTTGGGCAATAAGGCACTTACCGTCGACAGCTCTTTCAAAGACCAGCTGTTCCCCTGTCTTTTCATCACCATTGCTTGCGGAGCAATCAGTGGATTCCATGCTACACAAAGTCCGCTTATGGCTCGATGTCTGAAAAGCGAGCGGAAGGGTCGCCCAATATTCTATGGCGCCATGATTACCGAGGGCATTGTTGCCTTGGTATGGGCTGCCGTCTCTTCCTATTTCTTCTATGGCGAGCCTGTGGCTGGATATTCAACGTTTGAAGCTACCAAGGAGTTGGGATTGTCAACGTCAGCGCCAAAGGTAGTCTATCTTATGTGCGAGGACTGGCTTGGCATAGTGGGAGGGGTCTTGGCTGTCCTCGGTGTAGTTGCCGCCCCCATCACCAGTGGCGATACTGCATTCCGCTCGGCACGACTCATCATTGCTGAGGCGTTCCATTATGCCCAGAAGTCCTTCCGCAGCCGATTGACGATTTGCATCCCAATGTTTGCCGCATGCATTGCCCTTTTGTTCTGGCAGACTGGCAATCCCGATGGATTCAACATCGTGTGGAAATATTTCGGTTGGGCAAACCAGACTCTCGCATGCTTCGGTCTGTGGGCTATAACGGCTTATCTTGTCATTAACGGCAAGAACTATTTTATGGCACTCATACCAGCCTTGTTCATGACCCTGGTGTGTGCCACATTCCTCTTTGTGTCATACCAGGCCTTCGGAATGCCCGAACTCGTAGGTTATCCTTTGGGCATTGCAGTGGTTATCGTTGCCTATGGTTGGTTCCATATTTGGCATTCACGTTATGAGAAATATAAGAATAAGTAATATAATTATTAACAAAAAAAGAAAAGCTTATGAAAAAGAAACTTTATCTCGTTGTTATGGCGATGATGCTTGCCTTGGCGGCACACGCACAGTTTGAGAAAGACAAAATCTATGTTGGAGCTTCCATGTCAGGTCTTGGCATCAGCTACAACGGTTCTGAGAAGACAAACTTTGGCTTGGATGCCAAGGGTGGTTATATGATTATGGACAATGTCATGCTTACTGGTTCTCTTGGCTATCACAAGATGGAGGATGTGCCAAGTGTCGTTTCCTTGGGCGTAGGCGGCCGCTACTATATCGAGCAGAACGGCATCTACCTTGGAGCTTCGCTCAACTATTCCCACATCAACGAGTCGTGCGACGACTTCCAGCCAAGTGTACAGATTGGCTATGCCTTCTTCTTGAGCCGCACTGTCACCATCGAACCGGAAATCTATTATAACCAGTCGTTCAAAAGCCATAAGGACTACAGTAAGGTAGGACTTAGGATTGGTGTAGGAGTATATCTATAAATAAAAGACAATATAATATTATGTTAAAGGTTGAAGAACTTGTCGATAGGTTGATTGACCTCGCTTTTGCCGAAGACATCGGCGATGGCGACCATACAACCCTGTGTTGTATTCCAGAAGATGCAATGGGACGTTCACATCTTCTTATTAAAGAGGATGGCGTACTTGCAGGCGTAGAAGTGGCAAAGGAAGTGTTTCGTCGCTTTGACCCGGAACTGAACGTTGAAGTGCTGATGAACGATGGCACCCGTGTAAAAAAGGGCGACATCGCCATGATTGTAAGCGGACGAGTACGCTCGCTCTTGCAAACTGAGCGACTGATGCTGAACATTATGCAGCGCATGAGTGGCATTGCCACAACAACCAGCCGTTATGTCGACCGCCTGAAGGGCACAAAGACTCGTGTCCTCGACACGCGTAAGACAACTCCGGGATTGCGTATGCTGGAAAAGGCAGCCGTGAAAATAGGTGGCGGATGCAACCATCGCATCGGACTGTTCGACATGATACTCCTCAAGGACAATCATGTTGATTTTGCCGGTGGCATCAGCAATGCCATCAATCGATGCCATGAATATCTAAAGAATAACGGTCTCGACTTGAAAATCGAGATTGAGGTTCGCAACTTCGAGGAACTGCAGGAAGCTATCGACTGCGGCGGCATCGACCGCATCATGCTCGACAACTTCACTCCTGCCGACACAAAGAAGGCGGTAGACATCATTGCAGGTCGCTATGAGACGGAGTCGAGTGGTGGCATCACCTTCGACACTCTGCGCGACTACGCCGAGTGCGGAGTAGACTACATCTCTGTTGGTGCTCTTACTCATTCTGTCAAGGGCCTCGACATGAGTTTCAAGGCTTGTTGATAATGATTGATACTTCAGCATTCCAAGGTAAAAAAGCAGCCTATTACACTTTAGGCTGCAAACTTAACTTTTCGGAGACTTCCACTTTTGGAAAGATGCTAAACGATATAGGTGTGGTGACGGTAAAGAAAGGCGAGAAAGCCGACCTTTGCCTCATCAACACCTGTTCGGTCACTGACGTTGCCGACCATAAGTGTCGCCAGGCAATTAATCGCATGGTACGCAGCAATCCCGGAGCCTTTGTCGTCGTCACTGGATGTTATGCACAACTCGAACCGCAACGCATCAGTTCCATTGAAGGTGTCGACCTCGTCCTGGGAAGCAATGAGAAGGCGAACCTCGTACAGTTCCTTTCAGAGAAATGGACTGCAGGACAGCTTTCCGACCAGCATCTCCACGAACATTATTCCGTCAAGACGAAGGACATAAAGTCGTTCGCGCCAAGTTGCTCGCGCGGAAATCGTACTCGTTATTGGCTTAAGGTTCAAGACGGATGCGACTATTTCTGCACCTATTGCACCATTCCCTTTGCCCGTGGGTTTAGCCGCAATCCTACGATAGAGTTTCTTGTACAGCAAGCCCGTCAGGCTGCTGAAGAGGGTGGGAGGGAGATAGTGCTCACAGGTGTCAACATCGGCGACTTCGGAAAGACGACAGGCGAGAAATTCATCAATCTCGTCAAGAGTCTTGACGCAGTGGAGGGCATAGAACGTTATCGCATCAGCAGTCTTGAACCTGATTTGGCTTCCGACGAACTCATCGACTATTGTGCTTCAAGTCGTGCCTTCATGCCTCATTTCCATATCCCTTTGCAGAGTGGAAGCGACGAAGTGCTGCGACTTATGCATCGCCATTACGACACACAACTCTTTGCCGACAAGGTTCGTCACATCAAGCGTGTCATGCCCGACGCTTTCATCGGAGTCGACGTCATGGTAGGTTGTCGTGGCGAGACGCCGGAATGTTTTGAAGAGACCTTCTCCTTCCTGCAGTCTCTCGACGTTACCCAGCTTCACGTCTTCCCATATTCGGAACGTCCAGGCACTGCCGCACTGAAGATACCATACGTCGTTGATGACAAGACGAAGAAGGAGCGTAGCCGTCGACTGCTTGAGTTGTCCGACCAAAAGACCCATGCTTTCTATGAACGTCACATCGGCACAGAGGCAAAGGTTCTGTTCGAAAAGGCGCCTCGTGGCAAGGCAATGCACGGTTTCACCGAGAATTACATTCGTGTAGAGCTGCCACCAGCATTGTCAAAGTCAGAATATGACAATGCCATTCTGAAGGTTCGTCTCGGTGGATTCAATCATGACAAGACTGCACTTATGGGGGAGGTGGAGAGCCACCCCAGTTTATAATTTAATGGTTTTTCGATGAAATGGACAAAATAGCTATCGTTATACTCAACTGGAACGGAGCTTCAATGCTGCGTCAGTATCTTGGAGATGTAGTGAGATATTCTGTCGACGACGGTGCCGTGGTGTATGTCGCCGACAATGCTTCAACCGACGATTCCATCAACCTTCTTACAACAGAATATCCCGAATGTCGCATCATTCGTCTTGAGAAGAATTGGGGCTTTGCCGAGGGCTACAACAAGGCTTTGAAGCAGATTGAGGCAGAATATTATCTGCTGCTCAACTCTGATGTTCGTGTAACGCATCATTGGCTACAGCCGCTTGTAGAGTTCATGGACGTACATCATGAGGTGGCAGCATGCCAGCCTAAGCTCCTCTCCATGGCAGACAACGACAGTTTTGAATATGCTGGAGCTTCAGGCGGTTTCATCGACCGTTATGGCTATCCATTTTGTCGTGGAAGGATTTTCGATACCGTAGAACGTGACAATGGGCAGTACGACACGCCAACTTCCATCTTTTGGGCAACAGGAGCAGCCATGCTTGTCCGTTCCACCGACTACTGGAAGGCAGGAGGCCTCGACGGCAGGTTCTTTGCCCACAACGAGGAAATTGACCTTTGTTGGCGACTCCGCATCATGGGACGCAAAATCTATTGTATTCCAGAGAGTGAGGTCTATCATGTTGGCGGCGGCACACTTCCGAAGAACAATCCGATGAAAACCTACCTTAACTTCCGCAACAATCTCACCATGCTCTATAAGAACCTGCCCGACTCGGAGCTTCGTCATGTCATGCGTGTGCGTTGTTTTCTCGACTATCTTGCCGCATTCCAGATGCTCATCCTTGGTCGCAGCTTTGGCGATTTCCGTGCCGTCGTCAAGGCTCGCCGTGATTTCAAACGTTGGCGCAACGACTTCGTTAATGACCGTAAAGTCATCCAAGCCTCATCAACCCCCAATCCCATTCCCGAACGTCTCCCCATCTCTGTCCTCTGGCACTACTATGCCAAGGGTTGCAAGACTTTCGACAAGCTTTCAAAAACATAACCTTTTGTTATCATCACTTAATTGTTAAACGTTAAATGCCGTTTTGTTAATTTTCGCCCCTATGCTTCCTTCGGTATTCCTTCGAGATGCCTTCGAGATGCGTTCGAGACGATGAAGCGCGCTTTGATTCATTTTTATGGTGCAAAGGTACGACGATAGTTTCATATATGCAAGTAGACAGAGAAATGTTTTCTTACCATTATGACAGTTTGATGATGAACAATATTTACATATCCATTCCCTATGGTCATCCTCGAAAGCCTAATGGTGTCAAAGTCAAAGTGTCAAAGTGAAAAAACAGGCGTAGGGGATGTGCGTGTGTTTTCAAGTTTGACACTTTGACTTTGACACTTTGACACTCAAAGAATGACCCTTTTTTCGCCTTTTAAAAGGCAATTTGCCCAATTTGCTTTTGCCCAATTTGCCCAGTAGAGGTAATTTTATTTTGCAATGCATTGAAAAACAGCATGTTATATGAGTTAAGAAATTTTACTGGGCAAATTGGGCAAAAGCAAATTGGGCAAATTCACTTTGTGGGCAAAAAAACGACCTGTACGTGGGCGAAGTGAGCGTTCCATTCAACCATACAGGTCGATTCTTTTTTACTATTTAATCAACTTTTCTATCCTGCAAGTATGCTTCTTCGTATCCTTGTCGTAGTTGATGCCTACGAGAAGGATTTCGCCTGTATATTCCGCTATCTTTGATGGATAGGCCTTGCGCTTTATCTGGTCGATGGCAGTGTCGGCGGTATGGTTGAACTTTAGCTCTATAACGAGGGCTGGCTTCGAGACGTTGCGGCGAGGAATCAACACGAGGTCGGCATATCCCTTGCCTGTGGCATACTCACGATGGATGATATACTCGTTTCTTGACCATATATAGGCAATGGTGAGCACGCAGGCAAGCGAGTTCTCGTCGTTGTAGGAAAGGATACTGGTGTTCTCATCGTGAGCCTGGTCGATGGCTTGTGCTACGGTCTGCTCTTTTCCTGCAATGGTGTCAAAGAGAAGTGCCCTGGAGTTTTGTATTGATTCTGCCAACAGGGACCATGATGTTGCCTTTATGGCATTGTTCATCTCGTCTGCGACCTCTTTGTTTGGGATGTAACATTCTTGGGAATCACCATCGTATGCCAAGTATCCGAGATGTATCAACACGGTGAATACATCGTTTTTACTTCTGACAATGCGCATATCATTCAGGAACTCTGTCGTATCTACATATACGCGCTCTCCCGAAAGCATTCTTATTATGTCATCCTTCAATCCGTCGAAATTCATCTGTATATAGGTTATGACCGAGTCGTAGGCGCTGGTTGTAGTCCAATAGCTTTGGTAACGGTTGTCGTCGATGGCTCGCATAACGGAATAAGGATTGAAAATGTGAGATTCATTACCTATGCTATAGCCGTCATACCAACGTTCCATCTCTTTGATATCCATGCTGAATTTATCGCATAGCTCTTCCACTTCTTTGTGAGTGAATCCAAGAGACGTGGCCATTTTGCCTGGATTAATCATAGTATATTCGCGGAAATTGTTTAACGCAGACTCTGTGTTGTATCTCTTTATTGGCAATATGCCAGTTAGGTATGCCCCGGCAAACACGGTGTTAGAGCCAGAGCCTTTGAACAGGCGGCGAAGCAAATCAACGTAAGACGTGGTAATATATTCGTCTGAACCCATCTCGCGCATAATGGCGTCCCACTCGTCGATAATCATCACGAAACGCTCGCCTGTACTCTCGCTGATGCGGTAGAGAATATTCATCAAGTCATCCCTCTCTTCAACTTCAATATTAGGAAAGGCTTTCAACACATCATTCATTATATTGTGCTGAATGAGACTTACTATCTCCCTCTCATTTCTGAACCTGGTAGTGAAGTCGGTCATATCTACACATATCACATAATACTTGTTGAGATAAGCCTCAAACGACTTGTCCTTCTCAACTTTCAATCCTCTAAACAACTCGCGTGAGTCGCACGACTTGTCGTAATAGGCGCACAGCATCTTTGCCGCCATCGATTTTCCAAAACGTCGGCAGCGGGTGACGCAGCTATAGCGGAACTCTGAATTTAGTGTTGCATTGATAATTGGTATGAGAGACGTCTTGTCAACATACTCGTGAGTGACAATGTCACGGAATTCTCCGTTACCTCTATTAATGTATATACCCATTGTTTAAAGTCTGTTGCAGGAGTGATTTGCCCGTAACTCGCTACAAAATTAAGGCTTTTATTTGTTATTGCCAAATGTTTGGACTGTTTTTTTACGACATAACCGATTTTTGGTGATGACCTAATTTGAAATGAGGATACTACAATACAAACAGACCTCGATTGAATCGTTTGGGACAAGAGGGACAGGTGAGTGCTCTAACTACTTATCCTCTTAATTGCAGTATTTTGGAATTGGTTTAAGGGCAGTGGCAAATAGCGGTCGCTGCCTTTCGTTTTGGCAGAAAGTTGGCGAAAAGTTTGGTCGTATGACGGAAATGCCGTATATTTGCAGAAAATTCTCAATATAATATTATTATGTGGAGATATGGAAGAAAAATTATCGGCAATATATTTAAGAAACGGCGAGAATGCGTTGACTTATGTGCAGTGAGAATCACAGGGACATGAATCACAGGAAAGGTTCCGCTGATTCGCATCAAACGAACCAAGTAGCCTGTCCACATGCCCCCGTTTAAGACCACTGCAACGGACGGAATGAGACTGCTTCTTAAGACTTTATGTCAGTTGTGATTATATATTTTTATGGAGAACTTGAAATGAAAATAGTCAGTTGGAATATCAATGCGCTTAAAGCGCACGAGAATGATTTCAGATATGCTGTTGACCTGTTGCAACCTGACGTCTTCTGTCTTCAGGAGATACGGACGAGGGAGGATTTATACAGAGTTACTGTCAAGGGATACCGCTCATACATGAATCCTGCAAAACAATCGCATTATTTCGGAACGGGTATTTTTATAAAAAACGATATTCGTCCGATGTCAATCATATTTGACCCGCCTTTTCCCGATTATGAATATCAAGGAAGGATAACGGCAATGGAATTCGCTAAATTCATACTCGTCAATTCATATTGGCCTTTCTCAATGAGTACAAAGGACTATAATGGGCTAAATTACCGACTTGAATGGTGTAATATGTTTCAGGAGTTTGTACATGAGCTACAGACAAGAAAACCTGTCGTCATCTGTGGGGACATGAACATTGTTCGCTTCCCTTCCGATGCCTATGACGGAAAATGCACAAAGAAGCAACCATGCTTCTATCCGGAAGAACATGACAGTTTTGAGAAGTTGATTAAAGAGGAGCGTCTTGTAGATGTTCACTATTTTAAGCACTTATGTCCGCATGGTATTCCATCTGGCGAATACACGGCATGGGCTTATTCTAAGGACGATGTACAGCGGAAGGAAAATCAAGGCTTTCGGATTGACTATTTTCTCGTCAGTGAGTCAATAACAACGTATGTAAAAGAATCCAATGTTCATTCTGACATTCTCGGCTCTGACCACTGCCCAATAGATATAGAACTCGAAATATAAGAGGTTAGTTTTGGATAATATGTCCAAAACTACTAACTATTGTTCCTTTATCGTGATAGTCTGGAATTGGTGTCGACCTGTACGGTTGAAATACTTTTTTTATTTTTTGATAGGCAGCATCTCGGAAATGAAAGTATTTGTTGAACTGTTGACAAACACCGTTCATTGTAAGTATGGTACGCCCATGGGGAATCGAACCCCAACCAAAGGAACCGGAATCCTTCATTCTATCCATTAAACTATGGGCGCATTGTGGTTTTCGTGTGCAAAGGTAACTATAATTTTAGACTTGGCAAAGAAAAAGGGGTGAAAAGTTGGTTTTCCACCCCTTTATTTTATTTTATGTAGTCGAGAATCTGCTCGGCGTGAATCTTTGTCTTTATCTCCTTTGGAGTGAAGATTTTCTCGATTACGCCTTCCTCGTTCACGAGGTATGTGGTGCGCAAGGCTCCCATGTACTTCTTTCCGCACATCGATTTCTCGCCCCATGCACCAAGCTGTTGGAGCAGGGTGGTGTCAACGTCGGCGATGAGAGGGAAAGGCAGTTCGTATTTGTCGATGAACTTCTGATGGCTTGCAGCAGAGTCTTTGCTGACTCCGATGACGGCATAGCCTGCCTGTTGCAGTTCATTGTAGTGGTCTTTCAGTGAGCATGCCTCAGCTGTGCATCCAGAGGTATTGTCCTTTGGATAGACATAAAGCACTACCTTCTTTCCGGCAAGGCTCTCGCGTGTCATTGCCTCGCCCTTCTCGTTTAGCCCAAGCATGTCGGGCAGTTTGTCTCCAATGTTCATTGTCGTAAAGATTTATTGTTTGTTGTGTTTTGCCAAAATGTCGTCGATGATTCCTTCACAGGCATCTTCGAGCAGCTCGATGACAAATTCGAAGTCGCTGTCGTTGCCATAGTAAGGGTCGGGAACCGTGGCTTGACCCTTATGGTGGCGCAAATAGTGGGCAATCATCTCCACCTTATTAGTATAAGACTTGTCGGGAGCCAGTGAAGTCACTGTCCGATAGTTCTCGTTGTCCATTACAAAGATGCGGTCGAAACGGGTGAAGTCGTCCTTGGAAATCTGTCTGGCACGATGGTCGAAACGGTAGCCGTGGTTGTGTCCGTGACGACGCATGCGTGAGTCGGGCAACTGTCCTATGTGCCATGATCCGATGCCGCATGAGTCAATCTCGAAGAGATGGTCGAGACCACGATTAGCCACTTGCGCCTTCATTATGCCGTCGGCAGCCGGAGAGCGGCAAATGTTGCCGAGACATACGAAAAGTATTCTTTCTTTCATGTCGTTGTCTGTTTTGTTCGGCAAAGTTAGCAAAAAAGTTTTCCTTATCGTACAATTTTGGTAAAAAAATGTGGATATAACGCAAAAAAAGCACGAAAATTGGAATATTGTCGAAAAGATTTACTACATTTGCATCAAACAATGACAAGAATAATACATAATAAAGACTTAAACTATGGACATATTATTATCTCTCGTCCCGATTGCCTTGCTTATAGTGCTTATGGCAGTCTTGAAACAACCTGGTGACAGAAGTAGTCTCATCACTCTCGTCGTCACGGCGATAATTGCTGTGCTGGGCTTTGGAATGTCGGTTCACGACATGACGTTCTCGTTCCTCTATGGTGCCACGAAGGCCATTTCACCTATTCTCATCATCATCCTGATGGCTATTTTCAGCTACAACACTTTGCTGTTGACGGGAAAAATGGAGGTGATCAAGAGCCAGTTCTCGATGATTTCCACCGACCGCAGCATTCAGGTCCTGCTGCTGACGTGGGGCTTTGGCGGCATTCTTGAGGCAATGGCAGGATTCGGAACAGCCGTAGCCATTCCGGCAGCCATTCTCATCAGCCTTGGCTACAAGCCGGTCTTTTCCGCTGTTGTCTGCTTGATTGCCAACAGTGTGGCAACGACATTCGGTGCCATTGGTACTCCGGTTATTGTGCTTGCCAACGAAACAGGTCTCGACGTTAATCTTCTTAGCTCTAACGTCGTGCTGCAGTTGGCTCCGCTGATGTTCATCATTCCTTTCATCATTGTCTATATGGCAGACAGCCGTCGTCAGGCGTTGGTGAAGAACATTGTCCTCTCGCTTGTCACTGGTGTGGTTTCGCTCGGTGGACAGTATGCCGCTGCACGTTTCATGGGTGCCGAGTCGCCTGCCATAATCGGTAGTTTGCTGTCGATTATAGTCATTGTTGTGGCAGCCAAGTTCGTAAAGAGCGATAAGCCGGAAAATGCGAAGAAGATTACTGCCGGTGAGTTGCTCAACGCCTGGAGCGTTTATCTGCTGATATTGTTTCTCGTCATCGTTACGAGTCCGCTGTTCCCGACAATACGCGAGGCACTCAGCTCTACGCTCGTCACTACCATCAACTTTCCCGTTGAGGCCATTAAGCCGTATAAGATTAGCTGGCTCACGCATGCCGGTCTGCTGCTCTTCCTCGGAACGGTAATCGGTGGACTTGTCCAGGGCGCATCGATTGGCGGAATTATGAAGACCTTGTGGAATACAGCCAAGTCGCTGAAGGCTACAATCATCACTGTGGTTTGCCTTGTAGGCTTCTCTACTGTAATGGACTATGCTGGAATGATAACCGTCATTGCCGGTGGGCTTGCCGCCGCCACAGGAGCCGTTTATCCTTTGTTTGCCCCATTGGTTGGTGGAATAGGAACGTTCATTACCGGCAGTGACACTTCTGCAAACATTCTTTTCGGAAAGATGCAGTCTACTGTTGCGGGTCACATCAATGTAAGCCCCGACTGGCTTGCCGCATCAAACACTGTCGGTGCCACGGGTGGTAAGATTATCTCGCCGCAAAGCATTGCTATTGCAACTTCTGCCTGCAACTTGCAGGGCAAGGAGGGAGAAATCCTGAAGCAGTCGTTGCCATGGGCAGTGCTCTACATTGTCGTGGCGGGAGTGACGGTTTATCTGTTGGTATAAATTTAGGAGTTATGGAGTTAAGGAGTTAAGGAGTTAACTCCTTAACTCCATAACTTCTATAATAATCATTGTTCGAAGATTTTTCCAGCGTTTTTTGCAAGGAATATTTAGAAAGGCATTGGGCCATCGTCAAATGGTGGCGGTGGGAAGTTGTCCATAGGAGCCGCTTCTTCACCGTTGATTTTCGAGCCTACTATCTCGCCCTCGTTGGCAGGCATCGGCCGCAGGCTTGAATCTTCTGGGTTTTCAAATCGTGTGAATTCGCCACGGAATGTCAACAGCACATCGCCTGTGGCACCCTTACGGTGCTTGGCAATGATGATTTGCGCCATGCCGTGGAGGTCACGCCCACGTTCGTCCTGATAGATATGATAGTATTCCGGTCGATGGACGAAGAGAACCATATCGGCGTCCTGCTCTATGGCTCCCGACTCACGGAGGTCGCTCAGTTGTGGTCGTTTTCCTTCAAGACCTTCGCGCGACTCCACGCCACGGTTCAACTGACTCAGAGCCAGAATGGGAATGTCAAGCTCCTTGGCAAGTCCCTTCAGTGAGCGGGATATTGTCGACACTTCTTCCTGTCGGCTGCTGAACCTCATTCCGTTGGCATTCATCAGCTGGAGATAGTCTATCATTATCAGTTTCACTCCGTGCTCGCGAACCAGTCGTCGTGCCTTTGTGCGCAGTTCAAATACCGAGAGACCTGGGGTGTCGTCGACATAGAGTGGGGCACCGATGAGGTTGTTGATGCGTTTGTCGAGACGGTCCCACTCGTCGGGTTTCAGCTGTCCGTTGAGAATCTTGCTTCCCTGTATCTCGCAACAGTTTGATATTAGTCGGTTGACGAGTTGGACATTGCTCATTTCAAGCGAGAAGAAAGCTGTAGGCACACGGTAGTCGGCAACGATGTTCTTTGCCATTGAGAGCGCAAACGATGTCTTTCCCATGGCAGGTCGTCCGGCGATGATGACGAGGTCGGAAGGCTGCCAACCACTTGTTATGTCGTCCAGCTTGTGGTAGCCGGTAGGCACACCGGTCAGTCCGTCTTTGTTGGCTGCCGCCTTCTGTATCACATCAATGGCATTGGTGATGACGGGGTCTATTTGGGTGTAGTCCTTCTTCATGTTGCGCTGCGAGAGCTCGAAGAGCGAACCTTCAGCCTCTTGCATCAGGTCGTCGACGTCCACTGTTCCGTCGAAAGCCTTTGTCTCAATGACGCTGGCGAACGAAATCAGTTGTCGTGCAAGGAATTTCTGCGCCACAATCCTTGCGTGGTATTCTATGTTGGCTGACGATGCCACCTTTGTCGTAAGTTCAGAGATGTAGAGTGGTCCTCCCACTTTCTCAAGGTTGCCGTTGTGTTCCAGTTCGTCAGTCACTGTAAGCATGTCGACGGGCTTCTCTGCCATGCTAAGACTTCTTATCGCCTCGTAGATGAGCTGGTTGCGTTGCTCGTAGAAACTCTCGGGATATAGTATCTCGCAGACCACGGCGTATGCGTCGCGGTCAATCATCAGTGCACCCAACACAGCCCTTTCCACGTCGAGGGCCTGTGGCTGCAGGTGTCCGTATGTGTTGTCCACGGGAGTTTGTTTGTTTGTCCTTCGTGGCTTTGTAGCGTTGTTCTCTGCCATATTATATATTTAGGTTTTGAATGTACTCAACTTCTCACAGCTTGACTTTTGTCTTCACTGCCTTGCTCTCGTTCTGCATTCTGTCGAGGGCGGTGACGGCGTAGGTGTATTGTGTCTTGCCGTCGTCGTAAGGCAGCTTGAAGAATGTGTTTGTCGTTATTGCCACTATGTTAGCCGCGTTGTTGTAGTCAATCTTCTCGCCTTTGTCAAAGCGGTAGACAACATATTTCGTGGCGGCGTCTTTCCATCCTTTCCCGCTCGGTGCTGTCCAGAATAGCAGGTAGCCGTCCGATGTCCATACTGCCTTCACCTTTCGTGGCTTCTTTGGAGCCTTAGAGTCGATGAACGGCATTCGGGGTTGAAGAGCAGGAGTTCTCCAGTAGTTGTTGCGCAGGAGTGTTCCATAGTTGCCCACGTTGTCCACAGCAGCCTTGGCATACCACAGCACTGTTCCCTGCACGTTGTGCAACTTTGAGTGAAGTGCCATCTTTGCCGGAAGCTGATGGCTGTTTGGGTTTTGCGGGTCGGGATATTTCACCGTACGCTCCACGTCTTCACCAATGAACAGCGGCCTGCCCCCGGCGTAGTGGTTCCACCATTCTATGAGAGTCTCGTAGTCGGCTGCCGAGTGTCCTATCTGCCAGTAAATCTGTGGCACACAGTAGTCTATCCAACCGTTGTTGACCCAAAGCAGCACGTCGGCATAGAGGTCGTCGTAGTTCTGCAGTCCGTTGGTGTTGCTGCCCATTGGCGAGCTTTTCTTGTTGCGGTAGATGCCGAAAGGCGATACTCCGAACTTCACCCACGGCTTCACTTTCAGTATGGTGTCGTGCAGCTGCTTGATGAACAGGTTGACGTTGAATCTGCGCCAATCGCCGATGTCGCTTATGCCGTTTGACATTTCCTTGAACTGGCGAGTGTCGGGTATGGTCTGTCCTGCTGCTGGGTAAGGGTAGAAATAGTCGTCGATGTGCAGTCCGTCGACATCGTATCGTCTTAGAATGTCGCCGACTACATTGCAAATGTACGCCCTGTTTTCCTCAAAAGCCGGATTCATTATGAATTGTCCGTCGTAGGCGAAGATGCGTTCCGGATGCTTTATTGCGATGTGGTTGGATGCAAGCTCGTTGGTCGTCTTTGTCTTGGCACGATAGGGATTTATCCATGCGTGTAGTTCCATTCCCCTGTTGTGGCATTGTTCTATCATCCACTGCAGCGGGTCCCAATATGGGCTTGGAGCCTGTCCTTGCTTTCCGGTAAGGAAGCGGCTCCATGGCTCTATGCTGCTTTCGTAGAGTGCGTCACATTCTGGACGGACTTGAAAAATTATGGCATTGGCACCGTCTTTCTGCAATTCGTCGAGCTGGTAACTTAGAGTCTGTTGCATGGATTGTGTAGACATTCCGAGGAACTGCCCGTTGACGCATTGTATCCATGCACCTCTGAATTCTCGTTTAGGTTGTGCTGTAGCGGCGAGAGCCACAATCAGCATGATAATTATTGATAATCTTCTCATTTCTTTATTTCAATGTCTTATGGTTAGGCTACGATAGATAGTTCTCTATTTCTCTGGTCCAGTCTTCGCCGTTACCTACAAGGAAAGTCCTGATGCCAAGAGCTTTGGCGGCTTCGATGTTTCGTGGTCCGTCGTCGAGGAAGAGCGTTTCTTCCGGCACGAGGCTTTCGCCTTCTATTACGGCGTTGAAGAATCGTGCATCGGGTTTCATAGCACCGCATTTATAGCTCATGTATGCTTCGTCGAGATAGTGGCTTAGGGAATGTCCCTCGCCGTCGAACTCGTCGCTCATCACCCACGACATCATGTATGGGTTGGTGTTCGACAACAATACAACCCTGAATCCGCGTTCACGCAGTTCCTGCATTTTCTTCAGGTTACGCTTTGGCACGTCGCCGCAATATCCCTTCCAGGCATATAGGCACTCTTCCCAAGTCAATTCCCTGCCCACGAGTAGGCTCAGCTCGCGTCGGAAGTCCTCGTCGCTGATTTTCCCTGCTTCGAGGTCTCCGAAAATGCCTTGTTGTGTGTAGGCATCGAGACGTTGTTCGGCATCGTCAAGACCAAGAGCCTTGAATCGTCTTATCGCCTGTGGCTGGTCGAGTGTTATTACCACTCCACCCATATCGAAAAGAATAGTTCTTATCATATTTCTTTAACTTCCTAAACTTCTTTAACTTCCTTAACTCCTAAAACAGTTTCAGTTTGTTCTTCCTTGCTTCTTCTATGCTTGCCAACGGCTTCTGCTCGGCATTGTATTTGTTGCGCATCTGCTCGTATTTTTCCGTCAGCTCCGTCTCCAACTTCTCTTCCTCTTTGGCGTTGAGCAGTTGCGAGGCGATGATGGGATTTTGTGAAGCGTCTTTCATCCATACCACTGGACCACTGTAGACAGGAGCTATCTTTAGAGCCACATGCAGTTCGCTTGTCGTTGCTCCACCTATCATTATAGGCAGTCTAAGTCCCGCCTTCTCCATTTCGGCAGCCACGTTCACCATTTCCTCAAGACTTGGCGTAATCAGTCCGCTGAGTCCGATGATGTCAACCTTCTCTTCCATTGCCTTCTTCACAATCTGTTCCGTCGGCACCATCACTCCCATGTCAATTACCTCATAGTTGTTGCATGCCATTACCACGCCCACGATGTTCTTTCCGATGTCGTGAACGTCGCCCTTAACCGTTGCCAGCAGCACTTTTCCTGCCTTGGCATTGCCTTCGGTCTTTTGTGCCTCGATGTATGGTTGCAGTATTCCGACAGCCTGTTTCATTGTCCTTGCCGTCTTCACAACCTGTGGCAGGAACATCTTTCCGCTTCCAAACAACTGTCCTACGGTGTTCATGCCGTCCATCAGTGGACCTTCGATTATATTCACGGCCTTGGGATATTTCTCCAATGCCTCAGCAACGTCGGTTTCCAGATAGTCTCCAATACCTTTTATCAGGGCATATTCCAGACGTTTCTCCAACGGTTCGCTTCGCCATTTCTCCTCTTTGTTCTCTTTGCTTGCAGCGTTGCCTTCCGCCTTTTGGCTGTCTGCCTCCGCCTTGATCTTCTCTGCCAGTTCTATAAGTCGCTCGGCGGCGTCGGGGCGACGGTTGAGAATCACGTCCTCCAAGATGTCGAGTTGTTCTTCGGGAATGTCGCTGTAGAGCACCTTTGTTGCAGGATTCACTATGCCGAAGTCCATGCCCTTTGCTATGGCGTGGTAAAGGAACACGGCGTGCATTGCTTCTCGTATGTAGTTGTTGCCGCGGAACGAGAACGACAGATTGCTGACACCGCCGCTGACATGTGCTCCCGGCAGGTTCTTCCTTATCCATTCCGTGGCGCGTATGAAGTCGGCAGCATAGGCATTGTGTTCTTCCATGCCAGTTGCTATTGCCAATACGTTGGGGTCGAAGATAATGTCTAACGGATTCATGCCAACCTCTTGGGTCAGAATACGATATGCTCTCTCGGCTATTTCTATTCTGCGCTCGTAGGTCGTTGCTTGTCCCTGCTCGTCGAAGCACATCACCACTACGGCGGCACCATAACGCATCACGTCGCGTGCATGGCTTATAAACACCTCTTTGCCTTCCTTCAGCGATATGGAGTTGACGATGCATTTGCCTTGAACGCATTTCAGTCCGCTTGTTATGACATCCCATTTCGACGAGTCTATCATCACCGGCACTTTAGTCACGTCGGGCTCGGCAGCAATGAGGTTGAGGAATGTCTTCATCTCCTCCTCTGCATCCAGTAGTCCGTCGTCCATATTCACGTCTATCACCTGTGCACCGTCAGCCACTTGCTTTCGTGCAATGCCTATCGCCTCGTTGTAGTTCTTTTCCTTTATCAGCCGCAGAAACTTCCTCGAGCCAGCCACATTGCATCGTTCGCCTACGTTGACGAAGCCCAGTTCGGGAGTCACGTCGAGAAGGTCGAGTCCGCTCAGTCTCATGGTGTCAGGCATAGCCTTTGGCTGACGAGGCTTTTTGCCTTCTGCCAACGGAACGTAGCGTGCAATGAACTCGTCTGTCGTTCCGCAGCATCCTCCAACAATGTTTACAAGACCCTCGTCGATGAACTCGCCTATCTGAGGTGCCATCGTCTCTGCCGTCTCGTCGTATAGTCCCATGGAGTTTGGCAGTCCGGCGTTTGGGTGTGCGCTGACATACCACGGAGCCTTTCGTGCAAGTTCAGCTACGAAGGGTTTCATCTGTCTTGCACCGAACGAACAGTTCAGGCCGATGGAGAATATTGGATATGACGACACACTTGCCATGAAGGCGTCGAGAGTCTGACCGCTCAGTGTTCTGCCGGCAAGGTCGCTCACCGTCACCGAGAGCATTATAGGCAGGTCTCTGCCATGCTTCTTCATGGTGGTCAATGCCGAGTCTATTGCAACTTTTGCGTTCAGAGTGTCGAATATGGTTTCAATGAGAATTATGTCGACACCACCTTCAATGAGTCCTTCCATTTGTTCGCAGTATGCGTCGAACAAATGGTCGTAGGTCAAGTCTCTTTTTGCTGGATTGCTGACGTCGGGACTCATCGAGCAAGTCTTGTTTGTCGGTCCCACCGAGCCGGCGACAAACCGTGGCTTCTCGTCGGTGGAATATTTCTCCGCCATGCGTTTTGCTATTCTGGCTCCCTCTAACGCCATTTCCCTGCTGTAGTCCTCCAGGTTATAGTCGGCTTGCGAAATGCGTTGACTGCTGAATGTGTTTGTAGAAATTATGTCGGCTCCTGCTTCGAGGTATTTCCGGTGTATGTCCTCAATGACATGCTGACAGGTGATGTTGAGCATGTCGTTGTTGCCCTTCATCTGTGTTTTCGCGTCAGCGAATCTTGAGCCTCTGAAGTCCTCCTCCGTCAGACCGTATTTTTGTATCATAGTGCCCATGGCACCATCGAGTATCAGTATTCTTTCCTTTACAATCTCTCTAATGTCCATACAACTTTCTAAACTCTTCACTGGTTAATAATGTTTCATCGCCCTGTCCATTTCTCTGCGGTCTTCCTTCTCCTTGAGTGTCTGTCGTTTGTCGAACTCCTTCTTTCCTTTGCAGAGGGCGATGTCCATTTTTGCGCGACCATTCTGGTCGATGAAAACGAGCAGTGGTACTATGGTGTATCCGGTTTGTTTTATGGCGCTTTCAAGTTTCTGAATCTCCTTCTTGTTCAGCAGCAGTTTCCTGTCGCGCTTCATCTCGTGGTTGTTGTATGAACCGTAGAAATATGGGCTTACGTTCATTCCCTTAACCCATATTTCACCGTTGTTGATGAAACAGAAGGTGTCCACCAACGAGGCTTTGCCAAGTCTGATGGACTTTATCTCGGTTCCGGTAAGCACTATGCCTGCCGTGAAGGTCTCGATGAAGAAGTATTCAAACGAAGCCTTTTTGTTGCGTATGTTGACCGGACTTTTCTTTCTTATGTTCAGTTCGTCTTTGTTCATTCTTCTCTTACTGTTGCAAATCGTTCTATGTTGTTGTCGATGTATTCAGCCACCTGAGCCGTCCAACGCTCCTCATTCTCCACGAAGTTGTCGTCGAAGTCGTCAAACTCCGGCATCTTCTCAAACAAGCTCATAAACTCGTCGTCGCTGCAGTCGCGCATTATCTCGTCCTTGTGCGTCCAATAGAGTTTCCTCACTTCGTATATCATCTTCGACAGGTCGCACAGTCCCCAGTCCTTAATGGCTTTGGCAAAGGGATTGAGGAAGATGAAGTCGCCGTAGCCGTTGTGTATGAGCTGTACGAAACCGCCGTCCATAACCTCCTCGTGGAGTGCATGATAAGCCCACAGGGTGAGCTGGTCGGCATTGAGCTCTGCCATGTTCTCGGCAGTCAACTCACCGCCCACCGCATTCGAGATGGCGTTGAAAAACACGTCGACAAACTCGTCCATTCCCTCACCTGCAGCACGGCGCAGGTCTGAATCTTTCACAAATATCTCTTTCATACGAGTGCAAAGGTAAGAAAAAAGCGTGAAATGACAAAATAAAAACGTCTTTATTTTAAGGTTGGGAACACATTTGTAGTATATTTGCAAATCCTCTTAATACACCCACACTGAAAATATATAGCAGAATTCAGTTGTCGGTTTCCGCTTTCGTTATGTTACCTTAACATTTGTCTCGTGTCTTGGTTGACCAAAATTTGCGCGTCAACTGACCAACAAATTTTCTACAACTGACGGATTTCTGTCGGTGGATTTATGTGTTAAATAATCATAAGCGGCGAATGTTGGCTGTTCAATTCGTTGCATAATAGAAAAAATTGTAATACCTTTGCGTCATGTAAAGTAATTTCCTTGAATATTGCTATGGTCAAAGATTTTTTTGTTTGGGCAAAGGGTGTTGTAATGAGTTTGGCTGACCTGCTCTTTCCGCGCTACTGTTTCATTTGCGGCAACAGATTGACTGCAAGTGAGGAAGGGCTGTGCAACATCTGCATGATGTCAAGACCTTTCGCTCCTCTCTATTCGGACAACAAGGAAAACGACCTGGCTCGACTCTTTATGGGCATCTTTCCGATCGAAAAGGCGCAGGCGATGATGAGATATAGCCCTCAGTCGGGGCTTGCACAGGTGATTTACGAAATGAAGTACTACAATAAGCCTGAGTTGGGTGTAACGTTAGGACGGTTGTGTGCCAAAATATTGAAACCCAGCGGATTCTTCGACGACATTGACCTTGTTGTTCCTGTTCCATTGGCAAAGAGCAGGAAGCGTCAGCGTGGCTATAACCAGAGTGAGATGATTGCCGAGGGGATTAGTCGGGCAACAGGAATCGAGGTGGCATGCGGCAATGTCGTACGACTGCATTTCAAGCAGAGCCAGACGCATCTTAACGAACGCGAGAGGAGGGAGAATGTGGAAGGAAATTTCAAAATTGTTGATGCCTCGAAGTTCGAGGGCAAACATGTGTTGCTTGTCGACGATGTTGTCACCACTGGCGCCACCTTGAAGTCGTGTGGCGGCGAGTTGGCAGCCAATGTGGAGAACCTTCGTGTCAGTGTCTTTACGATAGGCAGGACGGAAGGTTGACGACGAGCAAAGCTCGTGCCGTTAATGTTAAAAGAGGAAAAAAGTATTCGGCAAATTTGTCTATATGGAAATTTATTGTTAATTTTGCTCTCTGTATGGAACAAGATAAGCATAATCAGAAGACGTTGGAATTGGGGACGAAGCCCGTGGGACAACTGCTGGTGCAGTATGCCTTGCCAGCCATTATTGCAATGACCGCCTCGTCGTTGTACAACATGGTCGACAGCATATTCATTGGTCAGGGTGTTGGAGCCCTTGCCATTTCCGGTCTTGCGGTGACATTTCCTTTCATGAACCTTTCGGCTGCCTTTGGCGCTGCTGTGGGTGTCGGAGCATCGTCGTATATCTCTGTGAAACTTGGACAGAAGGACTATGCTAAGGCTCAACGCGTTTTGGGCAATACTGTCACACTGAACATAATCATCGGCATTGTGTTCAGTGCCTTCTCGTTGTTGTTCCTCGACCCTATACTCCATTTCTTTGGAGCGAGTGAACAGACTATTCCCTATGCCCGTGAGTATATGATTGTCATTCTTTTGGGCAACGTCGTCACACATCTCTATTTCGGCATGAATGCAGTGCTGCGTGCAGCCAGCAAACCCCGTGAGGCGATGTTCATCACCATGTTTACGGTGGTGCTCAACACTGTCCTCGACCCACTGTTCATCTACACGTTCAAGTTGGGCATTGCAGGAGCTGCCTACGCAACAATATTGGCACAGATTGTCGCCTTCATGTGGCAGTTGAAGCTGTTCACCGACAAACGGGAGTTGCTGCATCTGAAACGCAGCATATACAACCTGGAGTTGAAGATAGTGAAGAACATTCTTGCCATCGGCATGTCGCCATTCTCGATGAATGCCTGTGCCTGTCTCATAGTGATTTTCATAAACAAGAATCTCGTCTACTATGGAGGTGACCTTGCAGTGGGAGCCTACGGCATAGCCAACAGGATAGCGTTCATTTTCGTCATGGTGACGATGGGTGTCAACCAAGGCATGCAGCCCATAGCAGGCTATAACTATGGTGCACAGAAGCTCGACCGTCTGATGCGGGTTTTGACACTCGCCATGGCAGCAGGAACGTGTGTCACTACGGCAGGTTTCCTTGTAGCACAGTGTTGTCCCCGTCTGTGCGTTAGCCTCTTCACCCACGACCCTCAGTTGCAAGGCATGTCGGTCAACGGACTGCGCATTCTCATGGCGGCAATGCCCATTGTGGGCTATCAGATGGTGATAACAAACTTTTTCCAGAGCATCGGTATGGCAAAGATAAGCATACTGCTGTCGCTCTCTCGCCAGCTTCTCCTGCTCTTGCCGCTTCTCGTTGTTCTGCCTCCGTTGTTTGGAATCAACGGAGTGTGGATGTCGATGCCCGTGAGCGACACGCTTTCTGCATTGCTCGCATTGTTCATGATGACCCGATATATGAGAAAATTCAAGAGACAACATAAAGAGATGATTGCCAATGGAGAAGTGTGATAACATAATCATTAATGTGGGACGCCAAATAGGCAGCGGCGGGCGAATTGTGGCAAAGATGCTTGCCGACCGCTTCGGTTGCAGGTTTTATGACCGTGAGATTCTGAATATTGCCGCAAAGGAGAGCGGCTTCAGTGAAGTGTTCTTTGAACAGAACGATGAGCACAAGAATTTCTTCCGGTCGCTTTTCCATATTCATACGCCTTTCGTCTCCGACAGCAGTTTTTATAAGAACGACTTCTCGCAGGAGAGCCTGTTCCGATTCCAGAGCGAGGCAATGCGCAAGGCGGCAAAGGAAAGCTCGTGTGTCTTCGTCGGTCGTTGCGCCGATTATGTGCTGCGCGATTTTCCCAATGTGTTCAACGTGTTCATAACGGCTGACATGGACGACCGCATCAAGGCTGTGGCAAGTAGAATAGGTTGTTCGGATGAAGAGGCGCGTAAGGCAATTGTAAGCGGCGAGAGCCAACGCTCTACCTATTACGGTTTCTATACGGGCAAGAAATGGGGACATGCCGAGAGCTATGACTTCTGCATCAACACGTCTCGATTGGGCATAGAAGGCACGGCGGACGCTTTGGGCGAGGTTATTACAAGGAGTTTGAAGTTGAAATAGAATATAACAATAAGTGAAGAAAATTGGAATTATCAGCGACACCCATTCATATTGGGACGAGCGCTATGAAAAATATTTTGAACCATGCGACGAGATATGGCACGCCGGCGACATTGGCTCGACGGAAGTGGCTGAACGCTTGGCTGCCATCAAGCCCTTGCGTGCCGTATGCGGCAACTGCGACGGAGGCGACCTGCGCCTGATGTTTCCACAGCTGCTGCGGTTCAAGTGTGAGGATGTCGATGTGCTGATGAAGCATATTGGCGGTTATCCGGGAAACTATGACCCAAGCATACGTGGCAGGATTTATGCTTCACCTCCACAACTGTTCATAAGCGGTCATTCCCACATCTTGAAGGTGCTTTACGACAAGACTCTCAACTTGTTGCACATCAATCCCGGGGCTGCAGGGCTTCAGGGTTGGCATAAGGAACGTACTCTTGTGCGCCTCACCATAGAGGGAAGCAAGTTTACCGACTGTGAGGTGGTGACATTGAAGTAACAATGTTGAGCACATGCAAATCTTAAAAATTTTATAATATTAGATATAATGAAGACAATTGTTATTACAGGCGGCGCAGGCTTTATCGGCTCGCATGTTGTACGCCTCTTTGTGAACAAGTATCCCGAGTATCGAATCATCAATCTCGACAAGTTGACGTATGCCGGTAATCTTGCCAATTTGAAGGATATTGAAGATAGACCGAACTACAAGTTTGTCAAAATGGATATATGCGACTTCGACGCCTTCTACAAGCTGATGCAGGACGAGAAGATTGACGGCATAATTCACCTGGCTGCCGAAAGCCATGTCGACCGTTCTATCAAGGATCCGTTCACCTTCGCACGAACCAACGTGATGGGAACACTCTCGCTGCTGCAGGCTGCAAAACTCTATTGGGAGTCGCTGCCCGAGAAGTATGAGGGCAAGCGCTTCTACCATATTTCTACCGACGAGGTGTATGGTGCTTTGCAGATGACGCACCCGGAAGGCATAGAGCCTCCGTTCACCACCAAGGCTTCGTCGTCACAGCACCATGAGGCTTACGGCGAGGACTTCTTCCTTGAGACGACAAAGTATAATCCACATTCTCCATATTCAGCATCGAAGGCTGGCAGCGACCACTTCGTGCGCGCCTTCCACGACACCTACGGAATGCCGACCATAGTGACCAACTGCTCTAACAATTATGGTCCCTACCAGTTCCCCGAGAAGCTGATACCGCTGTTCATCAACAATATCCGCCACCGCAAGCCACTGCCCGTATACGGCAAGGGCGAGAACGTTCGCGACTGGCTGTTTGTGGAAGACCATGCCCGTGCCATCGACCTCATCTTCCACGAAGGCAAGGTGGCAGAGACATACAACATCGGCGGCTTCAACGAGTGGAAGAACATCGACATCATCAAGGTGGTGATAAACACCGTCGACCGTCTGCTCGGACGCAAGGAAGGCGAGGACATGGACTTGATAACCTATGTCACCGACCGTCTTGGTCACGATGCCCGCTATGCCATCGACTCTACCAAGTTGCAGCGTGAGCTCGGTTGGGAACCTTCATTGCAGTTTGAGGAAGGCATCGAGAAGACCGTGAAGTGGTATTTGGAAAACCAAGAGTGGCTCGACAATGTCACCTCAGGAGATTATCAGAAGTATTACGATAACATGTATAACAACTGAAGTTTTTTTTTAACTCCCCATCATAACTCCTCCAAAATTATTAAGTATGAAAAAGATATTGCTATTAGGCTCAGGCGAACTGGGAAAGGAATTTGTTATTGCCGCCAAGCGTGCGGGACAGTATGTCGTTGCTTGCGACCGTTATGACAATGCGCCTGCTATGCAGGTTGCCGACGAACGCGAGGTGTTCTCAATGCTCGATGGTGATGCACTCGATGCCGTGGTCAGAAAGCATCAGCCGGACATCATCGTTCCTGAGATAGAAGCTATACGCACAGAGCGACTGTTTGATTTTGAGAAGCAGGGAATACAGGTCGTTCCCAGCGCACGAGCCGTGAACTTCACAATGAACCGCAGAGCCATTCGCGACCTCGCCTCTCGCGAACTCGGATTGCGCACGGCAAAATATTTCTATGCCAAGACTTTCGACGAGTTCAAGCGTGCTGCCGATGAAATAGGTTTCCCTTGCGTGGTAAAGCCTCTCATGTCGTCGTCGGGGCATGGACAGAGCTATGTGCACAACGACGATGAACTGGAACAGGCATTCCGCGAGGCTATGGAAGGCAGCCGTGGCGACGTGAAGGAAGTAATCATCGAGGAATTCATTGATTTCGACTCGGAGTTCACACTCCTTACGGTGACGCAAAAGGAAGGACCAACGTTGTTCTGTCCACCTATCGGTCATGTTCAGAAGAAAGGTGACTATCGTGAAAGCTGGCAGCCATACAAAATCAGTGACGAGGCTTTGGCACAGGCACAGCACATGGCAGACGAGGTGACAAAGGCGCTGACTGGTGCCGGCATCTGGGGCGTGGAGTTCTTCCTTACTAAGCAGGGAGAGGTGATTTTCAGCGAGCTTTCGCCCCGTCCCCACGATACTGGTATGGTGACACTTGGACACACCACAAACCTCTCTGAGTTTGAACTGCATTTCCGTGCTGTAATGGGACTTCCTATCGCCGGCATTCATTTGGAACATGCCGGTGCAAGTGCCGTTGTCCTGTCGCCTGTAGAGAGCAGCGACCCTCTGCCTTACAATCTTGTTGAAGCTCTGAAACAAGACCGTACACGCATCCGCATCTTCGGGAAGCCAGAGGCTCATGTCGGTAGGCGCATGGGTGTAGTGCTTTGCTATGGCGAGGTCTCGGAAGGAACAGATGTCTTGCGTGAGAAAGCCAAGGCAGCTGCCAAGACCATTCTCGGCACAGACCCGTATAGCGTGTTTTAACTGACAGGCGAGAAGCAATAGAAATGATAGGAACTTTAATTGACTTGCCAAAGATCGTTGACCCAAGGGGAAACCTTACGGTGGCGGAGCAGATGAAGAATGTGCCCTTCGACGTGAAGCGCGTCTATTGGACTTACGATGTGCCTGGAGGTGAGAGTAGGGGAGGACATGCACACAAGGAGTGTGTGGAATACATCATTGCCGTAAGTGGCTCTTTCACCGTTACACTTGACGACGGAAAGGGGCAACGTGAGGATTGGCATCTTAATCATCCGTGGCAAGGACTTTTGGTGAAGACAGGCATTTGGCGTACACTCGAGGATTTTTCCTCGGGTGCCGTATGCCTTGTGTTGGCGTCCGAACTGTTTGACGAGGGCGACTATATCTATGAGTATGAAGACTTTATTGAATACGTGAAATGATTGAAGTAAGACGATATGGCGCATCTGATGCCGATGTGTGGAACAACTTCGTCGCTGAGTCGAAGAACGGAACATTCCTGCTCGACCGTAGGTATATGGACTATCACTCTGACCGTTTCGTCGACTATTCGCTGATGTTCTACGACGATGACGAGCTTATTGCCGTTCTGCCAGCCAACTCTGCAGACGGACTTCTCGTGTCGCATGGCGGACTGACTTACGGTGGACTCATCTATTCAAGCAAGTTCAAGACCGTCGATGCTCTTGATGTCTTTACCGCTTTGCGCAAGCATCTGCTTCTTGAAGGTTTCGAGCGCGTTATTTACAAGCCCAGTCCATGGTTCTATCATTCGGTGCCGGCAGAGGAAGACCTCTATGCCTTGTTCCGTTTCGGTGGAAGATTGGTTGGTCGTGATGTGGCTTCCGTCATCGACTTCAATCTTGTCCTTCCCATGATGAACCTGCGTCGTCGGCAAGTCACAAAGGCTCATAACAATGGCATCTGCGTAGTTAAGGAAACTGATTTCAGCCGGTTCTGGAAGATTCTCGACGATAATCTCATGCGACGATATGGTGTCCATCCTGTACATTCCCTCGACGAAATAAAGCTTCTGTCCAGTCGCTTTGACCAAATAGAGCTTTATGAGGCACGGCTTGGAAAGGAAACTGTAGGTGGAGTGGTATTGTATGTTGCCAACAAAGTGGCTCATGTTCAGTATATTTCCGCCAACGAGACGGGAAAGCGTCTTGGTGCTATCGACCTTATATTCAGCAAGCTGTTTGAGAGTCTTGCGCCACGATGCCGCTTCCTCGATTTCGGCAAGTCGACAGAGCAGTTTGGACATTACTTGAATAAAGGCCTCATCTTCCAGAAGGAAGGCTTTGGCGGAAGGGCTGTTTGTTACGACACTTACGAATGGACACTATGAACATAAAATATCTCGACCTAAAGGCTGTCACTGCCATACACGGCGATGAAATACAACAAGCCGTAGATGCTGTTGTTCGTGGAGGTTGGTATCTGCAGGGAGAGGCAAATGGAAGATTTGAACAACACTATGCCGAATATAACGGCAACAGGTTTTGTGTCGGTTGCGCAAATGGTCTCGATGCGCTGACGTTGACCTTCCGCACTTTGATGGAGATGGGGATGATGCGTGAAGGTGACGAGGTTATTGTTCCTGCCAATACATACATTGCCTCGATGCTGTCTGTCACCGAAAACCGTTTGAAGGCTGTTCTGGTTGAACCTCGCTTCGAGACTCTGCAAATTGACGATTCTCTTGTTGAGGCTTCCATAACCTCACGCACCAGGGCAATACTCCTCGTTAATCTCTACGGACGCAATGCCTATTCCGACAAGATAGGTGAGATTTGCAATCGTCATAATCTTGCCCTTGTTGTGGATAATGCACAAGGTCATGGCATCAATAACCTCTCCCCTCTACCTTCTTTCCTCTCCCCTCTAATCGTATGCCACAGCTTTTATCCGGGAAAGAATCTTGGAGCTCTTGGCGATGCTGGTGCCATAACCACTGACGACGAGAGGTTTGCCAATATCTTCCGAAGCTTAGCAAACTATGGCTCCTCAAGAAAGTATGTTTTCGACTATTGTGGTCGCAACAGTCGTCTCGACGAAATACAAGCTGCTGTATTGGATGTGAAATTGCCTTATCTCAATGCAGAGAATAAGCGTCGTCGTGACATTGCCATGCGCTATATTAAAGAAGTGTCGAACCCGAATCTCTCTTTGCCTACTATCGACTATTGGCAACAAAGCGTATTCCATATCTTCCCCGTTTTCACAACTCATCGCGACCTCTTGCAGCAGTATTTGTCAGACAATGGAGTGCAGACGGTAATACATTATCCTATTCCTCCACATCGTCAGCAGTGTTATGTTGACTCACCATTGTTGGCATTGCCCGACGGAGGGCTGTCCATAACGGAGCGTATTCACAGAGAGGAACTGAGCATTCCCTGCAATCCAACCCTTTCAGACAATGAAGTGAGCGACATTGTCAGTCTCTTGAATTCCTTTTCCCTTTGAGTATAGACGATGTTGTTGAATATCCAGTGCTGCGCATTCCAAAGGGCTGAATATCATATAGTAATGTAAATGCGGTTTGTCTGGATATTGGTAAATAAAATAGGCCTACTCTCACGAGCAAGCCTATTAGTCGTTTAACAATTTAATCTTGGGCGAGAAAAGAAAGCGATCGCCCGGTCGCTTTTTATTTAAGTGTCTTTTCTACTGTTCCATCAGCATATTTTGTAATAATCATGCCTTTTGCCTTACCATTGACGTTCTGGCCATTAGCATTGTAACGGCCAACAACACTATGGTTGCTTGTTCCCTCAACAGCATTTACAGCTGTTGGGTCGATGGTGAGGTTGAATTTGTATGTTTCGCATCTTGAGAATTCCTCGTTGAAAACATTCAATGTCAATGTCTTGCTGACCTCATCATAGAATGGTATCTCTATCCAAGAGTAGAAATCCATATCAGAAAAAACATCGATGTCGTCACGCTCGGGAACACTGGCAACGGTGACGTTATATTCTTTCGTTGCGGGGTCGAAGCCCTCTATTTGTTTATCGAAGATATAAATGCCGCTGATTTTCAAATCGTAGTTGAGGTCAATGTCATCAACGAAGAGTTCGTCAGGATTTTCGTCAGACTTGCTTCCTCCACCAGCTACTGCACAAGTGCTGATGGTAACGAGGATAGACTTAGGTTCAACTTCGTTTTCAGAATAAGTGAGATAGTCGAAAGGAATAGTAATTTTTGTCCATTCGCTTGTTTCGGGAATCTCCTGATTTTCTGCTACAGCAACAATATTTGTGTATTCCTTATCGGCTGGGTCCTGATAATAAGTGCCATCTGTTATAACAGCACGGAGTGATGCCTTGTTGTTCTCGGTGTTGCCTTCTCCTGCCTTGTACTTATACCACATGGAGATGGAAGTAGGCATACCCTTCATCTCGTTGTAGAATAGGTTGCCGTTGCCATCAACATCCTCGCTGTCTGGGTCGAGGAATGCGCAGTTCTGTGAATCAGATGGTGACATGCTGCCAGCCTTCATTCTTCCAGTGGTAATCGTTCCGTTTGCAGACGCAATGCCCATTACTTTTGAAGAAATTATTCTCACGGATTTTGTGCTTTCAGAGCCTTCGCGAACATCGTCGGAAATGAACACATGTGGATAGCCTTCCACAAGACTTGCCAACTGACCTGTTGCACTCATGAAAGAGTGCCAACCGTTTGGTTCGTCGGAGGTCTTGTCGCCTGTAGATGTTGTAGCAGTGTGCCATTCCTCGAAGTCGCTTCCGAAAATCTGTGTGCTGCGGTTTGTCAGAGCTACAGTGACATCAATATTTTCAGCTACAAGATTGAGTAGGAGCTCCAGGTCGCCATCTACAATATATCCTTCTATTTTGGCGGGAAAAGACAGTATTCCACTAAGTTTGACTTCTGTGTCTGTAGAGAACTCAACGCCATTTTCCACTTCTGTTGTAGAAATGTCGTTCAGTTCAGCAGTAAAAGACGATCCCATAAAGACAAACTCATTCAGCTTAATATCGAGTTTCCCGTTGTCTTTCTCTGTACAAGAGATTGTGGCGGTTTGGAAGTCGGAAGGTTCTCCATTCAGTATGACGCGAAGACCGCATTCAAAATCCTCTGCCAAAACTGTCAGCGATAGGCAAGCCATTGCAATGAGTGTAAAAATTTTCTTCATAATAGATTCCATTTATGTTAATGATTAATGTTATTTCAGTTTGTATGTCAGACCAATGGTGCCGTAGATGGGGTAGAGGGTCTGCTCTATGGTGTGGAACGAGCTTTTGAATGCCCCGTTAAGTCCCCATGCAAGGTCGGCTGACACGCCTATGCGTTGTCCTATGCGGAAATCTGCTCCGAGATTGACGCCCCATTGGAACTTGCGCATGTCGTCGCTGAAATCGTAGGTGGCATTGTCGTCACCTTCCGGTCCCATAATGATTTTGTCGCCTGTTGGGTCGCCAACGCGCAGATAGCCGTCGTAAACATGTCCCTCGAAGTTGTTTGTGGCAACGTATGAGACATAAGGACCACACTTTACGAGGATACGCCCTGTGCGGAATGTCGCCATAACGGGTATGGTCAGCATCCAGCGGTTACATTCTGTAACGAGGTTGCCCGTATACATTCCTTCCAATCGCTCTCCACCTTGTACCATCTCCATGTGGTAGTTCTTTACAGTGGCGTCGATTTTCATTCCCTTATTCTCGATGTGTACTCCGGCAAGGAGTCCCCATTTGCCCCAAATGTCCTTCTGCACGTCAAGTCCAAGGGTGATGTTGGGCTGAAAATCGTAGCTGTTGAGGCTGCGTATTGTTTCCGGCATTCCTATTGGAGCCGTACCACCGATGTTGTAGCCTATGCGGAATGTGTAGTTGAGGCTGTCGGGAATGCTTATGGCGCAAGCCGAACTTATTGCGAGTGCCATGAAGATGGCTATGCTGAGTATTCTTTTCATTTCTATTCTTCGCTTTCGCAAGTTAGTTTTACACTGTCGATGTATATTGTGCTGCCTGGGGCACCCTCATAGTATGCTCCATCGGTGCTTGAGGTGAATACTATGGTAAGGTTATAACCTTGATTCTCAAGTTCTTTCATGTCTATGTCTGTAAGATACTTGAACGTCATCTCAAACGGAGTCCACGTGTCGGTCTCTGGTATTTCGTCAACCTCGGCAATGGCTACGATGTTTGGATTTGTCTTTGAGTCCTCGCCGTAAAGCATTACCTCGTTGCCCTGTGCATCGTGGTTGCGGTAGAAAACGGCATAAATGGCGGCACGATCCTTAATTTCAGGATGCTTCTCAAGTTTGAAGTTGACGTATGTCCAAAAGACGTCGCCAGCCTTGTATTTGTACATTCCCGACACCTTGAGAGGTTTCTTAGGGAATGGTCTGCCCATAAGAGTCGTGTGGAGAGTGTTGAAGAGTGCCTGCGAGACATCGAACTCTCCGATGAAGAAGTTTCCTGCAGCAAGTGGACGGCGGACTGCTTCACCCCATTTGCCTGTACTGCAGGTGGTGAGCTTGAGGGCACGTCCGTTGTAGCCATCAACGGAAACGGAAGGATATTCTTCAGGTGCGGCACTCCCATTGCCCAGAGCGTAGCCAGCATTGGCGTTTGACCAATATTCAAGAAGAGTTCCGTCAGCCTGAGTCTCATACCATTTATAATATGTGGCATTAATTTTTGTATCGTTATAAACTTCTGCCTGCTCGAACTCGAAGCTGATGGTGTCCGAAACTATCTGCACCGTGGGCTTGAACGAGACCGTGTATTGTCGGCTCCACTGTTTGTCCTCCGATGTGACAGTATACACCACTGGACCTTTGGAGAAATCCTGTACAGAGCCATTTGCGGGAGAAATTGTTGCTCCTGGTGTTATTTCAAATTGTGGAGCAAGGGCTGTGATGTCCGCTTTTCGGCGAACAGTGAATGTAATGTCTGTCTTGTTGTAGAATACATTAATGGCAGTATCTGTCGGCTGAAAGAACATCTCAGTCGGATTGTCTGTGTGTATCCAAGCCTTGGTGATATCGCACTCCGCATTAGGTGCCTCGTCCTTGAAGCATGATGTAAGAGTGGCTATCACCAAGGCAATTATCGTCAGTCGAATCGTCTTCATCAATAACAAGTTTACTTATTTGCGGTGCAAAGTTAGTAATTATAATCGTAAAAATGATTATATTCGTAGTAAAACTTTGTTAAACAATGGAGTTTTGCTATTCCAATACTACTGTCACACCTCGTGCTGCCTGTGCTCCCATGACTAACGCTTGGGCAATGTCGGCTGTTTTGGAAGGGCCGCTGATGAAGCAACCGTAGCCGTAGGAGTTGAATTCCACCCGGTTGTACGCTTCGTGCATATTGTTTACTATTTGTTTGCGGTCGAGCAGAATTACGAGATATTCGGAGATGAAGCAAACAGCCTTTTCCTTCATGGTCTGTGGCACCCAAATGCAACCGTTTTCCGCCACGCCGAAGACACCTCGTATCACACCCACATCAGTGCCGTTGAGTTCGTTTGCCTCGGCTACGGTGTCGGGATTGCGGTTGGCTATAGTCACTTCCGGAAGGTTTGACGCAATGACCTTGGCGTCGGGATAGCATTTGCGGATAACGTCGTTGATGTTGTCGTTGGCTCCCATTTCCACTACCTTTCCTCCAACAGTCTTGCTCATCTCAACGAATTGTTTCAGAGGGTCGGCATATTGCACTCCTTTCATTTCGTCGAACGACGGCATGTCGTATGTCTTATGTATGTTGGCTCTTATCTTTGCCAGTAAATCTTCCTTATACATCTTATTCTTTCTTTAATAAAGTTTTGTAATGCTTTAACTCTTAACTCCTTATTTCACTTTGCCTTTCTTCCACATCGTCTGGAACGACTCTTTGGCAAATGTAGGCAGTTCGCGTCCCTTTCCCCATTCGTTGAGTCCGTTGTAGACGGCAAATCGTGGAGCATAGTTTACTAAAGGCGCAAATTTCAACGCGGTGGAGTAGAGGGCAGGGCGGTCGAAGATGAACTTCATGCCTTGGCTCATCAGTTTCTTCTGCTTGTTGGCTCGTTGGAGTGAGTCGAGTTTCTGTCTCCAAAGGTAAATCTGTTCCGACAGATTGACCTTTGCCGGGCAAACATTGTCGCAAGAGCAGCAAAGCGAGCATGCACTGACATTCTCCGAGTGGGTGTAGCGGTCGCGAAGCATTCCAAGGTTGATGCCGATGGGACCTGGAATAAAGTAGGTATAGGAATAGCCGCCACTACGGCGATACACAGGGCAAGTGTTCATGCACGAGCCGCAGCGTATGCACTTCAGTGTCTCCCAATGCTCTTTGTCTGCAATGATGTCGCTTCTTCCGTTGTCGACGAGAATGATGTGCATCTCGGCGTCGGGGCGTGCTTTGCGGAAGTGTGACGTATAGGTCGTGGTAGGCTGTCCCGTTCCGCTGCGGCAGAGCAGTCGCTGGAACACGGCGAGCGACTTGTAGTCGGGAATCACCTTTTCAAGTCCTATGGCTGCTATGTGAAGTTTCGGCATCGAGGTTGACATGTCGGCATTTCCCTCGTTGGTGCAAACGACGATGTCGCCTGTCTCCGCCACGCCGAAGTTGGCTCCCGTCATGCCAGCCTGTGAGGTCATGAACTCGTTGCGCAGGCTCATTCTTGCACAGTAGGTGAGATAAGTAGGGTCGTTGTTGTCCGGCTCGCTACCCAATTCCTTGCGGAACAGGTCGCCCACTTCCTCTTGTGTGATGTGAATGGCGGGCATGACGATGTGGCTTGGCTTGGAATGCATCAACTGAATTATTCGTTCGCCGAGGTCAGTCTCTACCACTTCTATTCCATTTTTTTCGAGATAAGGGTTCATCTCGCACTCCTCGGTGAGCATTGACTTGCTCTTCACCATTTTCTTCACGTCGTGCTGACGTAGAATCTTCAGCACTGTCTCGTTGAACTCGCGTGCGTCTTTCGCCCAGTGTACTATTACACCGTTCTTTTCAGCGTTTGATGCAAAGAGTTCGAGATAGTGGTCCATGTGGGTGATGGTATGCCTTTTGATGTCGCTTGCCATTTGTCGAAGCTGTTCCCACTCCTCAAGGTTCATCGCCATATTGTCTCTTTTGGTGCGAACCGACCAGAATGTGGCGTCGTGCCACTTTGCCTTCTCGGCATTCTTCAAGAATGCCTCGGCTGCTTTTGAATGTAAGGTGCTCATAGTCCTGCTGCTAAAATCTGTACAACGTGAATGAATTTAATGGGCTTGTTAAGGCGCTTTGCTATGCCTTGCATGTGCATTAGGCACGATGAGTCGGGACCTGTGATGTATTCGGCTCCGGTGGCAATGTGGCGTTCTATCTTGTCGGTTCCCATTTGCATCGACACCGCTTGTTCTTCAACGGAGAACATTCCTCCGAAGCCACAGCACTCGTCGACTCGTTCTGGCTCTTTTATGGTGATGTCCTTGACGAGTTGCAGCAAATCTTTAATCTTGGAGAATTTCGGAATGTTGCGCTCGCTTGGAGATGACAGTCCCAATTCGCGTACACCATGGCACGAATTGTGTATGCTTACCACATGCGGGAATCGGCTTGGCAGCGAGGTGGGCTTTACCACGTCGTGAATGAATTCCACGACATCCATTATCTTGTTGGATGTTTGACAAGCGTGGCCATGTCCCTCAAGCAGTCGGGGGTAGTTGATTTTTACGAATGCAGCGCAACTGGCAGAAGGGGCAACGACATAGTCGAACTTGGTGAACTTTTCGTCGAAGGCTTCTGCTTGCCTGTCCGCCATCTTCTCGAAACCGGCATTCGCCATAGGTTGGCCGCAGCAGGTCTGGTCGAGTGGATAGTCCACGTCGAGACCAAGGCTTGTAAGGAGCTTGTACGTTGCTACACCCACCTCAGGGTAAAGGGCGTCAACGTAGCATGGGATAAATAGTCCGATTTTCATGTTTTATATGTTTTGAGTTTCTTTAGAATTCAGATGTTTTTCTACGTAATGTGTTTTCTGTCTGCATAGGACTCTTACGAGTCTTGTTAGTGTTGTACTACAAGATGCCTCATAGGGTGTCCGCCCCATGCGTTTGTCCCTGCCAGTTTAAATCCTACACGAGTATACAGTGCTTCAGCGCGCGGATTGCCGGTGTCGACGAGCAGTCCTGTGCGTGGCAGTCCTAATGCCTTCGCCTTGTCGATGGTGGCTTTGAGAAGCATGGTCGCTATGCCTTTGCCGCGGAACGCCGGGTCGACGGCAAGCGAGTCGATGTATAGTTCTCCCGCTTCCGTCTCGTCGGGAATGTCGCTGTGGTCTTTTCCCCATGCCTTTAGTGCCGTGTCGATGAACACTTGTCTCAGTTGTCTCAACTTCCCGCCGTCGTAGCTGGTGCAGATGCCGGCAATGTTGTCATACTGGTCGACGGCGCATAGCGTATTCCTATAACTGTATTGTGAGTCCTCGCGTTCGACGAGCCTTGTCATGATGCGGTGGAAGTCGTCAATGCCGTATTCCTTGCCGCAGAAATATAGGCAGCACTCGTCTGTCATCGCCGTCATTATCAAGCGTGCAATGGTTGCCGCTTCGTCTTGTTTGGCTTGTCGGATATTGAAAAGTCCTGTCTGCATTCTTCTTTTTTTGGGGTGTAAAGTTAAAGTGAATTTCTTAATTAACCAAGTTTTTTCAGCCTTTATTCTTTAAAGATACTAAAATAATCTGCAAAAAATGCTATAACGTAGGGCATTTTCTTGCCATATTGGGAGAAATGTAGTAACTTTGTAATCGGTTTTAATATAAAAAAGAAAAAGAACTATGAATTATAACGATTTTCAAATGGGCACAACTGCCCATGACCGTGAGTTGTCAATAGCATCAGCTTTTCCCATCTTGATGCGTAAGGTGTATGTATGGATGGCTTTAGCCTTGGTTTTGACGGGTGTCACTGCCTACGGAGTCGCCACAAGTCCTGGTCTCATCACGGCAATAGCCACAAACAAGATATTGTTCTTCGGACTTATCATTGCCGAGTTCGCCCTTGTCTTCGGCGTCAGCGGAGCCATCAACCGCATATCGCTGACGACTGCGACATTGATGTTTGTCGCTTATTCCATAATCAACGGCGCATTGCTGTCGTTCCTGTTCCTTGCCTATACGATGTCGTCGATAACGAGTGTGTTCTTCATCACGGCAGGAACCTTTGCCGTTATGGCTGTCATAGGTTATACCACAAAGAAGGACCTCACTTCCATTGGTCGAATTCTTTTCATGGCTCTCATTGGCATTATCATCGCCACGTTGGTGAACATGTTCATTGGAAGCTCTGGTCTTAACACCATAATCAGTTACGTCGGTGTGCTTATCTTCGTCGGCTTGACGGCTTACGACTCGCAGAAGATTAAGGAGATGCTCGTCGTTGCCGGCGACCATGGTGAGGCAGGTCAGAAGTTGGCTCTCCTTGGTGCCTTGACGCTCTATCTTGATTTCATAAACCTCTTCATCTATCTGCTTCGCATTTTCGGACAGAAGCGTGACTGATTCCCGAAGAGCTGTTGGCAGTAATGTGGATTTTTCTTTATACTATATATTAAAAGAGGTGTAGAGTAGATGAAAAAGATGACTTGGGCTTCTGAATTGCTTAGGCGTTCCAGATTCTTGAAATACGTGTTGGTTTTTGTCGGCGGAGTGGCATTGGTTGGCTTCGTCGGCGACAGCAGCGTGTGGAGTCACATACGCAACAAGCAGAAAATAGCGGAACTTAATGAAGAAATAATGCTCTATCGCGGTCAATATGAGCGCGACATGAACAAGCTTCGCCGACTTGAGACCGACCCTCGCGCCATTGTAGAGATAGCCCGAGAGCGGTATTTCATGAAGAACGAAGACGAAGACATCTTTGTGCTGCGCGACGGCTCCTCTTCGAAAACGAAAGAATATGATGAAACAACTGAATAAAGTAGAAAACATAATCTTCCAGCTTGGGGCCATAATGATTTTTGTGGGGAGTGTGGCAAACCTCTTCTTCCAGCAGTGGGCTCCTTATGTCTTTGCCATGGGAGTGGTGGCATACGTGCTTATGCAGTTCAAGCAGTCATACGAAGGCAATGATGTCACTATTCGTCGTCTGCGCCGCATAGTGATTGTCAGCGACGTGTTCTTCATCGTAAGTGCTGTCCTCATGTTTGCCAGCATCGACAACATGTTCAATCTTGACTACATAACGTTTGTGCAGTATGTTCATAACAAGTGGGTCGTAACGTTGCTTATAGCAGCTGTCCTGCAGCTTTATTCAATTCACAGATTGGGCAAAGAACTGTCGGAAGAGACAAAAAAATCATAAAACAACCACTAAATGTTTTAAATACCTTAAAAAGATTTCGGTACTTCAAATTTACATAGTACATTTGTCGTCGATTTTAATTATTGGAATGAATATCATAATGAAGAAAGTTTCATACGCTCTCGCCTTAGTGGCATTTCTTACGTCGTGTGCCGGTTCATACAACGTACAAGGCTCATCGTCGGTTTCGGCTCTTGATGGCAGCAAGTTGTACTTGAAGGCACTGAAGAACAACGAACTCAAGAATATCGATTCTTGTGACGTGGTTCATGGTCAGTTCCACTTCAACGGTGTACTTGACACCGTAAGAATGGTAAACCTGTTCATGGACGATGAGAGCATCATGCCCGTTGTGCTTGAAGCAGGAGAAATAACCATCAAGATAGACAATGCCAGCCAGAAGGTTGGAGGAACTCCACTCAACGACAAGTTGTATGAGTTTATCGACAAACACAACCAACTGGACAATCAAATGAACGAGTTGGCTCATAAGCAGAGCAGAATGATGCTCGACGGCATCGACGAGGCTACAATAAACGAGAAGCTCAGCATAGAGGCTGCCCAGATTGCCAAGGAAGAGGACAAACTGGTCACATCATTCATCGTCGACAATTTCGACAATGTGCTTGGTCCCGGTGTCTTCATGATGATAACAAGCGGTTTCCAGTATCCTATTCTCACCCCTCAAATAGAGGATATAATGAGTAAGGCAACAGAAAAGTTCAAGAACGACCCTTACGTGAAGGACTATTATAAGATTGCTACGGAGAATGAAGCGCGTATGCAAGGTCTGGATCCTGACGGCACTCCTGCTGCAGGCGAACAAAAGGCAAAACCTATAGAGACGCCACAAATGGTGGCACCGTTTGAGAATAAAGAAGTAGCGGACTCGCTAAAGTAAACAAGATGACGACAATCGTAAAGAATGCTACTGTGGTGAACGAGGGCATTGCCGCAAAGGTGGATGTCCTCATTGAAGGCGACACGATAGCAGACATAGGAAACAATATTGAGGAGCAGCTCAAGGCATCGGACACTGTTGAGGTAGTGGATGCCATGGGCTGCTTCCTTTTGCCTGGAATAATAGACGACCATGTACATTTCCGTCAGCCGGGCCTGACCAAGAAGGCTGACATGGCATCAGAGAGCAGGGCTGCTGCGGCAGGTGGTGTGACCACTGTCTTCGATATGCCCAATACCGTGCCTCAAACCACAAGTTTGGAAGCTCTCGACGAGAAGTTTGCCATTGCATCAAAGGAATGTGTCGTAAACTATTCTTTCTTCTTCGGTGCAACGAACGACAATGTCGATTCGTTTGAAAAGCTCGACAGACACCACATTCCGGGAATAAAGCTCTTCATGGGGTCGTCGACGGGGAACATGCTTGTCGACAGCAGACAATCGTTGGACAGGATTTTTTCTTCTGCCAGTCTGCCCATTATGACCCATTGCGAAGATACGGCAATAATAAATGCAAACATGAAGGAGGCAAAAAGGCTCTATGGCGACGACCCTGACGTGAGCCACCATGCGGCGATACGCAGTCGTGAGGCTTGTGTCGAGTGTACTCGACTGGCTTTGGACATGGCACGAAGACATAAGACACAACTCCATGTGGCACACCTTTCCACGGCAGATGAGCTTGAACTCTTCAACTCTGATGAGGATTACATAACGTCAGAAGCCGTAGTGGGACACTTGATGTTTTCTGAAGATGACTACGGTAGACTTGGAACATTAATAAAGGTCAACCCTGCAATCAAGAGCCGTGCCGACAGGGATGCGCTTCGCAGTGCCATTGCCGATGGACGCATCAGTGTCGTTGCCACCGACCATGCTCCACACTTGCTGAGCGACAAGAGCGGCGGTTGCGCCAAGGCTGCCTCTGGTATGCCTATCATTCAGTATTCATTGCCTTCGATGCTCTCGCTCGTCGACGAGGGAGTCGTGACAATAGAACGGTTGGTTGAATTGATGTGCCATAATCCCGCCCGAATCTTCTCTGTTCGCAAAAGAGGCTTTATTCGTAAGGGATATAAGGCAGACTTGGTTATGGTTCGCCCCAATTCGCCGTGGACGGTGACCAAAGAAGACATTGTCAGCAAATGCGGTTGGAGTCCCCTTGAGGGACATAGCTTCAACTGGAAGGTTGAGCGTACAATATGCAATGGCGTGACAGTGTTTGCAGACGGTGAAATAAGAAACACAAAAGCTGCTATGGCAGTGGAGTTCAGATAAATACCATAAGAGTTGCAAAGGTGTAAGAGAACATACAGCATCAGCGAGGTTGCGCCATACATCAACTGGCCGTACTTCTACTTCGCCTGGCAGGTGAAGGACAAGGAAGAGCAACTGCGACTTAGGCGTCAGGCTGAGGCACGCATTGAGAAATATGACGGTAAATACGCTACCCATGCCCTCTTTGCCATAGGAGAAGCCAACGGCGACGGCGACGACATAGTGTTTGAAGGTCATCGCATTCCTTTGCTGAGGCAACAGAAGACTGTTGACGACGGTATGCCAAACTTGTGTCTCGCCGACTTCCTTCGCCCCTACGAACAGGGAATAGCCGACCGCCTCGGCATTTTTGCCACTACGGTGGACATTGGGCTTGAAACCGATTTCGCTTCCGACGATTTCGAACGCATGATGATGCAGCTGATTGCCGACAGGTTGGCAGAGGCGACAGCGGAGAAGATGCACCAAGAGGTGAGGACATCTGTCTGGGGATATGCCCCTGACGAAAACCTTACGATGCAACAACTGCACGCAGAGAAGTTCCAAGGCATCAGACCTGCCGTAGGCTATCCTTCCTTGCCCGATGCAAGCCTGAACTTCGTTCTCGACTCCATCCTTCATTTCGCCGACATAGGCGTAAGATTGACCGAGAGTGGAGCGATGAAGCCACATGCCAGCGTCAGTGGGTTTATGATTTCTCACCCAGCAGCTCGCTACTTCGATGTAGGGCAAGTGGGTGACGACCAGCTAAGGGATTATGCCCAGCGTAGGGGCGTCCCCGTAACATTGATGAAAAAATTCATATCCTAAACACGAAGATGTTTACATTGACTTACATAATAATACTACTTGTGATGATTCTCTCCGACGCCTATCTTTGCCGTCGGATAGTTCGTCGCAAATATAAGAAGGCATCAACGTCAAAGATTCGTCTTGCCGTTGTCCTGACGCCTTCGGCAGTTATGCTTGTCTATACGCTGTGGCTGCTTGCGCAGCGTTCGTTTGCCCCTGGCAATGTTTCCATACTTAATGTCTATCTCCTGCTGTTGGCTTTGGTTGTTGTTCCAAAGTTCGTTTATGCCCTCTTTTCGTTCTTGGGGCACGTAGTCAGCAGAATAGTGCGCAAGGTGAGCAAGAAGGCTTCTGCCCACAAGGCTCATAACTATGGCAAGCCATTGGGTCTTGTGGCTGTATGCGCCATTTGGTACATTGTCATTTACGGCTCTACATTGGGATTCTGCAGCATAAAGGTGCGGCATGTGGTGTTCAGCTCAAAGACCCTCCCACCTGCTTTCGACGGATATAAGATGGTGCATTTCTCTGACGCACATTTAGGCACTTACGGAACCGACAGGCAGGACATACTGCGTGAATTCATCGACACTATAAATTCACAGAATGCCGATGCCATTTTCTTCACCGGCGATTTGCAGAACAGGGAACCAGAAGAGTTGTATCCGCATATCGACCTTCTCGCCTCGTTGAAGGCTAAGGACGGTGTCTTCTCTGTGCTCGGCAACCACGACTATGCCAACTACATTGTTGCTGACGCCTCTACCAAGAAAGCCAATGAGAGGGAGATAGTGAGGATAGAACGGCTGGTGGGTTGGAATTTGCTTGTCAACGAACACACTGTCATTCGCCGTAAGAACGACTCCATAGTTGTAGCCGGCATGGCAAATGACGGTGACGGAAAACGTTTCCCTCGACTTGGCGACATAGAAAGGACAATGATGGGAGTGAAGCCTGAGGCTTGGGTGCTGATGCTTCAGCACGACCCGTCTTCATGGCACCGCACCATTCTCCCCGATACCAATGCCCAGCTCACTCTGAGCGGACATACCCATGCCATGCAGTTTGCCATTTTCGGGTGGACTCCAGCTTCACTTATTTACGACGAGTGGGGTGGGTTGTTCTTTGAAGGCGACCGAGCAATTAATGTCTCTACGGGCATGGGAGGATTCATTCCTTTCCGTTTCGGTGTGCCTGGCGAGATTGTTGTCATTGAGCTAAGAGTGGCAGAGAAGAGTAACGACAAGTTGGAATAAACAGTTAATAAACTTAGACAATATACTTAAAATGAGACTTTTATACTGTATCTATCAAGTGTTTGTGGCATTTCCCATCACAATAGTTGCCACTATCATAACTGCCTTGGTGACTGGTGTGGGCTGCACTTTAGGCAATGGTCATTTCTGGGGCTATTTCCCAGGTCACTGTTGGGCGTGGGTCATCACTCGTGCGTTTCTCCTGCCCGTGAAGGTAGAAGGCAGAGAGAACCTTGAGCATGGTCATTCCTATGTGTTCGTAGCAAATCATCAGGGAGCTTTCGACATCTTCCTCATCTATGGTTTTCTGTGCAGGAATTTCAAATGGATGATGAAGCATCAGTTGAAGAAGATTCCTTTTGTGGGATATGCCTGCAAGAAGTCGCACCAGATTTTCGTTGACAAACGTGGTCCAAGCAAGATACGACAGACGTACGACAATGCCCGAAAAACCCTTTCGAGCGGCATGAGTGTCGTAGTCTTTCCGGAGGGAGCTCGCTCGTTCACCGGTCACATGGGTACTTTCAAGAAGGGAGCCTTCATGCTTGCCGACGAATTGCAGTTGCCTGTTGTGCCCCTGACCATAAATGGAACATTCGACGTTATGCCTCGCACCCGTGATTGGCATTTCGCTAAATGGCATCCTCTTACGCTCACCATCCATCAGCCAATATACCCTGTAGACAAAGGTCCGCGCAACATTCAGGCAGTGATGCATCAGAGCTACGATTCTGTGATGAGTTCCCTGGAGACGAAGTATCAGGGATTCGTGGAAAATCCTGATCAATAGCGATTCTTTATGCTTTTATGGTCGAAAGCCATCCGCCTGTTGTAGGTGCGTACTCCCTTCTTTTATTAAAAAATGCACATTTTACATAAAAAGTCGGGAAAAAGTTTGGTGGAATGAAAATAATGTAGTACCTTTGCACCCGCAAATAAGCAATGGTACCTTGGCCGATCGGTTAGGTAACGGTCTGCAAAACCGTGTAGAGCAGTTCGACTCTGCTAGGTACCTCAAAGAAATCCGCATGACAGTACATCGTCTTGCGGATTTATTGTTTTCCGGTGTTGGATTCCTATAGATTGAAAATATAGCACCATTCTGCTTTGTCGTCACCTTTGTCAGCCGACTTAATGTTTCCTCTTGGTCCTGATGTCTTTCCTGTTTTGCCTTGTGTGCCGTTGACACCATATCTGACGTGGCAACCGTTTGTAGGTTGAGTGCAGGATATGACGACGGAACTGTCATTCAACGCCACTTGCTTTGCAATGTCCTTGCCTTGTGGGGTAATGACGGAGAATCCATAGTTCCTTGCCTTGGCAACATTGCAGGTGTCGACTTTAATCCTTTTGTTGAAATCAACGACAAAATCTGTTCCAATGGGTTGGACTTTGATAGGGTAGAGGCCTCTACGAGAATGTCCAGTCCTGATGATGTCCAAAGCCGTTTGGGCATGTAGCTTGCCTACACTGCGTTGCCCCTCACCGTCGAGATGCAGTCTTTCTTTGATGAAATTGAAAGGGTAGACCGGTGTGCCAGCCTCAAACGACGAGTCGTCACGTACAAGCTCCATCTGCGATTCTGCTATTGATGCCTCATAACAGTCATAGTCGTTTGGATTGTAGTTCCAACATATTGAAAGACAACATGTCTGGTAGCAAATGATTCTTACGTCTTGCTCTTGGCGTGTAATTGCCTTTATGTCGTTGTTGATGTCCAGTGAGAATTGCTTGAGCAAGGTTTTGTAATCCACTCTGGTATAGTCAAACATATCTGATTCGCCTTGCATCCAGCATATTGCGGGTACATAGAAAATCCAACCTTTTTTTACGGCTTCTTCATACGAAACCTTGATGTTGTCGAGAAAGCGTTGGTATGGGTAGGTTCCTCTGATGAGGTTTGAGATGTCTGTTCCACCTCTTCCGCCTGCAAAGGTGCAGACTATCGTGTCTTCTCCAAGATGACTGGTCAACGTTTCCGCCATGGAATAAGCGGAGTTCTCAAATCGTCGTTTGTTGTATCTAATGACTCTTTTTGCCCATTGCTTGCTGCCCTGGTCTTCATAGTATCCGAATTTGCTGCCTAAGCCTTCCGACACAATTCGTCCATTTGACTTCTCGGTAAGGTTCTCTATGTCAGTGATTAGCTCGGCATCTTCGCCCAATGCAAGGCTTTGCCCGTAGACAGGAATGCAGACTACAACCTTTGCCCTCTCCTCGTTGCTGCAAGAGGAAAGGAAAAACAAGGCAATAGCCAATAAGAAGAGATGCCTCAAGGGGCATAAACAAATCGGTCGCATCTTTCGTATTTTTGTCTGCAAATATACGATGTTTTTTTTATTTTTCCAAACAATTGCAGCATTAATTGTTTATCATCACTAAAAGTAGATGTTTACGTCATTATCCTGCAAGTTCTGGGAAAAAGGATAGAATAAAGACGCTTGTAGTGTTAATAATGGCTTAATTTGGCAAAAAGCATATAATTTTCTTGCATTTTACTTTGGCATTATGTAACTTTGTACTATTATCTTGATTGTGCCACCTTAGTGGCTATTATTAGACACGATGGTGACTAAAGTGTGACACAAAGGTGGCGCAAGTAAGACACGTCAGTGTTGGTGCGTAGAAGAAGATCGCATAACAAGTTGATAGTCGTTGTTTCACAGTAATAAATGTTAGAAGTATGAAATATGGAATTTACGAAGTGCCTGACCCCAAAAACAAAGGGCAGAAAATTAAGCACTTGAGAGTGATGGGAGGATATGTTGTCGGTCATGACAAAATAGTTGATAAAATGCACCGCTGGAATCATCTTGACAAAGGATTGGTAGAAGCAGTGCTCACTGATTTGGCAGGACTTATAGAGGAAGAGCTGGCAGAAGGAAATTCTGTCAGTTTGGATGGCATAGGCACATTCAGCTTGCAAATAGCGAATGACAAGACACGAAGCGAGGTGGATGACTTGAATAACGTCCATGCCACGACGGTTGCAGTGAAGGATGTGACTTTTCGTGCTTCAAAGGAACTGAAGCAGGGAATACAACGCCGTGCCGTATTTGAGCGCACACGCTATGTTGACCAGTCTGTTCAATATAGTCGTGCGGAGATTGAGTCCATATTGCGCGACTATTTCAAGAGCAATGAAACGATGGACAGAAGGGACTTTCAGCGCATAGCCTTGCAAAAACCTCGCACGGCACAACGCAGATTGAAGGAGTTGGAGGAGGACGGAGTGCTTGTTAACATCGGTTCATCTCGTTATCCAATATATAAGGCTGCTGACGGATTAAAGGCTTAGAAAAAGGAAGCCGTTTCATTTCATCTTTACGCTCAAACTACTCCTTCACCTCTTCTATCCTCACCAACTCCCAACCGCAGAACTGCATTATAATCTTGTGCATTTGTGTGCCTTGACGCAGTGCCTCCACACGTGGTGCCACTGCATAGCCGTTGATTTGCTCAACGGCTTCAGCCCATTGCTGGGCAGCCTTCTATTCAGTATAGTCAGCCTTTGACAGGTATTTCAGTTCGAGGATATAGCTGTGGTTTGCATGATAGTGGGTCATGTTGGGCAGTAGGAAGAATTGCCCTAAGGGCATTTTCGGCTGCGCTCGGCAATACTCAAGCGAGCTTGGTATTGCGCTCGACTGGCACGAAAATTTCCAATAGCCATGGTCGAGTTCAAGCTCGGGGGCTGTGATGTAGTAGTCGTTGAGGCTGAGATAGGCGAGGAAGAAGCCCTGTATGTTGCGCTCGCCTTCTATGGAGTCACGCACAGAGGAGAGCTGTTTGTAGCAGTCTGCCATATATTGCAAGGTATCACACCAACTGCCATCTAAAGACATCTTCACGAATGAAATCTGCAATTTGTTGACATTGACAATCTTGTATTCGTTGTATTGCTTCAATATGTAGTTGTAATACTGCATTCGCACATTGTTGTTGGGAATGCCCAATGACAGCATCGTCCCATACCGTCCCTTGATTGTTAGCATGCCATAGTAGAATAGTAGGCTCGGGAATGTCTCCGGATCAGTCATCTCGTTGGCTGAGAACGATGGAATCAGCGTGGCTGCAATCTCCCCATTTTCAATGATGTCCATCATCACTCCCTTGCGGTTACCGTCGAGCTTGTCGAGCTGTATGAGCATGTTGAGCTTCTTATAGTCTGCGTATTCCGGTCGATACCCGTTCACCAATTCCGGTGATATCCGTTCAGTCCG
>JBJEAS010000033.1:0-18876 GCA_051869235.1 Prevotella sp.
GACCGCGATGCCTCAATGGCACAGCGAGTGATAAAGCTGTTCGATGGAAAGATAGTTTAGCTTTTTTAGGAGTTAAGGAGTTAACTCCTCACAAAAAAAGCTTCCCAATATTTTGTTTTTCGCTCAACTTGACGTAACTTTGCAGCAAATAATGTAAAGCAAATGAAGAAAGGCAATATACTTATAGTCGACGACAACGAGGCACTGCTCGTCTCGCTCCGAATGTTGCTCAACGGCGTGTTCGCCGATGTGCAGACAACCACCAACCCCAACGCCATTCCCTCGCTGATGCGTAGGAAGAAACCCGACGTGGTGCTGCTCGACATGAATTTCGGTCGTGGCATCAACAGCGGCAACGAAGGACTGTTCTGGCTTACAGAGATAAAACGCATGGAGCCAAACGTGCCGGTGGTGCTGTTCACGGCATACGCCGACATCGACCTCGCTGTGCGCGGGATAAAGGAAGGGGCAGCAGACTTCATAGTAAAGCCTTTCGACAACGACGTGTTGATTGAAAAGCTCAAAGGCGTAGCCCAACCATGGGTAAAGAAATCGCGTTCCCCAATAGCCCTCGACTGCCATTGGGGAACGTCGCCTGCCATGCTGCAACTGCGCGAGATGGTGGAGAAGGTGGCAGCCACCGACGCCAACATACTCATCACGGGCGAGAACGGAACGGGAAAGGAAGTGCTGGCGCGCGAGATTCACCGACTGTCGCACCGAGCCGAGAAGAAGATGGTGACGGTGGACATGGGTGCCATAACGGAAACGCTGTTCGAGAGCGAGCTGTTCGGACACGTCCGCGGAGCCTTCACCGACGCAAAGACCGACAAGCCGGGCAAGATGGAGTTGGCAGAGGGCAGCACGTTGTTCATGGACGAGATTGGCAACCTCTCCTACGGCCTGCAGGCAAAGCTGCTGACGGCATTGCAGCGCCGCACCATAACACGCCTTGGCGGCACGAAGGAGATAGCCATCGACATTCGTCTCATCACCGCCACCAACCGCAATCCGCAGCAGATGGTACAGGATGGGACATTTCGCGAAGACCTGCTCTATCGCATAAACACCATCTGCCTGCATCTGCCACCTTTGCGCGAGCGCAAGGAGGACATCATTCCGCTTGCCGAACTCTTCATCAAGAAATATTCCGACCTCTACCACAAGCATCCCCTTGAAATAGACCAGAACACACGCCAAAAGCTGCTCGCCTTTCCGTGGCAGGGAAACATCCGCGAACTGGAGCATGCAATGGAGCGAAGCGTGATATTGGAATCCATCGAACTTCCCGCTACTCTCCCCTCCCCAGGGAGGGGGCAGGGGTGGGCATCCCCATCCCTCGCCTCAATGGAGCGCGACCTCATAGCCCGAACCATCGGCGAGTGCGACGGCAACCTCACGCTCGTAGCCCAGCGACTCGACATTGCCCGCCAAACTCTCTACAACAAGATAAAGAAATATGGACTTTAACGTCGTCATAGCCATCGTTGCCACGGCGGCAGTCTTCTCCTTTGTCTGCCTTGCCATGCATCGTCGCCATCGCCGCACCATCGACAAGGTGACGTTTCTGTTCAATGCCATCGACAACCTCGACTTCTCGTTCCAGTTTCCCGAGCAAGGGCGCGACAAACTTGTAAACGAATCGCTGAACCGCATTCGCCACATTCTCGAAACGGCACGCCGCGAGGCGATAGAGCGTGAACGATACTACGAGCAGATTATCAATGCCGTGTCGACGGGCATCATGGTGGTGGACGAGCGCGGCAGCGTGCTTCAGCACAACGAGGCGGCACTGCGGCTACTTGGCGTTGAGGTGCTGACATACGAGAGTCAGGTGCGGGAGAAACTCGCGTCAGAGGATTTCTCCAAACGTGACACCACTGCCATGCTTCATGGAAAGAAGGTGCGGATAGTTGCATTCAGCGACATTCGCAGCGAGCTTTCCTCACGCGAAATGGAGTCGTGGACAAAACTAATCCGTGTGCTGACGCATGAGATAATGAACAACGTGGCGCCAATAACATCGCTGAGCGAAACCTTAAGCAAGAAAACCGCCGACGGCGAGATAAAGGAAGGACTCGCAGTAATCAACGGCACCGGGCGGCAACTGCTCAGTTTCGTCGACAACTACCGCCGCCTGACGCTCATTCCCAAGCCCCAACCCAAACTTTTTTACGTCAAGCCGTTCCTTGAGCGCATGGTGGCATTGGCAGAAGCCCAATGGAGCGGCAGCTTCCGCATTTCCTTCCCCCCTCCCCAGGGAGGGGTCGGGGGTGGGCCTGCCCTCCTTCTCTACGCCGACGAAAGCCTTGTATCACATGTCGTCACCAATCTGCTGAAGAATGCCATTGAGGCTGAGGCGACGGCTATCTGCATCAGCGCCTATACGGCGGAAGACGATTCCGTCTGCATCGACATCAGCAACAACGGCAAGCCCATCCCCGCCGAAGAGGCGCGACAAATCTTCGTTCCCTTCTTCACCACGAAGCCAACAGGAAGTGGCATCGGCTTGAGCATTTCGCAGCAGATAATGAAACAAAGCGGCGGAAGCATCGAACTCATCTCTTCCAGCCCCGACAAAACTCTGTTCCGACTGAAGTTCTAACTCTACCTTTGAAATGTGCCAGCTAACTGTGAGTGTGGGCGATTGGGGGTGTGGGCGTCCTGCCCGCACCTGTCCGAATGGCAATTCTTTCGCAGGTGTTTTTATATTACCACGTACCTAAGGTGCGGGCGAGACGCCCACGCCCCCAGCCACCAGCACAGGATATTCAATTGTATGAAAGTTCAGTTGAAGCCTTTGATTCAAGTTTCTACCTACTTTTGACATCAGTTGGAGCCTTTGATTCAAGTTTCTGGCAATACACGAAAAAAAGACGGTGGACAGCTTCACAGCCATCCCCCGTCGCAAACTTCAAACAACCAAAAAAAGAAATAGATTGTCTGCGTATATTTTTTTTAGTTGACAAGTTAACTCGTCAACAGAATTACCTTATGAACAAGAGTTCACGATACTTAGGCAATGTCCAGAGGTCATCCTCGACGATAAGCTCGAGCTTGTCAATCTGATAGCGGATTGCCTCCATCTTTGGAGCCACGGTGTCGTGGTAGGCTATTGCCTTGTCGTGTTCACTCTCAATCTTGTTGGCAACCTTGCGGGCGTTGATGAGTTCCTCCACGCCGCGCTCAATGATCTGAGTGCGCTCTGCAATCTCCTCGATGAGCTTGAAGTTGCGCTCCGACAGTTTGTCGGCCTTGTCGGCAGGATAGATGCTGCGCATGTTCAGCACGTTCTTCACCAGCATCGACTGGTAGTGTGTGGCGATAGGAATGATGTGGTTCATAGAAAGGTCGCCCATGACGCGTGCCTCAATCTGAATCTTCTTCGTATATGTTTCCCACTTCACCTCGTTGCGTGCCTCAAGCTCCTTCTTCGACATGATGCCAAGGCTCTCGAACATCTTCACGCTCGAGTCGTCAAGATAACGCTCGAAGATGACTGGACAGCTCTTCTCAACATCCAAGCCACGCTTTGTAGCCTCTTCAACCCACTCGTCGCTGTAGCCGTTGCCGTCGAAGCGGATAGGCTTGCAGGCCTTGATGTCGTCGCGGAGAACATCTACGATAGCCTTGGTCTTGTCCTTGCCATCGGCGATGGCAGCATCGACGCGCTTCTTGAAGTCTACCAACGCCTCTGCCACAGCAGCGTTCAGGGCTGTCATTGCCGAAGCACAGTTTGCCTCAGAACCTACGGCACGGAACTCGAAGCGGTTACCGGTGAAGGCGAATGGAGAAGTACGGTTGCGGTCGGTGTTGTCGATGAGCAACTCAGGAATTTCTGGAATGTCCATCTTGTAGCCCTGCTTGCCGGCCATTGCGAAGAGGTCGTCTGTATCCGAAGCCTCGATGTGGTCGAGCAGTTCGGTGAGCTGCTTGCCGAGGAACGACGAGATGATTGCTGGAGGTGCCTCGTTGGCTCCAAGACGGTGTGCGTTGGTGGCACTCATGATGGAAGCCTTCAGCAGACCGTTGTGGCGGTAAACGCCCATCAAGGTCTCGACGATGAAGGTTACGAAGCGGAGGTTGTCCTCTGGAGTCTTGCCGGGAGCGTGGAGCAGCACGCCGGTGTCGGTAGAGAGACTCCAGTTGTTGTGCTTACCCGAACCGTTGATGCCGGCGAATGGCTTCTCGTGAAGCAGTGCGCGGAATCCGTGCTTGCGTGCCACCTTCTTCATCAGCGACATCAGAAGCATGTTGTGGTCGACGGCGAGGTTGGTCTCCTCGAAGATAGGAGCAAGCTCAAACTGGTTTGGAGCCACCTCGTTGTGGCGTGTCTTGCAAGGAATGCCGAGTTCGAGGGCACGAATCTCAAGATCCTTCATGAAGGCCTGAACACGATCTGGAATAGTACCGAAATAGTGGTCTTCCATCTGCTGGTTCTTTGCTGAGTCGTGACCCATCAGTGTGCGGCCAGTGAGCAGCAGGTCGGGACGTGTTGAGTAGAGTCCCTCGTCGACGAGGAAGTACTCCTGCTCCCAACCGAGGTTGCTCTGCACCTTCTTAACGTCGTCGTAGAAATACTTGCACACGTCGGTGGCAGCAACGTTCACTGCGTGGAGAGTGCGGAGCAGTGGAGCCTTGTAGTCAAGAGCCTCACCTGTGTATGAAATGAAAATGGTTGGAATACAAAGCGTATCGTCGATGATGAACACTGGCGATGTAGGATCCCAGGCAGAGTAGCCGCGAGCCTCGAAAGTGTTTCGGATACCACCCGATGGGAATGACGAAGCGTCAGGCTCCTGCTGAACGAGCAGCTTGCCGCTGAACTCCTCTACCATACCGCCCTTGAAGTCATGCTCTATGAACGAGTCGTGCTTCTCGGCAGTTCCCTCGGTAAGAGGCTGGAACCAGTGTGTATAGTGTGTCACGCCGTTCTCTACAGCCCACTGCTTGATGCCGGCAGCCACAGCGTCGGCTATTGAGCGGTCGAGGCGTGAGCCGTTGTCGATTACGTCTATCAGCTTTTCATAAACGTTCTTTGGCAGATACTTGTACATCTTCTCACGGTTGAAGACATACTTACCGAAATACTCGTAGGGACGTTCTGTTGGTACCTCTACAGCGAGTGGCTTCTTCTTGAAAGCCTCCTCTACAACCTGAAATCTTAAATTTGCCATTGTTCAAAAGTTTTATTTGTTTGTTGTTGTTATTGTTTTCTTTGGGGAGTTAAGGAGTTCAAGGAGTTAACACATGTGCTTGAACCTTGATAACCCAACTTCTTTACTCCTTAACTCCATAAATTACGGAATCAGTGTGAACCCGCATACGAAATACGCCTTCTGGTCGTGCGGATTTCCTACTATCTGCGCAAATACCGGCACAGAGAACGAGTCGGTAATCTTGATGTCCTTTGCAGCCTTCAGCGAGACGTTTGTCACTGCAAAGCCGTCGCAGTTGCCATAAACTCCGTTGTCCTCGAAAGGCACTGCACCGATGGTAGCATCCCAACCCAAGCCGCCAAGCTTGAAGGGCACGTTGAGTTCAACGTAAGATGAATAGGCGCGCTTTCCGTTGTCCTTGTAGTCGCTTCCGGCGAAGTTGGTGAACCACTGCAGCGAGAGCGGACCGAAGTCGTAGCCGATGTTGCCTTCAAAGATATGGGCAGTGGAGTGTGCGCCATACTTGAAGTATTTTGTGTCGCCACCGTCAAACCAATAGTCGGTAATGCCGATGTTGAAGCCTCCTGTAGAGTAGCCGAGAGTAAGGTCAAACTCTTTTGAACCTCCAAAATTGGAAATCTCTGTGCTTCCCCAAGCAGAGAGCGAGAGTCCTTTGTATGCCACACCAAGTGTTGGCTGGAAACTTGCCTCACCACATTTTGTACCACGCCAGATGTACTGGTTTACTACATCAGCCGAAACAGTTGTCTCTACGTTGTCCTGTGCTGTCATCGCTGTTGCTCCTGCCATCATCATGAAGGCAGCGAAGCCCAATCTTTTTAAGTTCTTCATAATCGTACTATTTTAATTTGTGTTTGTGTTATCCTCTCACTTCACTCCTCTCTCCTCACTCCTCTCTCCTCTCTCCTCATTATTTCAGCCATTTCTTCAGCCTCTCCATTGCCTCAAGGCAGTCCTCGCGCTCGCCAAAGGCGGTGAGGCGGATATAGCCTTCGCCCGCAGGTCCGAATCCTACGCCTGGCGTGCAGACTACGTGAGCCTCGTAGAGCATCTGCTCGAAGAACTTCCAGCTGCCCATGCCGTCGGGAGTCTTTACCCAAAGGTAAGGAGCATTGCGTCCACCATAAACCTCAAGTCCAAGCTCCGTCAACGTGCGGTACATTATCTTCGCATTGGTCATATAGTAGTCGATGGTTGCCTTCACCTGTTGCTTGCCCTCCGGTGTGTAAATCGCTGCCGCTGCACATTGGCTGATGTAGCTTGTGCCGTTGAACTTCGTACACTGTCTACGGTTCCAAAGGTGGTTAAGCTCAATGCGCTCTCCAGTCAGTGTGGCTGCCGTAAGCTCCTTTGGAACGACGGTATATCCGCAACGTACACCAGTGAAGCCAGCCGTCTTTGAATAGCTGTGGAACTCTACCGCCACCTTGCGCGCTCCCTTTATCTCGTAGATTGAGTGGGGAATGTCCGGATCCTGAATGTATGCCTCGTATGCAGCATCATAGAAGATGAGCGTATCGTTCTTTATGGCATAGTTCACCCACTTCTTCAGCTCTTCCTTCGTTATCACCGTTCCCGTAGGATTGTTTGGATAGCAGAGATAGATGATGTCTACTCGCTTGTCGGGAAGCTGCGGGGTGAAGTTGTTCTCTGCCGAGCATGGCATGTAAACCACGTTGCTCCATTTGCCGTCTTCCACCACTCCGGCACGGCCTATCATCACATTCGAGTCGATATAAACAGGATAAATGGGATCGGTCACGCCGATGCTGTTGTCCCAGCGCACCAGTTCCTGAATGTTTCCAGTGTCGCTCTTTGCTCCGTCGTTGACGAAAATCTCGCTTGGGTCGAGGTGTATGCCTCGTGGCAGGAAGTCGTTCTTCACTATAGCCTCGCGCAGGAACTGGTAGCCCTGCTCAGGACCGTAGCCACGGAAAGTGTCTTTGTTTGCCATTTCGTCCACAGCCTTGTGCATTGCCTCTATCACCGCTGGACAGAGAGGCTGGGTTACGTCGCCTATGCCGAGGCTGATGACGCTTGCCTTCGGGTGCGACACCTTGAAGGCATTCACCTTCTTTGCAATGTCTGCGAACAAGTAGTTGTTCGGCAATTTCAGGAAATGTTCATTTACTAATGCCATATACTTAAATTCTTTTTTATATTGATTGTTGAAGTTTTGCCAAAATTCATGGGAGTTCTATCTCCCCCTCGAAAGAGAAAGCCGCCGGACCTGTCATATACACATGGTTGTCAGCCTCGCTCCATTTTATGTGCAGTGTTCCGCCGTCCATGACGATGTCGCTTTCTCTGCCTGCCCGTCCTGTCTTAGCCGCCGCAACGGCCGTTGCACAAGCTCCTGTTCCGCAAGCCATGGTTATTCCGCTGCCCCGCTCCCACACTCGCGTCCGAATCTTTCCGTCTGCGAGCACCTGTGCGAACTCAATGTTGCAGCGTTCGGGGAACAGCGGGTCGTATTCGAGTGCCTTGCCATACTTGGCGACGTCAATCTTCGAGATGTCGTCAACGAAAATGACGAAGTGCGGATTGCCCATTGAAACAAATGTTCCACGGAACTCGCAGTCCAGCACGTCAACCAGTCCGTCTGTCATCGCCCCTTCCTCGCTTGCCATCTGCTTCCTGTTGGCAAGCACCGGCTCAAGCATGTCTACCGTGACGCTCTCCACTTTCTTGCCTTGGGCATCAAGGTGCAGCTTGAGTATTTTAATTCCCGACAAAGTGAGAAGCCTTATCTCCGTCTTGTCGGTGATTCCCTTTTCAAAAAGGTATTTGCCAATGCATCGCGATGCGTTGCCGCACATCATGGCTTCCGAACCGTCGGCATTGAAAATCCGCATCGAGTAGTCTGCCTCGGGCATCTTTGACTCACCGATAAGCACCAAGCCGTCGCTACCTACACCCGTATGCGGGGCACTCCATGCGATGGCTGCTTTTGAGGGGTCGGTTATATTATATAATAAGGTATTGACGTAAATGTAGTCATTGCCTGCCCCATGCATCTTGGTGAACTTGACGGTTGTTGTCATTTTGCTACTTATTTTATGTTAATGTTATACTTTTGTTCTAATTCCGCTGCAAAGTTACAACAAAATGTCAGAAATTGCAAGGCTTTTTAGCTTCTTTTCACCAAGAAAAAAATAAAAAATAACAAATTGAAATAAAAACGCATATTTATCCTTTCAAATTGAAAGAACAAATACGTTTGCATTGACAAAAATCGTAGAAACTGAGTTTTTCTTTGCCGTTTTGCATCATTTCTCTTGTATTTACTGACAAAAAGTAGTAATTTTGCACCCGAAAGATAACAAAACGTCATTAATCAATTTAAAAAAGGAGTATCAACATGAAAAAGATTGAAGCAATCATCCGCAAAACGAAATTCGAGGATGTAAAGGAAGCACTGCTTGCCGCCGACATCGAGTGGTTCTCATACTACGATGTAAGAGGTGAGGGCAAGATGCGCCAGGCGAGAATCTACCGTGGCGTAATGTATGACACAAGCTGCATCGAGCGCGTATTGGTAAATGTAGTTGTACGCGACAAGAATGTAGAAAAGACCGTGGCAGCCATTCAGCAGGCGGCACACACCGGCGAGGTTGGCGACGGCAGAATTTTCATCATTCCTATTGAGGATGCCGTTCGCATCAGGACAGCCGAGAGAGGCGACATTGCACTTTATAATGCCGAGCAGGAGAAATAAAGCTCCACGATATGTATTAGGATAATAACAACACAAAATCAACAAAATAACACAATTAAAAAAGGATACGATTATGACGAACATATTTTTAGCAACAGACCCTGTGGCAGACCTGTCACTTTCTGTAGATACCGTATGGATGCTGCTTGCAGCTATGCTGGTGTTCTTCATGCAGCCGGGATTCGCTCTCTGCGAGGCTGGTTTCACACGCAGCAAGAACACGGCAAACATATTGTTCAAGAACTTCGTCGATTTCATGTTTGGTTCGATTCTGTTCTGGCTTTTAGGTTTTGGATTCATGTTTGGCAGTGGCGGTGAAGGATTCATCGGAATGCCTCATTTCGGCGACTTCTCGTTCTACGAGAGCGACCTGCCTGTAGAGGGATTCCTCGTTTTCCAGACTGTCTTCTGTGCCACTGCGGCTACGATAGTCTCTGGTGCAATGGCTGAGCGCACAAAGTTCTCCATGTACTGCATCTATTCACTCTTCATCTCACTGATCATCTATCCTATCTCAGGCCACTGGACTTGGGGCGGCGGTTGGCTGATGAACGGCGACGAGACATCATTCATGATGACAACCTTCGGCGCAACATTCCACGACTTTGCAGGCTCTGCCATCGTACACAGTGTTGGTGGTGTACTGGCATTCGTAGGAGCGATAGCCCTTGGTCCACGTCTTGGCAAATACGGCAAGGACGGCAAGAGCCGCGCCATTCCTGGCCACAACCTCCTGACCGCCTCACTCGGTGTGTTCATTCTTTGGTTCGGTTGGTTTGGCTTCAACCCCGGCTCACAGCTTGCAGCCTCTGGCGAAGTTAACCGAGTAGCCATTTCACATGTGTTCCTCACCACCAACCTTGCGGCAGCAGCAGGTGGCATCGGTACAATGTTCACCTCTTGGATAAAATACGGCAAGCCTTCATTCTCGCTGACACTTAACGGTGTTCTCGCAGGTCTTGTGGCAATCACCGCCGGTTGTGACCTCGTATCACCTCTCGGAGCAGCCATCATCGGGCTCGTGGCAGGTATATTGTTGGTATTCTCTATCGAGTTCATTGACAGCAAGCTGCACGTTGACGATCCAGTAGGTGCAAGCTCAGTACACGGTGTGTGCGGTATATTCGGTACATTGGCAACAGGCCTCTTCGCACTCGACGGCGGTGCCTTCTACGGCGGTGGCTGGGGCTTCTTCGGTGCACAGGCACTCGGCGTTGTCTCCATCGACTTGTGGGCAGCCGCAGCAGGCGTGGTTCTGTTCTTCGGCATCAAGAAGATTGCAGGTCTGAGAGTAGACAAGAGAATAGAGGAAGAGGGTCTCGACATCTACGAGCACGGAGAGAGCTGCTTCAACTAAATTGAACATTGCATATTGAAAGTTGAATTGCTGCGCCTTAGTTGCGCGCAGCAATTCAATGTTCAACCTTCAATTATCATCATACAAAGCAAACGACAAATAACAAAAAAAGAATAAAATAATATGTGTGGAATTGTAGCAATTTTCAACATTCAGGAACAGACTCCTGAACTGAGACAAAAGGCATTACGTATGAGTCAGAAAATCCGTCACCGTGGACCCGACTGGAGCGGCATCTACAACGGTGGCTCGGCAATACTCTGCCACGAACGCCTTTCCATCGTCGACCCTGAATCAGGCAAGCAGCCCCTGTTCAGCCCCGACAAGAAGCAGATTTTGGCTGTCAACGGCGAGATTTACAACCATCAGGACCTGCGCAAGCAGTATGCCGACCGTTACCAGTTCCAGACTGGCAGCGACTGTGAAGTCATTCTCGCCCTATACCGTGAGAAAGGTATAGACTTTTTGGAAGACTTGAGCGGTATCTTCGCCTTTGCGCTCTACGATGCAGAGAAGGATGAGTTCCTCATCGCACGCGATCCTATTGGCGTCATACCTCTATATATCGGACACGACAACGACGGAAAAGTCTATGTCGCAAGCGAAATGAAAGCCCTCGAAGGTAACTGCGACGAGTATGAGGTGTTCCTCCCCGGACACTACTACTCAAGTCGCGAAGGAAAGATGAAGCGCTACTACACCCGCGACTGGATGCAATATGACGCGGTGAAAGACAATGGCGCAAGTGTTCAGGACATACACGATGCACTTGAGGATGCAGTAAAACGTCAGCTGATGAGCGATGTGCCTTACGGCGTGTTGCTTTCCGGTGGTCTCGACTCATCAGTCATCAGTGCCGTTGCGGAGAAGTTCTCCGAGCATCGTATAGAGGACGACAGTGCATCACGGGCTTGGTGGCCGAGGCTCCACTCTTTTGCCGTGGGACTGAAAGGAGCTCCCGACCTGGCAAAGGCAAAGATGGTAGCCGACCACATTGGTACCGTACACCATGAAATCAACTACACAATTCAGGAAGGTCTCGACGCAATACGCGATGTCATTTACTTCATCGAGACCTACGACGTGACCACCGTCCGCGCCTCAACCCCGATGTACCTCTTGGCTCGTGTCATCAAGTCGATGGGCATCAAGATGGTACTATCGGGCGAGGGTGCCGACGAGGTCTTCGGCGGCTATCTCTATTTCCACAAGGCTCCTGATGCCAAGGCTTTCCACGAGGAGACTGTGCGAAAGCTGTCGAAGCTTTATCTCTATGACTGTCTGCGTGCCAACAAGAGTCTCTCGGCATGGGGCGTAGAAGGCCGTGTGCCGTTCCTCGACAAGGAGTTCCTCGACGTGGCGATGCGCACCAACCCTGAGGCAAAGATGTGCCCTGGCAAGACTATAGAGAAGAAAATTGTACGCGAGGCGTTTGCCGACATGCTGCCCGAGGCTGTAGCGTGGCGACAAAAGGAGCAGTTCAGCGACGGTGTCGGCTACTCATGGATTGACACCTTGAAGCAGATTACCGCCGACCAGGTGAGCGACGAGCAGATGGCACACGCAGCAGAGCGTTTCCCCATCAATCCTCCACGCAACAAGGAGGAATACTACTATCGTTCCATCTTCGCCGAGCATTTCCCAAGCGACTCCGCCGCCCGCACCGTACCAAGTGTGCCGAGCGTAGCCTGCTCAACAGCCGAAGCCCTCGCCTGGGATGCTTCGTTCAAGAATCTCAACGACCCAAGCGGTCGCGCCGTAGCCGGTGTCCACGACGAAGCCTATGTAAAATAGCTTCCCCCACCCTACACCCCCTACAAAACCCTACACCCCCTACACCCCCTACAAAAAAAGAATTATGAAAAAACGCTGGATAATCCTCATGACCGCAATGGTCATCATAGCCATTGCAGGTCTCTTCGCACCGGAACCATCGTTCGAGTGCGACTTTTCAAAGATAGATGCCGCCGACGTGGCATGGTTGATAACTGCCACCATCTTCGTGCTGATGATGACACCTGGACTCTCCTTCTTCTACGGAGGAATGGTGGGAGCCAAGAATGTCATCTCCACCATGTTGCAGAGCTTCATTGCCATGGGAATAATTTCCGTACTGTGGGTAGTCTTCGGCTTCTCCCTCTGCTTCGGCGACGACATTGGCGGAGTCATAGGCGACCCTACCACCTTCCTCATGTTCAACAATGTTGGTGGTGATGTCTACACCACTCCAACTGGAAAGATTCTCGGCGGTGCCACCATTCCACTGGCTCTCTATGCCTTGTTCCAGATGAAGTTCGCCATCATCACGCCGTCGCTCATCACGGGTTCTTTCGCCGAGCGTGTGCGGTTCTCGGGCTATATGTTCTTCATGATGTTCTTCTTCGTGTTCATCTATTGCCCACTCGCCCACATGACATGGCATCCCGACGGACTGTTCCTCAAGTGGGGCGTGGTAGACTTCGCCGGTGGTATCGTCGTTCATGCCTCGTCGGGTGTGGCAGCCCTTGCAGGAGCCATCTTTCTTGGTCGCCGCAAGACATCAACGCGCAACAGCGAGCCAGCCAACATTCCATTCGTACTGCTTGGTGCAGCAATGCTATGGTTGGGTTGGTTTGGTTTCAATGCCGGTAGCTCACTCCATGCCGACGGCATTGCCGTAAAGGCGTTCCTCAACACCAATACGGCTTCGGCAACGGCAATGATGGCATGGATATTCTTCGACTGCCTGCGTGGCCGCAAGCCTTCTGCTATGGGAGCTGCCGTAGGTTGCGTTGTCGGTCTCGTTGCCATCACACCTTCGGCTGGTTACGTCACTGTAGGTCAGAGCATCTTCATCTCGTTTGTCATAACACTCATCTGCAACACCGCCGTTTATTGGCGCAGCCATTCACGCATCGACGATGCACTTGACGTGTTCCCAACCCACGGTACTGGTGGTATCTTCGGCACTGTCCTCACAGGCATTTTCATTCAGGAAGGGCTCGTAGCTGGCACGCCCGAAGGTTTCACAATTTTCCTCTACCATCTTGTTGCCGTAGCAATAGTCATCGTCTACACCTTCATAGTAAGCTACCTCGGCTATTGGCTCATCGACAAAGTCATCCCGATGCGAGTGTCTGAATACAGCGAGCGCGTTGGTCTCGACTACAGCCAGCACGATGAGCACTACGGTCTTGCCCACGTCGGAGAACGTGAGATTGCCGAGTACGAGGAATACATTGAGAAAAAGTATAGTAAATAAGAGAGGAGAGAGAAAAGAGGAGAGAGGAGTGAGGAGAGAGGAGAGAGGAGTGAGATTAGTTCCTCAGCTCCCGTGCCATGTGCGTCAGCACATGGTCTCTCTCCTCTATCCTCTCTCCTCTCTCCTTTGTAATCACTCCCCACTAAATATTTTCCCTGCAAACTCTCCCATCGCCTTATATCCTTCGGGATTCGGGTGCAGCCAGTCGCCGCAGTGGTATTCGTCCTTCATCTTCGAAGGGTCGGCAGGGTTGCGGATTATGCTGTCGAAGTCTATCACGCCGTCAAACTCTCCGCTCTCGCGAATCCATTTGTTTATCGTCTGACGCGCTGCCTCGCGGAAGAAACCGCCGTCGTCGTAGAAGCTGCCAAGAAACGGTGTGATCGTGGCACCGTAAATCTTCATGCCACGCTCATGCGCCTTGCGTATGAACTCCTTGTAGCATTCTATTATTTTTGTCGCCCTTGCCTCTGCATCACCATTTATGCCGCTAAGGTCGTTCACTCCCTCAAACACTACCACCGTCTTCACACCCGCCTGTTCAAGGCAGTCGCGGTCGTAGCGTTTTACGGCAGGGTCGCTCAGTCCGCCGTAGAAGACGCTGTTGCCGCCTATGCCGAGGTTCAGCACCGAAAGGTTGCGTGTAGCCTCGTTCTGCTGCAGCGTCTCTGCCAGTCGGTCGGTCCAACGGTTCTGCAGGTTTGTCGTTGTTCCGCGTCCGTCGGTTATCGAGTTGCCAATACATGCTATTGCGCTGCGTCCATCAGCCTCCACGTCTATGGTGGCAATGTTGTACCAGTGGTCCTCGCGCTCCATGTCGGCGAAGACAGTCTTTGGCTTCGCCTCACCTTTTATTATATAAGAGGTGGTGCGCGAACCGCGGTGACTCGTTGCGTTCACCGGTGTGTTGCCGTAGCTGATGGTAATGGCAAGCCTTTGCAGAGGCTTCAAGTCGTATGCCAACGCATCGCTTACCGCCGTCTCGCCTCCCGCTATGGTGATGTTCTTCTTGCCGCCGAACTTCAGATAGCGTGCCGTCTTGGGCTTTATGGCTATGCCGATGTCCTCAGTCTTTATGTCGTTGCCCTCCTCTATGTCGGCAACGAATATTGACTTTATCTCCACAGGCTCCTTGCTGTATTCGTTCGACAGATGCAGGCGCATTGTCTTTCCACCTATTGAAACATGCACTATCTGACGAATAGCCTTCTCGGTCAGCGTGCCGCTCTTGGGCATGTCGCCCTTTCCTGTAAACTCGGTGGCAGTCGCCCATGTAGCAACCCACTCGCCACCATCCTTTCCTCCCTTTGCTTGTGCAGCAATGACAGCCATCAGCATTGCCACTGCAGTAAAAAATCGTTTTATCTTCATAATTGTATTTTAATTTATTTCATAATAATGATGCAAAGGTACACATATTTCCCGTAGCACTGCATCGGTAAATGTATCTAAAAGAATAATATTTGTTTCATTCTACAATTTTTCAACCACTTTTGTTAGGCGGAACGAACTTCTATGCGTAATTTTGCATCACGTTACTAACATAGCAGCAAAAAGAAATGACCAAATTAGAAAAGACTCTTCTCGCCCTTACGGCGTTTTTCATGACACTGACGGCAGCTGCCGCCGACCGCTTCGTAAGCTTCACAGGCGGCGACCATTGCCTCAACGACAACAAAGTCATCGATGTCCATGTCGACGCCAACGACTGCAAAGGCGTGATGCGCGCCGCCAAGACTTTGGTGAACGACATTGAGATGGCTACCACCGACACAAAAGCAAAGCTGACAGAAAGTCCAAAGGCGAAGATTGTCATCGGCACTTTGGGCTACTCTGAAGCCATAAACGCATTGGCTAAGGTCAACATCATCGACGAAAAGCAACTGAAAGGGAAAAACGAGAAATACATTATAACCACAACCAACGACGGCTCACTTGTCATAGCCGGCAGCGACCGCCGTGGAACCATCTATGGCATCTACGAGCTCTCGCGCCAACTTGGCGTCTCGCCCTGGAACTGGTGGGCAGACGTTCCCACCGAACGCCACAGCAACATTTATGTCAATAAGGGAACATACACCGACGGAGAGCCCGCCGTGCGCTATCGTGGCATCTTCCTCAACGACGAGGCTCCTTGCCTAACCACATGGGTTAAGAACACCTACGGCACCGACTTCGGCGACCACCGCTTCTACGAGCGCGTATTCGAACTAATCCTACGTCTGCGCGGCAACATGCTCTGGCCTGCCATGTGGGGCTGGGCTTTCTATGCCGACGACCCTCTCAACGGCAAGACTGCCGACGAGATGGGAGTAATCGTCGGCACTTCGCACCACGAGCCTATGGCACGCAACCACCAGGAATACGCTCGCCAGCGCGAACAGTGGGGGCCATGGAACTACAACACCAACAAGGAAAATATACAACGCTTCTTCCGCGAAGGAATGGAACGTGCAAAGGGTACTGAGGACCTCATTACAATAGGTATGCGTGGCGACGGCGACGAGGCAATGAGCGAGGAGGCAGACACCCGACTGCTCGAACAGGTCGTTGCCGACCAACGAAAGATCATTGCCAAGGTGACGGGCAAGAAAGCAAGCGAAACCCCACAGGTGTGGGCTTTATATAAAGAGGTCCTCGACTACTACGACAAGGGAATGCGTGTGCCCGACGACATCATCATGCTGCTCTGCGACGACAACTGGGGCAACGTACGACGTGTGCCAACCGAGAAGGAGCTGAAGCACAAGGGCGGCTGGGGACTCTACTACCATGTCGATTACGTCGGTGCTCCACGCAACAGCAAGTTCCTCAATGCCACACCGACGCAGAACATGTGGGAACAGCTCACCCTTGCCTACGACTACGGTATCGACCGCCTTTGGATTCTCAACGTTGGCGACCTAAAGCCAATGGAATACCCCATACAGATGTTCCTCGACATGGCATGGAATCCACGCGAATTCGATGCGGGACACATCACCGACCACACCCTTCGCTTCTGCCGCCAGCAGTTTGGATGCTGTCAGGCTGAGGAGGCGGCTCGCATTCTCAACCTCTGCTGTAAATACAACGGACGCTGCACTGCCGAGATGCTCAATGCCGACACCTACGACATCGACAACGGCGACTGGCAGACCGTCATCAGCCAATACAAGCAGCTTGAACTCGACGCGCTGCGACAATATGCCTCGTTGCCCGACAACATGCGCGATGCCTATCGCCAAATCATACTCTTCCCAGTTCAGGCAATGTCTAACCTCCATCAGATGTACTATGCCCAGGCGATGAACCTGCGTGCCCACGAAAAGGGATGCCCCTCACAAAACCATTGGGCAGACGAGTGCGAGAAGGCATTCAAGCGCGACTCAATGCTCTGCGCCGAGTACAACCTCACCATGTCTAATGGCAAGTGGAACGGCATGATGATACAGAAACACATCGGCTACACCTCGTGGAACGACAACTTCCCCAAGGACACCTGTCCCAAACTCCATCGCACCGAAACGAGCTGCACCTCAGCAGCCACCCCCCTCAGCCCATCAGCCCCCGTGCCATGCGCGTCAGCACATGGTCTCCCCTCAATAATCTCCCTCCAAGCCCCCGACTACACCTCTTGCATCGATTCAAAGGAGGCGAAATGGACCCTAATCCCATTCATGGGCAAAGGCAAGGGTGCCATGACCCTCATGCCCTACAAGGCATCGGTCGCAGGAGCCTCAATAAGCTACAAGTTCAAGGGAAAAGCAGGAAAGGCAAGGCTGCACGTCGTAACAAAGTCGACACTCGACTTCCTCAACAAGGGCGGACTGACCTATAGTGTCTCCGTTGACGGCGGCACTCCAGTCACCGTAAATTTCAATGCCGAACTCAACGAGAAGCCGGAAAACATCTACAGCATCTACTATCCAACCATCGCCTCCCGAGTGATTGACAAGACCGTAGAGTTGGAGATAGAGGCAACCGCCGACGACATGCACACCGTAACGCTCTGTCCCAACGACCCTGCCATAGTCTTTGAGAAAATCGTCGTAGACTATCGCCCCAACGGCGGCAGAGTATCACACTTGTAATTATACTACCTACATTATCATACTAAATTCTAAATGAAGCCGTCGCAGCCGTTTGCGACGGCTTTTTCAATCTTCAACCTTCAATCTTCAACCTTCAATCTTCAACCTTCAAAGCCTCGCTTATGGCAGGAATGAAGTCGGTCTTGCGCGTCAACTGCCCCTCACACCTTATGTAGTCCGTATCCGACTTGCCGAAAGCCATTTCGGCGGCTTCCTTCGCTCCCTCGCCATAATAGATTATGTCGGTATAGTTGTCGGTCTTGTTCACTATCATGGCAAACACCATCTCGCGTTCCCTCTGCTCCAAGGCAGTGGGCATGAATGTCGACATTCTGTTTCGCAGGCTCACCTGAGCCACCTCGTCGAGCGAGTTCACCACGGCAACACCTATCTCCCTGCCCACCGACTCCGCACTGTAGTCCTTGTAGTCGGAGAAGAATATCTCCTCGTCGGTCATTCCCGTGTACGAAGCCAACGAGTCAGCCATTTCCTTGTAGTAGCCCTCAGCATCGGCAATGCCCGTCAGGGGCAACAGCTCGGCATACATCATGCTGTCCACGGCGCTTGTCGTTGTCGAGGTCAGGTTGTTCGTGTCGCTGAGCAGGGCAGACAGCATCAGTCCCGCCATGGCCTTGTCTATCGTTGCCCCATATTCCTTGAAGCCCGTATAGACCACACTGCAAGTCGACCCGACCGGCATTATGCGGCAGTAGAGTGGAGCCGCCGTGACGGCACTGCCCAGCGCATGATGGTCTATTATCTGCAGTATTTTCGCATTGTCCATTCCATCTATGGCATGCTGCAGCTCGCTGTGGTCCGTCATTATCATTCGCTCGCCGTCGGCGTTGTCCATCACCTTTGGCACCTCTACGCCAAACCTCGCCAACACCATCTTCGTCTCGTTGTTCAGCTTCCCTGCCACCCTCGGCTCGCACTTATATCCCAAAGCCTTCATTAGGTAGGCGTATGTTATAGCCGAGCACACAGCGTCCGTGTCAGGACTCTTGTGTCCAATTACGTACGTCGTCGTTCCCTCGCCCCAATCCAGCGCGTCAAACACGCACTTGAAGTCTGCAGGCTCAGCACTCTCCTTGTCGCTGCACGACGACAGGGCAAAAATCACCGTTGCGGCAAGCCACAACACATACAACCATTTCTTCATTATTGTAAACATTCGGTTAATAATTCAGGCTAAAACACGCCCCACTCATGGATAAACTGGGGTGCAAACCGCCAATTTTCTTTACACGCAGCAAAGATACTACTTTTTTCTTAGTTATGCAATAAATTGCATAACTAATTTTCGT
>JBJEAS010000034.1:0-62681 GCA_051869235.1 Prevotella sp.
AAGCTTCCTTCATAGCTGCGCAAATCTCAGCGTATGTAGCAGGCTTAGCGAGGTTGACAGTGAGGTCAACAACAGAAACGTCGAGAGTAGGAACACGCATTGACATACCTGTCAGCTTGCCGTTCAGCTCAGGAATAACCTTACCTACAGCCTTAGCAGCACCTGTTGAAGATGGGATGATGTTGCCAGAAGCAGCACGACCACCGCGCCAGTCCTTCATTGATGGGCCGTCAACAGTCTTCTGTGTAGCTGTTGTAGAGTGAACAGTTGTCATCAAACCGTCTGTGATGCCGAACTTGTCGTTCAGGACCTTGGCGATAGGAGCCAAGCAGTTTGTTGTACAAGATGCGTTAGAAACGAACTGTGTGCCCTTCTCATACTTGTCGAAGTTTACACCGCATACGAACATTGGAGTAGCGTCCTTAGAAGGAGCTGACATTACAACGTACTTTGCACCGGCCTCGATGTGAGCCTGTGCCTTCTCCTGTGTCAGGAAGAGACCTGTTGACTCAACAACGTACTCAGCCTCAACCTCGTTCCACTTCAGGTCGGCAGGGTTGCGCTCTGCTGTCACACGGATCTTCTTACCGTTAACGATGAGCTGGCTGTTCTCTACGTCAGCTTCAATAGTTCCCTGGAAAGCACCGTGCATTGTGTCATACTTCAGCATGTATGCGAGGTAATCTACTGGGCAAAGGTCATTGATACCTACAACCTGAATGTCGTCGCGAGTCTGAGCTGCGCGGAATACGAAACGGCCGATACGACCAAATCCGTTAATACCAATCTTAATCATTTTACTTCTTTATTTATTTTAAAGGGTTAAAATATACATTCATTGTACCTAACGCCAAGGAAAAACCTCTGTTTCATCAGCTTTCTACCGATTTTTTGGCCTCCAAAGCATTTTTTTCTTCTTTTCGGGCGCAAAGTTACAAATTATTTTTTAAATTTGCACCAAAATTATATATTAATTATTATAAAAAATCAAAAGTATGGGTAAATTTATAAACGAATTCAAGGAATTTGCCGTTAAAGGCAATGCTGTTGACATGGCTGTCGGTGTTATCATAGGTGGTGCGTTCGGCAAAATAGTCACCTCTATCGTCAACGACATCATTATGCCGCCTATTGGTTGGCTGATTGGCGGAGTGAACTTCTCCGACCTGAAATGCGAGTTGCCTACAGTAAAAATCGGAACCGAGGAACTTACGGCGGCAACCATCAACTACGGTGCGTTCATTCAAACGATAATAGACTTCACCATCATCGCCTTCTGTGTCTTCATGCTTGTAAAGGGCATCAACAAACTGGCTAAGAAGAAAAAGAAGGAAGAAGAGAAGCCGGCTGCTCCTCCAGCTCCTTCAAAGGAAGAACTTCTGCTCGCGGAAATCCGCGATTTGCTGAAGGCGAAGCAGTAATACACCTATTTTAATATAGGAGTTAAGGAGTTAAGGAGTTAAGGAGTTAAGGAGTTAATAAGGAGTTAAGGAGTTAAGGAGTTAAAGGAGTTAAGACATTAGTTATGAGCTAAAGCTGACAGCGCACAAACATTTGTCTTAACTCCTTAACTCCTTTAACTCCTTAACTCCTTAACTCCTTAACTCCTTATTAACTCCTTTAACTCCTTAACTCCTTATTAACTCCTTATTAGGAAAATCATCTCTTGTCCTGAACACCATAACGCAACCACTGCTCCTGCGGATAGTTGACCTTTATGATGCGTTTCTTTTCGGCAAACGCCTCTTTCACACCTGCAAGGATTTCGTTCATCGCCTTCACCTTTTGTGACAGCTCTTCACGAATCTTGTCGCACTCGTCGTTGGCAACCTTTAGCCTGTCAAGGTCAGAGGCCATCGACGCAAGAGCCTCCGACTCAATGCCCTTATCGCGAAGCGTCTCGATGTTCTTGTTCAATCCCTCAATGAGCACACGGCTCTTCTCAATTTGTAAATCAATAGTTTTCGACATAATTATTACTGTTTAATGGGTTAGAATTTTGACACAAAAGTAATCATTTTATTTGAATTATCGATATTACCGTATGGCAAAGTTTTAGTTTTTTTAATACTATATCGGCACGTTTTTAAGCTATTTTTCGTACTTTTGCAGCATGAGAATAGACATAATATCAGTATTGCCCGAAATGATTGAAGGATTCGTACACGAATCCATACTTGCAAGGGCGGAGAAAAAAGGGTTGGCGGAAATACATCTACACAACCTGCGTGACTACACCCTCGACAAATGGCGCCGTGTGGACGACTATCCATACGGCGGATTTGCCGGAATGGTGATGCAGTGTGAGCCTATCGACCGCTGCATATCGGCATTGAAGGCAGAACGCGACTACGACGAGGTGATCTACACCTCGCCCGACGGAGAGAAGTTCGACCAGCACATTGCCAACGACCTCTCGCTGAAGGGCAACCTTATTATATTATGCGGTCACTACAAGGGCATCGACCACCGCATTCGCGAACACCTCATAACGCGAGAGATAAGCATCGGCGACTATGTGCTCACCGGCGGCGAGCTGGCTGCGGCGGTGATGGCTGACGCAATAGTGCGTGTGGTTCCAGGCGTAATAGGCGACGAGCAGAGCGCACTATCCGACTGCTTCCAGGACGACATGCTCTCAGCTCCCATCTACACCCGACCCGCCGACTACAAGGGTTGGAAAGTGCCGGAGATACTGCTAAGCGGCAACGAGGCAAAAATAAAGCAATGGGAATTTGACCAAGCCATGGAACGTACCCAAAGGCTGCGCCCCGACCTGCTGAAAGACTGATATTACCCTACTTTCTGTACATGAACGGAGTCTGTCCCCTGTTAACAAACACGCTGAACCACTACGGTAACCCCCATTTTTTAGGGGTTACCGTAGTGGTTTAACGCATTTTTCTTTGGCAATTCAAAAAAAAGCATTAACTTTGCATTCTAAATGATGTGTCACGTTAATAATATCTATTATGCGAAACGGAATAATCGGACGAAAGCATGAGATGCAGATTCTCGAAGAACTATATGCAAGCGACAAGGCTGAGTTTGCCGCGGTATATGGAAGAAGACGTATTGGGAAGACATTCCTTATCGATAAACTGTTCGGTGACAAATACGACTTCTATATGACAGGTATATATGAAGGCACCCGCAAGGAACAACTCACCAACTTTGCCCACCAGCTTGAAAGTTATTCAGGCAGAAAGGTCAAGACACCCAAAGACTGGATGGAAGCCTTCTTCGCCCTGCAATCATATCTTGAGACCAAGGTTTCACAGGAGCGAATCATTATCTTCATCGACGAACTGCCATGGCTGGACACTCCACGCTCTCGATTCCTAAAATCATTCGAACTGTTCTGGAACGAATGGGTGTCAAAACACGACAATATGAAACTCATTGTATGCGGTTCTGCCACCACCTGGATGACCAACAAACTTCTCGGCAACAAGGGCGGCCTGCACAACCGTGTGACTATGCCGATATATCTTCGTCCGTTTAATCTAGCCGAAACCGAGGAATTCCTGTTGTCACGCGGGTTCTCATTCGGACGTAAGCAAGTGGTTGAAACCTATATGTCGCTTGGCGGTACTCCATTCTATCTCGACATGCTAAGGAAATCAGAGAGTGTGGCACAGAACATCGACCGCCTATTCTTCCGCGACAACTCCCCATTGCGCACGGAATACGGATTTCTTTTCAAATCCCTGTTCAAGGAATCAAGCCTGTATCGCAAGGTTGTGGAATGTCTTGCAAGGAAACTAAAGGGCATGACACGCAAGGAGATTCTCGGCGAAGTGAAATGCGAGGACTCGGGATTCTTCTCAGAAGTGCTTGCCGACCTGTGCAACTGCGACTTCATCCGACGCTATTCCGCCTTCGGACGCAATGAGCGCGACATGATGTATCAGCTGACAGACCTTTACACCTTATTCTATTTGCGATATGTAAAGTCATACAACGGTGGCGACATTGACTATTGGAGCCATCGGCAGATGGACATATCTGCATGGCAAGGATATGCCTTCGAGCAAGTTTGCCTGCATCATATCCAGCAAATAAAAATCTCTCTCGGCATTTCTGGAATACTCGCCAACGTATGCTCCTTCTCATGGCAGGCATTCACCGACAAGAACGGCAAGGAACATCGAGGCGGACAGATAGACCTTATCATCAATCGTGGCGACAAGACCATCAACCTGTGTGAGATGAAATACGTAAGCGGCAAATTCTCCATATCCCAGGATTATGCCCGCAGACTGGCAGAACGTCGCGAGGCTTTCCGAAGTCTCACCTCAACCGACAAGACTCTCCATCTGACAATGATAACCTCAGAGGGTGTAGAGCACAACGAGGGCCGGCACACAATCCAAAGCGAACTGACCCTCGATGACTTGTTTTGTTAAATGGATGGGAATGTGCTTGTTGAGTTTGTAGAGAAAAGGCAATACTCTGAAAAGATATTTACGATTCTCGATAGATGTTCAAAATCAGATTGTCATTTCTACCTGTCCATTGGTGGCTTTTATACGATTACCTATTTGATAGACAGACATTTGAAACAAGAAGTTAAGAACAACCCTGAGCGTCTTGAAGAATTGAAGAGCATTCTGAAATATATTAGACCTGTACGGTTGAATGGAACGCCCTGCAAGGTAGGGTGTATGCATCATTTTCCTTAGTTTGACACTTTGACTTTGACACTTTGACACTTTGACACAACTAAGCGACGCATTTTTAGTTGTTGAGTTAAGTTTAAGTTGCAAATATGAAATTATTTTCGTGCCTTTGCACTGTGAAACCAAATGCGAAGCTCTCGTATTCGTCTCGAAGGCATCTCGAAGGCATCTCGAAGGAAGCCGAGAAGCAAAAGATTACAAAACAGCAATTAACGTTTAACAATTAGTTCGTTAACAGTTCGACAATTGACTCTCTCCCATACCATAATTAATCGTTTATTACATACTGAACTTTCACAAGTAGATAATGGAAGATAAATGAAAATAAAAGGAGATAAGTGACATATGTCTAAGCCAGGCTTTTACTATTGTCCTTTATCTTCTTTAGCGACCACAGGGAGCGATAACTTCTTTTAACTCCTTCTAACTCCATAAGTTGAGCAAATGCGAAACTAAAATTACATATTACGAAGATATGTTTTTATAATACCCAAGGATTTTATATTTCACGGCGTGAAACGTATGTTGCACGGCGTGAAATGTACATCCCACGGCGTGAAACGTACATTTCACGCCGTGAAATATACTTCAAACAGACTGTCGCGGACTTTTACGGTAGGGGAAAGTCAGATTATAGTTTCATGTATTTCTCGCAAAACGCCTCACCCAGGCAGAAGCCTTCCTCGTAGAGGGCTTCAAGCTTTACGGGGTCTTTCTCTATGCGGTCAACGTCCATGGGACGAAGCGGGCGGATGACCAATGCCTCGCCACTGTCCTCCATCCGCTCCACCATCTCAAGCTGGCGGTTATAGACGGCAATGCGGTGACTCAAGGCAACACGCAGACGAGGATACTTCTTATATATAAAAGGTGGAATCTTGCGGTCGCGACTCGTGTTGCGATAGCCACGGTTGCGGGTTAGCACCAGGACGTTGAGCTTATGCCCCGTCTCTATGGCACGCATCACTGGAATGCTGTCAACAATGCCTCCGTCGAGGTATGGCTGACCGTCGACATCAACAATCTTGCTGACATAAGGAAGGCTGCTGCTGGCACGGCAAGCGTCGAGAAGGCGCTGCTTGTTTCCCGACTTCTCAACGAAATACTCGGCCCTGCCGGTGAGGCAGTTGGTTGCCACCATTTCGAACACTGTGGGATTGGAGAAATAGGTATCGTAGTCGTAAGGCACAATCTCGTTGGGGAAGCGGTCGTAGAGCAGCTCAGGATCGAAGATGCACCCTTGCGTGACAAGGTGCCTGATGCCAAGATAGTTGTATTTCACAAGCATGTCGATGTTTGAGATGCGGGCACGGCGAGGCTGTCGGCTTGCATAAGAGAGTCCGTTGCACGCCCCCGCCGACACAGCAACCACATAGCGGAAATATAACTCGTGCTTCATGAAGGCGTCGAGAACACCACTGGTAAAGACACCCCTCATGCCTCCACCTTCAAGCACAAGACCTGTATTTCTGTTAATTAGCATAATTATAGCCTATAAAAGTTAAAAATTTGGTGCAAAGATACTGCTTTTTCAAAAAAAACAAGTACCTTTGCGTATAAAATTTATATGAAAATTCAACTTAATTAAAAAAAACATGTTCAGCAGAGAGACTTACATCAGCCGCCGAGCCAAGCTGAAAGAGCTTGTAAAGAGTGGCGTCATCGTGTTCTTCGGCAACAACGAGTCGCCAATGAACTACCCCAACAACACATACTATCCGTTCCGTCAAGACTCATCGTTCCTGTACTACTTCGGACAGCACCGCGACGGACTCGTTGGCGTCGTCGACGTAGACAACGACCGTGAAATCCTCATCGGCAACGACATTGACATTGAGGACATCGTATGGTATGGTTCTGTGGACAGCGTTAGCAACCTTGCATCGGAGGTTGGAGTGACAAACTCTGCACCAATGAAGGAACTGAAGAACATCTGCGACGAGGCGTTGCGCACAGGTCGCAAGATCCACTTCCTCCCGCCCTATCGCCATGACATCATGATCCAGATAATGGACTTGCTCGGCATTCACCCAAGCAAGCAGCGCGAAGCGGCATCGCTCGAACTGATCATGGCTGTGGTAAAGCAGCGCGCCACGAAAGAGCCACAGGAGATAGAGGCAATAGAGGCAGCATGCGAGGTGGGCTATCTGATGCACACCACAGCCATGCGCACCATTCGTCCGGGACTCTCTGAGAAATACGTCGGTGGCATTGTCGACAGCGTGGCACTCTCACACGCCACCAAGAACAGTTTCCCAACCATTTTCAGCCAGCACGGCGAGATAATGCACGGCATTCCTACCAACGACATCCTTCAGGAAGGTCGCCTGGCACTGTGCGACTGCGGATGCGAGCTGAACGACTACTGCTCCGACAACACACGAACATCACCAGTATCAAAGAAGTTCACCCAGCGACAGCTGGAAATATACTCTATCGTTGAGGCTTGCCACGACTATGCCCTTGAGGTGGCAAAGCCAGGGGTGAAGTGGATGGACGTACACATGAACGTCTGCAGACTGATGACCGACAAGCTGAAGGAACTGGGACTGATGAAGGGCGACACCGAGGAGGCAGTACGCGCCGGCGCACATGCCATGTTCATGCCTCACGGCCTGGGCCACATGATGGGCATGGACGTTCACGACATGGAAGGCCTTGGACAAACTTACGTCGGCTTCGACGAGGAGACACGTCCTAACCTTGAGCAGTTCGGCACCAACTGCCTGCGCATGGGTCGCCGCCTTGAGGAGAACTTCGTAATGACCGACGAGCCTGGAATTTATTTCATTCCGTCGCTCATCGACGACTGGAAGGCAAGCGGACACTGTGCCGAGTTCCTCAACTTCGACAAGATTGAAACCTACAAGGACTTTGGCGGAATACGCCTCGAAGACGACATCCTCATCACCAAGGACGGTTGCCGCTTCCTGGGCAAGAACCTCATTCCTTATCATCCAAAGGACGTTGAGGAATACATCGAGAAATACAGGGAGCATTAAAACATTATTCATTAAATAATCAAAACGGAAAAGACATGAAAAAACTAATGTTGCTGTCGCTTGCCGCCCTCGTGACCTTGGGCGCCAGCGCACAAGAGAAGAAAGAAGGCGACAACAAAAACAAGCCTGTGTTCACAACCATCAAGGAGAACAAGATTACGAGCATCAAGGACCAGAATCGTAGTGGCACGTGCTGGGACTATTCCACTCTGTCGTATTTCGAGGCAGAGATCTTGAAGAAGTCCGGCAAGACTTACGATCTCTGCGAGTCGTTTGTTGCCAACAAGACCTATATGGACCGTGCCATTCAGGTGGTACGCTTCCACGGCGACTGCCAGTTCTCACAGGGAGGCTCGTGCTACGACCCACTCTTCTGCATGCAGAACTACGGCATCTGCCCAGAGGACGCAATGCCATTCCCCGGCTCACTCTACGGCGACTCGCTGAACAACTTCAACGAGTTCTTTGCAGTAATGGAGCCATACGTGGCAGCCGTGGCAAAGGGCAACCAAAAGAAGCTCTCCACACAGTGGAAGGTAGGACTGCAAGGCATTCTCGACGCTTATCTCGGCAAGTGTCCTGAGACATTCACATACGAGGGCAAGCAGTACACTCCTCAGAGCTTCGCCAAGAGCCTTGGCATCAACTTCGACGACTATGTGACAATCACATCCTACACACACCACCCATTCTACACACGTTTTGCGGTAGAAGTACAGGACAACTGGCGTTTCCCACTCTCGTGGAACTTGCCTATGGACGAGATGATGCGCGTCATCGACAACGCCATCAACGAAGGCTACACCATAGCATGGGGTGGCGACGTCAGCGAGGAAGGCTTTACACGCAAGGGACTTGCCTACGCCTACGACGTGAAGGAGATGGAGAGCCTCCAGGGCAGCGACATGGCAAAATGGATGCGCCTGGAGAAGTCGAAGAAGACAGCACTTATCGACTCACTCGGCTGCACAGTGCCTGAAATTACTCCTACACAGGAGCGTCGTCAGCAGCGCTACGACAACTGGGAGCTGACCGACGACCACGGAATGCTCATCTTTGGCATTGCCAAGGACCAGAACGGCAAAGAATACTACATGGTGAAGAACTCATGGGGTGAGACTGGCGACTACAAGGGCATTTGGTATATGACCAAGGCCTTCATAGCTGACAACACCATGGACTTCATGGTGAACAAGAATGCCATACCTAAGGATATCCGCAAGAAGTTGGGGATATAATTAAAGGGTAGAGAGTTTTGGAGGGTAGAAGGTAGTCTCTACCTTCTACCTTTTTTATAAAAAATCAAAAAAAAGATGCCATTTTTGCTTATATATTGATTTTTATTTGTAACTTTACACGCCGATTGTACACACTTGAACAATCAGCCACCATAACAGAAGAAAATAAAAACAATATAAATGCATTTCAAATGGAATTACGACACACCTACAACCGAAAGAAAACAGGCAGCTAAGGAATTGGCTGACAAAATCGGCATGAGCCCGATTTTGGCTGACCTGCTGATAAGAAGAGGCATAAAGACCGAATCAGCGGCGAAGCGCTTTTTCAGACCGATGCTGAGCGAACTTATTGACCCATTCCTTATGAACGACATGGACATTGCAGTCGACAGACTCAACGATGCCATGGGACGTAAGGAACGCATTATGGTATATGGTGACTATGATGTGGATGGATGTACTGCGGTAGCACTTGTCTACAAAGTGCTGCAACAGTTCTATTCTAACATTGAGTACTACATTCCCGACCGCTATGACGAGGGATACGGAGTGAGCCGAAAGAGCATCGACGAGGCAAAGGAAAAAGGTGTAAAACTTATCATCGTGCTCGACTGTGGCATAAAAGCCATAGACGAGATTGCCTATGCCAAGCAACTTGGCATAGACTTCATCATTTGTGACCATCACGTGCCCGACGAGGAAATGCCGCCAGCAGTGGCTATCCTCAATCCAAAACGCAAAGACTCCACCTACCCGTTCCACCACCTCTCTGGCTGCGGGGTAGGCTTCAAGTTCATGCAGGCATTCGCCAAGAACAATGGCATTCCATTCTCGCGACTAATGCCTGTGCTTGACTTCTGCGCCGTAAGCATTGCTTCCGACATTGTTCCAGTGACAGGCGAAAACCGCACACTGGCTTTCCATGGCCTAAAGCAGCTGAACCAGAACCCGTCGGTAGGGCTAAAGGCAATCATAAAGATTTGCGGACTCACGGGAAGGGAGATTACTATGAGCGACATTGTGTTCAAGATTGGACCTCGCATCAATGCATCCGGACGCATGCAGAACGGAAAGGAAGCCGTAGACCTCCTGGTTGAGCGCGACCTGAAGGCGGCTCTGCTCGAAGCAAGCCAAATCAATGGCTACAACGAACTGAGGAAGGACATTGACAAGCAAATGACAGAAGAGGCGAACCTCATTGTTTCAAAACTTGAAAACCAGCATCACCTCTCTTCCATTGTCCTTTATGGAGAAAACTGGAAGAAAGGTGTCATCGGCATTGTCGCATCTCGACTCACCGAACTATATTTCCGCCCCACCGTCGTTCTGACAATAGTCGACGGAATGGCAACAGGCTCGGCACGCAGTGTAGCGGGGTTCGACATCTACGATGCCATTAAAAGCTGCCGCGACCTGCTCGAAAACTTCGGAGGGCACACCTATGCCGCAGGACTTTCCATGAAGAAGGAAAACATTCCTGCCTTCAGGGAGCGATTCCAAAAATACGTCAACGACCACATTATGCCCGAACAAACCCAAGCCATACTCGACATTGAGGAGGAAATCGACTTCAAGGACATTACCAAGAAGATGCTCTCCGACCTAAAGAAGTTTGCGCCCCACGGTCCTTTCAACCCCAAACCGCTCTTCTGCACCCACAACGTCTACGACTACGGCACGAGCAAGGTAGTGGGAAAGATGCAAGAGCACATCAAGTTGGAACTCGTCGACAGCAAATCGAGCAATGTGATGAATGGCATAGCCTTTGGGCAGAGCAGTTCCGCCCTCTTCATCAAGAGCAAGCGCAGCTTCGACATTGTTTACACCATTGAAGAAAACGCATATAAGCATGGCGAGGTGCAACTTCAGATTGAGGACATCAAACCGTCGAATGTTGAAAATTGAAGGTTGAAGGTTGAAGATTGAAGGTTGAAGGTTGAAAGTTGAAAGTTGAAAGTTGAAGATTTTAACAGCGGACAGTATCGTGAAATACTTCGCAAATACTGGCACTACGACAATTTCCGCAGCATACAGCTCGACATCATCCAAAGCATAGGACAAGGACACGACACTCTTGGATTAATGCCAACAGGAGGAGGCAAGTCAGTGACGTTCCAAGTTCCGGCTTTGGCTGTTGAGGGTGTGTGCATAGTCATCACACCACTCATCGCCCTTATGAAAGACCAGGTAGAGAACCTAAGAAGGCGTGGAATAAGGGCAGCCGCCATCTATTCTGGAATGTCGAGGGACGACATCATTTCAACACTCGAGAACTGCATCTTCGGTGCATACCGAATATTGTACGTTTCACCCGAACGCCTGTCGTCCGACTACTTCCTCCAGAAGATAAGGCATGCGAAAGTAAGTTTCATTACCGTTGACGAAGCACACTGCATAACCCAATGGGGTTACGACTTCCGTCCGTCATATTTGCAGATTTCCTCTTTCCGCAAGCTGTTTCCCGACGTTCCCGTTCTCGCACTTACAGCAACAGCCACGCCTGCCGTAATAGACGACATCATGCACCAACTTGGCTTTAGGAAACCCAACGTCTTCAGAATGAGTTTCCAAAGACCAAATCTCGCCTACATAGTCAGAAGACCTGTCAATCGCCTTGAAGACATTGTCCAACTGCTGAATGGCATAGAGGGAAGCGCAATAGTGTATGTACAAAAAAGAAAAGACGCCAGCTCAATAGCCGAGTACATCAACTCTAAAGGCATCAGTGCCACCTACTACCATGCCGGGCTTGACACCATAGACAAGAACAGGCGCCAACAAGACTGGAAGAGCGGCAACATTCGCACCATTGTAGCCACCAACGCCTTTGGCATGGGCATCGACAAGCCTGACGTGCGTCTTGTAATACACTACGAATGTCCAACAAGCATAGAGGCATATTTTCAGGAGGCAGGACGAGCCGGCCGCGACGGGAAAATGTCCTACTCCTTTCTCCTTTACGACGGTCATGACAAGTCCAATCTGCTGAAGAAGATACAGGCGAGCTTCCCTGAGAAAGAATACATAAGGAAGGTGTATGACGACATTGCCTATTTCTTTCAAATAGCATTAGGCGACGGCTACAACTGCCGCTTTGAATTCAACGTCCAGAAGTTCTGCCACATTTTCCGACATTTCCCGGCTCAGGCCATTGCAGCAATAAAGATTCTTGAACAATCAGGCTACCTCGAATACACTGACGACGACGACAACATGTCGCGTTTGAAATTCATTCTACAACGTGACGAACTCTACCGTCTGCGCAACAATTCGCCACAGGAAGACCTCGTCGTGGAAAAGCTGCTGCGCAATTACGGAGGGTTGTTCGTCGACTACATGTTCATCGACGAAAGCCTTCTTGCCGACCAACTTGGGCTGGAGCGCAACATGGTTTACTTCATATTGAAGCAACTGAGTCAGAAGAACATACTGCACTACATCCCACGCAAGGCAATACCACACATCAGATACACCCAAAGAAGGGAAGACAGCGAGAGGCTCGTCATTCCAACAAGTGTCTACGAAACAAGATTAGAGAAAGCCATAGAACGCACAAAGGCAATCATCGCATATTCGGAAAACGACAAGATGTGCCGAAGCAGACAACTGTTGGCATATTTCGGAGAAACGTCGAATCAAGATTGCCATGTATGCGACGTCTGCGTGGCTCAACAACCTTCAAGTCCCAGCGATCAATGGCTCAGCGTATTCAACCTCGTCAAGCAATACCTCTCAGACAAAAAGCCACATCCCATTGACCAGCTTACGCAACTCGACGTTGACTTCAATCTGCTTGCAGACATCGTGACTTACATGACAAACGAAGAACTCATCGACTGTGAGGACGGGAACATTCGTTTGCTGTAAAAAGAATGTAATTCTACCGTATTTTATTGACGAAATGTTAAAAAGCTGCCTTTTCCCTAAAAAAAACGGCAGAAAGTTTGGAACATATTAAGAAAAACCGTATATTTGCCTCGGTTTTACAAAAACGAATCCGCATTTGCTAATTCGTATTGATTAGTAGCATGAGGTTGGAACGTCCTGTTCCAACCTTTTTTGTTTGTCGTAATATATAAAATTAATAAGGTGTAGGATTGCAAATTGGGAGTGAAATCAACTTTTTTATGTCAAATCATAAAAAAAATGGGCAAAAAGTTTGTCGTTTCGCGGAAAATGTGTAATTTTGCAGCGATAAACAAAAAAAAGCAAAAGGATATGTACAATCTTAACAACAATACATGGTGGTGGCGTAACTCGAGATTCAAATAATCGCGGGATACGAAGCTGTGTATTTTGTCAGTACATTATAGCACAAGGCTCATCGTTAACGCGGTGAGCCTTATTTTTTAGCAGAAATAACAAAAAATAAAATAGACACGAATATGAAGAAATCGTTTTTAGTTGACGAAAAAGGCTTTTATGGAGAGTTCGGCGGCTCGTATGTTCCCGAAATCCTCTATGCCACAGTAGAACGACTCAGAGAGCAGTATCTGCCCATTCTTGAGTCTAAAGAATTTCAGGAAGAGTACATGGCTTTGCTGCGCGACTACGTGGGCCGTCCATCACCACTCTACTTTGCAAAGCGCATGAGCGAGCGTTATGGCTGCAAGCTTTATCTAAAGCGCGAAGACCTTAACCACACAGGCGCGCACAAAATCAACAACACCATAGGACAGATTCTCCTTGCAAAGAAAATGGGAAAGAAACGCATCATTGCCGAGACAGGTGCAGGACAGCATGGAGTAGCCACAGCCACTGTCTGCGCACTGATGGACATGCCATGCGTTGTCTACCAAGGCGCACTCGACGTCGAGAGGCAGCATACCAACGTTGAAAGAATGAAGATGCTCGGTGCTGAGGTAAGACCAGTGAAGACAGGCAACTGGACACTGAAGGATGCCACCAACGAGGCAATACGCGACTGGTGCTGCCACCCTTCAGACACCTTTTATATAATAGGATCTACAGTAGGACCTCATCCCTACCCCGACCTTGTAGCCCGCCTGCAGAGCATCATATCAAAGGAGATTAAAGAGCAACTGGTGGAGAAGATAGGCCGCGACTATCCCGACTACCTCATGGTTTGCGTAGGCGGCGGCTCAAACGCAGCAGGAACTATATACCACTACATTGACGACGAGAGAGTGAAGATTGTGCTGGCAGAAGCTGGCGGTCAGGGAGTTGAGACAGGTCACACCGCCGCCACAATACACGCCGGTAGGCTCGGCATTCTTCATGGCTCAAGAACTCTTGTGATGCAAACGCCCGACGGACAAATAATTGAGGCGGAGAGCATTTCCGCAGGTCTCGACTACCCTGGCATAGGACCAATGCACGCCAACCTTGCATCGCAACACCGTGCCACCGTTTTCAGCATCAACGACGACGAGGCAGTGAAAGCCGCCTACGAGTTGACACGCACCGAGGGAATTATTCCTGCCCTTGAAAGTGCACACGCATTGGGTGTGTTGCCAAAGATGAAGTTCAATCCCGAAGACGTTGTAGTGCTGACAGTGAGCGGACGCGGCGACAAGGACGTTGAGACATATTTGGCTAACAAGAAAATGGCTGGAGAGTATGGCAATTTTTGAGGTACTCAAAAATTGCAATTAAAGAATTAAAAAATAAAGTATTAAAGTTCTTGTTTATGGATAAAGAATTCAATTATAAAACCGCAAGCCGAACACTGCTTGCCGACCTATACACGCCAGTGGGCATCTACATGCGCCTCAGGGACATCTATCCACAGAGTGCGCTTATGGAGAGTTCCGACTACCACGACTCAAACAACAGCCACTCATTCATTGGCATCAATCCAATAGCATCGGTGGCAATAAGCCATGGCGAAGCCATCTGCACCTTCCCCAACGGCGAGACGACACGCCATGCGGTGAACAAGGAATACAAGTCGGACAAGGCGATAAACTCATTCATCAGCCGCTTTAACGTAGAGGGAGAATATTCCTCGTTCTGTGGGCTTTATGGCTATACAGCCTTCAATGCTGTCAGATACTTCGAGGACATAGACGTGAAGGACACTACAATGGAGAAGAACGATGCTCCCGACATGATGTACATTCTCTATCGCGACATCATCATTTTCGACCATTTCAACAACAAACTGACAATAGTCACCTTAGGCGATGAAAGTGCCCTCGACGACATTTTACGTCAGATGAACAAGGCTAATGTCCACGCATACGACTTCCACCCCGTGGGCGACACCACTTCACCACTGACCGACGACGAGCACAAGGCAAACATCCGACGCGGCATAAAGCACTGTCTCAGAGGCGACGTCTTCCAGATAGTCATAGCACGCCGATTCATTCAGAAATACGAAGGCGATGACTTCAAGCTCTACCGTGCCCTCCGCTCCATCAATCCCTCTCCTTATCTGTTCTATTTCGATTTCGGAGGCTTCCGCATCTTCGGTTCTTCGCCCGAGACGCACTGCAGGATTGAAGGCAGAAAAGCATTCATAGACCCAATTGCCGGCACAACGAAGCGCACAGGCGACGCCGAAGCCGACCGCAAGGCTGCCGAATACCTGCGCAACGACGCAAAGGAGAATGCCGAGCACGTGATGCTTGTAGACCTTGCACGCAACGACCTCAGCCGCAACTGCCACGACGTGAAAGTGGACTTCTACAAGGACCTCCAGTACTATTCGCATGTAGTTCACCTCGTGTCGCGAGTCAGCGGCACACTCGACGAGGGAGCCGACCCAATCAAGGCTTTCATCGACACTTTCCCTGCAGGCACACTCTCGGGTGCCCCAAAGGTGAGGGCAATGCAGCTCATCAGCGAGATAGAGCCACACAACCGTGGCGCCTACGGCGGTTGCATAGGCTTCATAGGACTCGACGGAAGCCTCAACCAGGCAATAACAATCCGCACCTTCGTCTCGCGCAACGGTGAGCTATGGTTCCAGGCAGGAGGCGGCATAGTGGCAAAGAGCGACGAAGAATACGAACTGCAGGAGGTGAACAACAAGCTCGGCGCTTTGCGCAGAGCAATAATAATGGCAGAAAAAATGTAGAATCATGAAGATAGTAATCATTGACAACTATGACTCGTTTACATACAATCTGAGTCATCTGATAAAGGAAATTGGCGCAGACGTTACCGTGATACGCAACGACCAATTCACACTCGACCAGCTGATGCCTTTCGACAAGATTGTGCTCAGCCCTGGTCCCGGAATACCTTCCGAAGCGGGCTTGCTGCTCGACGTGATAAAGACCTATGCAGGAAAGAAGCCCATCTTGGGAGTTTGCCTCGGACATCAAGCCATAGGCGAAGTGTTCGGCGGACAACTGGAGAACCTCAGCGACGTGTTCCATGGAGTCGCCACCGAGGGCACGCAGTTCTCAAACGACTACATCTTCGAAGGGCTGACAAAGCGCATCACCATGGGTCGCTACCACTCGTGGGTGGTGAGCCGTGAGAACTTCCCCACCTGCCTTGAAGTCACGGCAGTGAGCGACGAGGGTCAGATAATGGCACTGAAACACAAGGACTTCGACATCCACGGCATTCAGTTCCACCCCGAGAGTGTGCTGACGCCCGAAGGCAAGACAATGGTAAAGAACTTCATACTTAGAAGTTAAAGGAGTTAAAGACATATGATTAAGCCTAAAATACTCCAATGGAAGCGAAAAGACTATTGTCTTTAACTCCTTTGACTACTTGAACTCCCTGAACTACAAATAGAAATAATCAATAATTTTTTTTGACCGTATGCAAACAATGAAAGATATCCTCAACAGAATGTTGAATCACGAGGAACTGACAAGAGAAGAAACCAAGGACATCTTGGTCGGAATAACAAAGAGCGAGTTTCCCAACGAACAGATTACTGCCCTGCTCACAGCACTGCAGATGAGGGGCATCACCGTCGACGAGCTGCTGGGCTTCCGCGACGGAATACTTGAAACGGGAGTACCCGTACCACTCGACTGCGACCGCTACATCGACGTGGTAGGCACAGGCGGCGACCGCAAGAACACGTTCAACATCTCCACAACGTCGTGCTTCGTCATTGCAGGTGCAGGCTACAAAGTGGCAAAACACGGCAACTATGCCGCCACAAGCACCAGCGGAGCTTCAAACGTGATAGCCAACCACGGCGTGAAGTTCACCGACGACATCGACAAGCTGAACCGCTGCATCAACGAGTGCGGCATAGTCTATCTCCATGCACAGCTCTTCGCCAAGGCGATGAAGTTCGTTGGCCCTATACGCAAGGCGCTGCAGTTCCCCACCTGCTTCAACCTCCTGGGTCCTATCGTCAATCCTTCCAAGCCGCAGTGCCAGTTGCTCGGCGTTGCCAACCTCGACCAGATGCGTCTCTACAGCAATGTCTACCAGAAGATCGGCATCGACTACGGAATAGTGAACAGCATCGACGGCTATGACGAAATTTCGCTTACAGGCGACTTCAAGGTGACCACCAACAACTATGAGCGCATCTTCAAGCCTTCCGACCTCGGATTCGGCATTACTAAGCCTGAGGAACTGCGTGCGGGTGCCGACGAGAAGGAGGCAAAGGAGATATTCGACAACGTGCTTGCCAACACCGCCCTGCCGGCACAGAAGGACGTGGTGCTTGCCAATGCAGCCTTTGCCATTCAGGTGCTTGAAAAGGGCAAGAAGGAAATAGCTGAATGCATAGAGATTGCCCGCGAGTCGATTGACAGCGGCAGGGCTCTTGCAACATTCAAGAAATTCGTTGAATTGAACAGCTGACCATGAAAGACGTATTAGAAGAAATTGTTGCCCACAAAAGGGTGGAACTGGAAAAGTTCAAGCTACAACTGCCCGAACGCGAACTGCACACGCAAGTGGAGAAGATGCTCGTCAATGAGGTTGCCTCGATGAAAAAAGCCATCATGGCTTCGCCGACAGGCATCATTGCCGAGTTCAAGCGCAAGTCGCCTTCCAAGGGTTGGATAAAGGAGGACGGACAGGCAAGGCAGATTCCGTTGTCGTACCAGCAGAACGGTGCTGCTGCCATTAGCATCCTCACCGACGAGAAGTTCTTTGGAGGCTCTGACGAGTTCATCGTACAGGCAAGGCAGTCGGGTGTCACCATTCCTGTGCTTTACAAGAACTTCGTCATCGACGAGTATCAGCTGTTCCAGGCACGCCTCTGTGGTGCATCGGCAGTGCTGCTCATTGCCGCAGAACTCTCCAAGCAAGAGTGCCGCACACTTCTGCACACCGCCCACGAGCTGCAACTTGAAGTGCTGCTTGAAATGCACAGCGAGTCGGAATTGGAATACGCCGATTTGGAGCCAGACCTATGCGGCATCAACAACCGCAACCTTGGCACGTTCGTCACCTCTGTCGACAATTCCTTCCGCCTTGCATCGATGCTGCCCGAAGAGGCTGTTAAAGTGAGCGAGAGCGGCATTTCCAATCCGCATACAATACGTCAGCTGATGCAGGCAGGATTCAACGGATTTCTTATCGGCGAGTATTTCATGAAAGAATACAATCCTGGCGAGGCTCTCGCACAATTCATTGCCGAGATATGATAATAAAGGTTTGTGGAATGCGCGATGCCGACAACATCCAAGCCGTCGCCAAGACGGGCGTCGACTGGTTGGGCATGATTTTCTGGCCACGGTCATCGCGCCATGTGGCTGACCTCACAGCCGCCAATGCCATTCCCTGTGGCATAGAGCGTGTAGGCGTGTTCGTCGACCAGCCTTGTGGGGACATTGTCGACATTGCAGGAAAATGCCGCCTAAACGTCATTCAGCTGCATGGAAAAGAGAGCAGAGAGAGCATCATGTCTCTTCGCGGGCGACTTCGCAAGGGTGTGCGCCTGATGAAGGCGATAAGCGTCGGGGATGCAGATGACATAAGCAAAGCCACTGAATATGAGGGCATTGTCGACTATCTGCTTTTCGACACAAAATGCAAGACAGTAGGCGGCAGCGGCAAGCAGTTCGACTGGGCGGTGCTTGAACATTACAACGGCTCTACACCCTTCCTACTTAGCGGCGGCATAGGTCCCGACGATGCTGAGGCGGTAAGCCTTTTCAGCCATCCACTCATGATGGGTATCGACCTTAACTCCCGTTTCGAGACTGCCCCGGCCTACAAGGATGTCGAGAAAATCTCGTCATTCATTAATGAATTAAATAAACAAAAAGAATAACTATGAATAAAATCAACAAACTATTCGCCAATAAAGGCGACCGTAAGCTGTTGTCGCTCTATTTCTGTGCAGGTTGCCCGGAACTGGAGTGTACAGGCGAGGTTATCAAGACAATGGAACGTCGCGGCATCGACTTCATCGAGGTCGGCATTCCTTTCAGCGACCCAATGGCTGATGGACCAGTCATTCAGGATGCTGCCACCACCGCACTGCGCAATGGAATGACCGTAAAAACCCTCTTTGCGCAACTTGCAGCAATCAAGGACGAAGTAAACATCCCCCTTATCCTCATGGGGTATCTCAACCCCATTCAAAACTACGGCATAGAGGAATTCTTCAGAAGCTGCGTTGAAACAGGCGTTTCGGGTGTAATCATTCCCGACCTTCCGTTCAAGGACTATCTTGATGAGATAAAACCGGTTGCAGACAAGCACGACATTCGCGTCGTCATGCTCATAACCCCCGAGACGAGCGAGGAGCGCATACGTTTCATCGACGAGCATACCGACGGATTCATCTACATGGTGTCGTCAGCAGCCACTACAGGTGCACAAAAGAGTTTTGACGAGAGCAAGCAGGAATATTTCCGTCGAATAAACGCCATGAATCTGCGCAACCCACGAATGATTGGCTTTGGAATATCCAACAAGCAGACTCTCGAAAGTGCCCAGGCAAATGCCGCAGGAGCAATCATCGGAAGCAAATTCGTCACACTGCTGAAGGAAAGCAAAGATGCCGATGAAGCCTTGAACAAACTTTTCGACGCTTTATCGATATAAAAGAAGAAGCTTGTTATAACCATGGAGAGATTTTCACCTTGGGGATAATGTAGGTGTGTAAATTTCGCTGTAATTATTGTAATTATTGTTATTGTGTGAATGGCGATTACAATAATTACAATAATTACACTGAAAATACGCACACTAACGAAAGGGAAACAAACGGAGTAAAGTCGTCGAAAGTCGCATAAAAATGAGTCCAAAAAGTATAATCTAACAGAACAGCGTCTCGAACACATCTCGAAGGAATCTCGAAGCCCCAGTGCCCTCAGCCTACCTCATTTCCGTTATCTTCACCTTGCCCTCAAACGACACCACAGTATCAAGTATGTAGCTTGTAGTCTCTTCAGGAATGCCAATGATGGTCTCAAAATGAAAACCCTCCTTGTCAATGCGTGTGAAACGTATGTCGCCAAGGATTGACTGACTGAGAAAGTCGGCAGGAACATGAACTCTATACATCTGCTTGCCAATGTCGCTCGAATACAGCTTGTCGCCGCCATGATACACGCTGACGTGTATTATGTTGTCGTAGAACACGTTGTCTACCGCCACGCCATCGTCGTTGTAGCTGCGGCGTAGAACCTTGAACCTCGTTGGGTTGACCGTAACATAACAGTGGTAGCGCTCGTTGGAGAATGTCACTACGGTGTCGCGCTTCTGCACCTCGCTGACCACAGAAACCATTGTGGAACGGTGCTCAAAGGCAGCATTGTCATCGGGCGAGTCGCTTTTGGTCAATCTCAGCTCCTCGCCGTTTTGGTTTTTGAAGACAAACAGATTCTCCGTCAGCTTAACGATGGGATAGCGTGAAGGCGGCTCGCCAATGGCTATAGTGTCACCTACGACCTTGAACCTTGCAGGTTGGCTGGTGCTGTCAGGATAGAAAATCGTGTCGCCTTTGACCATGAAATTCACCTCCTGCGTCTCATCGTCAATCCAAATGCCCTGCAGCATCTTTTTTGCCACATCATCTTCCTTTGTGTCTGCTGGCGCATGTGCCTTTTGAGCGCAACCTATTGCCAACAGCAACAAAGATAGTATCAGTAACGAGCAATGTCTATTCATTTACCAATACAGTGATAAGTAAAACCATTTTCATTCAACTCCTCTGTATCGAAGATGTTGCGACCGTCTATAACGTAGGGAGCTCGCATTGCCTTTCGGATGACTGCCCACGTAGGTAGACGGAACTCCTTCCACTCCGTTAGTAGCAGCAGGGCATCGGCGTCGAGTACTGCGTCGTACATATCGCGGCAGTAGGTTATGGGAGCGTCAGGGCGGCGGCGGCGGCACTCGTCCATCGCCACCGGGTCGTAGGCGCGAATCGTACAACCAGCCTCCGTTAGACGGTCAATGATGACAAGTGCAGTGCTCTCACGCATGTCGTCCGTCTCTGGCTTGAACGAAAGTCCCCAAAGCGAGATTGTCTTTCCCCTCAGCCCTTCAGGATAAACCTTCTGTAGCTTTTCGAAAAGTATGTGCTTCTGCTTTTCGTTAACCCGTTCAACAGCCTTCAGTACCTCCATGGAATAGCCAACCTTGTCGGCAGTTTTTATCAGTGCCTTAACATCCTTGGGGAAACAAGAGCCACCGTAGCCACAACCGGCATAAAGGAATTTACGGCCTATTCGAGTGTCAGAACCTATGCCTGCACGCACCATGTTGACGTCAGCACCCACCAACTCGCAGAGATTGGCAATGTCGTTCATGAACGAGATGCGTGTTGCAAGCATCGAATTGGCGGCATACTTGGTCATTTCCGCCGAGGGAATATCCATGAATATCACTCGGAAATTGTTAATCAAGAATGGCTTATAGAGTTTCGTTAAAGTCTTTTTAGCCCTCTCGCTCTCTACTCCTACAACCACTCTGTCGGGCGACATGAAGTCCTTTATGGCATTGCCTTCCTTGAGGAACTCAGGATTGCTTGCCACGTCGAAGTCTACGTCAACACCTCGAGCGTCAAGCTCTGCCTGAATGGCATCGCGCACCAGCTTTGCCGTGCCCACAGGCACCGTACTCTTAGTGACCACAACAAGATAGCGTGTAAGGTTTTTTCCTATCGTCCGAGCCACCTGCAGCACATACTTCAAGTCGGCACTGCCGTCTTCATCGGGAGGAGTGCCTACGGCAGAGAAAACTATTTCCTGCTCGTTGAGCACAGACGCCAAGTCAGAAGTGAACTTCAGTCTTCCTGCCTTGACATTTTTGGCAACAAGCTCGTCAAGACCGGGTTCGTAGATTGGAATCTCACCGTTCTTCAGCCTTTCAACCTTCTTTTCGTCTACATCAACACAAGTCACGTTGGCACCTGTATCGGCAAAACACGTTCCCGACACAAGTCCTACATACCCTGTTCCTACTATAGCAATATTCATTTTCTGGAGTTTTGTTCTTTTCTAAAAATATTCAGCATCGCGGAACGACACTCCCTTGAGGTCCTTCTCGCTGGTCAAGACCTTGTCCATGTCAATCGGCCAATTGATGCCAAGGTCGGGGTCGTCAAAGCGTATGCTTGCCTCTGCCTTGGGAGCATAGACATTGTCGACCTTATAAGTGAAGATTGCCTCGTCGCTGAGCACGAGGAATCCGTGGGCGAAGCCGCGTGGAATGAACAGCTGCCTCTTGTTCGTCTCGCTTAGCTCAACCATCACATGCTTTCCGAAGGTTGGACTGTCGTGCCTCAAATCTACTGCAACGTCGAGTACGCAACCCTTAATCACCCTGACAAGCTTAGCCTGCGAGGCATCGCCCTTCTGATAGTGCAAGCCTCTGAGCACGCCAAAACTCGACTTCGACTCGTTGTCCTGCACGAAGTCCACCTTGCCGGCATGACTCTCAAACTCCTCCTTTTTCCAGGCCTCGAAGAAATAACCTCTTTGGTCGTCAAACACCTTGGGCTCAATAATCAACACGCCCTTTATTTCGGTATCTATGTATTCCATTTTTTGCTGTATTTACTGTTTTCAACGTGCAAATGTAGCAATTAAAAATGAGATATGAAACGATTTTGGCGAAATTGTATCATTTTACACCCAATTTTATTTGGTTTTCTCGAAAAAATGGAGTAATTTTGCACTCGTGATTGAATTAGACAGACATATAGAGATACTTCTTCTCGACAACGACTGTGTCATTGTGCCCAATTTCGGCGGTTTCGTGGCACACCATGTCGAGTCAAGATACGACGAGAGCGAATGTTCGTTCTTGCCGCCACTTCGTACGCTTGGCTTCAACCCGCACCTGAAGAACATCAACGACTCGCTGTTGGTGCAATCATACGTTGAGGCCTACGACATCAGCTACCCCGAGGCTCAGCGCACCATAGCCAATGAAGTCGACCAGCTGAAGGAGCAACTTGACGAAATGGGGCACTACGAGTTGAAGAACATCGGATTGCTAAGCATCAACGATGCAGGCGACACAGTGTTCGAACCTTGCGAGGCAGGCATACTCACGCCAGACCTTTATGGCCTCTGCACATTTGAGATGAAGAGGATTACCGACACTGCGACAACCGTCAATGCAGTGAAAGAGGAAAACGTAAAGGAAACGCCAATACTGCCAAAGCCGATGGGCATACTGCCGGAAAAGGAGGCTGCCGACGAAGAAGCAGAAACGACAACGGCACTCGACGACCAAAGCACGGAATGTGACGAAGACACTTCTGAGAAGACAATAAGCATAAAGGTTTCGTGGATCAGGAACATAGCCGTGGCAGCAGCAGCCGTCATAGCCTTCTTCCTGCTGTCCACACCAGTGACAAACAGCATCGACGGGACAGTGTACGTCAGCGACATGGGAACAGGGCTGCTGACCAAAATCACCGCCCTCGACACTCCAAACAATGAAAAGGCAAAAGTGGCGAGCAACATCGACGACAAGATAAAGAAGGCTGTGGCAAACAGGAGCGAAGCAAAGCCCGACACCACGTCGAAGACAAAGCCGACAGCGTCGTCGACAGTAGGCGACACGCTGAAGAAGGCACCGGCATACTGCATCGTGCTTGCAAGCCAAGTCACAAAAAACGGTGCAGAGGACTTCATAAAGCGGCTGCAAAAGGAAGGTCTCGAAAAATCCTATATGTATATTAATAATAAGGTGGTGAGAGTCGTTTACGGACGATATGAGACAGAAGCAGAGGCATACAAAGACTTGAGAGTTGTTAGGGGTAACAAGTACTTCGAACAAGCATGGATTTACAAAATGACACACTGATAGAAGACAATGAAAAGAGTTAGATGTCCGAAATGTGACAATTTCATCACTTTCGACGAGACAAAATACACCGAAGGACAGTCGCTCGTGTTCAAATGCAACGAATGCGGCAAGGAGTTCGGCATTCGTATAGGCACTTCAAAGCTGCGCAACACGCAAAAGGAAGAGGTGGTCGACGAGAATGCCAACGAGAATGGTGTAGGGTCGATAGTTGTCATTGAAAATGTGTTCCACTACAAGCAAGTACTACCATTGAAGATGGGCGACAACACCATTGGACGGTACATGAAAGGCAGTGCAACCACATTGCCCATAGAGACAAACGACCCAAGCATTGACATCAATCACTGCACCATAAATGTCAGCCGCGACAAGCACGGAAAACTAAAGTACATACTGCGCGATGGACCAAGCTATACAGGAACTTTTGTAGACAACGTCATACTTGGCGACAGGGAGCGACGCATCATCAGCGACGGCACACTGTTCACCATCGGGGCAACATCAATAATACTACGCTCAGGCGACAATAATGAAAATGAATAGAACCAACGTTAACGAAAAAAGAATGAAACCAACAGCGATTCTTCTTTTGCATTGTCCCGACCAACCAGGGATAATCTCAGAGATGACCAGATTCATCACTGACAACCAAGGCAACATCGTCTATCTCGACCAATATGTTGACAGACAGGACGGAATATTCTTCATGCGAATGGAATGGGAACTCGACAATTTCCTCATTCCACGCGACAAGATAAAGGAATACATCGACACCCTTTACGCTCAGAAGTACACCATGACCTGCAGCCTCTACTTCAACGACGTGAAGCCGCGCATGGCAATCTTCGTGAGCAAGATGAGCCACTGCCTCTACGACCTGCTCGCACGTTACAAGGCGGGAGAGTTTGACGTGGACATTCCATGCATCGTCAGCAACCACGAGGAGCTTCGCTATGTTGGCGAACAATTCAACATTCCATTCTATGTATGGTCCATAAACAAAGACCATTCCAACAAGGCGGAAGTGGAAAAGGCGGAAATGGAACTGCTGGCAAAGGAAAAGGTGACATTCATCGTACTTGCACGCTACATGCAAATCATCAGCGACGAGATGATAAAGGCCTATCCAAACCACATCATCAACATACACCATTCTTTCCTGCCGGCATTCATCGGCGCAAAACCATACCACCAGGCATGGGAGCGCGGCGTGAAAATCATAGGCGCAACAAGCCATTATGTGACTGCCGAACTCGATGCAGGACCCATAATAGAGCAGGACGTGGTCAGAATAACACACAAGGACACCCCTGAAAGCCTCGTGCTAAAAGGACGCGACCTGGAAAAGATTGTTCTCTCACGAGCTGTAAAAAAGCACATAGAGAGGAAAATCCTCACCTACCACAACAAGACAATCATTTTCAGTTAGAATAGCAAAATGAACATTGCCATAGTAAAATACAATGCAGGCAACATCTATTCGGTGGTCAATGCTCTGCGACGAATGGGCATAGAACCCGACTTGACCGACGATACCGAAAGGCTGCTCAAGGCCGACAAGGTGATTTTCCCTGGTCAAGGCGAAGCACGTAGTGCAATGGAATACCTTAAGGCCCGACGACTGGACGAGGTCATACGCGACCTCAGACAGCCAGTTTTCGGCATCTGCGTCGGACAGCAACTGTTGTGCCGCCATTCCGAAGAAGGAGATGTTGACTGTATTGGAATCTTCAACGCAGAAGTGAAGAGATTCCTGCCAAAACAGCATCATGAAAAGGTGCCTGCCATGGGGTGGAATCAGATTACCGACACACAATCGCCACTGTTCAAAGGATTCAAGGGCGACGAGTACGTATACTTCGTGCATAGCTATTACGTTCCACTGTGCGGCGATACAATAGCCACAGCAGATTACATACTGCCCTACAGTGCAGCCTTGGGCAAGGACAACTTCTACGCCACACAGTTCCACCCTGAAAAGAGCGGAAACGTAGGGGCAAGGATTCTGCAGAACTTCATCGACCTCTAAACAAAATGCCTAAGAAAATATGATAGAACTGATTCCTGCAATAGACATCATCGACGGCAAATGCGTAAGGCTCACAAAAGGCGACTACGACTCGAAGACAGTGTACGGCGACCCTATGGAAATGGCAAAAATGCTTGAGGACAAGGGATTCAAGCGTCTGCACATCGTAGACCTCGACGGAGCAAAGTCACGCCACATTGTGAATGTAGATGCGCTGAGGGGCATAACATCGCAAACGAACCTGACCGTTGACTTCGGCGGAGGCATAAAAACCGACGACGACATTGAGAAGGCCTTTGACAATGGGGCGGCAATGGTCACCATTGGGTCTGTTGCCATCAGCGCGCCCGACCTCTTCGACGGTTGGCTCGACAAATACGGCGCAGACAAAATAATACTTGGAGCCGACGTCCGCAACAGGAAAATATCCATCAACGGATGGAAGGAAGATTCCGACGCCGACCTCCTGCCTTTCCTCGAACGATACGTCAAGCACGGCGTGAAGACTGTGCTCTGCACTGAAATATCACGCGACGGAATGCTGGGAGGCACTGCAGTAGAACTCTATTCGCAGATTGTTCAGGCTTACCCCAACCTGCATCTCATTGCAAGTGGCGGAGTGTCGAAAGCCGAGGACATTTACGAACTCAACAGACGAGGCATACCTGCCGTAGTCTTCGGGAAATCAATTTACGAAGGCAAGATTGACCTCGACGAGATTGTGGTATGGAGCAGACAACAATAGAACTTACACCTTATTATATATAATATGGGACTTGCAAAACGAATTATTCCGTGTCTTGACGTCAAAGACGGTGAAACAGTAAAGGGGACCAACTTCATCAACCTTCGAAAAGCTGGCGACCCTGTAGAGCTTGGAAAGGCATACAGCGAAGCAGGAGCTGACGAACTCGTCTATCTCGACATTACAGCGAGCTTTGAAGGCCGTAAGACCTTCACTGACATGGTGACGCGAGTTGCTGCGGAGATAAACATTCCATTCACCGTTGGAGGTGGCATAAACGAGCTGGCTGACGTTGAACGACTTCTCTACGCCGGTGCTGACAAGGTGAGTGTGAACAGTGCTGCTATACGACGACCTGAGCTCATCGACGAAATAGCACGACGATTTGGCAGTCAGGTATGCGTATGTGCCATAGACGCACGCAACGACGACGATGGTTGGCACTGCTATCTGAAAGGAGGTCGAGAGCGCACCGAACGTGGACTCTTTGAGTGGGCACATGAAGCACAGCAGCGCGGAGCCGGCGAAATACTGTTCACAAGCATGAACCACGACGGAGTGAAGGATGGCTATGCCAACGAGGCACTCGCGCGCCTTGCCGACGAACTGTCGATACCTGTTATAGCCAGTGGCGGAGCCGGCAAGAAGGAACATTTCCGCGATGCCTTCACCATAGGCCATGCCGATGCCGCCCTTGCCGCAAGCGTATTCCACTTCGGCGAAATTCCCATACAAGAGCTGAAGCAGTATCTTAGGGAAGAAGGCATAAACGTAAGAATTTAAAATAGGATTTCTTATAAAACTCTATAAAGTATAGAATAATTTGAAAGTATAGAATCTAAAAAAACAAATATGAACATCGATTTTGAGAAAATGGATGGCCTTGTGCCAGCTATAGTACAGGACGCAACGACAAAGACTGTGTTGATGCTTGGCTACATGAACAAGGAGGCATTCGACAAGACTGTCGAGACAAAGAAGGTGACCTTTTTCAGCCGTTCAAGACAATGTCTTTGGACAAAGGGCGAAACATCAGGCAATTTCCTTGAACTCGTCGACATAAAGGTCGACTGCGACAACGACGCTCTCCTGATAAAGGCAAATCCTCAAGGTCCTACGTGCCACACAGGCAGCGACACGTGCTGGGGTGAGACGAACGAAAAAAACCCACTCCTTTTCCTCACTTTCCTGCAGGACTTCATCAACCGACGCCACGAGGAAATGCCCGAAGGCAGCTACACCACGTCGCTGTTCAAGGACGGTCTCAACCGCATGGCACAGAAAGTGGGCGAGGAAGCCCTCGAAGCAGTCATAGAGGCATGCAACGGAACAAACGAGCGACTCATCTACGAAGGCTCCGACATGATTTACCACCTCATCGTGCTGCTTACGAGCAAAGGGCTGCGCATTGAAGACTTGGCAAAAGAACTGCAAGTGCGCCACGACCCCAACTGGCACAAGCATTGAGAATGTTGAAGGTTGAAGGTTCGCATTGCAATTCTTCTTTCTTCACTCTTCATTCACACTTCATTTTTTATTCAGATTATGCTGGTAGAATACAAGAAAGTAAACGTACTTCAAACCGACGGAAAGCCAATACTGAAGAACATCAACTTCAATGTCAACGAGGGTGAGTTCATCTACCTCATTGGCAGAGTGGGAACGGGCAAGAGCTCGTTGCTCAAGACAATGTACTTCGAGCTTGACGTAAAGGATGCAGAGAGCGCTACTGTCCTCAACCACGATATTGTGTCGCTCAAAAGGAAGCACATTCCAGCTCTACGTCGACAAATGGGCATCATCTTCCAAGATTTTCAGCTTCTCTCCGACAGAACCATTCGCCGAAACCTTGAATTTGTACTCAAGGCAACAGGTTGGAAGAAGAAAGACGAAATAACCGAACGTATAAACGAGGTGCTTGCTGAGGTTGGCATGGAAGAAAAAATTGACAAAATGCCACACGAACTCTCAGGTGGCGAACAGCAGCGAGTGGCGATAGCACGCGCCATTCTCAACAAGCCCAAAATCATCATTGCCGACGAGCCGACAGGCAATCTCGACCCAGAGACGGCAGAGAACATCATAAAACTGATGAGAGAAATATCCCAGACAGGAACGTCGGTTGTTATGAGCACACACAACCTGCCACTCCTTGACAAATATCCAGGCATCGTCTATCGTTGCTCCGACGGAAATCTCGAAGAGGTGACAAACGACTACAACAAGATAAAAATGGAGTTCGACTAATAAATAGAATAAACAAACAAAACATCAAGCGATATGAAAGTAATGAAATTTGGAGGCACGTCGGTTGGCACTCCCGCCAGAATGAAGGACGTGACGAAACTCGTGACATCATCAGGCGAACAGGTGTTCGTCGTCCTTTCTGCAATGTCAGGAACGACAAACTCTCTCGTCGAAATTTCAAACTACCTCTACAAGAAGAACCCAGAAGGAGCAAACGAAGTCATCAACAAGCTCGAAGAGAAATACATGCAGCATGTTGAGGAACTCTTCTCAACACAGGAGTGGAAAGACATAACACGCACATTCCTTCAAGATGTCTTCAAGTATCTGCGCTCATTCACCAAAGAGCTCTTCACAAGCTTTGAAGAGAAGAGCATCGTGGCACAAGGCGAGATAATGAGCACCAACATGGTGGCAAACTACATGAAGGAGCAGGGAATAAAAGCTACTCTGCTGTCGGCTCTCGACTTCATGCGCACTGACAAGAATGCCGAGCCGGATCCAACATACATCAAGGACAAGCTCATTGCTATCCTCGACGAGCAGAAGGATGCACAGGTTTACATCACTCAAGGCTTCATATGCCGCAACGCCTATGGTGAAATCGACAACCTGCTCAGAGGCGGTAGCGACTACAGCGCATCGCTCATCGGCGCTGCCATCAATGCTGAGGAAATCCAGATTTGGACAGACATCGACGGTATGCACAACAACGACCCGCGCATTGTCGACAAGACCGACCCAGTACACCAACTCCACTTTGAAGAGGCAGCCGAGCTGGCGTATTTCGGGGCAAAAATCCTACACCCTACCTGTGTTCAACCTGCAAAGTTTGCAGGCATTCCTGTACGTCTGCTCAACACCATGGATCCAACAGCAGAAGGAACAACAGTAAGCAACTACAGCGAGAAGGGCAAGATAAAGGCAGTTGCTGCAAAGGACAACATCACAGCCATAAAGATTAAGAGCAGCCGAATGCTACTCGCCACTGGCTTCTTGCGCAAAGTGTTTGAAATCTTCGAGAGCTACCAAACGGCAATCGACATGGTATGCACTTCTGAAGTCGGAGTTTCAATGAGTATCGACAATCCAAGTCGTCTCAACGAAATTGTTGATGAACTGAAGAAATACGGCACAGTGACTGTCGACAGGGACATGTGCATCATCTGTGTCGTAGGCGACCTCGACTGGAGCAATGTCGGCTTTGAGACACTTGCAACAGAGGCAATGAAGAACATTCCAGTGCGTATGATTTCCTATGGCGGCAGCAACTACAACATCTCATTCCTTATCAAGGAAAGCGACAAGAAGCGTGCACTGCAGAGCCTCAGCGATACACTGTTCAACAAGTAATAATTCATCAACCAATACAAGATACAAACACATGAAAGGTCAATTTCCAGTAGAGAAGTTCCAAAACATAAGGACTCCTTTCTACTACTATGACACAAAGTTGCTGCGCAAGACATTGCGCACCATTAATGAAGAGGCAGGACGCCACGAAGGCTTCGTGGTGCACTATGCCGTGAAGGCAAACGCCAACCACAGCTTGCTGCGCATCATTCGCGAAGCAGGACTTGGAGTAGACTGCGTCAGCGGTGGAGAGATAGAGGCAGCAATAAAGGCTGGCTTCAACCCTTCAGGTATCGTCTATGCCGGCGTTGGCAAGAGCGACTGGGAAATCAATCTCGGTCTCGACAATGGCATTTTCTGCTTCAATGTAGAGAGCCTTGCCGAACTTGAAGTAATCAACGAATTGGCTGAAACCAAAGGCAAAACAGCCCAGGTGGCATTCCGCATCAACCCCAATGTCGGTGCACATACCCATGCCAACATTACCACAGGACTTGCCGAGAATAAGTTCGGAATCGCCATGCGCGACATGGTGAATGTGATACGCAAGGCAGAAGAAATGGCAAATGTAAAGTTCATAGGACTTCATTTCCACATTGGCTCGCAGATTCTTGACATGGGTGACTTCATAGCACTCTGCAATCGCATCAACGACCTTCAGGAAGAGCTTGAACTTGAGCATATAAAGGTTGAGAACATCAACGTCGGAGGAGGTTTGGGCATCGACTACGAGCACCCTAACCGTCTGCCCGTGCCCGACTTCAAGGCATACTTCGAGACCTACAGCCGCCATCTGCGCCTACGCCCAGGACAGAAACTGCATTTCGAGCTCGGACGCTCTGTAGTGGCACAGTGCGGCTCTCTCATCACCCGTACACTCTACATCAAGCAGGGAGAGGTGAAGAAGTTTGCCATTGTCGACGCTGGCATGACCGACCTCATTCGTCCTGCCTTGTATCAAGCCTATCATAAAATTGAGAACATCTCCAGCAACGAAGCTCCCGAGACCTACGACGTTGTAGGTCCCATCTGCGAATCGAGCGATGTTTTTGCAAAGCAGATTGAACTCAACAGGACAAGTCGCGGCGACCTTATCGCAATGCGATCAGCAGGTGCCTACGGCGAAATAATGGCTTCACAATACAACTGTCGTCAGCTGCCCAAAGGCTATACTGATGAAGAATTGTAAGAAATAATGGTTTAAACACTAAAAGAATTAAAGGATTGATATTCGACACGTTTTCATTAACTGTTGGTTGCATACTGCTCGTCCTTGCCATTGTCACTGCCTTCGTCAGCCCACTGCTGAGAAGACCCAAAAAGACAGACACCGACAGCTATGACAACACGGATAAGTTGCCCTCCATCTCAATAGTCCTTGCCATTCACAATGGCGAGGAAGAGGTGGAGCGCAACCTTCCTCATTTTCTCAACCAAGAGTACGAAGGCAAATTTGAACTCGTCGTGGTTGACGAATCTTCCACCGACGACACTGCCGAGGCTCTTAAACGCCTGAAAAACCAATATGCCAACCTCTACACAACGTTCATTCCAGAGTCAAGCCACTACATCAGCAGAAGAAAGCTCGCACTGACCGTTGGCGTAAAGGCAGCAAAACACGAATGGATTCTATTCACCGACGCAAGCTGCCGACCGGTCGACAACAAATGGCTCGCAGCAATGGCACGGCATGCGACCCACGACACTGACCTTGTACTCGGCGGAACACTCTACAATGAACACTCCACCGACTACGAACGCTTCGACCGTATAGTTCAGTGGTGGCGACAAATACGAGAAGCACAATGCCGCACCGTTTACGCCTACTGTGGACACAACATGATGTTCCGGCGACAAATGTTCATCGAAGGTAACGGATTCCTCGCAAGTCTAAAATACTTGCGTGGTGAATACGATTTCCTTGCCAACGAATACGGAGAGCGCCATCGCACCTCCACGACGACAGAACAGGAAGCGACGCTGCTGCAGGACGCACCAAGCCGAAAGACATGGCTCAACGATCATCTATACTACATTGAAACCAGAAAGCACCTCAGCCACGGCACAACCTATTCTCTCTTGGTATTTGCCGACGCGGCTGCCCTGCATCTCAACATCGTGGCACAAGTGTATGCAATCGCCATCTCCTCTCTGCTGCAACAATATACGATTACCATCGTAGCTTCGGCATCACTGCTGTTCAACTATGCCATAAGAGTAGTCATAGGCAGAAATGCAATGAAAGATGCCAACGAAGACATCAACTCTTTGAAAATACCATTCATGGAGGCATTCATGATGTGGCACAAGCTTTATCTTATCATTAAGCACTCAAGATGCGACAAATATGATTTCATCAGACGATGAACATTATTCACTATAATCCACATGGCGACAAGACTGTAGCCGACTACATCGACACGCTCAACAAGTCGATGAGCGGACAAGCTGTGTGCAGAGTTGTAGACAACCTGATTGCACTGAAGGGCGAGCTCTCACGACAACATGCCGACATCGTCGACATACACGGTTGTTGGCACAAGACAATTCCATTTGCCTGCATGATAGCCAAACGCCATGGAACACGTATCGTAGTGACACCTCACGGGCAACTCGAACCCTGGATAATGAAACGACACTGGCTCACTACCACTCTGCTGCGAACACTATCCTATCAGCACTACATCATCAAACGGGCATACTCCGTAATCGTAATGGGAAAAATGGAACACGACAACATGGAGAAACTCCTTTGGACACAACGCATCGAGACAATACCCTGCTCACTCTTCACAAGCAGCATCACCGAAGATGAGATGGCCCGACAAACACTTACGGTGTTCAATAAAGTGCTTGATAGCAACGTCTTGGAACTGATGGATACCACTACCACTTCAGCACTCCATTCGCTTTACAAAATCTATACCACAGCCGACTCGCGTTGGCTCGAACCCTCAGAACGTGAGACAATCGAGCTACTCGACCAAAGGCAATGGCGTCAGATAGAAATCTATGCCTACAACACATCGACACTCCTCGACATTCGCCACGGGGCCGACGCACTTGGCATTACAGTACCCGACTGCCGCCCTTCCGAGATAGCCTGCTATCTGCCTTACTCACATTCAAACGAAAAACACAGGCAACGCCTCGCCTCACTCTCTGCCAACGAGAAAGGTATGCACAATCCTGCCGACGTGACAGAAATGATCAAGGCACTGCAACAGAAAGTACGAAAGCACACATTGGGCATTGCCGACATACTGCAGTTTTCTGCCACTCTCTACCGACTGCACACCGACGAGGACGAGGTACGCTACCTACTTGCCGAGGCAGAACTGACCAAATTCGCATCCAGCCTCATGCAAACAGTGGCTCATTTTACTCTCCTACCCTACGGATTCTTAATCCTTCCACCGAACAACGGCAGACTAACACGACGAATAAAGAATACTATATATAAACAACTCGAAATATGAAACCGACTGTACATTACGACATCAACGGCGACCTGCGCTATCTCAACCTCCTGTCGCAGTCGTTCCCTTCGGTGGCTGCAGCCAGCACCGAAATAATCAACCTCGAGGCAATACTGAACCTGCCCAAAGGCACCGAACACTTCCTCGCCGACCTCCACGGCGAATACCAAGCGTTTCGACACATTCTGAAAAATGCCTCGGGAAACATAAAGAGAAAAGTCAACGAGCTTTTTGGAAGCGAAATACGAGAAAGCGAGAAAAAAGAACTCTGTACACTGATATACTACCCTGAAGAGAAACTCGAACTCGTCAAGGCTTCTGACGAAGACATCGACGATTGGTACCACATCACCATTCACCAGCTTGTCAGGGTGTGCCGCGACGTAAGCAGCAAGTACACACACTCTAAGGTGCGCAAGTCACTGCCACCCGATTTCTGCTACATCATTGAGGAACTGCTGCACGAACGCAGCGACGACTCCAACAAGACTGCATACGTAAAGGTTATTGTCGACACCATCATCACAACAGGGCGCGCCGACGACTTCATCATAGCACTCTGCAACGTCATACAACGACTCTCCATCGACCAACTTCACATTCTCGGAGACATCTACGACCGAGGTCAAGGTGCCCACATCATTCTCGACACCCTGTTGCAATACCATAGTTGGGACATTCAATGGGGCAACCACGACATACTGTGGATGGGTGCAAGTGCAGGCAACGACGCCTGCATCTGCAACGTGCTGCGACTTTCGTTGCGCTACGCCAACCTCGTCACCCTTGAGGAAGGCTACGGCATCAACCTTCTGCCTCTTGCTACCTTCGCTATGGAAACATACGCCGACGACCCGTGCCTTGAATTCCAGCCAAAGCTCCTCAGTGGCAACGAAATGGACGAAAAGACACGCCAACTGACTGCAAAGATGCACAAAGCGATTGCCATACTCCAGTTCAAGGAAGAAGCGCGTCTGTTCAAGCGTCATCCCGAATGGAACATGACTGACCGGTGCCTGTTCAACAACATCGATTACCAAAAGGGCATCTGCTGCATCGAAGGAAAACAATATGACATGACCAGCTGCTCGTTCCCCACCATCGACCCTTCCAATCCCGATAGATTGACAACCGAGGAGGAACAACTCATGGCAAAGCTGCACCACTCATTCGCAGTCAGCGAGAAGCTCCACAAACACATCTCAACACTGCTGAGCCACGGCTGCATGTATGCCATCTACAACAGCAACCTGCTTTTCCACGCCTCAATACCACTTAACGACGACGGAACACTGAAGGAAGTGGAACTGTTCAAGGGCAGGCGTTACAGCGGACTTGAACTGATGCAACACATAGGAATGTTCATTCGTTCTGCATTCGCCTCCGACACAGAGAGCGACGAACGCAACTTTGCCACCGACTATTTCCTCTACCTATGGTGCGGTCCCAACAGCCCTCTGTTCGACAAGTCGAAGATGGCAACCTTCGAACGCTATTTCCTCACCGACAAGGCAACCTTCAAAGAGGAAAAGGGCAACTACTTCAAGCTGCGCGACAATGCTGAAGTGTGCGACCGCATTCTCGACTCTTTCGGCGTGACAGGCAGCAATCGCCACATCATCAACGGACATGTACCTGTTCATGCGTCAAAGGGTGAAAACCCAATAAAGGCGGGCGGTAGACTTATGGTCATCGACGGAGGCTTCAGCGAGGCATATCACAAGGAGACAGGCATAGCTGGCTACACCCTCGTCTACCATAGCCGTGGCTTCCAACTTGTACAGCACGAGCCCTTCACATCTGCCCAGGATGCCATCAACCGTGGAACAGATATCAAGAGTACTACACAGATTGTGGAAATGTCGGCTCACCGTATGCTCGTAGCAGACACCGACAAGGGCATTGAACTGCGGTCACAAATCAACGACCTCAAAGAACTCCTGTATGCCTACCGCCACGGATACATAAAGGAGAAACGAGCCTAAAACACCAGCCATCATGCCACAAGAACAGACGAACATAAAACAACGACAGCGCATCGACTTGCAAGAGCCTCGTCGCTATAAGGTTTTAATCCACAACGACGACTTCACAACCATGGAGTTTGTAGTGAGAATTTTGGAACAAGTGTTTTACCTCGAAGCTGATAAGGCACAAGCATTGATGTTACAGGTTCACCACTCCAACAAGGCAGTGGTGGGCATCTTCTCCTACGACATCGCCGTGTCTAAGGTACAGAAGGCAACAACAATGGCACGAAAGGAAGGCTTTCCGCTACGCCTTACCGTTGAACCTGAAGAAGACTAAAAAAGACATTATGCCAGAAATAAAACAGACACAGAGGGCGGCACGCACACTCAACGATGCGGTGGATTGCTGCAAAAACTTCAGGCATGAATTCGTCATGCCCGAACATCTGTTGCTCGCGCTGACTGACGACAACAACTTCTATACAGCCCTTGAAATGTTTTTAGACCCCCACGAGCTTGTAGTGAAAATTGAATTATATCTCGATGAAATAGAACCTATACACACGGTAATAAAACCCGATGGCAATGTGCCTGACTACGAACCTGAGCTTTCTCTACAGATGTCACAGGTACTTCAGCATGCCATGACCTGTGCAATAAACAGCGGTGTCGACTCTATCGACACTCCACACCTCGCAAAAGGCATTCTGCAGCTCAAAGAGTCATGGGCAGCTTTCTACCTGAGAAACTGCCTGGAGAACGACGAATCCGAGTTCTTGAGCCAACTGATAAGCCTTTGCGAACTTGACGACGAAATCCACGATATCTCCAAAGGCAAAACAGCATCGTCGACATGGAAAAAACTGGTGACCTGCATGAACGACCTTTACAAGAACCACAACCCACTGATAGGCAGGGAACAAGAATTGACACGCACCATTCAGGTGCTCTGTCGCTGCGACAAAAACAATCCTCTCCACATCGGCGAACCTGGCGTGGGAAAGACTGCTTTGGTTTGGGGTCTTGTACAACGCATAGTGGAAGGCAACGTACCCTCTCGACTTAAGGGCTGCCGTGTCTACCAGATTGACCTCGGCACACTCTTGGCGGGAACACAATACAGGGGCGACTTCGAGAATCGCATAAAGCAGATTATGGAGGGAATTAAGCAGGAAGGTGACAACAACATAGTGTTTATAGACGAAATACACACCATAGTTGGTGCAGGAGCCATCGGCGACAGCTCAATGGACGCTTCCAACATGCTCAAGCCATATCTCGAATCGGGAACAATACGTTTCATCGGCTCAACGACCTACGAGGAATACAACAAACATTTCTCGCGCTCGAAAGGACTCGTCCGCCGTTTCCAGCAAATCGACATTGCCGAACCTTCCGTAACCGAAACGGTGAACATCATCAAACATCTTAAATCCAGATTCGAGGAGTTTCATGGTGTGAAATACACCGACGAAGCAATACTCTTTGCTGTAGAATCCAGTGCAAAACACATCAACGACCGTTGTCTCCCCGACAAGGCTATCGACATCATCGACGAAGCTGGTGCCGCCGTAGAGGTTGAGCGGAAAGTCGAAGAAATAGGTAAGAAGGAGATTGCCGAAGTACTGTCCAGAATTTGCAAAGTCGATGCACTTGCCATTGCAGAAGAACACGATTACAAGCAATTGGAGAATCTCGCTCAAAGAATGCTCGCACAAATCTATGGTCAAGACGAAGCCATCATACAAGTCGTTGAAGCCGTACAAATGTCACGTGCAGGACTGCTTGACGACAACAAGCCTTTGGCATCGCTGCTGTTTGTCGGGCCTACCGGCGTGGGAAAGACAGAGGTGGCACGAGTGTTGGCAAAGCAACTTGGCATAGAAATGGTGCGTTTCGACATGAGCGAGTTTGCCGAGAAGCACTCCGTTGCCAAGCTCATTGGCTCGCCTGCTGGGTATATTGGCTACGACGACGGTGGACTACTCACCGATGCTATACGCAAGTCGCCAAATTGCGTTCTCCTGCTCGACGAGATAGAAAAGGCGCATCAGGACATCTACAACATTCTGCTTCAGGTTATGGACTACGCAAGGCTCACCGACAACAAAGGTCGCCATGCCGACTTCCGCAATGTCATTCTCATCATGACATCCAATGCAGGGGCACAGTTTGCCTCGCAAGGCACCATAGGTTTCAACAGCAACGTCAGCCGAGGCGATGCCATGATGAAACAAGTTAAGAAGACCTTCAAGCCAGAGTTCCTCAATCGTCTCTCAGGTGCCGTTGTCTTCCACGACATGAATCGTGAGATGGCATCGCTCATTCTGCAAAAGAAACTGCGTGAACTCGATGAGAAGCTGGTTGTGAAAAATGTTAAGATGACAATTAGCCAAGCTGCCTTCGACTATCTTCTCTGCAAAGGATTCACTATAGAGTATGGTGCACGAGAGATTGACAGAGTCATTTCACAAAAGCTCAAGCCGATGCTGATGCGCGAAATCCTCTTCGGATCATTGAAGAACGGTGGAGCTGTAAACGTTGACATACACAATGGCTGTCTATCTATTGGATGAAGACCTGTGGTTTCCCGACCCTCGCGAAGGCGACGAGAGCGGTCTGATAGCAGTGGGTGGCGACCTGTCGGTCAATAGGCTACTGCTGGCTTACAACTATGGCATTTTCCCATGGTTTTCGTTCCGTTGCAGCAAGGAGCCACATTGGTATTGTCCGTTGGACAGATTCGTCATCTTCCCCAACGAAATCCACATTAGCCACTCTATGCGCCAACTGCTGCGTCAGCATAAATACGAGACGACCGTCAATGAAGATTTCCGTGGAGTCATTCGCGGTTGCTCTGCTGCCGATGGCCGCATTCAAGAATATGGAGCATGGCTTGGCAGCGACATGATAAAGGCCTACACCAAACTTCACAACCTTGGCTATGCTGCAAGTGTTGAGGTATGGGAACAACAAGGCTCAACGGCAGATGACAGACGACTCGTAGGAGGCCTATATGGAATAGCTATTCGCAATGCATTCTTCGGCGAGAGCATGTTCTCGTTGGTTCCAAACGCCTCCAAGCTTGCCCTCATCCATCTTGCCCAAACTATGGCATCCCGCAACGGAGCCTTTATCGACTGCCAGTTCGAAACGCCTCATCTCCTTTCAATGGGTGGCAGACACATTTCTTATGAGGAATATATGCACCTGCTCAATAATTCCAATTGAAGAAGAGGTGATAATGAAGGAAAACGCGGTTGCTGTACTAAAATAGATGTGGCGGCAAGGCGTGAAAAGAAAAAAAGCGTTATGTCAAGAAAGAAAAGATTACGATGCCTTTCATGCGGCTATGAAGTAGACTTATATGAAGGTCGAGGCCTGTTTCAGCAACAGATTGTACCTATGGAGTGCTGCGACTGCCACACGGTGCAGAACATCGTCGTTGGAGGAATAATAGGCGAAGTAGCCCCATCGTTCAACAGCGAGGCAGGACGGTTATGTCCACAATGCAGCAGTATGAACATCCGCAGATGGAACCAGCACACCTGCCCCAAATGCGGAGGGGAGATGAAGTCTGAGGGGAAAGATGACTTTTGGACATAAAATCAAGACAAATTACACATATGTAAAACTTAAAGTAAATAATTATTATGGAAACAAAAGAAAAAGTATTGGCAACAATGAAAGAGGCAGGTCAGCCTCTGAATGCAGGCAAAATTGCAGAACTGAGCGGTCTCGACCGTAAGGAAGTGGACAAGGCAATGAAACAGCTGAAGGAAGAAGGTGCTATCGTCTCTCCCGTACGCTGCAAATGGACGCCTGCAGAATAATTGTAAAAACCACGATACTGCTGCCGAGAAGACCGACAGCAGTATCTTTTTTTTCTATCTAAGTCTCAGCCCTTGTCCTACGCGAATTGCATCGTCGGGCGACATTCCATTCATTTTATATAGATATTTCAAGCGTATGCCATAGAATTGCGATATGGTGTACATCGACTCTCCGGCACGCACATAGTGCAGACGACCCTTATAGTCCTTCGGTGCCTTCTTTGCCTTTTTCTTCAAATAAACGATGTCGCCCTCGTCAAGCTTGTCGCGCTTGTCGCGTTCGTTGTACTTAGCCAACTTACGATAGCTGATGCCCACCTCTTTTCCTATGGACTTGAACGTGTCTCCACGACGTGCTTTTAGGTAGTAGTTGCCATTGTACTTGTAGATTGGGTGCAGCTTACCATCCACAGCAACGTCCTTGGCTGCAGAGACCATGAAGTGGTCGTAATGCTTTGACTTGTCATACTGATGCAGCTTGTATAGTTCGATGAGTTCTATCAACTTGTCGGCATAGCGTGGATTGGTGGCGTAGCCGGCAGCTTTCAGGCCTCGTGCCCAGCCTTTGTAGTCGGTTATGCGCAGCGAGAAAAGTTTGCGGTAGCGTTGTCCACTTGCAAGAAAGCGTGAATGGTCCTCATAGCTCTCATAGGCATTGTCATATGCACGGAAACACTCGTTGCGGGCATCGTCGTCAGCATATACGGCACGTCCCTGCCACCCGTGACACTTGATGCCAAAGTGATTGTTGCCCTTGCGTGCCAACTCGCTTCTGCCTGCCCCCGACTCAAACACTCCCTGTGCCAGGGTGATGCTTGCAGGAATGCCGTATTTCTTCATCTGCTCTATGGCAAGATCTTTGTATTGGTCGATATACTGCTGATATGTCGAATTCCATTTCATCTGAGCAAAAGCTCCTGTGACGACAAACAGCATTATGACCAGTGATAGTGTTTTTTTCATAATTCCAGTTTATGGAGTGCAAAAATACTGAAAAAAAGTCATTATAACGAACTTTTTTATTAATTTTGCAAGAAAATTAGGTTTATTATGGAAGCTAAGACCATTACTGCAAAAATATTGGTTGCACAGATGTGTGAACTGCCTGCCGATGACGTTGAACTCATCGAGAGTGCCATAAATCAGACAGAGAAGTCGTATTCACCGTATTCTAAGTTCAATGTAGGTGCAGCCATTAGGCTTGAAAACGGAGAAACGGTTCTTGGTTGCAACCAGGAGAACGTTGCCTTCGGAGTTGCGATGTGCGCCGAGCGGTCCGCCTTGTTTGCCGCAGGTGCAAAGTGTCCCGAAATGGCAGTCACCACCATAGCAATTGCTGCGCGCGATGCAAACGGATTGTTGCGCGAGCCTATTAGTCCGTGTGGTGTGTGTCGTCAGGCAATGGTGGAGACAGAAACCCGCTACAACCGCCGACTCAGAATACTGCTTTACGGCACGGAAAAGATTTACATCATCGATGGCATAGCAGAGCTGATGCCTCTGACGTTCAGCAATTTTTAGTTTCCAATCATCTCTTAAGGAAATCTATCAATAGCAACCAATGTTGAGTGTATCGCCACGCGACACTCCGTCTCTATTGAAGTTTATCCCGTCTACAGGCACTGCCCTACCACGGAGCGTGGAGAGGGAGTCAAGATGGAAATCATAGTCCTGAAGGTCTATATCTACAAGACGGAAATGCTGCTCTCCCTGAATTGAGTCTTTAGGCGACTCAAAAACTACGTTCTGAAAACGAAGGCTGTCATCAACGGCAGGCGTGCGGAGAAGGCAATTGACAAATTTATAGTCGAACGACAAGGTATCGCCCATAACAACATCTTCGGCATAGCCCGTAAAGGCAGTGTTGAGACACTCGAGCAAACCTCGTTGAGGCAGTGACAGCCCATTGAAGGTGTTGCCAAAGGTGATGGCTGCCCCACGCTCGGCACTGAAAGGATAAAACTGCGCCACTGTGCAGTAGGTAAGATGAAGATGGCCACCCACCATCGAGATGCAATCGTACAGAGTGTTGGTTATCTGACAATTGACAAGTTTTACTGTTGAATTTACCGCCTTGAGTCCATATCCGCCGCAGTTGTGTATTGTAGCATTTGAAACCTTCAGCCTACAGGCATCGAGGGTTGCCGAGTCGCACACGATGGCATCGCAGCAACTGTGAATGTCAGCGTATGTTATGGAATTATCCGTTGACGACGAATGGAAACGAATGCCACGCCACTGTCCGCTGAGACGGTCGTAGGGCAGATAGTCGAAGATATGGTCAAGGCGATCACCACGGAGAGTCACTTCGTTGTTTGCCGCTCCGTCAATGACGAGACGCCCATAGACATCTATTCCCGCATCGGGATGAAAATATAGTTGTGCCGGGGACTTGATGGTGAGCGTTACGCCGCTGTCCACCTTCAGTCCTCCATAGACCACGATAGGTTTTATTGCTGAAATAAGGGTGTCGTTCTTTATAACCATGTTGCGCAGCTTTATGGCATCCCAAGTGTAGGCACTGAGGCACACCTTCTGCTCCACCCCACTTTCGAGTGTAAAAAGCAAATTGTCTACAACCTGTTGTGGCTGGTCTGAAAGGGCTTCAAAGGAAGTCAGTTCCACGAATACGCGCAAGCTGTCACCGCTGCGCACCTCGAAATCCTGTGCCTGACTGCCATTGGTATTGTCAAGGTAGACTCCGTCTACATTTACCCTGAATCCAGTTTGGTTACCCTTCTGCAGTCGCACCTGCCTTATTCGCAACCCTTTACTACCATTATTGTAGACCATGAAGGAATAAGTCGACGACGGCACTCCGCTGAACAGAGTGTCGAACTTTAGTGTGTCTACCGAGAAGTCCAACAAGTCTTGCCTTCCTGTTGAGAAATCATCGTCGGAACAAGAAGCAGACGCAATAGCGACCAAGGAGACTATGACATAAAAAAGCCGTTTCATCATATATATAATGAAACGGCTTATTGTTGAATTTATTGTGTCCGAGACCTTATAAATTCATCGCAAGGTTGCAATTTACTTGAAATAGCGCTTGTAGAGACCCATGAAGCCAGCGCAGTGGCGTGCCTCGTCCTTAGCCATTTCATGAACGGTGTCGTGAGTAGCATCCATACCAGCAGCCTTAGCGTTCTTTGCGATGCGGAACTTGTCTTCGCAAGCACCCTTCTCAGCAGCGATACGAGCCTCAAGGTTTGCCTTTGTGTCGCCCAGGACGTCGCCCAGCAACTCAGCGAACTTAGAGGCGTGCTCAGCCTCCTCGAAAGCATAGCGCTTGTAAGCCTCAGCAACTTCTGGATAACCCTCGCGGTCAGCCTGACGGCTCATTGCAAGATACATACCAACCTCAGTGCACTCACCATTGAAGTGAGCCTCAAGGTCCTTGATCATCTCTTCGTTGGCACCTTCCTTACGGGCTGCGCCAAGAACGTGAACTGTAGCGAAGTTAGCCTCACCGTCATCCTTCAGCTCAGAGAACTTTGATGCTGGAGCCTTACACAATGGACACTTCTCAGGAGCGGCCTCACCCTCATAGATGTAACCGCAAACAGAACAAATGAATTTCTTTTTCATATTCTTTGATGCATTTATAAGTTAATGAATTAATTCGCTTTTGTTGTGCAAAAATACTCAAAAGTAGGTATTCCTCCAAGCATTTTACATTTTTTATGTATATAAAATGGCTATTTTTTCCATTTCGCGCCCTTACGGAGCACATATTTCACCTTCTTCTCGGCATCTTTGGCTGGTTTTTCCCATTCGCCGCCGAGCAGCTGAATAGTGGTCGTCTTCCCCTCTGCCACGGCTGAAATAGCCTCGTCAAGGGTAAAGAAGTCGCCAGTACCGTCGGTTGCCACGGCAAAGTCGTAGTCTATGTGGTGCTTCCTAAGTTCCTTCACTTCATCGCATACAGCGGTTGCCAGCAGACGTGCCACAACGTGCGCACCATATATATTATAATGTGTATTGTCGCTGCGACCGTTGGGAATGAGTGGATTCTCACCGGGTGCATACCACATGTGCAGACGTTTCGACTCTTCACGTCCCATGGTCTGTTCGAGGTTGTGTGTGATGCGGTTTGCATCGACAAAGACGCATCCCAGTTCGCGGGCCACATTGCGGGGTGAGTCGATATAGGCACCATGGGTGTCGCGCAGCGTGTCATCTTCAACCAAGATTGGAGCATCCTTAGCGTCTATATTGCGCAGTTTCTCGTCGTCGTCGTTCTTATCCACCTCAACTACGAAGTTGCGTCGAACGACGGCATTGAAGAGCACAGGTATGCCTCCCTTGGCTCTGGTCTCGTTGACAAACTTGCGCAGATTGTCGTCGAATGTTGTCCCCGGATCGGTGTGACGTTCTGGCTGTGGCTTCTCGTCGTTGTGTCCGAACTGAATGAACACGTAGTCGCCCGGCTGCACCTGGTCGACGACTTTCTGCCAACGTCCTTCGTTGATGAAACTCTTCGACGAGCGTCCGTTAACGGCATGGTTGTCAACCACCACGTCGTCGTCGAAAAAGCATGTCAACACCATTCCCCACCCTCTCTCGGGCGATTTCTCATACGGTTTATTTGCCATCGTAGAGTCGCCAATCATGAAGATGCGCACTCTGTTGTCTGTCTTTGCCGAAAGCAAAAGGCAGCAAGCGACTATTGTCGCCATGCTGCCCAAGATTTGTTTTAGAAGTTTTCGTTTCATATTTCTTTATTTAACTACTGTTACCAGTTCGTCGGGTGTCACCAAGGCTTGCTCGCCCGTTGCCATGTTCTTCAACGTCACCTTGCCTTCGTTCATCTCGTTCTCTCCAACAATAGCAACAAACTGTATACCCTTTGCGTTGGCATACGACATTTGTTTTTTCATTTTGGCAGTGTCGGGATACATCTCGGTGCGTATTCCCGCCTTGCGTGCCTTAGCCACAAGAGGCATGCAGTATGCCGTTTCGGCTTCACCAAAGTTGACGAAAAGGAGCTGAGTGCTTGCCACTGCCTCTTTTGGATAGAGGTCGAGAGCATTGAGCACGTCGAAGATGCGGTCGGCACCAAATGAAATGCCCACGCCACTTATGCCCGGCATTCCGAAGATGCCTGTGAGGTTGTCGTAGCGTCCGCCGCCAGTGATGCTGCCCATTGGTGTGTCGAGTGCCTTAACCTCGAAGATGGCACCTGTGTAGTAGTTCAATCCACGTGCAAGGGTGAGGTCGAGCTGAATCTCGTTGTTGAGCCCAACCTTCTGCAGCATGTCGAGAATGTAGCGTGTCTCCTCAACGCCTTTCAGTCCCGTCTCGCTTGTCGCCAATACATCGGCAATGACCTTAAGTTTCTCGTCGTTGCTGCCAGAAAGGTTTATTATCGGCTGCAACTTTTGGATAGCCTCTTCGCTGATGCCGTCGTTGCGTAGTTCCTCGTTGACATTGTCGATGCCTATTTTATCGAGCTTGTCGATGGCAACCGTAATGTCCACTATTTTTTCTGCCTCGCCAATCACCTCGGCAATACCGGTCAGAATCTTGCGGTTGTTGATTTTTATCTGCACTCTCACGCCAAAGCGTGTAAAGACAGTGTCGACAATCTGCATCAGTTCCACCTCGTTCATTAGCGAGTCGCTTCCCACCACGTCGGCATCGCACTGGTAGAACTCGCGATAACGCCCTTTCTGCGGACGGTCGGCACGCCACACTGGCTGAATCTGATAGCGCTTGAACGGCAGCTGAAGCTCGTCGCGGTGCATCACCACATAGCGTGCGAAAGGCACTGTAAGGTCATAACGGAGTCCCTTCTCACAGAGTCTTGCCGCCAGCTTCAGTGTGTTGCGCTCGCATAGTTCCTCGTCGCTCACCTTGTTAAGATAGTCGCCGCTGTTGAGCACTTTGAAGAGCAGCTTGTCGCCTTCCTCTCCATATTTTCCCATAAGCGTCTGCAGAGTCTCCATGGCTGGAGTCTCTATCTGCTGAAAGCCATAGAGGGCATAGACCTCACGAATGGTGTCGAAGATGTAGTTGCGCTTTGCCATCTCGACAGGCGAGAAATCCCGCGTTCCCTTTGGTATACTTGGTTTCTGTGCCATTATTTTCTTACGATAGTCTGTGCCCGGTCGGGACCGATTGAAATAATCTTTATTGGTGTCTCAAGCTGCTCCTCAAGGAACTTGATGTAGTTGGAGAACTCTACGGGGAACTGCTCTTCGCTCGTATACTGCGTCATGTCGGTCTTCCAACCTGGCATTTCTACGTAGACAGGTTCAATTCCTTCTTCAATGTTATATGGGAAATAGTTGATTTCCTTGCCGTTCTGCTTATAGGCGACACAAGCCTTGATTGTGTCGAATCCGTCGAGGACGTCACTCTTCATCATGATGAGCTGCGTTACACCGTTCACCATGATGGCATAGCGCAAGGCTACGAGGTCAATCCATCCGCAGCGGCGCTCGCGGCCTGTTACAGCACCATATTCATGACCAATCTGGCGAATTGTAGCTCCTGTCTCGTCGAAGAGTTCTGTTGGGAAAGGTCCTGCTCCTACTCGTGTGCAATAAGCCTTCATGATGCCGTAAACCTCGCCTATGCGGTTTGGACCAATGCCAAGTCCTGAGCATGCTCCAGCGCAAATGGTGTTAGAAGAAGTAACGAAAGGATACGAACCGAAGTCAACGTCGAGCATAGTACCTTGGGCTCCCTCGCAGAGTATCGACTTGCCCTCACGCAGATAGCCGTTTATCTCATGTTCAGAGTCGACGATAGGGAACTGGCGGAGATATTCCACACCCTCAAGCCACTTCTTTTCAACCTCGGCAATGTCGTATTCGAAGTTCATCGACTTCAGTATTGCATCGTGGCGAGCCTTTGCCTCCGAATACTTGCGATTGAAATCTTCGAAGATGTCGCCAACTCGCAGACCTGTGCGTGACACCTTGTCGGTGTAAGTAGGGCCAATGCCCTTGCCCGTCGTTCCCACTTTGCTCTTGCCCTTAGCCGCCTCATAGGCAGCGTCGAGCACTCGGTGGGTTGGCATGATGAGGTGTGCCTTACGCGAGATGTGCAGGCGCTGCTTGAGGTCGTGACCAGAAGCCTCAAGCGACTTTGCCTCGTCCATGAACAAGTCTGGAGCGAGAACCACTCCGTTACCAATGATGTTCACCTTTCCACCCTGGAAAATGCCAGAAGGTATGCTGCGGAGAACATATTTCTCGCCTTCGAACTCCAGAGTGTGTCCTGCATTAGGACCACCCTGAAAACGTGCTACTACGTCGTAGTGTGGTGTCAACACGTCAACGACTTTTCCTTTACCTTCGTCGCCCCACTGCAAACCGAGCAGGACATCTACTTTACCTTTATTCATATCTATATGTTTTTTATCTGATTCTACTTTAACTCACAAAGGAGAATTTGCGTACAAGGAGCTTAATGCTCGTTCTTGCGCCGCCTTGTCATCTTTGCCTGGCACGAGCTGCAGATGCCATAGATGTAGACGGCATACCCATCGCGTTTGAAGCGTTTCAGTCTCAGATTGGCGATGGCATTGTCAACCTCCTGCGACTTCAGTTCCGTCATCTTGCCGCACAGCGTGCACACCTGATGAACATTGCATCCCTCTGGGTTGCAGAATTCGTAGGTCGTGGTGCTGGCAAGACGATGCCTAAGCACAATGCGCAACTTGACGAAAAGATTCAGAGTGTTATAGAGCGTGGCACGGCTTACGGGGAAGCGCAACTCGTCGGTCAGCTTTGCACCAAGCTCGTCGAGCGTGAAATGCCCCGACATTGTCTCTATGGCGTCGAGTATGGCATAGCGCTCAGGGGTCTTTCGATGATTGTTCGTCGTAAGATACCTGTCGAGCAAGGTCCTCGCTTTGGCTATTGAGTCTTTCTTTTTCATTCAAATTGCATAATATGGCGCAAAATTACATATTTTTTGGGAAAAACTACGCAATTGATGTCTAAAAAACATCTAAATTGATGCGTTTCGTTGCGCTTTTTGCCAATCTTTCATAAACAAGTCCCAAATCAGCGAACCTCACGACGCTTGCCAAGGCTGCTTTCCTCACGGCAAGCGAAGGTCCCTGAAGGGCTACCAACGCCTGGTCGAGAAATTCGTTTATTCCCCTTTCGTTGGGTTCCTGCCCCCTGCCGAAGAGTCGTGCAAGGATATGGAATCCGCACAATTGGCGCATGTCAGACTCCGAGGCAATCCACTCGTAGGCCTTTTGGGGAGCGAACGGCAAGTGCTGATACAGGTTGAATGATGCAAGCTCGGCAATCTCCTGCGATGTGGTCTGGTCCATCCAGATGTCGACCACCTCGGGCAGAATCTTGTCGGCCGGCATTATCATCGTGGCAAGCACCTTACATTCGCGAACGTTTTCCTTCCACAGCGCAATAGCCAAATCATAGTCCTTGCCTATCTCCGCCGCCTTTTGGCGCAGCATGGGAATCGGTGCGCCCCAGTTCACATGATAGTCCAACCCCTTTTCACGCATCGACTGTGAGGCTACGCCGTCCATCATCAGCCGGAACGAGCGCTTTATTTCCTTCACTCGTTCATTAAGTTGTTCATTGTTCAGCATCTCTCAACCATTATTTGTATTCGCGGCTGTAGCGCAGCATCTGCTCGCTGTAGCCCTCAGTATAGTCAACGGCAATGTCTACGATGTTGCCCTCGTCGTCCTTCACTGGTGTCAGCACAGGATTGATGAAGCCCTTGTACGGAGCTATGCCGAGACTGCTGTAACGCTCAAGTATCTCATTGTGCAATTCCGGTTCTATCTTCACCGCATAGTCCTCCACCAACTGCCTTGCCGCCTCGTAGTCGCCCTCGCTCTTTATTCGCTGTACCTCTGCCAACAGCTGGGCAAACTGACAGCGCAGCTTCTGGTAGTCGTCGACCACCACATAGGTCTTGCCCCCGCGCTTCTCAAGTCGCACGGCATCGCCATTGGCAAGACACCAACGGGCTATGAGGGCACGGTTGCGCATGTGTGCCTCTTCAATCTGCTGCCTTGGCTTTATTCTTACGAGCTGAGTCAGCAGACCGTTCATCATATATGTATAATAGTTTGACTTGTAGGCGTCTGCATCGTCGAGAAGTCCAAGCTCCACAAGTTTTGCATCGGCTATGTAGTAGAGTCCGAACAGGTCTGCCCTCGCCTCCTCTATCGTGTTGCCGTAGGCCTTCAGTGCGTCAGGACTTGTGCCGGGGAGCAGCTGCCCACTGCCATGGCCGAGACACTCGTGCAAGTCGGTATGCAGTTCGTCGCAGATGTCGCCATGCTTGCGTATCATCGCTATTGTTTCAGCGTCCGCCACATACTCCTCAAGCATGCCATTGCCCTTTGCCGCCTTGCGGTAGGCGTCGGTGAGATTGCTTATGGTGACGCTTTTGCTGCCATGCAGGGCTCTGATCCAGTCGGCATTGGGCAAATTGATGCCGATGGCTGAAGGTGGGTATTCGTCGCCTCCAAGCATTGCCGCACAAATGGCCTTGGCAGTGACGCCCTTCACCTCTTTCTTGCGGAAACGCGGGTCTACAGGCGAATGGTCCTCAAACCATTGTGCATTGGAGCTTATCTTCAGAGTGCGCTTCGTAGCCTCATCGTCCTTGTATTCCACTATGCCTTCCCACGAGCCTTTAAAGCCGAGCGGGTCTCCGTAGACCTCAATGAATCCGTTGATAAAGTCCACGTCGCCTTCCGTCTCTTTTATCCACTCTATCGAATACTGGTCGAACACCCGCAGGTCGCCCGTTCTGTAGTATTCAACAAGAAGGTCGATGACTTTCCGTTGCCTTTCGTTCTCAGCCACCTCGCGCGCCTTCTCCAACCAGAACACTATTTTCGACAACAAGTGTCCGTACATGCCCCCTACTTTCCACACCTCTTCCTTCAGCTTTCCTTCGCTCTTCACCAATCGCGAGTTAAGTCCGAATGAGGGGGTGTCGACGGGGCAAGTTGACTTCAGTGCAGAATAGAAGTCCTCCACCTCCTGCTGAGTCACGCCGTCATAATAGTTGCAGGCAGAGCTGACCACCAAGTCCTCTCCCTCTGCCTTGTTCACCCTTTTTACATCGACATTGGGATCAAACATCACCACGGCAATCTCGTCTATCAGTGCCTCAACGTCCTTTTCGCCACCAAAGCTGCCGTCGGAGCAGCAAGCCTGGCGTGCGACACTTCTGAAATAGCCTTCTGAAAAGCCTGGGACGAACTTCTCCTGACCGTAGTGGTGGTGAATGCCGTTTGAGAACCACACCCGCTTCAGGTATATTTCCAGTTGTTTGAATTCCTCTGTTTCGTGGTCTACGTCTTTCGAGCAGACCACCGTCTCGAGCACTTTCCTTATTTTCAGATTGTGCTTTCCAAACTGGTCGAAGGTTATGTCACGCCCATAGAGTGTTGCCTGCGAGAGGCAATAGATGTAGCGTTTCTGCATAAGCGACAATTGCTCAAACCCGTCAAGACGGTATCTGAGCAATTGTACGTCGGCGAAACGCTCATCAGAATATGCGAAATCCGAAGTCGTCTCTTTCATTATTCTTCTTGCTTTTTTCTTTTCTGGCGGGCAGCCTTGGCGTTGGCCTGCTGGGTAAGGTGCTGCACACGATAGTCACGCGGCGTCATGTTCATTATCTTGTAGAACGAAGCATAGAAAGACTGCCTGTTGGCAAAGCCCACCATGTCGCTAACCTCCTCCATGTTCAAATCCTTGTAGCGCTTGTCGGTGAGGATTGTCATCGCCTCCTCAATTCTGAACTTGTTCACAAACGAAGTGTAGTTCATGTGGAACCGTACATTCACCACCGCAGAGATGTATCTTGTATTAGTTCCAAGGTCCTCGGCAAGCTGGCGAGCCGAGTAGTCCTTATCCTTGTACTTCTTTTTCATCACGATGATGTCGAGAATTTTCTCCTTCATCTCGTCCATAAGCTGCGGATTAACCAATGTTCTGTAGGCCGCCTCCTTTTCCTTTTTTTCTGTAATATTGTACTTAGCCATAAACCTTAGTAATGATTAGATTAATATTTCAACTGCAAAAATACAAAAAAAATTGAAATAATATCACGATAACCATCTTTTTTTTCTAAAAAAAATATAACTTTGCACCAAAAACAACTTTTTATGGACGCACAGACTGTTTTAAAGACATATTTCGGCTACGATTCGTTCAGAAACAACCAGCAGGAAATCATCACAGCGGCAATGCAGGGAAACGACACTCTCGTACTCATGCCCACGGGTGGAGGCAAGAGCCTGTGCTACCAAGTCCCTGCCATTCTCATGCCAGGAACCTGCATCGTCGTCTCGCCACTCATCAGCCTCATGCACGACCAAGTCGAGGCGCTAAAGGCTAACGGCATTGAGGCGGAGGCACTGAACAGCGCTCTCGACCTCAGCATCGACACTACCATACGGCGGCGAGTCATCTCAGGCGACATAAAACTGCTCTACATGTCACCAGAAAGACTGATGGCAGAAATGCCTTTCCTCCTCTCGCAGATGCACATCTCCATGATTGCCATCGACGAGGCACACTGCATCAGCCAATGGGGACACGACTTCCGACCGGAATACTCACAGCTGGGCGACATTCGCAGCCGCTTCCCAAGCGTGCCTATAATGGCTCTCACCGCCACTGCCGACAAAATCACGCGTGCGGACATAACTAAACAGTTGCGCCTCAACAACCCTATCGAGTTCATCTCCAGTTTCGACCGCCCAAACCTCAGCCTTGCCGTCAAAAGGGGCTATACACCAAAGGAAAAGACGAAATTCATCATCAATTTCATCAAGGCGCGACCCTTCGACGCCGGCATAGTCTATTGCCTAAGCAGGGCAAGCACCGAAAAGCTCGCCAACGAGTTGAACGCCCATGGCATAAGAGCCGCGGCCTACCATGCAGGAATGTCGGCTGAAGACCGCACGAAGACTCAGACAATGTTCAAGCAGGACGACCTGCTCGTGGTCTGCGCTACCATTGCCTTCGGTATGGGCATCGACAAAAGCAACGTCCGCTGGGTAATACACTTCAACATGCCCAAAAGCATCGAGAGCTACTATCAGGAAATAGGCAGGGCAGGACGCGATGGAGCACCGGCTGAGACCATACTCTTCTACTCGCTAAGCGACATCGTGCTGCTCTCACGTTTTGTCAAGGAGAGCGGACAGCGCGAAATCAACGCCGACAAGCTGCGGCGAATGCAGGAATACGCCGAGTCAGGCGTTTGCCGACGACGCATTCTGCTAAACTACTTCAACGAGACATCCGACCACGACTGCCATAACTGCGACATCTGCCAAGACCCGCCGCAGAGGTTCGACGGCACGCGCTATGTGCAAATGGCACTGAGTGCAGCAAAGCGGACAGGCGAACAGGCAAAAGTGTCAACCATAATAGAAATAGTGAAGGGCATGAAATCGCCCACCATTGTCCGAAAAAGCTATGACCAACTGCCTACTTTCGGAGTGGGAAAAGAACTGACAGCAAAGCAATGGAAAGACTATATGCTGCAGATGCTTCAACTCGGCTTCTTCGAGATTGAATACGACAAGGCTGACGCTGTGGTAGTGACCAAGGCAGGCGAGGATGTGCTCTTCGGCAGGAAACAGGCAATGCTCTGTCAGGCCACCGAACACGAGGAGCTTACTGCGCAAAAAAGCAAAAAAGGAAGAAAAATTCAACTCGTCATTCCGCATTTCACTTCAGTTCCCGCCAACGAGGAAGACCCGAAAATTTTCGAAGCCCTGCGCATACTGCGAAAGAAATGCGCCGACGAGGAAGGCTTCCCGCCATACATCGTGTTCAGCGACAAGGTGCTGCATAACCTCGCCACGGCAAAGCCCACCACCCTCGAAGACTTCGGCAACGTGTCGGGCATCGGCGAGCACAAGAAAGCCAAATACGGTTCACGCTTTGTCGACGTAATCAAAAAGATGATATAAATGCATAGACCGAAAGCGGGCCGTGTCCCCCATTTATGACTGCATTCAAAATTTACCAACATTGTAAATTACTGGTCTTTGCTTTTGGATACGCAGACAGCTGAGGGCTGGGGGTGTGGGCGTCCCGCCCACACCTGTCCGCATGGCAAATCTTTCGTAGGTAGTTTTTATATGGTTCATGGGACTCCTTGAACTCTATATTTTGACTTTCGTCGGTATGTATTGTTGTCATTCTTCTATCTGTTTATCGTCTTGCGCATTATCACTAATCACAAAAGACATAAGTTTGTGTGCAAATATACGGCATTTCCATCATTCCTCCAAACTTTCCGCCAACTTTCTGTCAAAACAAAAGGCAGCGAACGCTATTTGCCGCTGCCCTTAAACCAATTCCAAAATACTGCAATTAAGAGGATAAGTAGTTAGGACACTCACCAGGGACACAGTGACAGGAGAGTGTCCTGATTTTGGAAGGTGAATTCAAGCTCCCTGTTTTTCTTCCACTAATCAGTCAAGTACAGCGACCTGTCCCTTGTACCAACGACTCCTTGAACTCTATGTTTTGACTTTCGTCGGTATGTATTGTCATCATAATTGTAATGTTTGTGAGATAAGCAAGATTATCAAAGATACTTTTCCAAAAATGCGCCCAAAAGTGCGCCCAAAAGAGTACATATAGCAGCAATAACAACAGCCCACCATGTTTGACGAAATTGTTTTTTATATCGCCGCTGCTCTACTGATAAAAATTCATTATCATGAAAGTCCTTCAACAGTGGTAGAGGATAAACAATTCCATTGGCATATAGTTCTAATTTTTGGGCAAAATCCAAATAATTATTTGTAATAAGTTTAGGACTTGCAACATAAACCTTTTTGCTATCGTCATTTCTATAACAGAACGTATTCAACTCTTTTGAATAATTATATAAATCCTTGTCATATAACAGCCTCATTTCATTGTCATTTAAAGTGGAGCTATGTTGAATAGCAACATATTTATTCCCTACCAATTCATCAATGAAATATATGAAATCACATAATTCAAAATAATCACTATCTATCTTTGATGTGTCAGTATCATCATTATAATATATAGATACAACAGGTTTGGGATTTAATTCCCAACCTATTGCCATACTCTTTAATTTCGTTCGAAGTAATCGCATAACCTGAAGTTCCTCTATATTGCCAGATTCTTTATTACACAAAAGAGTGCTAATTATTTGTTTCTCATTTGTTGTCAATTCTCGCATAATTAAAATCGATTATTATTCAGACATATTATCTTATTCATATTCCTCACGTGTTATTGGAGTATAAGGATCAACAATCAGAACTTCATCGTAGGTAAGACCATAAAGACGATAAAACAATATATCTAATCGATGTTCTAATATGGCAGTATCTTCATTGCAACTCAACGACTTCTTTCTCAAAATTTCATCAACTAATTTTACAATAGTATTATTCTTTTCAGTTAATAATGACGCGATTAATGGTAATCTTGCCAACTGATTGGTACGCATTTTTGTAAATGCTCCTTCTGTTAAATCAAACGCAACCTTAGTAACATAAAAAGTAGCGAGTTTACAATTTAAAAAGCCCAATAAGCATTTTAATTGATATTCATTGTAATCTGCTTTTGGATATACCGAATACAATGAACTCAATAGATATTTATTATTTGTATCCAAACACGCCGTTATACACTTGCCTGCTTCTCTAATTGCGATTTTGGGTCTTTCATAAAATGATTTATTAGCCCAATTTCTTGCCAACCAATTGCCATATTTTAAATACAAACTATTATCTTTAATGCAATATTTTTCAATACTTTTTCCTCGTAAACATGACTTCCATGGAAATGATAAAACAATATCTGATTGTTTAACATATTCTGCATCGTTGCCAGTTTTTATGCACTGTCTGATATAGCAATAGTCCCCTAAAGTCTTATGAGAATTCAATTTGTTAAACAAAATGCGTTCTGTTGAATTTAGAGTAATATCAAATGTGAAATTTTTTGTCTTTTCTATTTCATCGACAGATAAATAATAATCAAAAGCTCGATTTATATCGTTGATTTTTCTAATAGATTTTTTAACACCGATATTTTGAACTATATGTCCTTTATTCATTCGAAGAATACATGTATGAACTATAGGTGTATCAAAAACATTCATACCAAAATTACTTATTTCACACAATCCATATGTGCTTATCAATAATTTTCTTAATTGTTGTGAGTATAAATTAGATAAAATCGTATTAGGATTAATAAATGTGAGTGTTCCTTCACAACATAAAAGCATTATACCTTTTTGAATAAATAATTCATAAAAATCTATTCGACCTTCAATGGCTGGATAATTTGAATAAAGATATTTATCTTTTGTATTTACTTGAACATACGGTGGATTTGCAATCAAAATATCAAACCCACCCTTAACCCCAAACATCCATTCAGGGTCAAAGAAGGGAGATGATGCGTTTTGGTCGAACATATCCCATGAGTTCAGTTGCTTAGCTCCATCATTGCCTACTGCACCCGATTCCTCAAGCAATGCTGACAATTCTTGACGAATGTCCGCTATTCGTTGGCGATACTTGCGCTTGGTTTTTACAGTTTTCGCACTGAATATCTTGTGACGGGCTTCTTTCATTTCCTCCTCTTTGTCTTTCACTTCGTCCGTATCGAAAAGCGAAGCATCTATTTTCTCCAAACCAATCAAGGTGTTGGCAGCAACAAACTTGGCTTCAAGGTTGGGCAGAGGGCGTATGCCGAAGTTGTCAATTGGATTATCATTGGTCATTTGGTCAACAACCAAAGAGATGAAGAAACGGAGTTTGCTTATCTGAATAGCTATCGGCTGAATATCTACGCCATAGATACAGTTCTCTATCAGATAGAGTTTTCTTGCATAGTCGGGACGATTGATGTTTTCGTCAAAACTACGCTCTATATCCTTTAGCAATTCCAATCGCTCTTCTGATATATCGCTCATAAAGGCTTCTTTTGTCTCGCCTACTGCCAGATTGAGCATCATCTCTTTCCATTTGTTGTTTCCTGGGTCGATGCGTTGCAGGATGTGCACCATCTGTTGCAATATGCCCATAGGGAACGCACCCGAACCACAGGCAGGGTCGAGTATCTTGCAGTTGTATAGCGACTGCATGATGGCATGGCGTTGCTGTTCGTTCAAGTCAAATGGCTCGTCGGTATATTGCAGCAGTTTGCGGTATTCCGTTTCAAGGTCTTCGCCGACGGTTCGTTTCAGATGGGCTACAAGGCTTTCGTCCACCATATATTGAACAATCTCACGTGGAGTGTAGAAAGAGCCAGTCTGCTTTCGGGCAGTTGTTTGTGTTTCAGGGTTATATGCAGCCAAAAGGTTTTCAAACACCTTGCCAAGAAGTTCCGGATCGAGCGACACTTCCTTGTCAAAAGGAGTGTTTTCCTCTACCGTGAAGTTATATCGCTTTAATATGTCAATGATACCACGGGCACTGACTTTCTTCTTTTTCTTGTCACCATAAAATTCAGAGAGGTCGATGTTCTTGCCAGCTTCTTCTCCGAAGAAAAGGAAGTCCGGGAATATGAGATATTTGTTTACAGCCTTGCGGTCGGTGAAACAATCGTAGTATTTGCCTTTATCCTTATCGTCGAGACAGTCGAACAATCCTCCGTTGAGGAATGGCACTGTCTTGTTAGCAAGGTCAACAAACAACTGCGTGTTCTTGAAATATTCCTCATATCGCATCAGATAATTGATGTTGTAATCGCCTTCTGATTTCCTGAATCGTCTGCCGTTCAGTTCTTGGCTACCCTCCTCGCAAATCGGACGATTGAGCATGGCAAAGAACAAGTTTTGCAGAATAGCCTTATAATACTTGCTTTCCAAGGACTTCTGTTTGAAAAGACCTTCCGTTTTATGCGGATCAAAGTCCTTCAACAGGTTTTCGGCAATATATTTCTCATCAAAGAATTCCTCTGGAATCAGATGACGCTGCTTCAAGAACCATACAAACATCAGACGAGTAATCAATCGGATGGCACTCTCATTGTTGTATTTCTCATCATCGGTTTTGTCATCTATGTCATTAGGGAACTTAATCTGCTTGATTGCCCAAGCATACCAATCGCTCAGCTCGCCATAGAAGTCATTGGTCAATACCTCAACAGAGAATCGATTGAGCAAATCTTCATCATTAACCACTCGACCTTTCTCGTTCAAATACTTGTTTGGCGTATAATACGATATGCCTTCGCCAAGGAAATAGCTGTAGCGTCGGGGATTGCTGTATGTACGAGTAGTACGAGATGAACCCTCATTGAGGTCCAGAGTAATTTCTATGAATGAGAATCGGTATGTTGCATTGTTGTCTTCTGGCACGAAAGCTACAAGAGCACGGTCTTCCATCTCGTCAGCCAACAAGCGGAATGCCTCTTTTGACAACGATACCCTTGCATCATTCTTTGACTTATGTCTTATCTCATAAACCACAAGGTCAAGCGACTTGCATGAGCCTAACTTTACCGCCTTGGTGGAATAAGTGGTCTTGGTAGTAAACGTTACGTTTTCTTCCATCTGGACAAAGTCCTCAGGAAGGAAACTGTTTTTCAGGAAACCAACAAAGTCCTGTCTGTTGTATGCTTTATTAAATTCCATAATATTCCGTTATTTGTTTCAATGAGTTATTACTTCTTATCCCCTATATTTCGTTTCCCCTTCTTGCCAAGCATCTTGATACTGTCAAGGTATGCCTGTTCCACAGGCGAGAGGGTCTTGACCTGATATTTACGATACTCGGCAAGTGCTTTCTCCATCGCCTCTTCATGACTTACACTGCCTGTTCCTTGAAGCAACGGACGACCCGTTGACATCAGGATGGAATCCAGCTGCTTCACATAGTCCATCATATATACCGGCTTATGCTCCAACGCCATAATCTCCGCGAAATCGAAGTAACCGGAGACGATGTTGTTGAGTATCTTTATCTCTTTTTCATCCAAATAATTCTTGGCTATCTTTATGTCATTCAAGCAAGGCAGTTCGCCCTTGAATGACATCAAGCCCATAAAAGGTTTGTCGGCATCGGCACGCTCGTAGATTACCTCGGCTGCAGTATGGCCATGGGCTGCATAATGCAACTTGTTTTGTACTATCTTGAAGAACAATCGGGATGCTTCTGTACGAGGGTCATAGTCAACACTGGTGGCATAAACATCAAGCACCTGACGATAAAGCACCTTCTCTGACGAACGTATGTCCCTGATGCGGTCAAGCAATTCCTTCCAATAGCTGCCTCCTCCAAGGTTTTTCAACCGCTCGTCATCCATGGCATATCCTTTCACAATATATTCATGTAGCCGTTGAGTTGCCCACTGTCTGAATCGAACGCCTTGAATTGATTTGACACGATAACCTACGGAAATGACGACATCGAGATTGTAATACTTCACCTCTTTCGATTGCGTTTTCCCTTCTATAGCACCATGCTGAGTGGTTGTTCGGAATTTCCGAACAACCACTTGCTCGTCCAATTCTCCTTCTTTGAAAATATTGGAAATATGTTCACTGATTGTTGATTTGCTCTTGTTAAACAAAGAGACAATTTGGTCTTGATTCAGCCAAACAGTGTTGCTTTCAAGCCGCACGTCGAGTCTTATGCCCTCGTCTGACTGGTAGATGACCATTTCGCCCAAATCACCATCGGGAGCGTCTTCCCATTTGTAGCCACAATTCAAGCACAAATGGAGTAAACCCTCAGATTGTATATTCTGAGAATTACATTTGGGACACATTATATGATTGTCACCTATTGACCTATTCTTTTGCATACTTTGCTCTATTGAAGTTCTTCACTCATTATTAATGTTTCTTCCCCATCATCAACTTTGTTTTGCGACGAGACAATACGGGAGATATATTCCGGCGTTATCTTCTGAGGAAGCGATGCAGCGTTTTTCAATGTCAGCTGATTGATGGAACGAATTTCATACCCTGAGAGGGCATCCGCCTTGATTACAGTGATAAGGTCACACAGATAGTCCTTGGGCAGTATGTTTGCTTTCATAAGTGCCTTTATCTTGGCTACGGCATTGACGAGTTCCTTGTCATTCCGTTCCTGCACATCGCTCTTGAACAGAGACGTCTTGACACGTTGATATACGGCATCGAAGTCACTACTCAACTCCACCGGTTGCTCGTCCTTTTCTGCCTTGAATAGAGCCAATGCCTCTTCGGCAGGCAACATTGAGGGACTCTCATTTTTACTGCCAATCTTGAAAACAAAGTCATTGCCTTTTTTGCCAAACATTAGCACACCTTTGCGTTTTAGTTCGTTACCATCCGAGCAGTCTGCAAGTCCTTTCTGCGCAGAACAAACATCTTCTCGCCCCGTTCGTGCCCTATGAGGTAGGAGCAAAGCGTGTTCGTATATCTCAGTGCCCTTGATTTCATTAAGGAGTTTCCTGTACGGAGTGTCCCATGAACCCTCCTCGTTGTTGGCAAGTTCCCTGCGGTAGCGTTCATTGAAATAAGCCCTAACCTCCTCGTCTTTTGTCAGAGCCTTGGTGTCCTCACCCATTATGGCATGTATCATCGCCATTTTCAGCGTCGATATTTCCTTGGTGCGTGTCTCAGCCTCTCCTACATCCGTTGGGAAATAGTTATAAATATACAGCTCATCAAACACTTTCTTATTGATACGGTTTATTCGACCAATACGCTGAATGACTCGTGTCGGATTGTAAGGAATGTCGTAGTTGAATATGGCTCCTGCACGATGCAGGTTGTAACCTTCGGATATAGCATCTGTCGCTACCAATATGTGATAGTCATTGCGCTGCAGGGCTTTCTTTAGTCCTGCATCAAAATTGGCACGAATGCGTTCCTTGTTTATTTCTGACGCATCTGCCGATGTATATTTCATTACAGGAAGACCAGCGTCCAACAGGGCTTTTCCAAGATAGTTTGCAGTGTCAGCATATTCGGTGAACACCACTATCTTTCTATTGGGGTCGTCCTTCATCTTTTTCTTTACGATTTCGATGAACGATTCAAGTTTTGGGTCGAACGTGATTTTGTTTTCCTTCCCAAACCACTGTTCTCTGAGGCTCTTTAACAGAGCAATATCAGCATTGACATCATCGATAAAGTCCTGCTTAACATATTTCATTTCAATCTCAAAGAAACCCCTTGACTCATACTTCTCAAATGCTTCTGAGATTTCTGTCGTGCCATCGTCCGTATAGAAGTTCTCGACATCTGGCAGATTGCCTTTTTTGTATATAGGTATCTTATGGCGTTTGTCAATCCATGACAACAAATGTTCTGCCGACATAATCATATAGTCAATGGATGACTGGAAAGCTGCAACAGAACTCTCAAAGCGTGATACCAATAAATGGCGCATAAAACTCGACACGTTGGTCTGTCGTCCTACCAACAGTCCAAACTTGATGCCTGTCTTTGCCTCAAGCTCTTTGGCTAACTGTTCTTGTTTGTCTTCTCGCACATACAATACTGGAGAGTATCGTGCCGCCTTGAAACGGAATACATCATCGTTACTTCCTTCCGTCTTGCAGATACGGTCAAGCGTACTGAGATACAAATCCTTCAGTTTACTAAGGTCGTAGGTCAACTCTTCCGGGTCGTTTGGTATTACTAATTGTATATTCTGTTCTTTCAAATCTTCTGCATATTCGGGTATTTCCATCAAGTCCAAACGTGAACGCCTAACGACCAACGGCCCGATGATGGAACGTATCTCCTTTGATATGTTTTCTACCTCCACCTTTACTTGTTCATCTGTAATCTCTCCTTTGCGTTGTGCCTCTCGAAGCTCCTTGTATTTGTCAATAAGCTCTTTGAATGCAACGCCAAGATTTTCCACCGTCTTCAATGTTGAATGAGATGGAATCTGGAACAGTTTAATAAGTGAATAGATGTCTGAAGGCTGATTATTGAAAGGCGTTGCCGTCAGCAACAGAACTTTGTTGCCCGTACATAGATTATGAAGCAAAGCATAGTCCTGAGTGTATTCATTGCGGAAACGGTGAGCCTCATCAATGATAATCAGGAACTGTTCGTCTGTTTTCACTATATTTTGGTAATGACTTACAGCATCCTCAATCTTTCCACTGCTGAATACAGATGCAGTAAACCCAAATTCGTCCTTGTATTCTTCCCATTGTTTGCAAAGGTGCGGAGGACTTACAATGATTGTCCTCAAACGCAAGTTGCGTGCAACTGTTGATGCAACAATACTTTTGCCAAGACCTACAACGTCGGCAATGATTGCACCGTTATGGTTTTCCAATGACTTTAATGCCAAAAGCACTGCATCCGTCTGATATTTCAGATTGCTGAATCTCCCGTCTGTTATGTCGTATGGAGTCAGCAAGTTATCCTTGGAAGGGATGGCAAAGTATTCGATAAGGACACGAATGAACATTAGATATGGAGAGAACAAAGTGTCAAACCATATATGTTTCATCACCTTATTGTTCCACTCGTCGATATTGTCCTTATCGGCAATGACTATGGCATCTTTCCAAAGCTCTTCAAATATTTCCTTACCTTCATCATATTCAATCTTGTCATTGAAACGTGCATTGAGTTCAAGGCGACCTTTTAGTCCTTGGTACGACAGGTTGCTGGAGCCTGTTATGAGTACGCCAGGATTTTCTCCCCCTTCGTTTATGATGTCACTATAGGCAAAAAGGTACATCTTGGAATGGCATGGTTCGAGTGTCTTTCTTATTTCCAAAGATCCGTCAAGAATCTTTGAGTAAAACATCTTAAACTGTTCTATCTTCTCTTCAGTATCAAGAAAGTCTGTATCGTTGAATGCCTTGATGAATTGGGCATAATACTCTTCCTTCAACACTCCACGCGACTGAAGTTGCTGTCTGAAATTCTCAACTTCACAGATATGTTTGGTAATATGAATCTCGATGTCCAGTCCTATCAGAATCCTGATACGCTTGTCTTTTAATTGTTCTGACAATTCTTTATAGCCGGAATAATAGAAATAGCCGACAAGGAAATCAACAGCATTTGTTTTTGGAAGAATGCCGTTGATGATGTCCGACAGAAATTTATCTTTATTAGTTATAAAGCTATTACTCATAGGTATAAATGCTTTTATTCTCCATTCTTGGAAATGCAACTGCAAAAATACGATTTTTATTTGTTTCTGCCAAACAAATCCATGATTTTTTAAAGGAAAGGGAATACTATTTTTATGAAGATACCTTCATTAGCAATCGCAGATACCTTCGTTGGCAATCGCAGATACCTTCGTTGGCAATCGCAGATACCTTCGTTAGCCAATGAAGATGCCTATGTCTGTTTTTCACTTTGACACTTTGACACCATAAGGCTTTCGAGGATGGTCATGGGGGAATGAATATGCAAATATTGTTCATTGTTAAACTGTCATAATGGTCAGAAAACATTTCTCTGTCTACTTGCATATATGAAACTATCTTTCTTCCTTTGCACCATAAATATAAATCAAAACTCGCTTCATCGTCTCGAAGGCATCTCGAAGGCATCTCGAAGGAATACCGAAGGAAGCGGAGGGGAGAACATTTAACAAAACAACAGTTAATGATTAACAATTCGACAGTTGACTATAATATTGGCTTCTCGCAAGGACAGCTGACAGGTCATTGTCCCGCATAATCATTAATCCATAACCGTAAACAATGCCACTACAAGGACGCATACAATCAGACACGGGAGTCTATCAGCAAGGAAGAGCGAGACGTAATCCTTGCATCCCTGCTAAAAAGACAGGCCGGTGTCAGACAATTGTGACGGCTGACAGGAACAGGCAAAAACATAATACCAAATGTATCTAAAAATTATATTTGCAGACAGGACACTGTCCTGTCCCTATGTCCTTACTCACCTTCCTGTCGGACCAGACGGGCAACCGCCGCTGGCTGCCGTTCCATGTGA
>JBJEAS010000035.1:0-4189 GCA_051869235.1 Prevotella sp.
TGAGCAATGGAAGGACTAAGAAAGTTTTGGTAAAATAAATTAGTTACTGATTTTTTCTCGCCAAGCTTAAGGAGTTTTTATTTTCTTTGGCAAGTGACCGTTGGTTTCCACTCTTTCAAATGAAGCATGTCAAGATATTATTTTATGATAACTTTGCCCTTTAGAAGCACACCCCCAGCCGTTGCCACTGAACAATCAACGTTAATAAAGGGTGGAAACCAACGGTCACTGGCAGGATGGGAAAGTAAAGTTCAGTTAGTTATATAGGAATTTATACAACAGATTAATATGCAATATTTATGAAAATGAAATGTCTTTTTCTTTTAGGTTTTCTATTCTGCATTGCTAAGATATCAGCAGAAGAGATTAATGCCTTATGTCTGCATCTTGCCTCTGGCAAACAGATTACTTGTCTTCTTGACGAAAGGCCAGTTGTTACTTTCAATGACGATGAACTTGTCATGACAACTCACATGAGTCAAGTGAGCTATAAGTCGAGCGATGTGCTAAAATTCACATACGCTTACGTTGACCCAAGTGGAATTGTGGAAACCAAGTTCCAGAATGCCATGTTCAATTTCGGCAAGAATACTTTGCAAGCCGCTAATATAGAACCATCTTCAAAGGTGGAATTATACACAGTAGATGGCATCCTCATTGCTTCTTCCGTGGCAGATGCAAATGGAAATGTCACATTGAAATTGTCTGCACAGTCGGGGACAGTGTTTATAGTAAAGACATCAGTTGCTAACTTTAAAATCACTAAGCAATGAAAAAGACATTCATTTTGCTCTCGCTTCTTGTGACAATGCTCGTGGAAGCCGTGGCACAAAATGATGCCATGTTTGTATATCGCAATGATGGTGCAATAAATGGTTTCCTCAAAACGGACATAGACAGCATAAGATATTCAAATCTTGATGTTGACAGCGTTTTGCATAAAGAATACGTGGTGCAGGAAGTGTGGACAGTTGACTCCGTCTATCGCATACCGTTAGCAGCCATCGACAGTGTCAGTTTTGTAACACCATCTCCTTCCTATCAAGAAGGGGTTGAGCAGGTAAGTGGAGACCTTTATGGATATGTCATTTCCTATACAGACAGTACTATTACATTTAAACCAAACATACCTTCCCATTTGCTTCCAACAGAAGGACAAGTGATTGTGGCGGACAAATATGAAGAACCTTTCACAACAGGTTTTTCCGGCAGAATGACAGGCATGAAGGAATATGCCGATAGTATTGTTTGTATGTTTGATGGTGTTTATCTTGATGACATATATTCACGATTGCTTCTTGTGGGTTCAGCCGAGTCATATAATGACGAGATAAACCAGTCAAGAGCACAAACAAGAGCTATTTGGGAAGACTATGATAGAAAAATTAACTTGCCTGCAAGCATTTCTTTGAAGGCTGGTCTGATTACAGCTGAACTGGAGCGCCCTTCCCTAAAGATTGACTATTTGGTTTGTATAAATGAAGAGAGTCTTCAAAACCACGTAATGTTTAAGGCACGGTTTAACTCGGCAGGAAGCCTAAGTCTAAAAGTGTCTAAAGATTCAACATTTGTAGGCGACGAACCTCATTGGCTCAGATCGATTCCTATCAAGGTCGGTGTAGTAAGCGGTAGTATAGAATTTGGTTATTTTGCGCAGTTCTCAGGGTCTATTGAAGCAGGCGTGACCATCCCCTTCGAAGTGGGCTATTCGGGCGGCTTCTTATATACAGACAGCAAAGGCATAGTTTCAGACATTCCCCAACGCTCTTTCACATGGAAGGAACCTGAGTGGAAGGCCTCTATCAATGGTTCACTGTATGCTGGTGTTGCCTCTCGCCTTTCAATCGCCTTACAGCATACGAAAGTTGCATGTATCGACCTTACGGGAAAATTTGGTCCTGAAGTGTCTTCTTCTTATACTATAGATGCAGCGGAAGGCATTCAAACGACATTGTATGACAACTTGAAGGATGTAGAAGTCACGTCATCTCTCAAACTCGAATTGACTCCAGGCTATAGGGTATGGTTCAATAAGAGAAAAGAATTTGGAGGAATAAATTTGTCGGTTGGGTTCTTGAAAAAGACAGTTCCGCTTATGCCGTCAATATCAAACCTGAGCTGGAAACGACAGTCAAACAAGAGTGGAGAACTCAACGGAAATGTAGAGAATGACATCTTCTTGCCCTGCAAGTTGGGTTGGGCAATCTATAGCAACGATGAATACCATTCTACACATTTCCTACCAGACTCATACTGGGTTCAGAATTCATGGAACAACAATGGTCTGCAATATCAGTTGTCTGATATCCCATCCACTGGTAATTGCAAGGCTTATCCCATTGTTCGCTTTTTGGACAAACTGAATATTCGTGTTCCTGAATACGTAGATTTGAACTCTATACCAGTACATATAACTCGTTTTGATGTGACCGATTCCGAGTATAAACAAGGTGCATTTATGAACGATGGATTATATTACGATTACAAGTTCAACGTGTCCCTAACTGTTGAGATTGATGACTTGGATGGTGTAGCAGATTGGGGCTATGTTTATAAGGATCCTTACGGGAACATCAAGCGCATTTCACTTATGGAGTATGGTAAGTCGTACACTGACACTCGATATGCCTACTATCGTAACGAGGCTCATTCCACTGCATGTTTATATACATACGTTAAGTACGAAGGAGATTCGGAATACTATGATAGTGAACCACAAGATTATGAACTACATTATGATGGACCATCAGCTGTTGCAACATTGGAAACTGAAGTAAATATAAGAGATGGAAAAATCAAACTTCGTGGCTATATAAGTGGCATGCAATTATACGATGATGATGAATGTGGTTTTTTGTATGGACAAGATTCCGACATTCAGTCAAATGGGACAAAAATTTCTTCGAAACACAGTCCATACATAAACGATATGTATTGGTTTACCAGTGAAATGGACAAACCTACATCATGGGAGTCGCTGTATTTTTGTGCGTATATTTATTCTAATGGAAAATATCATTATGGAAATATTGTTGAAAAGAAGAATTATGACTTCCTAAGGCCCAGTTTAAAAAAGTTTTATGAAACTGCAGGAGGAGAAGGATGGTCAGAAAGTACAAATTGGTTGTCTGATATAGAAGTTCCAGATTGGTATGGCATACTGGAAGATTATGATGGTTTATTAACTCTTTATTTACCTGACAACAACTTAACAGGAAATGCAGTTATTACTGATTTTCGACACTTTAATAGTATTTCTTTAGCGAATAACTCTCTTAGAAATGTATATGTAGCAAATTGTACATTTAGTTCATCCAATTATGAAGGCGGACCGTCTTGGTGGTTTTATGGTAATAAATATAATTTAGGACTTAATGTGGAAAATATTTCTGTATCAGATTATTTACTTATACAGGGCAATATAGGTTCTGTATCTTTTAAAGATTGTTTTTTGGATGATGGTGTTAGTATCAGTAATTATGAAAACGACAATCCCATAGAGGCAAGCTTTGAAAATGTAACCGTGGAGGCAATTCGGGTAAGGAATGCCGGTAATATGTCTGTAGTTAATTGTTCAGGGAACAATATGGAAATAGGGAATGGCAATAATGTCGTTTTAGATAATGTAAAATCTGAAACAATGAATTTGATTAATGTTAATAGCATTTCTATTTCCAACTCCAGCTTTAACATAATATTCCAATTCTCAAATGCTAAATCTGTTTCTGTATATAAATCAAACATCAATGGTGTGTATATAGAATCATTTACAGGCAATTATGCGGAATTTTGGGATTATGTGCAGGGAAAGGGTGAACAGGGGACAGACACCGTTCAGGAGTAGGTATGAGTGGCTATGAGGAAGAATCGCATTGGGCAAATTACCCAATGCGATTCTATCATGTAGGACAGTGCCACGATGTACCATTAACTCCGCAAAAAAAATGAACAGGGGACAGACACCGTTTATGTTTAATCATTTTGCACGGGGTTAGGTTTGAAAACCACAAATAGAGGCAACGGTAAGGCGAAAAGTGACTTTTTTTTCGACTTTTCGCCATACTATTGGCTCTTTTTCGAAAATAATTAGTATCTTTCCTCTATAAATGTAACCTCAGAATTCATCAGAAACGAGGTCAAATTGTAATTTTTGTCCATAGTCATCTATTACGGCACCTCTCCAGATTCC
>JBJEAS010000036.1:0-4187 GCA_051869235.1 Prevotella sp.
AATTCTCTGGCGCTCAGCAGAAAAAAACTAATAATTCTCGATAGCCTTCATTCGCTCTCTTCGTTTCTTTGCCGACACCTTGCGTTGGAAGATGCTGAGGAAGTCATGGCCTGAGGGCTTGGGCATTGACTTTCCCTGCTCCTTGAGCTTTGCTCCCCAACTGCTGACGGCAGAGGACTTGAATGGCTCCTTGCCATAGACAACCACCTCGTCAAGGCGATTGTCGTTGGCAAGGAGGAATATAGTGTCGCCTACTTCTTTATTTTCAAGCACACGGCGCATATATCCACTGGCGATGAAAGTGAGATACTTAAAATCTGAGGATGTGATTTCAAATTCGCCCTTGTAGTTGGTCCTAACGGCCTTGCTCTCATAATGGTCGGCAATGACCCTCACATTCCCAATCGGAATATGAGTGAACATGTCCGCCACAACGCAAGTGCGTTGTCCGCGCGACACATTTACCACCATGCATACTGCATACAAGAACATCAACCGCTTCATTGCGGCTGCAAAGGTAATGCTTTTTACCCCAACAACCGCATACCTTTACATTAATTACGATTATTTCCCAAGCATTGATATTATCAAAATTTTGTGAAAACACTGCCCACATCTGTAAATCGAGATGCGGGCAGTGTTTCCTTTCGTCATGCTTTCCACAATCCATGCAGGTTGCAGCACTCACGGGCTCTGACGCACTCCTCGCCGGTGCAGAACTCGGCCTCGGGCTTGCAGCCTGACTTCAGTTCGCGCCTCAGCACTGAGGTCGGTGTCAGCAGTTCTATCCATTGGATATAGTGCTCGTCGAGCATGGGGTGCTCTGCGCTTCCCACTTTCACGCGGTAGCCGCAGTCGGTTTTCTCCACCACTGGCACATGTTTCTCATGTGCGCCGTCAGTCACGTTCTCCTTGAGCAGCACCATCGGTTTGCCGCAGCATACCAGTTCGCCTGCTCCGGGATTCAACACTTCCACCACATTGCCGCAAATGGGGCAACGGTAGATTTCCCTAATCTTTGTCATATTTACTCCTTTCTTTAGATTGAGCACATTATCGCACTCATGATTTCAATGTGCAAAAATAGCACAATTTCTCCCTCTTGTCAATACCTTTATGCGTTTATTATGCCTATTTACGATATTTTAATTATCACGCATAGCATATAGACTGATTAAATGTATATAAATAATAATTACAAATAAGCCTCCATTGTTAAATAATACAAATAATTAACGTCTTCAAACACAATACTTGCTTCACATTTGATAAATCCAAATATTATGTGTACCTTTGCAACAAGTATTAACCAAAGAATGAGGAATGAATACAATAGCAATATCTTCTGAAGCATATAACAACGCATTATTATATGCCAAGTCACAAAATATCACAGTTGATGAGATAGTTGAAAACTACCTCAAGACACTTGTGATAATAAAGCCCACTAAGCGTGAGTTGCCTGATTCATTCAGAAGGCTTAAGGGAATCTTGGCGGATGTTAATGCCCCCAACGATGAGAGGTTGAACTACATATTGTCAAATTACTGATTTGCGAAAAGTCATATCCTTTACCAATGTCGATGATTTGACAATACAGAGGGCTTTGATTTTGAGAGCCAATGACTTCGAGGATGCCCTGCAATATTTCTCAGCACTTCAAGCTGGTGCGGATTGTATAGTGACCCGCAATGTCAAGGACTTCTCTTTTTCGGATATAGAAGTCATTACGCCATCAGATTTTCTTACTAAATATTTCCCTTAAAGAAATCCGAACTATCTCATTCTTCATTCGTGCCACATCTTTCTACTATTCTCATCTCCCCCGATATTCCAAAGGCGTGCAGCCGATGATGCGCTTGAAATACTTGCCGAAGAAGGATTGGGACGGGAAACCGAAATAACGGCGAAAGGTCCGATAGTGGAACAAGACCGCTCTCCCGTCCCCTTCGTGAATGTCGGCATATCCTACAGTCTGTTTAAATAAACATTGACAGAGGTTTCTTATTTTTCAATTACCCATTCCCCGATGGTACGCTTCTCTGAGTCGAAGTTGATGCCAACCTTCACTATCGGCAGACCGCAGAGGACAAACTTCCGCTTGTAGTCCTTCAGGTCTATCTGGTTCATCGCTGCCTGAGCACTCTTGTCCAATTTTAGCTCAAATAAATAGAGAGTGGTCTTGGTTTGAAGAACTACATCCACACGCCCTGTCGGGGTGTGTATCTCCACATCGGCAAAGTAGTCGGAAACGAGGGTGAAGATAATATATAGCACTTGTTGGTAATGACCTTCGGTATTGGTGTCGTTGCAATACGGCACAGTGCCGAGGAATGTCTGAAGAAGACCCAATGCCGCATCGATGTCATCCTTTGTGAGATGTCTTGCTATGTTGCGGGCGGTGTTGTTGACAATGAGTGTGTTGGGCATGACGTATGAAGGCACAAGAGCCTTGGTCAGGCCAATGCGCACCTCATTGTTGGGGATGCCGAGAGTATAACTGTTGAAATCCTCATCATAGTCCTTTATCGTTAAATATCCGCTTTGATACAACAAGGGCATTATGGTGGTCATGCCCTCTGTAGGAGCGTCGAAGTCGTCAGCTCCTCCCTCCATCCCGCTGATGTCGGTAGGGAGGGTGTCGAACTTCCGCAACATCTCGATGAGATAAGTGGGGGTGCCAGATGCAAACCAATAATTGGTGAACTGATGGTCCTGGAATGCGTTAAGAAGGCTGTAAGGATTGAAGATACCAGGCGAGGGCCATGTGAAATGATAGCCGTCATACTGGCGCTTCAGTTGCGCTATTGCCACCTCGCGTGTCACCCTACGGTGTTCGGCAAAGTCATCTACATAGTCGGGCATTTGGGTAAGCATCTCCTCCACTGTGATACCGCAAACGGCAGCATAATCAGGACGCATGGAAATGTTCTTCAGGTTGTTCAGTTCGCTGAAGATGCTGAGCTGTGAGAACTTCGTGATGCCGGTGATAAACAGGAACTCAAGATGTGGGTCGCTGTCTTTCAATGGAGAATAGAAGTTGCGCATTACTTGGCGCAAGACTTCCAAATTATCTTTTTTATGAACCACATCAAGGAGTGGAGCATCATATTCGTCGATAAGTACAACAACCTTATGTCCGGTTTTTGCATGTGCCCGCTCAATAAGCCCCTGAAGACGCTGGTTGGGTTTCACCTCGTCGGCAGCACCCTTACCGTAGATGGACTCGTAGGCTGTCAGTTTGTTGCTCAATTCCAGTTCCAGTTCCTCTTTGTTGCAATGCTTGGCAGTGCTCATGCCAAATCTCAGCACAGGATATTCCGTCCACTCTTTTTCCACTTTGTCGATAAAAGTGTCCTTGAAAAGTTCCTTCCGTCCCTCGAAGTAAGCCTGAAGAGTAGAACAAAGCAACGACTTGCCAAACCGTCTTGGACGGCTCAGGAATATATATTTGCCGAGGTGTATCATATTCCAGATATACTCAGTCTTGTCGATGTACAGACAATCCAAATTCCTTACTTCCGAATATGTCTGTATGCCCACGGGCAGTCGTTTCAGTTGCTTCTTTTCCATACTCTAAATCCTGTTACATAGTCCTTTTGGCGACAAAATTACAGATTTATTTTCAATTCTCCAATAGTATCCAGTTAAAAATCATAAAACTCATTCCATAATTCACGCTATTAACCCCTATAGGCAAGGTTTGCGGCAAAAAAAGAGAGCATAGGCGGTGAAATAGGCTATGGACTGTATTGCCAAACCAATGCACTCAGTGGAGATGTCGCTGAGGGAGCAACCCATGGAAGTGATGCTTACATAGCCGTTCATGCCAAACGTGGAGGGGAAGAGCCATGAGACGTATGTCCAGAACAGGGGCATCTTGGCTCCAGGCCACGATATGCCCGAGAGGAACAGCAACGGCACGGAGAGGAATACGAAGAGCATGATGCAATCCTCACGGCGATAGACCAACAGCGACAGCACCAACGCCATTGATATGCACGCAAGAAGATAGAGAATAAGGAAAAGCAAGAACGTGATGTAATCACCTATCTGAGGTAAGGTAAATATCTGTGTCACACAGGTGTACATATATACACCCATTATGATATAGAGCATGAGATAGAAAAGTGTCTTGCCTGTCATGATGGAGAATGGGCTGTAGCAGCTGATGTTTTGTGCCACAA
>JBJEAS010000037.1:0-4174 GCA_051869235.1 Prevotella sp.
GGCATGAATCCGCCGAGAGCCACCCCGCGCTCCTGTCGCGCATTGTCCACTGCAACTCTACTTTTCAGCACTGCTGCTGAGTGTTGCATTGCGTAGTCGATGCAGTCGTCCAGCGTCCACACCTTTTGCGCCTTTGTTGTTGTTGCTGCCAAAAGCAGCAATCCAATTGTCAATCTTTTCATATTTCAATCTTCAATTTTTAATCTTCAACATTTAATCTTCAACGTTCAATCTTAAATGTTCACCCTTTAGTATGCCAAAACTGTGCCAAAAGACTAACTACCACAAAACGAGGAAGTTGAAAAAACTACGATATCCAAAGCTGTCCAATTATTGTACACCAGTTGTAAAACTTATGGACACTATATAGAGTTGGGGAAAAAGAAACATCCCTACGGATTGTGGTCCACAGGGATGTTTGTATTCAATGGATGAAATGTTTGGAATTATTTGTTCTTTGTAGCATAGAGTCCTATGCAGGCACCAATGAATCCACCCGACTGGTGGGTGCTGAGGTTGACGGCATCAACTCCGCTGGCTATTGTCTTCCATTCTTTGCAGTCGCCGCAAGAGTAGAGGAAATCGTAGTAACGACCATTGCCACTAATCTTCAGACGAACAGGTTTGTCGGCGCACTTGGGGCAGAGGAAGGCTGAGCCTACAAACTGGGTACCCTTCTCGCTGCGTGTGAGAACGATGGCGGGACGACCGTTCAGCTTCGTCTTTCCGAAGGTGAAGTTGTATTGTTCGTTCTGCAAGAGGGCAAAACCAGCCAGTTCCTTCTCGCTCTTAGGACAGAATGTAACTTCCGTTTCGGCTGTGAAGGTGTTATGTTGCTGACGGCACCATACTGCAGAAAGTGGTCTGCGCTCTGAGATGTTGGCATCTGAAGCCTTTATACTAAGACCATTCTCGCCAAGGGAATAAGCGGAGAAGTCGGGATTGCGAAGATACATCCAACGCATATTGAGCTTGTCGCCCTCAAAGCGGTCAGTATAGCTGAAGTTGCCAGTGTTTGTCAGACCTTTTTCGGGTTGGAGGTCAGCCTTTTCGTTGATAGTTGGAATAGGGGTGTTCTTCTCAAGAATTATTGGCCAACCATTGTTCCATGTCACAGGCAAAAGATAGGTGTCGCGTCCTGTGTTGTAGAAGTCTTCCTGATATGGACGGCAGGCAAGGAACACTGCCCACCAGTCACCTTTTGGAGTCTGCACAATGTCGGCATGACCAGCACTGGTGACAATATCGGGACGGTTTGGGTCAAGACCTACACGTTGTGTGAGGATAGGGTTGCCCTCAGTGTATTCTTCCCATGGTCCCATTGGATTCTTGGCTCGGAGAATCACCTCGCTGTGGAAATCGCAGGTGCCGCCTTCTGCGCACATCAGATAGTAGTATTTGCCAACGCGGAAGAGATGGGGACCTTCAATCCAAATAGGATTCTTCACAACATGTGTGCCGCCGCGAACTATCTCTTTTGCCTCGCCAATGACGCGGTCGTTCTTTACGTCGAACTCGTGAATCCATATTGAGCGTTCACCCTCGTAGTTGGGTGTTGAGGAAGGTGCGTCGTTGTTTACGATGTATGCCTTGCCGTTCTTGTCGAAGAAAAAAGAAGGGTCGATACCTCCCACTTCCTTAACAAGGATAGGTTCACTCCAACCCTTTGCAGGGTCTTGGCTCTTTACATAGAAATTGCCCATGCCCACGTTGGTGGTTATCATGTAGAAGGTTTGGTTCTTCTCGTTGTAGCTGATGGCAGGGGCGAAGATCCCTCCCGAGACATTCTGGTTGCCAAGTGGCAACTGGCTCTCGCGGTCGAGCACATGACCGAGCTGCTTCCAGTTAACGAGGTCCTTGCTGGTGAAGATGGGCACTCCGGGGAAGAAGCTGAACGAAGAGTTCACAAGGTAATAGGTGTCACCCTTACGGCAGAACGATGGATCGGGATAGAATCCTGCTATTACGGGGTTGAGGTACTGACGCGTTGGGTCGAACTGTTTGTCGAAGCGTACGTCGTTGCCAGAGTAGCTGAAGTACTTGAATGTAGCTGTCTGGGCATTGGCAGCTGCCGAAAAGATGCATGCTGCAGCGATTGTCATTAGGGTTTTCTTCATATGTTTTTTATTGAGTTTACGAATTGACAAGTTGTTGCAATTTGTTGACTTTGGTTTTCAACTGCGAAATTAGTCATTTTCCTGAAGTATTACAAATAAAAGGAATAAAAAAAACATTGCATGTAACAAATGCAATGTTTTTTGTAACTTTTACACTATTAGTACTCCAATATCAGTGCTTGTCGCGACTTTAGGCTCAGCTTCTTGTCGAGCTTTGCCTTACGCCCTGTCATTACGTCGGTGGCTTGTTTGGTGTCGCCGATGACCTCGGCATAGCGGTCGAGCTGCATCTCCGCCTGCTTGTGGTTGCCGTTGAGGATTGTGAGCACGGTCTTGCCGTTGTATTGGCGGGCGATGACGTATATGCCCTTGTAGGGGATGAACTGCGTCTGCTTGCCCTTGATGATAACATCGTTGCCCTGGCGCCAGTGGAGCAGGCGGCTCAGCCAGTCGAACATGGCGTTCTCGGCCTGAGTGCGTCCCTCGCGGGTAAAGCAGTTCTTGGTGTCGCCGGGGAATCCGCCGGGGAAGTCCTTGCGCACATTGCCGTCGGTTATTTCCTTTGTGCCGTTCATCAGCACTTCTGTACCATAATAAAGCTGCGGAGTGCGGTTTATGGTGAGCAGAAGGGCGAGAGCCTGCTTAAGTGCTACGGTATCCTTGCCGTTGCCGAGGAATCGGTCAGTGTCGTGGTTTTCAAGGAAAGCCATCACGTTTGACGGGTTTGGATAGAGATAGTCATATACCAAGCTGTTGTAGATGCGGTTGAAACCTTTCCACCAGTCATCGGTCTCTTCGTTCTTGGCCTGATTGATTTTGTCGTAGAAACTGAAGTCCATAACTGTAGGCAGATAGCTGTTCTTCTTGGCTATCTTTGAATCCTTTTGCCATGCTGCTGTATAGGCAGGCTCAGTAACCCATGTCTCACCAACGGTATTGAAGTTTGGATATTCTTCGCCGATTACTTTCATCCAATGTGACATGGCATCGGCATCAGCATAAGGATAAGTGTCCATACGGATGCCGTCGATACCGACAGTCTCTATCCACCATATACTATTTTGTATAAGGTATTTGATGACGTGCGGATTGCGCTGGTTGAGGTCGGGCATTGAAGGAACGAACCAACCGTCAACTGTCTCGTGCATGTCAATCTTGCTTGCATACGGGTCAACCACGGGAGTGAGCTTGTAGCTTGTTTGAAGATATTTCGATGCTTTTCCTTCTGTCCCGTCTGCCTTGCCCGTGGTGCGATCAAGTCCTGTCTGTAGCGACTCCTCAAGCCACTCTGGTGTGTTGAGCCAGTCCTTAGACGGCATGTCAAGTGTCCAGGGATGTTCAAATCCGCTGTGGTTGAATATCATGTCCATGACAATCTTTAACCCTTTGGCGTGAGCCTCGTCGCATAGGCGGCGATATTCCTCGTTAGAGCCGAAGCGCGGGTCAATACGATAGTAATTGGTAGTGGCATAGCCGTGATAGGTGGAGAAACCGTTGCTGTCGGGCGAGTCGTTCTCAAGCACTGGGGTGAACCACAGGGCAGTAACGCCAAGTTCCTTGAAGTAGTCAAGATGCTGGCGGATTCCCTCGAGGTCGCCACCATGACGCAGTGAGGGTTGTGTGCGGTCGTTCTTATATGCACGCATACCTTTCACCTGGTCGTTGTCGGAACGGCCTGATGCGAAGCGGTCGGGCATAAGCATATACAGCACGTCGGCATTTGAGAATCCTTCTCTCTCATACCCTTTCTTCTCGCGCGCCTTGAGGGTGTAGTTCACCTTCTTTTTCTGCTTTCCTTGCTGGAAAAGGAGAGTCATAGTGCCAGGCTGGGCGTCCTTCACGTTCATATAGACGAGAAGATAGTTGGGCGAGTCGAGCCTTACGAGCGAGTCAATCCTTACACCGGGATAGTCGGTGGTGACATCAGCAGTCTTTATGCCTTCGCCATACACCATGAGCTGGAGGCTTGCGTCCTTCAGTCCCACATACCAGTCGGTTGGCTCTATCTTGTCTATCTTCACTGCTGCGTTCATTGTCAATGTTGTGCCTAATAACAA
>JBJEAS010000038.1:0-18160 GCA_051869235.1 Prevotella sp.
GGGATTAAACGTGGATATGCCGCGAAACCTTGCAAAAAGTGTTACTGTAGAATAAAAATTGGAAGGGCTCGAACTCAAGCCCCTTCCAATTTTTTATTTTTTTTTCCCAACACTTCAATACATCTTCGGGCTACAGACTTGGATATCGTTGAGCCCAGCGTATGTTTTATCGACGCTAAAGAATGGATGTCATTACCACAAATGTCATAATAGCCTTTCTTCAGCAGCATCTCAGCCTTTTCCTGGACATGGCGACCATAGTTTCCAATCAATGCCGGAATGTTTAGTTGGAAAAATATGTTCTTCTCCTTCAATGTTTCATAATCAGATTTCGACATATATTCATAACGTTCAGGATGGGCAAGCAACGGGAAATAGCCTTTTTTCATGATGCGTTCGAGAGTTGAATGAAGATTCATTGGAGAACTAAAGTATGAAGTCTCAACAAGGAGAAAACGCTTTCCCTGATTAAGCGGCAGGAAATCGTCGTCGTCAAGCCGCTGCAGGAAAAGGTTGTCAAGCATATATTCGGCAGCCAAGTTGAGAGTAATGTTTCCCTTATATTGTTCCTGAACTGTTTTAAACACCTCTTGGAGATGCTGTGTTGTATTTGGAATATCCTCCATCACATGAGGAGTCAACCACAATTTCTGAACACCCTGTTCTTCAAGAAGGGCTAAAATACTAAGAGTGTCTTCAATAGACTTGACTCCATCGTCGACACCTGGCAACAGATGCGAGTGACAGTCGACAAGTCCATTGAAGATACCACTATCAGATAATTTTTTCTTTCCAAACAACATAATTAATACCCATTGTGGTAACCATTATGATATCCATTGTGATAACCGTAGCGGTAACCATAACGATAACCATAACGATAGCTGTAACGGCCACCTGCACTCTCTGTACCATTGAGTATGAGTGACATGTTCTTGAAGCGTTTCTGTTGGTAGATTTTCTCCAACTCGCTTATCATAGAACGTTCGAGCAAACCTGCACGAACGATGAAAATGGTGCGGTCTGACATCTTCTCGATAATCTGCGTGTCGGCAACGATATCGATTGGAGGACAGTCGAGGAAGATAATGTCAAATAGTGGACGTAATTCTTCGACGAGTTTCTCCAACTTGCCATTTTCAAGAAGTTCAGTCGGGTTAGGAGGAATAGTTCCTATTGGGAATATCTTCAATGTTGGATGATTCTCGTCTGTAACAAGAAGATTCTCCCATGTATTTATCCTACCGCTAAGATAGTCACTAAGTCCCTTTGATGGAGAGTTGACATATGAAGATGTTGAACCATGGCGGAGGTCACCGTCGATGACAAGAATCTTCTTTTTCTTAATGGCAAACGTAGTGGCCAAGTTCATGGTAAGGAAAGACTTTCCACTGCCTGGGTTGAATGAGGTAACGACGAAAACATTCTTGTTCTTGTCGCTGCTCGCCATAAAGTCAAGGTTGGAGCGAAGCACACGGAACGCCTCGTTGATGACATCACGGTTACCTTCCTCAACAACAATCTTCTTAGTGTCTTCCTTCTTGCTCTTCTTAATCTTGAAACCCTTGTTGGAGGCGGAATAGAGAGGTATCTCACCGAGGAATGGTACTGTAACCTTCTCAAGATCCTTACGACCACGAATTTTTGTATTCATGTTCTCCAGGATGTAAATGACTACACCAGGCAACACAAGACCAATGGCAAAAGCTACCATGAGAATTATGGTCTTGCGTGGAGCCGTCGGGAACTTGCTGCCTCGTGGAGCGGTGATGACACGAGTGTTATAGGCAGTGAACGCCTGCGACAACTCGTTTTCCTCACGCTTCTGAAGCAGGTAGAGATAAAGTTGCTCCTTTACCTTCTGTTGACGCTCAACGGAAAGAAGATATTTTGCCTGATTTGGATTTGAAGCCAACTTGCTTGTCGTCGTTGCCTCCTGCTCCCTATTGCTACGAATCTGAGTGTTGAGCGACATAATAAGGTTGTCAACAGACTGGATAATCGTCTTCTGCATACTTTGCAGCGATGTCGTCATATCAACAACCAGCGGGTTTGACTCACTACTGTTGGAGATGAGTCGATTACGGTCGAGCACCTTGGAATTGTAGGCATCTATTTGACTTTCAATATTCGCATTTGCAATACCAGTGTTAGTCGGAAGCGGTTGGTCGATTGACTTATTGTTCAACTCACCACGGATATACTCTGCAGTGGAAAGTTGGCTGTTAAGTTCCAACAGAGCCTTCTTGTTCTCGGCAGACTGGGTCATGTAAAGATTTGATGCAGCCTGTACGTCTGGAAGCAAGTTAGCACTCTTATAGCTTGAGATGTTGGCATCAACATGCCCAAGTTCACCCTCAATGACTCCAAGGCGCTCGCCAATGAATCGTGATGTGCTGACGGCAATCTGGTTCTTGTCGAGAATCCAATTTTCATTATACACCTTTATAAGAGTGTTCAAGATATCCTCTGCCTTGATAATTGACGATGCGGTAATTGAAAGATTGATGACAGTACCCTCCTTATTGTCAAGTTCTGCGACTAAAAGCTGAGACAGGTTGTCGGTGAGATTGTCAATGTCGAGCTTGCTGAAATTGATTTTCTCGCCGATATATTCTTCTCTGCCAATCTTTGTTCCGTTGATTGTAATAGGTCCAACCGGTGACGTTACAGGAATGCCTATGTGTCCCTTCATGTCGGGAGCCTCAACTTCTTCGCCTTCATCGTCAACTGTCCTAAACTTTGAAATGTTGAAGTTGTCAGCATCAATCAGTTCTATCTTAAACGATACAGGCTTGGTGACCTTATTGCGAAAGCTAACGGAAATAGGGCTAAGCTTGTAAAGTTCCACTCTCTTAAGGCCTTGGCGAATGGAATACACTTCGTCAAGGCGCAGACGCTTTACAACCTCTGTCATAAGAGTAGGAGACTGTATTGTAGACAATTCGTTCTTTATGTTTGTATTCGACTTGAAGATTCCCATATCCGCAAAATCGGTCAGGGCACTTGATGTATTACCCTTCTTGTCGTCCTTGATAAGGATGGAGGCTGAACGGGTGAACACATCAGGAGTCCTCAGAAGATACAACACGGCTAAAGACATGGTGATGAACACAGACAACACAAACCACTTCCAACGTGGAATGCACATTCCCCAAAGGTCCTGAAGACGTATGAAATCGTCATTCTGCTCAACAGTATCTATTTTGTTTTCAGACATCTCGATATTTTTTTTGTTTATACTTATTCCTCTATTTGGTTTTACTTAAACAGAAGCACACCAAGTGAAGTCAGGAAAGAGCCAATACTAATCCAAAGATTAACCGACTTTACACTGTTCTCATTAAGTGTGGACTGACCGGCACGAACATTGTTGGGCTGAACATATATAACATCGTTCTGTTTCAAGCTGTAAACAGGAGAATTGAAGAAATCCTTAGAACGGATATCCACCAAATATGTTGTTCTTTGTCCTTCTTCTTCACGTATGACGTAAATGGCATCGCGCTTACCATATATAGTAAGGTCACCTGCCATACTCAAGGCCTCAAGCAAAGTGACATTATCCTTAGAGATGGAGTACTTTCCTTGGTTCTTAACCTCGCCGAGTACAGAAAAATAAAGATTCATGAACTCAACAGTGACAACGGGATCCTTGACAAGGTCGCCGTCAATAAGTTTGTTTTTAATCAACGCTGCTACTTGACTCTTTGTCATGCCCGCAATATGGAGCATGCCGACAATAGGGAAGTCAATGTCACCATTCTCGTCAAGGGTATACCCCGACACCTCACCATTTCCATAAGCGCTGTTCAAAGTGGCGTATCCAGCTCGATACTGGGCACGGGTCAAGTTGAACAAGGCTGCCAATTCTGGGTCTTTACTCGACACAATGATTGAAATCTGGTCTTTTGGCTGCAAGGTTATGTCGCGTGTAGCGGCTATAACTTCTGGTTTATTGACAACTACGTCCTGAAAATACAAGATTTTCTCTGAGGTGTTGCACGACGACAACATCCCAACGAGAATGACTACGCATAACAAATATTTCTTCATATACTAACGCTTATAATATTTTATCATTATTTCTTCAGCACAATCGCACTTTTCCTTTGAGTAATGCTAAATTTTGTTATCTGCGTGCAAAAGTACTAAAAGTTTTAGAAATATACAAATTTTTACCGATATATTTGCAAAATACCTATTTAAATTGACATAAATTGTATCAGCTCATTTCTTCAACCACTTTCATCAACTGTTTTCCAATAGCATCAGCCTCTTCCATTGTCGAAGCCTCGCTATAGACACGTATGATGGGCTCGGTGTTTGATTTGCGGAGATGTACCCATTTGTCAGCAAAGTCAATCTTTACTCCATCGATGTCTGTAACTTGCTCGTTGGCATACATTTCCTTAATGCGTGCCAATATGGCGTCAATGTCGGTAGAAGGCGTTAGGTCGATGCGATTCTTTGCGATGTAATACGTCGGAAGAGTTGCTCGAAGTTGTGTAAGAGTTACGTTGCGCTCAGCCAATAAAGACAAGAACAAGGCAATGCCTACGAGAGCGTCTCGACCATAGTGGCTTGCAGGATAAATAACGCCTCCATTCCCTTCGCCTCCAATGACTGCTCCAACCTCCTTCATCTTTGTTGTGACATTCACCTCACCTACCGCAGAGGCAAAATAGGCGCCACCGTGTCGCAGAGTAACGTCACGCAGAGCACGAGTTGAGCTAAGGTTGCTTACGGTGTTGCCAGGCGTGTGTGAAAGGATGTAGTCGGCAACTGAAACAAGAGTGTATTCCTCGCCAAACATCGTACCATCCTCACCTATGAATGCAAGTCGGTCGACGTCGGGGTCGACAACAATGCCAAGGTCGTAGCCGCCCTTGCGAATCTCGTCCATGATGCCCTGAAGGTTGCGCTCAAGGGGTTCGGGATTGTGGGCAAAACGTCCTGTCGGTTCGGCGTTGAGAATGGTATATTCAACACCAAGAGAATCGAGAAGACGAGGGAGGATGATGCCTCCGACACTGTTTATGGCATCTACACAGACACGGAATCTGCGAGACCTGACCGCCTCGACATTCACAAGCTCGAGTGCAAGTACATCATCGACATGGCGCGAATCAAATTCACTATCTACCGTATATTGACCAAGGTTTTTGACATCGGCATAACAGAAATCCTCACGTTCGGCAATGTCAAGAACTTGTGCACCGTCTGATGCTGTCAGGAATTCCCCCTCTGCATTAAGCAGCTTAAGGGCATTCCACTGGGTAGGATTATGGCTTGCAGTGATAATTATACCTCCATTTGCCTTGTGATGACGAACCGCAAGTTCTGTGGTTGGGGTGGTGGCAAGGCCAAGGTCAACGACATCGAAGCCCATTCCCAACAATGTTCCACAAACAATGCTACGCACCATCTCACCAGATATGCGTGCGTCGCGTCCCACTACGATAAGCCGATTTTCTCCCTCGTTGACGTTTTTAGAGATAAATGTGGCGTATGCCGATGTGAACTTAACGATGTCCAATGGGTTTAGTGTGTCTCCTGTTGGACCACCTATAGTACCTCTAATACCCGATATCGATTTTATCAATGTCATAATACAAAATATTTCTTTATATTCACAACCAAAGAGTTAAGCCTTATCTTTCTCTCTGATAAGTAATGGTGTAATGGCAAGCGTAAACGCTCTGTTGGGCATAAGCCTGTCCCTTGGAATGTGGTACGATGAGATTCACCCTTGATATTTCTTCATCAGCAGATGTCTGGCGACCAATGTTGATATAGAGAAGTGGCACAAGCCAACCCTCAGGAACGGAATTTCCGTATGACGACTGCATCATGCCCTGTGTGAACGACGCGGTGAGAGTACTGCCCGTTCGCAAGACAGTGAACTTGTCGGGATAGTAGGAAGTGTACATATTGGCAAGCTGATTGTAGCCCTCGTTGATGTTGTACTCTACGAATCGGCAGATTATGTTCACCTGCTTGTTTTCCTCAAGTTTTTCTCCAGCGCCACGACGTACAATCTGCATATAAACACCACTTTTCTCAAGATAAACATACTCGTTATTCTCAACAGAAGTAGTTTCGCCTTGAGCCGTAAAGGTAGACTCATCGATAACCTTAATGTTGTTGCTCGAAATATAGGCAGCGATGGCATCCCGCTCTTTCTCTTTCTTTTCGCCGTATGTCTCGTAGTCATCGCAAGCCACGAATGTAAAGGCCACGAAAAAGACGAGAAATGAATAAATAATATTCTTCATCTTTGTGTATATACTATATAATTTGCAAATTCGGCTGCAAAGTTAGTATAATTCGCAGACACTACAAAATAAAACAACACTTTTTATGTTTATTTGCATTCCAGCATGCCTTTGTAGGCAAGAATGGCTCGACGAGTAATGTCGACGGCCTCTTCGATGCTGCAAAAGAGTTTGCCACCCGACGCATTCTTATGACCACCACCATTGAAGAAACGAGCCGCCATCTCATTGCAAGGAAAATCGTCGACAGAACGGAGCGAAACAAGAATATAGTTGTCGCGTTCAGTGTCTTCGCGAAGAGAAATGGAAAGTCGCATACCCTTTATCTGTAATGGCATGTTGACGAGGCCCTCGCCATCTCCCTTGACATAGTGGAAACGAATCAGGTCCTCACGCGTCAAAGTGAAGAAAGCCGCATGGCATCTTTCTATCACCACCATCTTTTCATATAGGACAAAGCCCTGAAGACGAAGGCGATGTTCGCTGAACACATTGTAAACATTCCTGTAAATCTTATCCTTGTCGATGCCCTTGGTGAGGAGTTGGCAAATGATGAAGAATATCTCTGGAGCGTTGCTGTTGAACGTGAAACCGCCTGTGTCTGTCATCATGCCACAGTAGACAGGAACGGCAAACTTGCGGTCGAGACGTTCGAAAAGCCCCAATTGCCACGCAAGACGGAACACCATCTCGCTGGTAGAACTAAGCGAAGGACGAGAAATGCTTAAAACAGCATCTACCAATGGATTGAGGTGATGGTCGACAAGCACCTTCTCAGCCCTTGTTGCAGAAAGTGCCGACTGCATGTCGTCAGTTCGCGACAACTCATTGAAATCAAGACAAAAGATGAGGTCGGCATCGGCAATGATGGCATCAGCCTCATCAGGACGCTTGTCATAGCGTACAACAGTTTCAATGCATGGAAGCCAACGTAGGAAGTCAGGAAATTGGTCAGGTACGATAATGACAGGATTCTTGCCAAACTGTCGCAATGCTTCTGCCCATGCCAGCGAAGAGCCTAAGGCATCGCCGTCGGGACTAACATGGCAGCAGACAACGATATTGTCTGCTGCCACAATAAGGCTGCGTAGTCTTTGCAACTCTGCAGGAGAAAGTAGGTCTATATGCATCCGATTAGAACAGTTTATTCGGATAAACGCCTTCGTCGACAAGTTTCTGTATGCGGTCGACAGTGTCCTGACGGTCGGCAGAATAAGTTACGCCAAACCACTTGCTGGTAGTGTCAAGGACCTGTACTGTTGACGTGCCCTCTACGATCAGCTTGTTCACCATGAGAGGTATGAAGAACTCTGCCTTGAGGTTTGCCATAGTCTTAGGATTGGCAAGGAACTCCTTGAAATAAGCCTCGCTGTGCTGGAAATAGTCAGGAGTGAAGCCCCACATGTTCATGGAAACAGGTGTATTCTCCTCTACTGGAATCCATTTGCCTTCTTCGTCCTTATAGCAGATAGGACCATCGACACGCATAATCTCCGTACGCTCTACGACGGTAGTAAGATTCCCCTCGTTGTCCTTGGAGCAAATGCCACGTGCAACAGTTCCATTTTCCGAAAGAGTATTGCCAACGCGGAAGCCTACCATGGCGTATTTGTTGGTGCTGCCCTCTGGGAGGTCGGCAAGGAATTTGCCAATTACTTGGAATGCGTCGCGATTGTAGAAATCGTCGCAGTTGATTACGCAGAACGGTTCGTTGATGACTTCCTTTGCCATCATAACGGCATGGTTTGTTCCCCATGGCTTAACACGGTCTGCCGGACAGGTGAAGCCCTCTGGGAGAGCATCAAGACTTTGGAAACAGAGTTCTACAGGCACATGACCTTCATACTTGCTGAGAATCTTCTCGCGAAAATCCTGCTCGAAATCCTTACGAATGACAAAAACGATTTTGCCAAAGCCTGCCTTAATGGCATCGTAGATTGAGTAATCCATAATGGTCTCGCCGTTTGGGCCAAGTCCATCAAGCTGTTTCAGACCGCCGTAACGGCTACCCATTCCGGCTGCCAAGAGTAATAAAGTTGGTTTCATTTCATTTTTTTTTAAGTTATTTATCTCGGTCGTTATGACTTGAGTGCAAAAGTAATACTATTTTTTGAAACATCAGTGTTTTTATGAAGTTTTTTTCAAAAAAAACATCAGAACGGATAACCAATGGCAAAATGCAGGGTCTGGTTGTCTTTAAAACTGTCGATGTTATAGAATCCATTCTTGCCAGTATCGTATGGCAGGTGGAGACCAACTCCCCAGTCAAGGCGAAGGACAAGGAAGTCGAGGTCATAGCGTATGCCGACACCAGTTCCAACCGCCAACTGACGGAAGAAACGGTCGAACTTGAACACGCCCGGCTCCAACCAGGAGTTGACAAAGTCGTCCTCATAATCTTTCCTGAAGTTCCAAACATTGCCGACATCTATAAATAAAGCTGCCGAAAGGCTACCGAAAAGTTTACGACGATACTCCAGGTTGGCAACGAATTTTATGTCGCCATTGTTGATTACATAGTTCAACTCTTGAACACCTAATTGGAATACACCTCCAGGACCTATGCCTCTTATGGGGAAGGCACGCAAACTGTTGGCGCCGCCAACATAGAACATCTCAGAAAACGGTGCATATGAACCATTCCCATAATTGTATAACACTCCGGCATTGACATGGGCGAGAAGTTGGGAATTCTGGTCAAGAGTCCACGTCTTGCGGAAGTCTGTCTCCAACTTTATGAACTGTGAATATTCAGTGTTGAGAAACTTCTTATCTGCCTCATTCCAACCTCGTCCTGCAATGGCATAGCCAAGAGAGAGAAGATTGCCAGCCTCTGCCACCGTGGTTTCCCAACGAATGGGGTTAAGATACGTCGACGGACTGCTATAAGTGTATGTGTATCGCGTCTGAGGAACAAATTGATTGTCCATCATTACAGAGATATACATATTATCCTCCATTAAGGAGTCGAGTTTTGCAGAATGTGACTTTGAGAATTGATACTTGACGACAAGGGGAGAAAACTCGTGAACACTCTTTGGGGAAGTCTGCCAACGGTAGGTCCACTCGCCAGACAGAACATCCATTCGATAGTATTCGGGACGATAAATGGTATTGGTGGAGAGCTTTGCCAAACTTGACGACTGCGAGAAGAAACGTCGGCGAATGACCTTCCCGTTCTTGTCACGAACCCTGCGGCGCTCCTTATAGAAAGGTGCAACAATGCGCGGGAACTCTAATGAAGCGTCGATGCCATACTCATAATTGCTGCTGGAGGTGCGCTTATGTGACTCCCATGCATAAGAGCCGTGAATGTTGAGATCCAGTTTTTCTCCACCACGAAAAGCATTACGGCGCACTATACCAGCCTTTATCTCAGGCCCCATACGTCCAATGGTCTTGTTCTTGAAGTTGCCTTCGAAATACACGTCGTAGGGCCGGTCAAGGACACAGTCGAGAGTAAGGTCGAGGGTGTCGCAGGAAACCGTAGTGTCACGAGGGCTGAACCTGAAGTCTACAGCACTGAAAAGTCCCATTCCACTGACGTGATTAACCGTCTCCTGATAGTCGGAATAGCTATAAATCGCATTGTGGCGGATTTTCATGTCGCGCATTACGACACGTGGACGCAATGGCGGCTTCTTGCCGTTGTAATTAATGGAAAAGAACCGGTATCTCAAACTGTCAGTGAGAGGTTCGGTGTAGGTGCGCTTCATATTGATGTGGATGTTTCCAATATGCCATTTCTGCATAGCTCCTTGTGGAAGGTCTGATGCCAACTGTAAACGCAGGCTTGCCTTGTTGGGTTCGCCAAGTGTGTCGGCTACATAGGAGGCATAGCCAGACTGGTAGTAATAGTATCCATTGTCACGAAACAAAGTATAGAGTCGCTGGCGCTCGCCATCAAGATTTTGCACACTTAACGGAGTACCTTTTTTTACCAAGGCATCTTCCTTTGAGGCTCTGATAAGGCTGTCTGCCTCGTCGGGGAAATTGACATATTCAAGTGTGTCTACAGTAAACAGTTCTCCGACATTGACATTGTATCCTATCTTTGCCTTCTTCGGGTTCTTCTGTTGCACAACCTCGTAGTTGACATTCGAATGTACATAACCATAATTGCGGAGAACGGTCTGAGCTACAGAAGCACGTAGTGAAGGATTGACCCAACTCATCAATACAGGCTGCTTGCCAAAGCTCTTGACCATCCATTTTGAGAAGGCGTCGTCCTTACCGGCGAATGCGTTCCATATCCACAGCCCGTAAGGGAATGGGGTGCGATAATAAGAACTGCCGAAAAAAGCGCCATTGGGAGCTGTTGCCAACGCAGCCTCAACCTCTATTTGGGTATTTAGGAAGTGGTCGCTTGACTCGTAGTTCTCGTAATTAATCTTTGTCAAGCCAGTGAACAACTGGTCATCGTCAGGTATGTTGCTTGTGGTGGAGCAACTGACAAAGACAAGCGAAGCCGCTACTGTCAAAAACAATATATGATATAATTTATTCATTTGGCATTGCCTCCTTAATTTTTATGGTGTCGGCTCTCTCTACTATTGCAGACTTTGTGACAGGCATGGCTACCTCATCGTCTTTCTTGAACAGGTCTCTGAAGTTCTGAATGGTCTTGCGCCAGATGAAACCGGCACCATACTCTTGTGTATAGCCGTCAAGCCAATCATAGGAATTGTTTTTATAGAAGAGGGTGACATATTTGTTAGCTGTGTCGTCGAGTCGGTATTCAAAAGTGACGTTGTCGAAGAACGACGTGTTCTTCTGACTTTCCACCGATGCTCCCGTAGACACTTTTCCACCAACGGAAATCTTCAGGCGGTTGTTCCAAAAGCGCTTGGCGAACTGGAAGGAATAGTCGGTATGGACGCTTCCTTTGGCATCGGTACTGTTGTCGATGCCGATAGACAAATCAAGTGTGCGTAAGGCACTGCCTGTTATCTGGTTTATCTCGCTGTTGAGGAACGAGCTAAGGGCATTGTTCATAGTGAACGACTCGGTATTGCCATCAGCAAGATACATTCCTGTCGTCAGCATCGTCACAGCCAGTTTTCCACGTTGTTCCACACTCATGTTCTGAAGCTCATTGTGCAGGGTGAGGTCTTCTGGTGCGTCGAGGGTAAATTCGAGTCCCATGTCCTTCAGAGTTCTGGTGATGACTATGCCGCAAATGAACTTTACACTTCTTCCAACGCCATTAGTTCCTGATACATTGGCCTTGGTTTCCTCTTCTGCTGTGATATTTAATGTAGGGTTCATGACATCTCCGTGGAACTCGATGTAGCTGCCATCCTGAATCGTAAATGTTTTCAGAGGAATTACAGGCAGGGAATATTTCATCTTGCCATTGTTCAATGTATAGCGGCCATTTAGGATTATGCCGTCTATGGTGTTGTACTGCATGCGTAATGTGCCGCCTCCTGTCAAATCGATATAGTTGGTATGGTCGGCATTGAGATAAGCCATAATATGTGCACCGTTCGACACATTGAGCGACATGTCCATAGTGAATCCTGTTATCTGTGGACGGGACACTACAATGGTTGTCGTGTCAGAAAAATCCGTAAACTTGACGAGCTCGTCAAGTTGGTTGTCGGTAGTGATAGGACTATCGCGGAGGATATAGCCCATGTCTGTCTTACCCAGGACGTCAAGCTTACCCTTCATGACCAAATTGTCAAGAGGACCACTTATTGTTCCATCGACATTGACAAAAGCCTTGCCATAGGCGACACTCTTGTTGTTTTCCTTCTCTCCTATGACCTGATAGTCCTTAGCCCGCATCTTTAAATCGACCATGACACGGTCGAGGTTGCTAAAGTCAATCTTACCCATGATATTCAGTGGATTGTCGTTATGGGCATAAACTGTAAAGTTCTCCAAAAGCAGATTGCTGCCTACTATGCGCACTGGGTCGTCGTCGAAACGAAGGCGCATACCATAAGGTACACTTATAAGATAAGACGAATTGAGGAATATCTCACCATTGACATTCGGACGGTCAACAGCGCCTGAAATGGCAAGTTGTCCCTCAGCGAAGCCCTCAAGTCCCAAGATTTGGTCGGGAACAAAACCATTTACAAGGTCAAGAGGTGTTTGGAGAAGGTCAAGCTTAGCCTCAATGCGCCCATTGGCTTCGTCGAAATATGTTCCACTGAGAACACCTATCTCGTTGTCGTTCTGCAATATGCGGGCTTCCACCTTGTGGGTGGAGCCTTCGTCCTGAAGATAAACTATTTCACTTCCAATATTCCCCATGGCGCAATGCTCGTAAGTCATTTCGTTGACTACAAGGTCTGAAACAAGAGACAAATGCTTGTCCTTATCCAACACAACACGGAAATCTCCATTCAGAAGTCCTCCTACATGTGGCATATACGGAATGACATCGGACAAGCGTCCTAAATCAAACTTGTTCAGGCTTAACGTAAGGTCTTGCAACATCTCAGGATTGTCATCTTCTGAGAACAGCTTTAGTCCCGTGCCGTCGTCTGCAACAAGGTCTATTTTCGCACTAACCTTATTATCGCGACCCAACATTACAAAGTTGTCCTCGTTGATGTTGAATGACTTGTAGCCCAAAAGTTGTCTATATGGCTCAAGACGTACACAGATGCCACTGTCAAGCATCTCTGCCTTGACGGCAGCGTCAATGCCAAGTTTTTCTTTGGCATCATAGTATTTCGCAGAAAAGCCGGCTTTGTTGCCATCGAGATAACCGTCTAATAAGGCACGGAAAACAAACTGTGGGTTGCGCTTGTTGTTCTGCACAAGTGTGGAAAAATTGAAACGGTCGTTTTGTTGGTCTACATTAAAGCGTATGGTGTCTATACGCATGCTGTCATAAACCATGGAATAGACATGTCCATGACCTTGAAGCCCATCGACTGGTGATGATTTTAGGTCAACCTGCAATGTATTGAAGTCAATGCCATTATATCGTAGGAAATTGGCGAAGGGATTGTCGTTGCCACTTATCAGGTGAAGCTTCAAGATAGGCAACAGTTCGCGCAGATTCACACTGTTGATGATACGCTCGCTCTGATGTCGCGACAACTCGCTCATGATTTTGTCGCCCTGCTCCATTAGCTGTTCATAGCCTCCTTGGGCTGCAAAATTGAGTTCAAGATTGCCGCTATAAATCTTTGCCCAGGTGGTGTCACGGTTGGTAAGCATGTCAACCACAAGGTCCTCGGGGCGATATGTCTTCTTGTCGGTACGCACCGTGAGGTCATTTACCAAAGCCTGAAGCTTATGAGCCTGACGTAGGTCGGAGGCTACATCGACGTGGGCACACATGCTGGCGACAAGTGGCTTCTCGGCAACACGCATCAGTTGGAGATCAGCCCATCGAAGGTCGGTGCTAAGAGTAGCCTGTAGCTTTTTGGTCGACATGATGGCATCGAAGGAAACTTCACCGTCAAGAATCTCGTTGCCGCTATTTATCCTTGCGTGTGCGACACCCTTTTCAAGCAATGCCGTAGCTTTCACATTGTCAATATTAAGGTGTCCATAGCCAAGCTGCGTGACATTGGCAACAGCTTTAAGCCTGGTTTTAGGCGAAAGGAAAGCGAAGCCTTGGCCATTAACCGCAACATCGCCGCTAAACAATTTCAACGAGTCGCGCGGCATGAAATGACGCAGGTCAAGTGCCTTGACGTCAAGTTTGGCACTATAGGCATCTGACGACGCATTGTAAGAACCACCAACCGAGACACGTCCCGCCCCTTCTGTCAAAGTCATGTCAAGCCCATATTTCTGACAATCGGCAGAAAGCCTTCCGCCTAAAGCGATGCCTTTAGGTATACGGAACGACTTGCGCAAACCTGGTGACAATATGTCGAGAATAAAATTCACATCACCGAAATTTGCCTTTACTGCCATCTGCGCCTTCATTCTGTCCACATCCGCCGGATTAATGGCATAGCCCTTTGCGGCAGCAGAAAATGCCAATGGCATATCAATGCAAAAATCAGAGATTTCAACGCGGCGCAGATTCCCATTGAAAGAACCACGCAAAGACAGAGGACGGTCAGGATAATAGTTCGCAAGCTCCCTTGGAAGCGTTCCTAAACAATGCAATATGTCAGCCTTGCCTATTTCTGCCCCAAAATCAAGGCAGAACCTTCCAGGATTTCTTTCCCCAAAGGCGTTGAGGTCCATACTGCATTTTGCGGTAAGTTTCGAATCCCCGGTGGACAGCACGAACGATGGTATGACCACCTTCTGTGAATCGAGCGACAGTGGCATCGTCATTTCCTTTATCTGAAGTCCACTCTTTTCCTTCATGCAGAACTTGCGGACTACAAGATTTGCCTTCGGGTCTTCATAACACACCGAGTCTATGTCTATACCTATGTCGTCAAGGGCTATATGGTTGAAATCCAGCCCGTCAACACGCGGCGCAAACCTTTGGTCAAAATGAGCCTTCGAATCATTTAAACGCAGGCTCTCCACGTTGTATTTGGAAGAACCAAGGTCTATATGGGTGTTGTCAATGTCAAGGTCAGCAATGTAGGCTCCTGCCATTATAGTGTCGCCGACAGTATGGAAAGAAAGGCGTGTATCGTCGACCTGAATTTTTGAGATGTCTATTATCCACCTTGTATCGCTTTTGGTGGTATCCTCCGGTACGGTGTCTGCCAAAAGTGCGATGTCCACATTCCCTCCCTTTAGGATTACCCCTTCAACATCTACGGTCTCCTCTGAAAGGTCTATGCCACGACTTTTCATTTTAAGCCTTTTCACATCTCCCCTGACTCTAAGTGCCGATATGAAGCCATTGGTGTTGAACTTTGCATCTTTGACTTCAAGGTCGTCAACAACAACTTTGCCACTGAAAAGAGGCCACAACCGCACATCGACAACAAAATTCCCAATGTCTGCTATAGTGTCGTGGGCATTGGCAATACTGTCGTTTTGCTTTATGAATTTAGCCTCCTCAATGCATAAATCCAAAGGAAACCTTAAAGAAACACTTCCTATTCCAACCTCTGCATTTGTCGTTTCAGACAAATATGTAGCAACCTTCTGCACCAGAAAATTCTGAACAGAAGGGATATATAACAGCATTGTCAAGACCAAAAACAACACTATTGGACTTAACAATATGGCAGATGTCCATAACAGAAACTTTTTCATCCAGCTACATTTTTCTGCAAATGTAGGCTTTTTTTCCCGAAAAACACACTATTGGGACTAAAAAAAACTTAATCAACCGTTATTTAGTATTTTTTGCCATATTTTTTCCTTTGGCAAAGGAGCATCAAACGACAATCGTTCCTTGCTTACTGGATGTATAAACTCCACATGTCTTGACAGCAACGAGATGCTTCCGTCAGGATTGCTGCGTTGTGCTCCATACTTTAAGTCGCCCCTTATTGGACAACCAATGGCAGCCAACTGACAACGAATTTGGTGATGACGTCCAGTAAGCAAATTAATCTCAAGAATGAGGTAGTTGTCGCCAGAAGCCAAGACGCGATAATCAAGGACTGCCTTCTTCGAGTCCTTTATCTCATGGCCATAAGCATAACTCTTATTCTGCTTTTCGTTTCGCACAATCCAATGTTCCAATCTTCCCTCTGGCTCGGCGGGACAATTCTTTACGATGGCCCAATATGTCTTGTGGACATCACCTTTACGGAACATTTCGTTAAGACGGCTTAAAGCCTTGGAAGTACGGGCAAAAATCACCAAGCCGCTAACTGGACGGTCAAGGCGATGGGTAACGCCAAGGAAGACATTTCCTGGCTTTTGATATTTCTGCTTAATATAATCCTTAACACAATCAGAGAGCGGAGCATCGCCGGTCTTGTCTCCCTGGACGATTTCTCCGCTTTCCTTGTTCACTACGATTATATGGTTATCCTCGTATATTACATTCATCTGATTACATGTTCATGCCACCATCAATCTGGATAACCTGACCTGACACATAGCTCGACATGTCTGAAGCGAGGAAAAGACATACGTTGGCGATATCCTCAACTTGTCCACCGCGGCGAAGAGGTATCTTCTTCATCCAATCCTTGCGAATCTCCTCAGGCAACTGAGCCGTCATGGCAGTCTCTATGAAACCAGGAGCAACGGCATTGGCACGCACACCCTTGGGACCGAGCTCTTGTGCAATAGACTTGGCAAGACCTATCATACCGGCTTTGGAAGCCGAGTAGTTGCACTGACCGGCATTGCCATGAACACCAACAACACTTGACATGTTGATGATAGAACCGCTACGCTGACGAAGCATTATTGGAGCACAAGCGTGGATGAAGTTAAAAGCAGACTTGAGATTGACATTCAACACGGCATCCCACTGCTGCTCTGACATACGGAGCATCAGGCCATCCTTCGTGATGCCTGCATTGTTGACAAGAACGTCAATGCTGCCAAAATCTTCCTTAATCTTGTTTACTACAGCCTCTGTCTCTGCGAAATCAGCGGCATTGCCCGCATAAGCGTTGCACTTTACCCCCAATGCCTCTATTTCCTTACGGGTCGCTTCAAGACCTGCGGCCATGTCATCGTTCAATACAAGGTCAGTAAATGCAATGTTGGCTCCTTCTTGAGCAAACTTCATTGCGACGGCCTTTCCGATGCCGCGAGCTGCACCTGTAATAAGGGCAGTCTTACCTGTTAATAATCCCATTGTTTTCTTTATTTTATATTAATAACGTTTTTGCTTCCTTTTTTAGTTTATATTGTTTTTACTTTATGATGCTCTTTCCCAAAGCTCCATAGACAACCTTGGCTACTAAAGGCTTGCTGGTCTCCTCCGTCATGCCATGACCAAGACGCCCATAAATATAAGGCACCTCCAGGCCCTTAATGCAATAATGGGTGATGTCGGCAACAAGGTCAATGTTGTCTATGTCGAATTCGCCCTCTGCCTTCCCCTCGGCATAGACCTTACGGAACAATTCTATTTCGTCTTCGTCGAAATTTTTGCGTTGCTTCTCAACCATCCATATATTACGGAAAAACTCGGCACGCAAATTGCCATTGCGTACCACAGTCTCCTTTATCATGCTCAGATGGGTGTAGATTAGTTCAATAATCTTGTCTTGAGGACGGATTTTCTTTGCTGCCACCTCGTCAAGTTTATCGGACAAACGTTCCAACTCTGATTCTATGACGGCATAATAAACTTCTTCCTTACTCTTGAAATAGGTATATAACGTACGACGCCCTTTACCCGACGACAACGCAATATCGTTCATCGTGGTATTCTCAAAGCCATTCTTTGCGAATAGCTGGCGAGCAACATCTACCAGTTTTTGTCTCGTCTTGGAAATAGACATCAGCAGTTCCTCCCATTTAATATTTCATTGCACATATCAATTATCGTGTGCAAAATTATATATTTAATTTGAATTAAGCAAATAAAACAGCCAAAAATTGACTTTTCTTGCTGTTTTAACAAAATAATTCGACTTTTTCTTGCATAATTAAAATAAAAGCAGTACCTTTGCACCCGCAAATAAGAAATATATCGCGGAGTGGAGCAGTTGGTAGCTCGCCAGGCTCATAACCTGGAGGTCGCATGTTCGAGTCCTGCCTCCGCAACCAAGATGCCGCAACAGACTGGGAGTCAGTCGTGTTGCGGTTTTTTATGCTTGAAACTCGGGAAAACATTATGATATGTTTTCGCGCGTACATTAATAATATAATTTAAGTTTCGTATTAGCTCAACATTTTGGGAGTTGACTCCTTAACCTCCTTAACTCCTTTAACTTCCCTTACTTGCGAATCTTGAATAATATGATTAAGTAACTGAACTTTCCCACCCTTTAAATGTAGTTGAACATTTAGCGGTAAGGGCTGGGGGTGTGGGCGTCCCGCCCGCACCTTGCGCACCATCAACCGCATAA
>JBJEAS010000039.1:0-18139 GCA_051869235.1 Prevotella sp.
TGAGCATCAACCACAGGGCAAGCACCGAGGCTAAGTTCCCGTCACAGATACAGGATGTGAAGGCTGCAATACGCTATGTTCGTGGCAATGCCGCCAAGTATGGACTTGACACTTCGTTTATAGGAATAACCGGATTTTCATCCGGCGGTCATCTTTCTTCACTTGCAGGAACTACCAATGGTGTGAAGACCAAGAAATTCGGTAAGGTGAAGGTGGATATAGAAGGTTCTCTTGGCGCATATACCAAGGAGAGCAGCAGTGTGGATGCTGTGGTTGACTGGTTCGGCCCTATCGACATGAGCCGCATGGAGCGTTGCGAGACATATAAGGATGCCAACTCGCCCGAGGCAGTGCTTATCGGCGGTCCTTCGGCTGACAATCCCGATATGTGCAAGGCTATGAATCCCATGTCGTATATCGACAAGAAAGACCCGAAGTTCCTTGTCATTCATGGTAATACCGACCCCGTGGTGCCTTATTGCCAGAGTGAGTATTTCTCCAAGGCGTTGAAGGATGCAGGCCGACTTGACGACTTTATCACCGTGCCCAATGGCAACCATGGTCCTGTGACATTCAACGACAACACCTTCCAACGTATGGTCAACTTCTTCCAGAAGGAGGCTGGGATGCCAGAGACAAAGCTACCGAAGGCTTCTGCCTTGAACATCCGTCGTCAGGAATATCCCCGTGTGTTGGGTGACGGAAGAGTGGAGTTTCGCATCAAGGCTCCCACGGCACAGAAGGTGCAGATTGACCTTGGTCGTCTATATGACATGAAGAAAGATGCCCAGGGCGTATGGACTTGCACAACCGACCCGCAGTCGGAGGGCTTCCACTATTATTTCCTCGTCATTGACGGTGTGAAGGTGGCTGACCCCTGTAGCGAGACATTCTACGGGTGCAGTATGATGTCAAGCGGCGTGGAGATTCCTTATCCTGCTGAAAAGCAGTCGAGATATGAGCTGAAGGCTGATGTGCCACATGGTCAGGTGGCACGTTTGCGCTATAAGTCAAAGGTCAATGGCGACTGGAAGACGATGTATGTATATACTCCGGCTGAATACGAGACAAGCGGCAAGTCATATCCAGTACTCTACTTGCAGCACGGAGGCGGCGAGGACGAGCGCGGATGGAGCACTCAGGGACTTACCGACATCATCCTCGACAACCTCATTGCCGAGGGCAAGGCAAAGCCGATGATTGTTGTCATGATGGATGGCAATGGTCAGGACTTTACCTCCGAGTTGCTCACCGATGGTATTCCTTTCGTGGAGAGCCGCTTCCGTACAATAAAGACTGCCGACGGACGTGCACTTGCCGGCTTGTCGATGGGCGGCATTCAGACTCTCAATACGTCAATAATGCATCCCGAACTCTTCTCTTACGTCGGCGTATTCAGCAGTGGTTGGTTTAAGAATCCCCAGCCTTTTATGGCAAACAGCTCAGGCGAGCAGTATTATGCCAAGTTGAAGGAGCGTCCCGGCTACTATAACAAGCAGTTCCGCGAGTTCTTCCTCACCATGGGTGGAAAGGAGGACATAGCCTATGAAAACTGCAAGGCGATGCGCGAGCGTTTCGACCAGATGGGAATCAAGCACACTTACTATGAGACTCCCGGCGGCCACACTTGGCCCGTATGGCGCGAAAGCCTCTACTTCTTCGTCCAAAAACTGTTTAAGTAATTCAAGTTTACACCCTTTGCAATGTTAGTACGAATAATGTTACTTCATGATATTCTGCCCTCTGGAATGCGCAGTGCTGGGGGTGTGGGCGTCCCGCCCGCACCTCGCCTACGAGGTAATATTATAGAATTATACGCTTGATGGTGCCCAAGGTGCGGGCGAGACGCCCACACCCCCAGCCGCCAGCGCTGAATATTCAACTACATGCTGAGGTGGGAAAGATCAGTTAAGTGATGATAAAAAAACAAGATATGACATTAAAAACTTTCATGCTTTTGGCAGGCTTCATGGCTGCCACAACCAATGTATCTGCACAGAATCCTGTCGTGCAGACGTGGTTTACTTCCGACCCTGCACCCATGGTTGATGGTGACAGGATGTATATGTATACAGGACACGACGAGGACAATGCCGACTTCTTCTGGATGTACGAATGGCGGTGCTACTCGTCGGCGGACATGGTGAACTGGACCGACCACGGCTCGCTGATGTCGTTGGACACTTTTGAGTGGGCCGACGACCGCGCTTGGGCGGCACAGACAATAAAGCGCAACGGCAAGTACTATTGGTACATCTGTGCACACTCTAAACTGACCAATGGTATGGCTATTGGCGTGGCGGTGGCTGACTCGCCCACGGGGCCTTTTAAAGATGCTCTCGGCAAACCACTCTTCGACAATGGCAAGTGGGACAACATTGACCCTACGGTGCTTATCGACGACGACGGTCAGGCTTACCTCTATTGGGGCAATCCAAATGTCTATTGCGTGAAGCTCAACGAGGATATGATTTCTCTGAAAGGTGAAGTGAAAATGATAGAACAGACCGAAGATGGCTTTGGCGCACCGCAGATGGACAAACGAGTTAAGGGCAAGAAATATAAGGACTGCTACACCGAAGGACCATGGATTACGAAGCGCAATGGCAAGTACTGGTTGCTCTATGCTGCCGGTGGTGTGCCTGAGCATATCGCCTATTCGGTAAGCGACACTCCTATGGGACCATGGAAATACATGGGACCTATAATGCCGCTTGAGGACACCAAGTCGTTCACCAACCACTGTGGTGTGGCAGACTTCAAGGGCAAGTCCTACTTCTTCTACCACACAGGCAAACTGCCCGGTGGAGGTGGCTTTGGCAGAAGTTGTGCCATAGAGGAGTTCAAGTACAATGCCGACGGGTCGTTCCCAATAATCCACCACACCGACAAGGGTGTAGACCCTGTCGGCAAACTCTGTCCCTTCCAGCGTGTTGAGGCTGAGACGATGGCTTTCTCACGTGGTGTGAAGTCGGAGCAGAACGACTACGATGGTGTATATATTACCGAAATCCACAATGGTGATTATATAAAGGTACGCGCGATAGACTTCTCCCGTAAGCCTTGCCAGTTCAAGGCTTCATTGGCAAGTGGCATGCGAGGCGGCACGATGGAAGTGCGTCTTGACAGCATCAAGGGAGAAAAAATTGCCGAGGTGAAGATTGGCAACACCGGCGGTTGGACAAATTGGACTACCGTGCAGAGCGACATCACTCTCTCCCCCCAGGGGGAGCTGGAGGGGGCTCCTCACGACCTCTACTTCGTTTTTGCAGGCGAGAAAGGCGTGAAGCTGATGAACTTCGATTGGTGGGAGTTTTCAGATGGTAGAGGGGAGAAGATAGAAGGTAGTCTTACACCCTCTGAGACCAACCTCCCCGGATGCTCTTCACCAAGTCTCGACAAGGAGAACCGTGCGCACTTCAGCATCTATGCTCCAAATACAGGTCGCATAGTGGCTGATGTCTGCGGCAAGAAATATCCGATGGAGAAGGACGAGAATGGAGTGTTCACTTGCGTGACAGACCCTTTGGTGATAGGCAACCACTACTATTTCCTTGAGGTCGATGGCTATCGTGTTGCTGACCCCAGCACCTATACCATTTTCGGTTGCAGCCGCATGGCAAGTCAGATAGAGGTTGCTGAAGGTGAGGAAGGCGACTTCTACCGACCTCAGCTCGGAGTGAAGAAAGGTCAGGTGCGCTCGGTGGAATACTACTCTGAGTCGCAGAAACAATGGCGCAGGGCTATGGTATATACTCCTGCCGAATACGAGTCGTCGAAGAAGAAATATCCTGTACTCTATTTGCAGCACGGCATGGCAGAGAACGAGACAGGATGGAGCACGCAGGGACACATGAACCACATCATGGACAACCTCATTGCAGCCGGAAAGTGCGAGCCAATGATTGTCGTAATGGAGAGTGGCGACATCGAGGTGGGCTTTTCACCACGTCCTGGCAAAGATGTAGATGAACAACGTATGCAGTATGGCGCATCGTTCTACACTGTTTTGTTGGAAGACCTTATTCCTATGGTTGAGCGCACTTTCCGTTGCAAGACGGGGCGTGAGAACCGTGCCATGGCGGGATTGTCGTGGGGAGGTTTCCAGACCTTCAACGTCGTTCTGCCCCACCTTGACAAATTTGCATATTTCGGCACTTTCAGTGGCGCATTGTTTGGCGTAGACGTTAAATCCTGTTTCGATGGAGTCTTTGCCGATGCCAAGAAGTTCAACTCGCAGGTGAAGTATTTCTTCATGGGCTGTGGCAGTGAGGAGAACTTCGGCACAGAGAAGATGGTAAACGACCTGAAGCAAATAGGCATCAACGTAGACCTCTACGTTTCTCCAGGCACTCACCACGAGTGGCTCACCTGGCGCCGCTGCCTGAAGGAGTTTGTGCCGAAGTTGTTTAAGTGAACTTTGAGTGAGAAATGAGGAATGAGGAGTGAGGAGTGAGGAGAGAGGAGAGAGGAGTGAGGAGTGAGGAGTGAGGAGTGAGGAGTGAGGAGTGAGGAGTGAGAAATGCGATAGTCTGAAAATTGCGCAGTGCAGTAATCTCTCTCCTCTCTCCTCACTCCTCTCTCCTCACTCCTCTTTTTTGTTTCCAAGGATAAAAAAATGTATTAAAATGATGCTTTTTTTGAACAATGTAACAAAACCGAATGAAAATGTTACAAAAACGTTACTGTAGTCTTTCATTTTTGTTTTATCTTTGCAGCGGATTTTAACGAATTGTTGTTTTATTGTGGCAAAAGATGGGAATCTGTAGCCTAAATTGACACATTCATGAGAGTTTAGTACCTAAATTTAATTAATAAACTTACTACAATCTATGAGATTAGTGAAATTGTTACAAAAGCCATTAGTGCTATTGTTCCTGTTCTGTTTGCTTCCTATGGGAGCTTGGGCTCAGAACCTGGTAAAGGGAACAATCAACGACGAAGCTGGCAACCCTATTATCGGTGCCACAGTGAAAGTACAAGGTACCAATGAAGGTGCAGTGAGCGACTTTGATGGAAATTTCCAAATCAAGGCAAGCGGCAATGCTACGCTCACCATATCTTACATTGGCTATGTCACCCAGAAAGTTTCAGCTGGGGGGGGCAAAAAACCTTTGGTTATTGTACTTAAGGAAGACAACACCGCACTGAACGACCTCGTGGTCATCGGTTACGGTACGGCAAAGAGAAGCGACATTTCAGGTTCGGTTGCTTCAATCGATGCCAACAAGATGTTGAAGAAAGCTCCTATTAACCTTGCCGACGGACTCAAAGGCTCGGCTCCTGGTGTGCTCGTTACGTCACAGGACGGTGCTCCTGACGCTCTTGCTCAGGTTCGCATCCGTGGTGTCGGAACCATCAACGGTAATTCTGAACCTCTTTATGTAGTTGATGGTGTTCAGGTAGGAACAAACGCCAACTTCCTCAACCCACAGGACATTGAGAGCATCGAAGTATTGAAGGATGCCTCTGCAACTGCCATCTACGGTTCGCGTGGTGCCAACGGTGTCGTAATGATTACCACAAAGCACGGCTCAAAGGGTTCTACTCATGTTGACGTTAATGCTACATGGTCTATTCAGACACTTCAGCGCAAGCTCGACGTTCTTGGTGTTGACGAATATGCAAACTTGGTACGCATCGGACGTGAGAACTCTGGCGCAAATGTGGCTATGCCTATTTTTAATAAGGAATATGACGGCAAGCGCAATTATACCGATTGGCAGGACGTGATGACCCGTACTGCCCTTCGTCAGAACTACAACCTCACAGCAAGTGGTGGTACGGACAAGTTCCAAGGCTCTTTCTCTGTTGGCTACATGAACAACGAGGGTATTGTTGTCAACACCAACTATGAGCGCATGAACGTTCGCGGTACATTCAAATCAAAGGTAAACAACTATCTTGAGGTAGGTGGTGACGTGACATTCACTCACACTAAGTCGCAAGGTAGCAACGTGGGTATAGGAAATAACGGTAACCTTTCTTCTCTCCGCGACTATGCCACAATGACTCCTACTCTCGACTATACCGACGAGAATGGAAATGTCATTCATCCTAATGTTGTCAACCCTGACGGAACATACGGTACTTTCTATCAGACATCAGCACAGGGTACAGAGGCTGCCTCATTCGACAGCTTCTATGCAAAGCAGATGGAACTTGACAATCCTTCAAAGAACAACCGTGTTCTTGCAAACTTCTACATCAACCTGACTCTGATGAAGGGACTTACCTTGAAGTCAATAGCTTCTTACGATTATAATGGTTCAGACAGCTATAACTGGCAGACCCTTATCAAGCGTTACAATCCTGACAGTACAGGTAAGCTCGTTGAATATCCTCTCAACAATGTAGATACTCGCCGTGCCCTCAATATGACTCAGAGTACAGGCAAGACAATGGCAATAGAGACCTTCCTTACCTACAACTGGAGCAACGACGACCACGACATCAACGTGATGCTCGGTAACTCGGTTTCAAAGTATGATGGTTCTTGGGTAAGTGCTGGAGCCAAGGACTTCGTGAGCGAGACAATTCGCAACCTTGGAATGAGCGACGACCTTGACACTAAGGACGGTAATGGCGCTTTCAATCTTGAGACACGCTTTATATCTTATTTCGCACGTGCAATGTACAGTTTCAAGGGACGTTATAACTTGACTGCTACAGTACGTCGCGACGGTTCTTCAAACTTTGGTCCAGGCAACCGTTGGGGAACATTCCCATCAGCAGCTGCGTCTTGGCGCATCAGCGAGGAACCATTCATGAAGGACGTTAAGGCAATTTCCAACCTTAAGCTTCGTATCGGTTGGGGTCGTACTGGTAATGCAGGTTCGGCAACGTCAAATGCTATCAATCAGCTCGGTGGAACAGAGTATCGTTTCTATTCGGCAGGCGCCAATATGCAGGGCTTCAATCGTGGAAACGGTCTCGCACAGCTTATCATTGCTAACCCAGACCTCAAGTGGGAGACTAACGAGCAGACCAATATCGGTCTTGACTTCGGATTCCTCAATGGTGACTTGAACATTGCACTCGACTATTTCGTGCGTGACTCAAAGGATCTTCTCCTCTATCAGAGTGTACGTCCTTCTTCAGGTTACAAGACATACTACAACAACTTCGGCCTTATCCGTAACAAGGGATTCGAGTTCAACATATCTTACAACAAGCAGCTCAACCAAGATTGGTCTATCGGTGCAACACTCTCAGGCTCAACTCTTAGCAACAAGATTGAGGAATGTGGTCTTGACGTATTCAACACCTGTTCAGGTGGTAACGACGGCTCAAACATCGACGGTTCAAACGTACAGGCTGTCAACGGTGCTGGTTACAAGTGGGACAACCACTCTATCTGCCGTGAGGGATATGCCGTAGGTTCTTACTATGGCTATCGTGTTGACGGAATCTTCAAGAGCGAGGAGGAAATCAAGAACTCTGCTTATCAGGCAGCTGGCACATCTGTAGGCGACTACAAGTTCAAAGACCTCAATGGCGACGGTACTATTAACGAAAGCGATATGGAGGTTATCGGCAACGGTCTGCCCAAGTTCAACTATGGTCTTACCCTCACCGCTAACTACAAGAACTGGGACTTCTCTGTATATACTCACGGAGTGCTTGGTCAGGACATCCTCTCTTACTCTGCAATGCGCCTTTCTACAGCCCTTGCTGATGCCGACCAGGTTCCAAACATCTTGAAGGAATCTTATAACGAGTCTGTATCTATCAATCCTAACGGAACACTGCCACGTCTTGTCATCACCGACACCAACTACAACACTCGTTGTTCGGATGCATGGGTTAAGAACGGCAATTTCTTCAAGATTGACAACATCCAGGTCGGCTATACGTTCCCAAAGAACCTCATTGCTCCTCTGAAACTCACCGCTGCGCGCGTGTCTCTCTCAGTTGCCAATGTGCTCTGCATCTCTCCATACAACAAGTATGGCGATCCTGAGTGTGGTCAGGGTTCAGTGATCTACACAGGACTTGACACCGGTCGTTACCCAACTCCACGTTCTTATACACTCGGTCTGAACGTACAGTTCTAATTTAAAGTATAACATCTAAATCAGAAAACAAAATGAAAGCTATAAATAAGACATTATATATGGTGGCGTTGGGAGCTGCTTCGCTGACATTCGCTTCTTGCGACAACGATGCCTTCCTCGATGTTGACCACTACGACATCTACGAGCCAGACCTCATGTATCAGAGTGAGGAATATGCAACACGTGGACTAAACGGCATCTATGACTGCCTCTTTAAGGACGATACCTATGCTGACGGATGGAACTACAAACCACAGCTATTCTTTGGTTGTCACCCGACACTCGACACACAGTGTACTGGTTGGGACACCAAGTGGTGTAACCAGACTTGGGACGGAGGCGATGCTGACCTTGGCAAGGGCTACAACTACTCTTATCGTGCCATCGGTCGTGCCAATGAATATCTTGCAGGACTTGAGAAGGAAGAGAACTCCTATATCAAGACTCTTGATTGCTTCCGCTTCCTTGAAGGCGAGGCTCGTGCACTTCGCGCATATTTCTATATGTTCCTTGCCCAAAACTGGGGTTGTGTGCCTATGCTCGCAACAGGTGAGACTTTCATCACCACTCCAAACAAGGCAAAGGCTGAGACCGACGATGAGATGTGGGACTTCATCATTGATGACCTCAAGAAGGCTGCCGAAGATCTTGACTGGACTCCATATAAAGGTCAGTATGGTCGTTGTACCAAGGGTATGGCTCTTTCATACCTCGGTGAGGCTTATATGTGGAAAGCATATAAGGCTCGTGTAAATGGAGAGGGCGATGCCAAGAGCAATGAAAACATCAAGCTTGCTGCCGCTGCCCTCAAGCAGGTTATAGACAGCAAGACCTATGAACTGTCGCCTTCTTACTCTGTACTTTGGGATGCTGATGAGGCTTGGCCAAAGGAGTCAATATGGCAGGTAGTGAACGATATGGGTGCCGGCAACTATGGTGCATGGAACTCTGACGCCCAAATCTTCAACAACTTCTTCGCTGCTTCCACCAATGGTGGTGGCGGTTGGGGTTCGCAGTATATGTCATGGGAGCTTTACTTCCTCTTCGAGATTGGCGACAAGCGTCGTGATGCTTCGCTCTGTACAAGCCCTGTGCCAGAACTACCTGAGAAATATCGCTCAAAGTATTGCTACGGCTATCACCCCTTCCTGCAGCAGGCTATTGGTCCTAACGATGACTATATGTTCAACAATGGTGAGTTCGCTCCTGGCATCTGGACAATGAAACTTTGGCGTCTGCAGCGTGCCCAGTGGGCTACACCTCACTCTCCATGTCACTTCTACTACAAACGTTATGCAGGTGTGCTCCTCGACTATGCAGAGTGCCTCTTCCGCTTGAATGGCGGCAACGATGCTGAGGCTTGGGCTCTGGTTGACCAGATTCGTCAGCGTGCCTATGGAAATCTTGAGCCTGCTGTTGCTTCTGAGTACAGCAAGAAGTACATACAGTATTACAACACTCTCGACCACTGCAACTGGGGTTATGGCGACTACAATGCCTTTGAGTCTTATCCAATCCCATTCAACACAGAGACTGTTCAGGTGCCTGACGCAAAGACATATTACACCAACTTCTGCAGCAATGGTATGAAGCTTGACATGAATGGTGATGGTGTTGATGAGACAGAACTTACAAAGCCATTCTCTGGTAAGGCTGAGCCATGGCAGGTTGCTCTCCTTCAGGAGCGACGTAAGGAGTTCAACTCTGAGTGGAACCTGAAGGCTGACCTCCAGCGCAGTGAGATGCTTCCTATCCACATCGAGTGCGACTATCCAAAGGGTGTAGGTCTGCCTGGTACCGACAAAGCAAAGGCTGACAACTGGCATTACTATCGTGATTGGGACTTCAGCGAGCAGCGTCTGCTTATGCCATTCCCAGTTGACGAGATTCTGAAGAACACTCTGCTGGAGCAGAACCCAGGATATTAATATTATGTTTCCATATTTGAAGCATAGATTTTGATTAGTGTACCCAATTAGGGAATATTGTTAGTTATTTTTAGGCTCTGTCGCGATGACAGAGCCTAATTTTATTATCTGCAAGTGTTAAAAACCGCCATAATGTTTGGTGGTTTCAGAAAAAGTTGTTATCTTCGCAACAGAAAATTTAAATCAATTAATGTTATGGCACTGTCAATAAGAGATTTTCGTAGCAGAATGGCTGCATCATTCGACAATGTTGATGCTGGCGAAAGAGTGATAATTCGTCGTAAGCATCGCCTTTATGCCATTGTCCCTGTTGAGGACGATGAGCAGACTATTTCGCCGGAGTTACAGGCAAAGATAGAAAAGGGACGTAAGGAATACCTGAGAGGTGAGACCTTACATTTCGAAACGAAAGAAGAAATGAATAAATGGTTGGCATCTCTATGAGTTATAGAATCGATTTTACGAAATCAGCCCAAAAGGCAATAAAGAAATTGGCGAAGTCTAATCCAGTGAGATTCCATAAGCTTACTGAAGTGCTTGACTCAATAGTCTAGAATCCCCGCTCAGGAATAGGTCATCCTGAAGCCCTAAAAGGTGGAAATGGCGTTACATGGTCGCGGCACATCTCTGCCCATGACAGAATCATTAAACTTAAGCAGCCTGCCGTTTCGCAACGACAGACTGTTGTTGGTTTTTGACGTCTAATACCAAAATAACAATAAAGATTAGTGTATCCATGTATGATGGAGGATTTTATGAATTATTATTTGGTGCAAAGGTAATGATTTTTATGTGGCTGTGCAAATCAGTGTGACAGAAGGAACGAAAAAGTGATAAATGGTAAGGTCTCTGGTACGAACGGTACTTGTCAGGGACGAATTATGTTGATTATGTTGGTGTTTTTGTGCCAATGTAACATATTGGAGAGTTTTTGATACAATTGGAATTGGTGGTGTGGACTAAAAGCAGTAACTTTGCCGTCATGACTAAATACTATAACATTATGAATATTAGAAAAACCATTTTTGTTGCTGTCCTGATGACAGCAAGCTATTCGATGGCACAACAATTGCCATACCAAAATCCAAACCTTTCGGCTCACGAAAGAGCAGTTGACCTTACGTCTCGCCTTACCCTCAAGGAGAAGGCTGACCTGATGTGCGACGAGTCGCCGGCTATCCCACGACTTGGCATCAAGCCCTTCAGTTGGTGGAGCGAGGCTCTACACGGACTTGCCAACCAGGGCAACGTCACTGTATTCCCCGAACCTATCGGTATGGCGGCTTCGTTCAACGTGCCGCTTGTGGAGCGTGTGTTCACAGTGGCTTCCGACGAGACACGAGCCAAGTGGAACGAACAATATCAGAATGGTATTCCCACAACGAGATTCCACTGCCTTTCGGTGTGGACTCCCAACGTAAACATATTCCGTGACCCTCGTTGGGGACGTGGACAGGAGACATACGGCGAAGACCCATATCTCACTTCGCTGATGGGACAGGCAGTGGTGCGTGGACTCCAAGGTCCTGAGACTGCCAAGCACCGCAAGCTCCTCGCCTGTGCCAAGCACTATGCCATACACAGCGGTCCCGAGTGGAGTCGCCATGTGGCAAATATCAACGATGTGTCGCCCCGAGACCTGTGGGAGACATATATGCCGGCATTCAAGGACTTGGTGCAGAAGGCAAAGGTGAGGGAGGTGATGTGTGCCTATCAGCGCTGGGATGACGAGCCTTGCTGCGGAAGCACCAAGCTACTACAGCAGATATTGCGCGACGACTGGGGATTCAAGTATATGGTGGTGAGCGACTGCGGTGCCATTGCCGACTTCCACATGAACCATAAGACCTCATCAACCCCTTATCACTCTGCTGCCAAGGGAGTAATTGCCGGTACCGATGTGGAGTGTGGCTTCGGTTATGCCTACGCCAAACTGCCAGAGGCTGTGGCTAAGGGATTGATAAGTGAGAAGGAGATTGACAAGCATGTTGTTCGATTGCTCGAAGCCCGCTTTGAATTAGGCGAGATGGATGAGCATGAGTCATGTGAGTGGTCGAAGATTTCACCGTCTATCCTTAGTTGCAAGGAGCATAGGCAGCTCTCACTCGACATGGCGAGACAAAGCATTGTGCTGCTTAAAAATGAGGAATTGCTTCCCCTTTCCAAGAAGCAGAAGATTGCCGTCATCGGTCCTAACGCCGACAATATCCCGATGATGTGGGGAAATTATAACGGTACTCCTAATTCTACCGTCACTATCCTCGACGGCATTCGTGCCAAAGTGGGGAAGAAGAATGTTACGTATCTCAAGGGATGCGACCTCACCGAGGAATGTGTTGTCAACAGTTTCCTGCCGCAGTGCTCTGCCGATGGCAAGAAGGGTATTCGTGGAACGTTCTGGAACAACGTCTGCCGTTCGGGCAAGCCAGTGACCAAGGAATACTATGTTAATCCTATCGCAGTGACCACCAACGGTCAGCATACCTTTGCCGACGGTGTGAAGATGGAAGACTTCTCGGCTCTCTATGAAACAACATTCATTCCCGAAAAGTCGTGCAAGGCTGTGATTCGTATGCAATATACCGGTGCTTTCTCGCTGAAAGTGAACGGCAAGACTCTCGCTGCCGACAGTACATGGCGCGACCAACCGATGCGCTTCGAACTCGATGTTGAGAAGGGAAAGAAATACGATGTCGAACTGGCATATCACACAGTGAAGACATGGGCTGCCAATATGAAACTGAATATCGGAGAGGAATTGCCAATCAATTATGATGAGACTATCCAGAAGCTCAAGGGCATTGAGACCGTCGTATTCGTAGGTGGTATATCTTCGCAACTTGAAGGCGAGGAGATGCCTGTGACCATCGACGGATTCAAGGGTGGTGACCGCACACACATAGAACTGCCTAAGGTGCAGCGTGAGTTCATACGTCATCTTGCCGAGGCTGGCAAGAAGATTGTCTTTGTCAACTGTTCTGGTTCTGCCATTGCACTTGCTCCCGAGGCAGAGCGTTGTGCTGCCATCGTGCAGGCATGGTATCCCGGACAGGAAGGCGGCACTGCCGTTGCCGATGTCCTCTTCGGCGACTATAATCCACAGGGCAAACTCCCCGTGACGTTCTACAAGAATAGCAGCCAGCTGCCCGACTTCGAGGACTACTCGATGAAGGGACGCACATATCGCTATTTCTCCGATCCCCTCTATGCCTTCGGCTATGGCCTAAGCTATACGACTTTTGAATATGGAAAGCCTTTATTGAGGAGTGAGAAGAGAGGAGAGAGGAGTGAGAATAGCGAGAACCTCAAAACAGCGCAGTCCAGTAATCTCACTCCTCACTCCACACTCCACACTTCTCTTTCGTTTACCCTTACCAATACTGGCAATCGTGAAGGCACGGAAGTTGTTCAAGTGTATGTTCGCCGTTGTGATGATGTTGACGGACCTCTGAAGACGTTGAAGGCCTTCGAGCGTGTGACATTGAAACCGGGAGAAACAAAGAACGTGGAAATCAAGCTCGACGAGGAGGCGTTTACTCTCTTCGACTCTGCAACTAACACTATGCGTGTTGTTCCCGGAAAGTATGAAATCTTCGTCGGCAGCAGTTCACGTCCTGAGGACTTGCAGAAGTTGGAGGTTGAAATTTAAAGGTTGAATATGAAAAGAAGAACAGTTTTATTGTCGATAGCAAGTATTGTGGCATCGGTAGTGGTGGCGCAAAACCCCATCATTCGTGACCAATATACCGCCGACCCTACGGCGAGAGTGTTTAACGGACGGATGTATGTCTATCCATCGCATGACATTGTAAATCCTGTGGAGCCGGAGAAGAAATGGTTCTCAATGGAGGACTATCATGTATTTTCGTCGGAGAATCTCACTGACTGGACTGACCACGGTGTGATTGTCACGCAGAACAAGGTGCCATGGGTGAAGCGCGACTCATACGCCATGTGGGCTCCCGATTGCGTGGAGAAGGGCGGACAATACTATTTCTATTTCCCCGCAGCACCTCGTGGCGACAAGAAGGGGTTTGGCGTGGGAGTGGCGATAGCCAATAGTCCCGAAGGACCTTTCCGACCGATGTGGCGACCTATAGAGGGAATAAATGGTATCGACCCTTGCGTACTCATCGACCCGAAGGACGGCAAGTCATATATCTACTGGGCTGGTATGGGTATGTGGATGGCACGACTGAAGGACAATATGATGGAACTTGACTCCAAGCCTGAGCGGGTGAAAAACCTGCCAGAGGGATTCAAGGAAGGACCCTTTGTCTTTGAACGCAATGGGAAGTACTACTACACCTTCCCATGGGTGCGCGACTCAACCGAGACCCTTGCATACGCAATGGGCGACTCGCCGATGGGTCCGTTTGAGTTCAAGGGCGTCATTATGGACGAATCTCCCGTGGCATGCTGGACAAACCACCATTCTATCGTGGAATACAAAGGTCAGTGGTATCTCTTCTATCATCACAACGACTATTCTCCCGAGTTCGACAAACTACGCTCTGCCCGTTGTGACTCTCTCTTCTTCAATGCCGACGGTACGATTCGCAAGGTAACACCTACCCTGCGAGGAGTAGGTATCACGTCCGCTCGCACGAAGATACATATTGACCGCTATAGTCGTATATCCGGTGGCGCAACCATCGCATTCCTCGATGAAACCGCATATTTTGAGGGGTGGAAGACCATTTTCCCTAAGAAAGGAGCGTCAGTGGATTACAGTCGTGTCGATTTCGGCAGTGAGGCTGTGGAGGAGATTGTCGTAAGGGCAAAGTCATCTTCCGCAGCTCGTGTGGCTATAAAGGCAGGTGGAAAGCTCGTGGCAATGGTTGACATTCCCAAGTCAACAACTTGGCGCGAGGTAAGAGCAAAGGTGAAGGAGGCTCCCAAAGGAATTAACGACATCAGCGTTACATTAGTTAAAGGCATGAATACAGAGATTGATTACATCGGTTTTGATATGCTCCCTTGGGAACTTGGAGCGATGAAATCGGGTAAATATCGCAATGTGTTCGCTGAAATGGGATATTCTCAGCAAGCCATTGGTGCCAAGTTGCAAGAGGCCTTCGACGGACTTTTCTCTGGTCCGAATAAGGTGTATTTCGAAGTGGGTGACTCTATGGCATATATCTCTGACATCAAGAACCATGATGTGCGTACCGAAGGCATGTCATACGGAATGATGATTGCCGTGCAGTGGGACAAGAAGGACATCTTCGACCGTCTGTGGCGATGGTCAAAGAAATATATGCAACATCAAAGCGGTCAGCGCAAGGGATATTTCCGTTGGAGCTGCAAGACCGACGGCACGCCTAACGCACAAGGAGCTGCATCCGACGGCGAACTCTATTTCATCACCTCGCTCATCTTCGCCTCCAACCGTTGGGGCAACGACACAGGCATAAACTATCTTGCCGAGGCACAGAATATCCTCGACTGCTCGATGCAGAAGACAGGCATGTCGGATGCTTCTCCTCTTATAAATATTGAACATAAGCTGATAACCTTCACTCCCGACCCATGGGGAGGACAGTTTACCGACCCGTCTTATCATATCCCCGTATTCTATGAGATATGGGCGAAATACGCCGATGATGGACGCTCGCAGTTCTGGCTCGAATGTGCCAAAGCCTCCCGTGAGTATCTCCACAAGGCTATTCATCCTGTCACAGGTCTTAATCCTGACTACAGTAACTACGACGGCTCTCTCCTGAAGCGTGGCGGTGTTGTAGGCGATGCCTTCCGCTATGATTCCTGGCGAGTGCCAATGAACATTGCCCTTGACTATTCCTGGTCGTGCGCCGACCGCGAGTGGCAGCAGCAGTATGCCAACCGCATACAGAATTTCCTATATTCGAAGGGGATAGACACGTTCCTCGACCAATACAACGTCGACGGGACGGAGCCAAAGGAGATTCTTGAAGCTGGAGGATACAGGAAGTTGCGCCATTCCGTTGGACTTGTCGCCACGTCGGCAGCCGTCACCTTGGCAGCTACACATGTGAAGAGCCGTGAGTTTGTAGAGCGTCTTTGGAACTCCCGTCACGAGCCATACGACGACGGTTATTTCGATGCCTACTACGACGGTCTCGTCCGGCTTTTCGCATTAATGCACTTGAGTGGGAGGTATAAAATAATCATAACTTAACACCAAAGTCTGTCATGACTTATGACCAACGTCAGTCATAAGTTATGACAGGCCTTCTACCTTCCAAAATCCACCCTATATTTTAGCGGCGAAATACCAGAGTAGCGTTTGAAGGTCTTGTTGAAATAGGAGTCGTCGTCGTAGCCTACTCGGATTGCTATGGCTTTTATCGTCTCGTTGGTGGTGATGAGCAGCAGTTCGGCGTTTTCCATTCGCTTCTTGGTTATGTAGGCATTGGGTGTCTCGCCAATCTCCTTCTTGAAGATGCGGATAAAGTGGTCTTTCGACATGCACGCCATGTCTGCCAGTGCCTCCACGTCAATGGGCTTGCATAGATTTTGGCGAATGTGGCTTATGATGGTTCTTATGCGGTTGTCGGCAATGTCGGCCTTCGGAGTGGCGTGCTTTAGGAAGCGCGACAGCAGGACGAAGATTATGCCGCGCGACTCCACCTTGTCGCAGAAAGGACGTCGGAAGTTCATGTCGATGTTGCTGATCAGTGTTCGGCGGTTGTCGTAGGCATCGGGGTTGGACATTGGCAGTTTGAGGAATGGGTTGATGTTGGCAAGCCGTTGCATCAAGTCAATGTCGTAGCCGGTGGCATCAACCTCAAAGGGGAAGTCCCATTTGTCGAGTATGCTTTCCTCCGTCTCGCTGTCCTCGTAGATGTGTATATAATAATGTATGAAATGCGAATCGCAGATGTAGCTGTGAGTTGTGAAGGCGGGTATGAAATAAAGATGTCCTGGAGTGAGGTTGTAGGTAGTTGAGAGCATCTCAACCTTCGCCTGTCCTTCCACAACGAGGTAAAGCCGTGCAAATGGACTTCGCACGTTCTTCCAGTTCCAGTCGCCGTCGTGTTCGGCATATCCCACGTTGAGAGTATAGACGTGGAGTTTGTCAATAGAATAGTTCATGGTGCAAAGTTACAAATTAATGTCGATATATTACAATGTAATATCGCTTTTTTGCAATATGCTCATTACTTTATTAATCGTTTTTGCAACTTTGTCGATATATTACAATCGAATGTCGTTTTTCTACAACGTCTGTTACTACTATTTTTATTACTTTTGCAGCAAAATCAATAACCATAAGAATGAAATACAACGTAATAGGAAAGACGGGTATGAAAGTCTCCAACCTCGGGTTTGGAGCCTCGTCGTTGGGTGGCGTGTTCCACGGAATACGCGAGGAGGAAGCCATCGAGGCTGTGTTCACGGCTGTGGATGGCGGTATAAACTTTATTGATGTGTCGCCGTATTATGGTCACTTGAAGGCTGAGACCGTTTTGGGCAAGGCTCTTAAGGACATCGAGCGCGACAGGTATGTGCTTTCCACCAAGGTGGGACGCTACGGCAAGGACGGAGTGAACTATTGGGACTACTCGGCAAAGCGCGCCAAGGAGAGTGTGTATGAGAGTATGGAGAGGTTGAATGTGGATTATATCGACCTCATCAATGTGCACGACGTGGAGTTTGCCGACCTGCAGCAGGTGGTGGATGAGACCCTGCCGGCTCTTGTGGAACTACGCAAGGAGGGAGTGGTTGGACATGTGGGTATCACCGACCTGCAGCCCGAGAACCTCAAGTGGGTTATTGAGCACAGTGAGGAGGGAACGGTGGAGAGTGTGCTTAACTTCTGCCATTATTGCCTGAATGACACCCTGCTTACTGAATACTTCGATTTCTTCGAGGCTCGTGGCATTGGAGTCATCAATGCCTCGCCATTCTCGATGGGCTTGCTGTCAATGCGTGGTGCTCCCGACTGGCATCCTGCAACCTCTGAATTGCGTGAGGCTTGTGCCAAGGCTGCAAGATATTGCGATGAACAGGGTTATCCTATAGACAAGCTCGCCATTCAGTATTCCACTTCGTGCAACGACCATATCGCAACAACGCTCTTCAGCAGTGCCAATCCGAAGAATGTTCTGAAGAACATCGACTATGTCAACGAACCGATTGACTGGCAACTCGTGGAGAAGGTGCAGGAGA
>JBJEAS010000040.1:0-17944 GCA_051869235.1 Prevotella sp.
ATTATTGTGTCTCGGCGTGATTGATAGTTGAGTGCCAAACGACTATCAATTGATTTATGGCAAACAAGAACTTGAACGCAGCAAAGACGGCAAAGAAGGACGAGTTCTACACTCAGATGTCCGACATAGAGATGGAATTGCAGCATTATTGGCAGCATTTCCAAGGCAAGACTGTGCTCTGCAACTGCGATGACCCTTACGAAAGCAACTTCTTCAAATACTTCGCTCTGCATTTCAATCATCTTGGTTTGAAGAAGCTCATCTGCACCTGCTATAACGGTTCGCCCATCCAAGGCGATGAATTGTCATTGCCATTTGATTTCGACGATGAAGAACCAAAGAAGATTGCCCATAAGGTGGTAATCACAGAAGTAAAAGACCTCAATGGTGATGGCGCAGTTGACCTCTCGGATGTAAGAATACTTCTGCAAAACGACAAAAACGTACTTTCCACTCTTGAAACAGGCGACTTCCGTTCTAATGAATGTATAGAGTTGCTAAAGGAGGCTGATATTGTTGTTACTAATCCTCCATTCTCGCTGTTTAGGGAGTATATCGCTCAGTTGATGGAGTATGAGAAGAAGTTCTTGATAATAGGCAATATAGCATCAGCCAGCTGTCAAGGAATATTTCCTTTGATTATGGGTAATAAGATATGGTTAGGACCGAGTATAAGCAGTGGCGATAGAAAATTCAATGTACCAGATGATTATCCGTTGAACGCAGCAGGTTGTGGAATAGATTCAAATGGTAGGAAATACATAAAAGTCAAAGGTGTAAGATGGTTTACCAACCTTGATCACAAGAAGCGACATGAGGATTTAGATTTGGTGTGTAGATTTTCTTCTGAAGATTATCCAAAATATGACAATTATAATGCGATAGATGTAGGTAAAACGGCTGATATACCATTTGATTACAATGACTTAATGGGGGTGCCTATTACTTTTCTCGATAAATATAATCCGGAACAATTTGAAATAGTTGGGATGACGAGCAATGACGCCAGTTTGGAAAAGTATTGGGTTAAAGGCTTTAAAAAGCATGATAGACCTTATCTTAATGGAGAAAGAAAGTTTCCAAGACTACTTATCATCAAAAAGAGAAATAACAATGATGACAATAAAGCAAATCAGTGTAACTGTTGGTGAGATAACCCAGGGTTATGTCAACGACGACGAGGAAGGAGTCAGAGGGTATAACGGTCTTCTTGACATCCGTCCAAAATATCAGCGTGAGTTTATATATAACGATAAAGAGCAACAGGCGGTGATTGATACCGTATTGAAAGGCTATCCGCTGAATGTGATGTATTGGGTGAAGCGTAGTGAAGATGCAGAATGTCCATACGAGGTGATGGATGGACAACAGCGAACACTCTCCCTCTGCCAATATGTGGCAGGAAAATTCAGCTTGAAAGAGAAGTATTACTTTAATCAGCCTGCTGATGTGCAGAAACGAATCTTTGGCTATCAGCTGACGGTTTATGTATGTGAAGGAGAAGAGTCGGAGAAGCTTGAATGGTTCAAAACAATCAATATAGCAGGCAAACCGCTCAACGATCAGGAAATCAACAATGCCGTATATGCCGGACCTTTTGTAAGCGATGCCAAGCGTCATTTCTCAAAGTCTAATTGTGGAGCATATCGCTTAGGCAAGGACTTGGTCGTTGGCACTCCTATCCGTCAAGACTTCCTCAAAAAGGCTCTTGAATGGATGGCAGCTCATGAGACACGAAGTGGCAAGCCACAAACGCTTGTAGGCTATATGTCGCAGCATCAGCACGACCCCAATGCCAACAACCTTTGGACATATTTCCAGAACGTGTTGAATTGGGCAGCCACCAACTTCAGCATGAAGAAATTCAAGAGAATAATGAAAGGCATTGACTGGGCATTCTTTTATGATACATATCATGAGAAAACGCTCGACATAGAAGCCCTCAGCGAGGAGATTTCCCGTCTCATGCGTGATAGCGACATCCAAAAGCCACAAGGCATCATCCCATACGTCCTGACAAGAGACGAGCATCACCTCGACCTCCGCTCATTCCCCGGCGACGTCAAGCTCGCCGTATGGGAAAAACAACACCACATCTGCCCCCACTGCCAAAAGGAATTCCCCTTCGAGCAGATGGAGGGCGACCACATAACTCCATGGCGCGAAGGCGGCAGAACCGTTGAGGCAAACTGCCAAATGCTATGTAGGGAGTGCAATAGGAGAAAAGGAAGTAAATAAAGTAATATTGTTGTTTTTTAGAAGTTGCGCCCGACACGAATAAGGGTTTTTGTTATGAAAAAGGTTTTATTGCTTTTATGTATGATTGCCACACTCGTTTCATGTGGAAGTAAAAATGAGCAATGGGAATACAAGGTCGTAAAAGTGGCAGGTACAGATGCTGAGGAAATGGCAGAATTCGGCAGCTTGGTCTTTGCTGATCAAACACCAATGTTAAATAAGATGGGCAAAGAAGGCTGGGAGCTGGTTAGTGCTTATACAGAAATAGGAACAAGTTTCCCGAACTTTGGTAATTCTGAGTATGTCACAGGTCTACGTACAAATACAAGAACTGTGGTAGTAAATTTCGTGTTCAAGAGAATCTCTGATGGAAAGGAAGAAGCGAAGATTCCTGAAAAGAAAGAAGAACCAAAGAAATGAAGTGTTTAGTTTTCACCATATTGGTTACAATAGTTCTTTCGTCTTGTTCTCATAAGAATGAGGCGATAGAGCTTACTCGTAGCTTCTTTATCTCCTTATCTGATTCTAAATACGGAAGTCCAACAGACTTTTATCCGCAGTATGATAGTTTAAAAATTGTAGTGAAATCTGATGTTGTGGACATAGAAGAATCAGACATCACGGAAAAGAACGATTCAATTATAGTTCGTTGTATTAACAACTATACCGATGCTAAAGGAACTTTCAGGCAGGATAGTGTGTTGATGTTTATCACCAAAGACAAGAATTCAGAATGGTATATCTACGACAGTCGGGGACTTATATCCATAGATAAAGACATTGAATTGTTTGGCAATGATACAGGAGCTTTTGGCAAGAAACCGATTAATGACCTCCAACTTACAGAGGTGTTGGGTAATCTATATGATCTTTTGAAAGAAAAGTATTGGGAAAAATATATTGAACTAAAGAGTCAAGTAGAGGTTCTTGATTGGTCTTGGGAAACAAGCTATGACGGCACTGCACATGGTGAAGCTTGCATTATGAACAAACTGCCATATTCTGTATCTGGAATTAAGTATCATGTAACGTATTATGACCGGCAACACAATTTTATGGCAGAAGACGATGGTAATATAAGCAAGAAACTGAATCCTGAAGAAAGGTATAACTTCACGTTTTGGAGTTCAAATGCAAAATATCCATCGAGAGCAAAGCTAAGTTTGGATTTTTCTGACAGAGTTATTTATGATCTGCTGAAATATGATTTTTATTCAGGAACGGAATATCAGGAATATGTCAATAAAATCAAGAGTGAGTAGGGTCAGAGGGATAGGTTCTCTGACCCTTTATATTACTTAAGTCTTTAACATTGGGCTACATCAAAGTGAAGTCTATATCAAGGGAACTCGGTATTTGGAAAGAGAATTTTGTTTGGTCATTGGTACTTGTGAGTGAGAAATCACACATGCTTATTATATCCATACCAATCAGCATATCAATATCCTTCATATTCCCGTCGTTTACCATCAGCATTTGAATCTCAATTTTGTTTGGTAGCAGAAGGTTTATGATATAATAGTTGCAAATGCTCTCGCCGTCGGCATGGAAAACACGGGTTTGCCCAAGAGGTTTTAAATCAAGTCTTTGGGTTAACTCAACTGAAATAGTGGAACGCATAGCTCCTGTATCCCAGATAGCATCGCATTCTTGGAATGGGGGATGCTCTCCTTTGTCATATTTCTGGTCGAAAGGCGCACTTATTTTGCATCTTGTAACGATGCAATTTACAGGCCTTTTGTATGTTGAGGTAAATGCGACTGGTTTCATGTCAGAAAGAAACTCTTGAACGGTAAGTTACTGTGTATGCACTGTCCCCTGGAGTGCACAACTGTACGAGGAAATTGCCAAGCCCGAAACGGTCTTTGCCATTATAATATGCCTCGCCAATGCTGTTGAATGCACCGACGACTTTGTCACCAACAATCATGACGTATTTCCCATCATAAAGGGGAAGTAATTCGCTTTGGTGGTCTAAATAGTATTTGAATTCCTTATCAAGCATAATCTTGTTTTTTGTGCAAATATACGCATTAATCCCGAATTTGCAAAAGAATTTTAGGAAAATAAGTCTTTTTCTTGGAAATGTGCGCCAAAATGTTGTTCTTTCACTTGTAATGTATTAACTTTGCATCCAAAATTAAAATTATGGATAGAGACAATGCTATAAGAATCGCAAGGCAATATAAGGATGCCATATCAGGGCATTTCAAGCCTACCAAGGTGTATCTCTATGGGTCGTATAGTAAAGGCACTCTGCGTGAGGATAGTGATATTGACATTGCCGTGGTTGTGCCTAAGATGGTGGGCGACTGGTTTGCCAATGTACCTTTGTTATGGACAGCGAGCAGAAAAATCAATGACCTCATAGAGCCTGTATTGATTGAGGAATGTCATCCGTCGCCTCTATATGAGGATATTATGAAGACAGGTATTCAGATATGAATTGAACGGGGGACAGACACCGTTCATCTTTCCGACATAAATAGATTAATAAGATATGTGATATATTTGTCAGAAACATTGGATATTTCACTTTTGTCATAAATAGTCAATAAAGATATTTCACATATGTCATTGTCTTGATAATTGCATTTGTATGTTATAATTCTGGCTCCACCGCTTTTCCCTTTACCTTTTGATTTGATTGCTAATCTAACTTTCCTTACATTAGGAAATTATTCAATGCCGAGATTAGGATTGGCTTTTAAATCCTCTCTCAGCTCTTGAATGTCCGATTTTAGTGATTTATATCTTTTCGACAGTTTCTTGAATTGTATCTTGAATTCTTCAGAAACACTTATAATCACTTCCATAACATCTTAAAAACCAAAATATTAACATTCCATTAAGAAATCATCTAATGACTGAAATTTTGCATTAGAGCATTCTTTTTGTTTGATTTCATCAAAGGCTCTACCCAAACTGTCTTTTACGTATGTCTCCTGGGCTTTTTTCTTGTTTGCACTTTTTTCTGCGTTATACAAGGATGTGGATATAACTCCCTTGAGCATTCCGATAGCTTGTCGTATGCTTTTGGATGTAGTGCTTTCGTCAATAGTAACCAATATTTGTGTCATATTACATATTTTTTGTGCAAATATACGCATTAATCCCGAATTTGCAAAAGAATTTGGGGAAAATAAGTCTTTTTCTTGGAAAAGTGCGCCAGTGGGTCAGAGGAAGAACAGGGGACAGACACCGTTCAGCTTGGGTTGGGAAACGCTTCATTGCTCGACTCTGCCGCATGTGGGGACTTATGCGTAAACGTATTGTACTTGTCAAACACAAACCCCTTGTTTATGCTTCGTAAACAAGGGGTTTAGGATATGTAAACAAGGGGTTTAGGATGTGTAAACAAGGGGTTTAGGTTTGTTGACACTATTGCTTTGGCAACAGCGGCAGTTCAATACTTATGCGGCAAGCTTGTGTGTAGGATGTATCTACGTATATCTTGCCGTTCAGCTTCTGTATGAGGGTTCGGCAGAGGGTGAGTCCCATGCCTGTGCCTTGCGAGAACTCGTCGAGCTTGGTGAACTGCTCGAACACCGTCTCTGCCTTGTCTGCCGGAATGCCGGGACCAGTGTCCTCCACTGCAATGTCCAATATGCCGTTGGCTTGACCTACAATTACTGCGACTTTTCCCTTTGTGGTGAACTTGGCAGCATTGTCGAGCACCTTGTTCAGTATTTTCTGAACGATACTGCGGTCGGTCGTTACCACATTGCCCTTTGAGTAGGGCTTGTATTCAAATGCGACTTCGGAAGCCGCCACATGCCTTGCCATAGCTATAGCCTCGTCGACGATTTCGTCAAGTGGGCACTCCTGCAATTGCAGCTTTATGGTGTCGGCATCGGCAATTTCGAGTATGTCGTCGACAATCTTTGCCAACAATGTGCTTTGCTTCTCGATTACAGCAGTCATCTGGCGTGTCTCTTCGTCGTCAGGATACATTGAGGCGAGAAGTTGTGAGAAGCCCATTATGCCATTTAGCGGAGTGCGGACTTCGTGTTTCATGCTTTTCATGAACGAGGTCTTCACCTCCAGTGCCTTCTTGGTTTCGTTGTATGCCTCTGCAATGTCGCGGTTTGCCTTCTTCAGCTGTCGTCTGCCTCGGCGTAGTGTGACTATCCAGATGACGAGCAGCACAATGGTCACAAATGCGGCTACAAAAAGAATGCGTGTCCGTTCGAGCCTTTGGTGGGTCAGTTCGTTCTCAAGAAGATTTATCTCGTTCTGCTTCGACTGCCGTTCGTAGTCGACACGCAGGTTCTGTATGCGCGAATTGCTTTCCTCGTTGTTCAGGCTGTCTTCGTAGTTGCGGTTGCGTATGTAGTGTTCGAGGGCTTTGGCACTGTCGCCCTTCTTCTCGTACCATTGGTATTTGAGTTTGCTTACTTGCGCCAGAAAACGTATTGAGTTGATCTCGCCAGCCGTCTTCTCGGCTTCACACAGCAGCTCCCAAGCCTTGTCGAGACTACCTTTTACGATATATGCGTGCGCAAGGGCGAGCGTGGAAGCGAGGATGTGCCACATGTCGTTGTCGCCACGAATGACGTCGTATGCAAGTTGGTATTGCACTATGGCACTGTCTATCATGTTGCGCTTTTCGTAAACTTGTCCGAAATGGGTGTGGCAAAGCGACATGCCGAGCTTTGACTTTATTTCGGTATTGAGCTTCATTGACTCTTTGTAATACTGCATAGCCGAGTCGAGTTGTCCTTTTCTGTCGAACAGCGTGCCAATGTTGGCATAGTTGATTGCCATGCCAAGTTTGCTGCCGAGTTTCCTCTGCCCCTCAAGAGCCTGACGGAAAATGCTGTCGGCAGCCACGTCGTTGCCCATCAGCTTCATGGCATTGCCGATGCCGTTAAGGGTGGTGAGCCGCCTCGACACTGTAGAGCGGTCGTTGGGATTTCCGTAAAGGTCGCAGTAGGAGAGGGCGCGGTAGTGGTATTCGGCAGCTTGGTCCATAATGCCCATACGGCGATAGCTGGTGCCGAGCATGTTGAGGATGTTTATTATGTTGTTTGTGTCCTTGATGGATTCAGCCAATTTCAGTGCGTTCCGGTGTGTGTCGATTGCCTCGGAGAACTTGATGTCCTCCCTGAGTTGCTTGCCCAGCTCGCGCATTGCCATCACTTCGGCACGTTTGTCGTGTGAGTCGTGATAGGTTTTTACGAACATGCGCAGTGAGTCCACGTCACGCACCGTCATGAGGGCGCTGTCGATTTGCCGGTGTTCCCTCTTGACGTATGCATTGTCATTTCCTACGTTGCAGCCGTGTAGGATAACTGCAAGGAGAACGAGAATATTTATATTCCTCATAGGTTTACTATTCGTTTATGAGTTGTGTCTAATTCAATTTTTTATATATTGCAAAGTTATCCATTTAAACGGTAAAAGAAGAAAATAGGGAAACTGATTTAAAGGTATTTAACCTTTAAGTTGCCTTTTTATTGTTGTTTCACACAGAGTGTGAAGCTATTATTGGCATGGGTCAAGAAATAGTTTTGTTTTTACACATAATTGACAGGGGAAGGTGTCAATTTATGAAATTTTTGTGTAACTTTGCAAGCTGAAGAAGAAGAAAGATAGTACAAGCAATGGATAATGTTTCAGTAAAGAAGAGTTTGTTCAAGTTGACGATGCCGGTATTCATCGACATTGCTCTCGTCATGCTGCTTGGAGCGGTGGATACGGTGATGTTGTCGCGCTACAGCGACGATGCTGTTGCCGCCGTGGGACTCGACAACCAGTTGATTTCCTTCGTTTTCCTTATTTATCAGTTTGTGTCGATGGGGGCAGCCATACTCTGCGCACAGTATTATGGGGCTGGCTATCGTACTCGCTTCATGCAGATTGTGGGCATTGCCGTGATAGTCAACACACTGTTGGGAATGGCTGTGAGTTTCTCGCTGTGGATGTGGGCAGAGCCGTTGCTGACGGCGTTTGGCTTGCGCGAGGGCCTGTTGCCCGATGGTGTTCGATACCTAAAGATTACGGGTGCGTTGTCTTTCTTCCAGGCCATCTCGCTCACTTTCAGTGCGTCGCTGCGTTCAACGGGAAAGACCATAAAGCCGATGATTTCCACTTTGTCGGTAAACGTGTTGAACATCTGTGCCAACTATGCCCTCATCTTCGGTCATTTCGGTTGTCCCGCCATGGGAGTTGAGGGAGCGGCATGGGCAACGGCAGTGAGCCGCATAGCCTCTACGGTGATTCTTGCCTGCTTTATGACAGGCGTTTGGCGCACCACGACAGGGGAAAGGCACAATGCGATGCCTCGTGGCATAGTGTTCCACACGCTGCGTGCATCCTATTTCCTCATTAGTCTGCCGTTCAAGGTAGTGTTCAAGTCGGCTCGTGCTGCCCGCACCGTCTATGCCGTCTACACCCACTATTTCCGTCCGTTCCCCTGGCAGGAGATGAAGAACCTGTTCCGCATTGGCATACCGGCAATGAGCGAAGAGATGTCGTATTCACTTTCACAGATAGTCATCACGTTCTTCATCAATCAGATAAGCACCGATGCCCTTGCCACAAAAGTGTATTGCACCACAACGATAACCTTCGTCATTCTGTTCAGTACGAGCATAGTGCAGGGAGGCGACATACTGGTGGGGCATTACATAGGTCAGCTGCGCTATCGTGCCGCATACATTCTTGGCAATTATGTTTACCGCACGGCTACTGTACTGACACTGATTGTGGCTGCTATGCTGGCAGCCGGAGGTCATTGGCTGATGACTCTCCTTACTGACAACGACTACATAATAGCGACGGGAACATGGATATTCTGCATCGACTTCTTCTTGAGTTATGGTCGTGTGAAGAACATCTTTGCCTGCGGCACACTTCGTGCCACGGGCGACGCTGTCTTTCCCGTAATAGTTGGAGTCGTTTGCCAATGGTCGGTTGCCGTTGGTGTGGCTTGGTTGCTTGGCATTCCGTGTGGCTTTGGTCTGTTGGGAATATGGTTTGCCTTCTGCCTCGACGAGAATCTTCGTGGTGTAATACTTATGCGACGCTGGCATTCGCTGAAGTGGCGAGGGAAGGCGTTTGTGTAAAAAGGTTGGAAATTAAGGAAGTTAAAGGAGTTAAGGAAGTTAAAGACGTATGTCAAAGCCGAGATAATTCCCATTACAGATGCGGAAAACTATTGTCTTTAACTTCTTTAACTCCTTTAACTTCTTTAACTTTAACCTCCTTAATATAAGTTTTTATACTAAATACTGATTGCTGATGCTCTCGTTGTTGATGACACGGCGAATCGTTTCGGCAAACATTTCGGCAACCGACAGCTGCTTAACCTTGGCGCAACGGTTGGAGTAGGGGATGGAGTCGGTGAACACGATTTCTTCGAGTGCAGAATTCTGTACGCGTTCGCTTGCCGGACCACTCATCACACAGTGCGATGCACATGCCCTGACGGTTTTCGCTCCTGCCTCTTTCATTATGTCGGCGGCCTTGGTGATGGTGCCGGCAGTATCTACCATGTCGTCTACAATGACCACGTTCTTGTCCTTCACGTCGCCAATTATCTGCATGCTTTCTACCACGTTAGCCCTTGCCCTTGTCTTGTTGCAAAGTACCAGCGGACATCCGAGATACTTCGCGTAAGTATTGGCACGCTTTGAACCGCCAACATCAGGCGAGGCGATGACGAGGTTCTCCAGTTTCAGGCTCTGCAGGTATGGCAGGATAACGCCTGAAGCATAGAGATGGTCGACAGGAACGTCGAAGAATCCCTGAATCTGGTCGGCGTGTAAGTCCATGGTAATCAAGCGATCAATGCCTGCAACACTCAACAGGTCGGCGACAAGCTTTGCTCCGATGCTTACTCTTGGCTTGTCCTTCCTGTCTTGTCTTGCCCATCCGAAGTAAGGTATTACAGCGTTGATGGTTCTTGCAGAAGCTCTCTTCGCCGCATCGATCATTAGGAGAAGTTCCATCAGATTGTCAGAGTTGGGGAATGTGCTCTGAACAAGAAAAACATCGCGTCCTCTAATCGATTCTTCATACGACACGGCAAATTCCCCGTCAGAAAACTTCGTTATGAGAAGTTGTCCAAGAGGGCAACCTAAACTTTGGCAGATTTTTTCTGCCAGGTATCTCGTATTGGTACCCGAGAAAACCATGTAAGAGTTTTGTTCGCTCATTTTATATGTTTGAATTATAATATTTTTTATTGTCCTTTTGTTTTTCAAAGTTTTTAGCCTAATGCCTTTTTCAGCTTGTCGAAATGGTTTATAAGCTCCTTGTAGTCCAATTGGTGGTGGATGTCGAAACGGTCCCAAAGGTCGTCGCCGATGACTACGCCTCCGAATCCAAGGTCTTTGGCAAACTTTATGTTGTCGAGGTTTACACCTCCCATGGCGTATGTCCTCTTGTCTATCAGGCCTCTTCGGGCAGCGTTCTCGAGTTCGTATTTGTCTGCCTGCCCATCGCCGTCAACGTCGGCGAACACATTCTTTATGAATATGTAGTCGCACTTCTTCTTTGCCTCCTTGATGTTGTCGGCAAGGGTGACGGTTCGGCACAGCCTACCTTTGTATTTCTCCGGAATGGGGGTCGTGGCATCGTCGATGTGTATGCCCCTTAGTCCGTATTCCTCTTTCAGATAGAAATGCTCGTGGACAGTAATATGGTCGTAGCACTCGTCGGGCAACAAGGTGAGCAGCCTCTCCGAGTACATAGGAGCAGCTCCAGGCTTGTAGAGGTGCAGGTTGTCGAGGCCCTCGTCGAAAAGTGCCGTCAGTATCTTGTCTTCTTCCACGAAGAACGTGGATTTTGTCAATATTATGAGTTTCATTGTGCCATTTTCTGGATTTCACGTTGCAAATGTAGTAATTTTATGTGAATAAAGCAATCTTAAATCGAAAAAGTTTGTCCCAATGTGGAAAAAATTGTAAATTTGCAGTCTAAATCAACAAAAATAATAAGTAAAATGCAATTTGATACACCTATATATATATTAGAGGAGAACTTGCTGCGTCGTAATCTTGAGCTTATTGCCGACGTTGCCCGTCGTGCCGATGTTGAGATAATCATGGCTTTCAAAGCCTTTGCCTTGTGGAAGACTTTCCCCATTTTCAGAGAGTACATACATGCAACTACAGCCAGTTCGCTTTCCGAAGCCCGTCTGGCGTTCGAGGAGTTCGGCTCGCCCGCCCACACTTATTCTCCTGCCTACAAGTTGTCGGAGATAGATGCCATGGCCCGCATGTCAAGCCATCTCACCTTCAATTCACTCTCGCAGTATTCGTTGATGGCATCCCGCGCACTCTTGGCCAATCCGGATTTGTCGCTTGGACTTCGTGTCAATCCTCGTTATTCTGAGGTTGGGACATTGCTCTACAATCCGTGCGCTCCCGGCACCCGATTCGGCATAACGGCAGACAAGCTGCCCGAACTGTTGCCGGCAGGCATTGAGGGATTCCATTGCCATTGCCATTGCGAGAGCGGCGCCGACGTGTTCCAGCGCACCTTGGCACATATAGAAGAACAATTCTCGCCTTGGTTTGCGCAGCTGAAGTGGATAAACTTTGGCGGCGGTCATCTGATGACTCGATGCGACTACGACGTAGAGTCGCTGATAGACATTCTCAACAAGTTCCATGCGCGCTATCCACACCTCAAGGTCATTCTGGAGCCGGGCAGTGCCTTCGCATGGCAAACGGGAACGCTGGAGTCGTCGGTTGTAGATGTGGTTTCTGACAGTGGCATAAAGACGGCAATCCTCGACGTAAGTTTCACTTGCCACATGCCCGACTGTCTGGAGATGCCTTATCAGCCGGTGGTGCGCGGTGCCGAAATGGTCGACCTTGACATGGCCACCCAACCACGCTGTTATCGTCTTGGTGGAAACAGTTGCCTCTCGGGCGATTTCATGGGTTCATGGCGTTTCGACCACGAATTAGAGGTTGGCGAACACATCATTTTTGAAGACATGATACATTACACGACGGTAAAGACGACGATGTTCAATGGCATCACTCATCCTTCGATAGGCATATTAAAAAAGAATGGAGAAATGCAGATTTTGCGCCAATTTGGGTATGAAGACTACAAAAATCGCATGAATTAGTACTTTTTTTAAAAAAAAATGCCGAAAAAGTTTGGCGGTTCAAAAAAAAGTAGTACCTTTGCACCCGCAATCGAGAGAGATGCTCCTTGTAAAAGGAAACGTAAGGCGGAAATAGCTCAGTTGGTAGAGCACAACCTTGCCAAGGTTGGGGTCGCGGGTCCGAGTCCCGTTTTCCGCTCAATTTAATGAACAAAAAAGAGTTTAGGCGAGGGTCTAATCTTCTTCTAAGAGCCCAGGTGGCGGAATTGGTAGACGCGCACGTTTCAGGTGCGTGTGCCGCGAGGCGTGCAGGTTCGAGTCCTGTTCTGGGCACAGATTTTCTATGTTGGAGAGGTGGCGGAATTGGTAGACGCGCTACTTTGAGGGGGTAGTGTCAATTGCGACGTGGGAGTTCGAGTCTCCTCCTCTTCACATAGTTTGTTTATAATACTAAATTGTTTAAGGCGGAAATAGCTCAGTTGGTAGAGCACAACCTTGCCAAGGTTGGGGTCGCGGGTCCGAGTCCCGTTTTCCGCTCTTTTCTTTGTTTTTTCCCTCGGTTTTGTTTCTATTATTAGTTTGAAAAGCAAATTATTCTAATGAATCTATATTTAAGATACTTCGACAAGGAGATATTGGTCAACACTGTTGACGAGGCAATCATGTTTTTGGCAAACATTGATGACATTGGCATGAATCCGCAGCTTGAGCGCGACATTCGTGACTATGTGCGCAGCGATGTGTTTTATCCCAAGCGTTACAAAATTCGCCCAAGGGTGTATTTCATCATCATTAAGACTGAGGCTGCAACAATGCAGGACTTCAAGGACAAAAAGGCTTTGCATACCGTTCCGGCAGGCGGTGCGCGCGATAGGGTCGTTGCTCCTATCCTTGCACAGCTGAATGAAGTCAGACCAGGATGGTATGAAGGTGAGGTGAACTTTAAGCGTGTGCTCCTCGTTCCTGGGACAGGAAAGTTCCAGTATCGCGACACCAATTTCGTTGCGCGTTGTAAGGCTGAATCGGGCATCGATTGTTATAATCGCATCATTGATTACCTCGGTCAGCATGTCGACAACCGTAGCCAGTTCCCCTCTGCCAAGGGAAAGAACTTCCGTTTCCGCTATCTTGGACTTGCTTCGGAATAGGCTGGGCTATACGTAGAATTTAATGTTTTTTTGTTTTAGGAGGACGTTGTTGTGAATAAGGTAATGCTTATAGGTAATGTCGGACAAGAGCCGGAGATACGTTATGTCGATAAAGACGTAGCTGTGGCTCGCATTTCCCTTGCTACCTCTGAGCGTGGTTATACACTGCAGAATGGTACACAGGTGCCCGACCGTACTGATTGGCACACTGTGATACTATGGCGTAAGCTGGCAAAGATTGTCGAGGAGTTTGTTCATAAGGGAGATAAGCTGTATATTGAAGGGCGTCTTCGCTATGTGTCGTTCAACGATAAACAAGGAATAAAACGTATGGCTACCGAAATATGGGCTGAAAACATGGAAATGCTTTCTCCCCGTAAGTCTCTTGATGAACAAAAAATAGAATAGACTTATATACTTCACATTCAGCAATGCTACAGACATTATTTGTCCAAAATTTATTGGAAACGCTTGAGAACGTGCATTTTATAGTCCCAACGGTTGGTGTCTATTTCGCCGCATTCCTTGCGTGTGTCCTTCTTGTGGTATCTGGGTTCGCCTCTGGCTCTGAGATAGCTTTTTTTTCATTGTCGCCGTCAGATATCAACGAGTTGGAAGAGTCGCGTCAGGACACTGACCAACGAATATTGGACTTGCGCAATGACTCTGAGCGCACGTTGGCGACAATCCTAATAACAAATAATCTTGTAAATGTCACCATCATTATGCTCTGCAACTATGTCTTTGCGCATATTGTAGATTTTGGAAACGCTTATTGGCTGCAGTTCATTTGCATAACGGTTCTCTTGACATTCATTCTTCTCTTGTTTGGCGAGATTATGCCGAAGGTGTTCTCCGCCCAGCAGCCTCTTTCCTTTTGCCGAAGGGCTGTAGGAGGCATTTGTCTTTGCCGTAGATTGTTTTATCCGTTTGCCACCATTTTGCTTCGTTCGGGCATCTTGGCTTCAAAGGTGGTGCAGAAGGAGAACAAGGTGTTGAGTGTCGATGACCTTGAACAAGCCCTTGAGCTTACTGACAAGGAGGACATAAAGGATGAAAAGAACATGCTTGAAGGTATTGTAAGGTTTGGCGACGAGACGGCGAAGGAGGTTATGACAAGCCGTCAGGATGTGGTTGACCTTGACATGCGGTCTACATATCCTGAAGTCTTAAAGTGCATTGTTGACAACAATTACTCACGAATTCCAGTCTATCAGGACAATATCGACAACATAAGAGGCGTGCTATATATCAAAGACCTCCTTCCTCACCTTGGAAAACAGGCCAATTTTCGTTGGCAGTCGCTTATTCGTCCTCCCTATTTTGTGCCTGAGACGAAGAAGATTGACGACCTGCTGCGTGAGTTCCAGGAGAATAAAGTCCACATCGCGATTGTTGTAGATGAGTTTGGAGGAACAAGCGGCATTGTAACTCTTGAAGACATTCTTGAAGAGATAGTTGGAGAAATCAACGACGAATATGACGAAGAGGAAAAGAACCATATTCGCGTCAATGCCAATACCTTCATTTTTGAGGGAAAGACACTGTTAAGCGATTTCCATAAGGTAATGGAAGGGGCTGACGACGATCTTGAGGATGTGGAAGGTGATGCCGACACCCTTGCAGGATTGTTGCTCGAAATAAAAGGCGAATTTCCTAAAATCGGGGAGAAGCTCTCTCTCCACAACTATACCTTCACCGTTCTTGAAATGGACGAGCGCCGCATTTCGAAGGTGAAGGTCGTTGTGGGAAAAGAAAGTAATAAGTCTATTGCAAAATAATTCTATTCCGTTTGCAGCAATACACAATTAGCAGGGAATGTGGCATTTGTGCTGTGCCAGTAAAGCGGAATGTCGCTCTTGTTTTCGTACTCGATTGAATAAGCAATGGGGTAATATGTCTTGTAATATCCATATTGATTTGTGTAGCTATAGTTCCACAGGTCAGGAACAACACCGATGTCTGTTTCCCTCGATTTGCCGGCTCCAGTGAATATATTGTCTATTCTGATGAGAGTGTTGCATTGGGTGAACCGGTTCGCTTTGGTTATTCCTTTGCTTTCGTCGATGAATAGGTTTGACTGAAGCTTGAGGTTGGTGCAACTTGCAAGAAGTTGGCGATAGTTGTTGCATAAGGGCTGATTGGAAAAGAATCCGTCAGGAAGAGAAGTTATGGAACTGCATTCTCTGAAGCAAGCCTGCATGTTCTTTACCTTTGTCATGTTACTAATAAGTGACGTTGGAATAGAACTGAGACTACTGCAACCTCGGAATGTGGAATAAAGTGATTCAACATCGGCCATGTCTGCAAATATCTCCTCGGGTAGTGCCGTCAGACTGCTGCAATTAGTAAAAGTAGCGTCCAGTTTCTTCGCATTTTTGTGATATTTGAAGATATCGGAGCAAACAGAAGTTATTCCTGTACCATAGAACATTGTGGACAAATCGTCCGTTCCTGTATACAATATGGGTGTGTCAATGCTTATTAGTTTTTGTCCATTGGTATTGGTATCATATACTGGTGCCAAATAATCGGAGATGTCGAGGGTTGCCGTAGGGTACTTTCCAAAATTGAATTCCGGTATCTGTTGCCTTGTGTTGTCTGTCTGCATTGATATGATTCTTATTTTGTAAGTTCCTGCAGTTTGGTAAGTATGCACGCAATCAGTTGCCTGAATGGTGTTGTAGACTAAGGTGCTTGGCTTGTCGTCGCCCCAGACAAAGGCAATGCTGCAAGGGACAGCACCCGTAGCCAAAGGTATGGTGAACTTTTTGTCAGTTTCAGTAGTTTCGACGGTGAACGACATTTCACTCATGCTTATGTCCACATCTGAAGAATTCTCGTCGCCATCTTGGTCGGACAATGTCAATACGTATGTTCCGCTATCAGGCAAGTCCTTGGGGTCGGGTGTTACCCTGAACTTTGCAAAACGTGCATTATATGAAGGTTCGTCCCAACGTGTACCACTACAGTCGGCTGTCTCAAACCAACCGTCGATAATCGTTTCTGCTTCTGATACTACACCACTGTTTTTATGTCTTAGTTTTGCTGTTCCGAAAGAAACGTCCTCGTAGTCAGCGACTTTTATTATTCCTGCAATGTCGAAGTCGTTTTGCCATGCTGTGAAGCCATAGGAATGTCCAGAAAGGTTGTCGATGCTTTGTTCAAGTTGCGAGTCGGTATTCCAACTTTCAACTTTGTCGATTGAAAAAGCCAGGGCTTGGTCTCCAATACAAATGTATACGTTATGTTTGTAGCCCTGTTTTAGCATGTTCAATCCTGACAATTTAGAAAACTTGGTTATTTCCGTAGTGCTGTTTTCGTCAATAAGGTCGTAGGTCGCCTTAACATATAGAGTCACATCTTCGTCGGCAGGAGTAGGGGCAATGAAGAACTCGGTGTTCAGTCGTTTTGCGTCAACTTCTGCCATGAGCGCATCTCCGCATGTTGGTACTGTGACATCAGAATTGTTCAAAACAAAACTCGAGTATGTGTTCAACTCTGTGCTGTTCGTAGCGTTGGGAATGTCAGTGTGTCCATGCCAAGTCCATGAGTCGACACCGCTCTGAGGGCCTGTATGATTAGCCTCTTGATAGGTCGCTTTAGCTTCAGAGTTTGGAAGAAATAGGGTCAAGTCCTTTAATAGAATGTCTTGCCTTAGCGTGTTGTCTTTCCATACATATAAGGACATACGGCTAAGCAAATGTCTGAAAACCAAGCCAATGGTTTCCCTGTTGCTTGTGCTTTTGGGCGAAATCGCAACATCGGATAGAAGATAGTCAATGCCTTTTTTGGAGTTGTCGGAATTGTCTATTGTCTGTACAACGGGAATGTCCTGCAATTGAATTAATCCATTTTCGTAAGTTGCAACATTCGATTCGTCAGCAGGAGCAAAACCTACGAAGTCGTAATTCTTGTCGGGATTCCAAAATACGATGTCGTCATAAGTCCACCCCTCAGTATCGTTTTTCCATTGGAGTATTTTGTATTCGTCATTGTCGAACGCATTAGTGGCACTTGATGCGTTATAGGTGTTTGACTCATACATTTCGCCCCATATTTTCGCCCCAAACGCTTTTAATCCATCGGCATTAGCAATATCTCCTGTTGCACTTCTTGTTGTAGCATTGGCAATGAAAGGTTCTCCGAACTTTATTGCCTGTGTTCCATTACTGTCGTTCGTATCAGACGTTTCAATATTTGCGCAAGCTGATAGGATAAGTATTGGTAAAACTGAAAGATAGTTTTTAATTTTATTCATCGTCAATTGACTATTGTTTAAATTGTTATTATTTTAGTGCAAAAATAGCAAATTTAAAAGAAATATCCAAATTTTTTCCCATTTTTATTGAAAAAAAGCAAGGCAAGCCAGATGGCTTGCCTTGCTTTAAATGTATTTTATCAAAATCTTAGTCTGTAATACAGATTGAAACGCGGTTCATGTCGTTCTCGGCGAATGGCTGAACGCGGCTGCCCTTAGAGTCGGAAG
>JBJEAS010000041.1:0-60767 GCA_051869235.1 Prevotella sp.
GGTGCAAAGGTACAACAATAATTTCATATATGCAAGTATTCAGCGAATTATTTTCTGTCGGTTAAGATGGTTTAACACTGAATATTATTTACAATATTTACCTAATCTTAAAATCCATCCCCATAGAGGATGCCCAATATGTCCGCCCGGCTTGAAACTATGTGTCTGCTCGACATGAAACTATATGGCCGCCCGGCTTGAAACTATGTGTCTGCCCGATGTAATAACGACATATATCCACCAAATTCAATCGTAAAAGTCGGTTTTTTTGTATGGAACAAGCCCTGTTTTTCGCCTAAAAAAGGCAATTTGCCCAATTTGCTTTTGCCCAATTTGCCCAGTAGAGGTTATTCCATCTTTGCAACGCGTTGAAAAACAATGGGTTATAAGAGTTAAATATTTTTACTGGGCAAATTGGGCAAAAGCAAATTGGGCAAATTCATTTCTGCACTCTGTGTTTTCCGAAAATAATAATAAATAAAATATATATTTTTATTTATTATTATATATATTATACTTACAATCCGTAACATCATTTCGCAACAGCAAAAAACAATTTGCCCAATTTGCCCAATTTGCCCAGTAGAGGTTTTTGTGTCGTGTAACGCTCTGAAACACAACATTATGCAAGTTTTTTAAATAATTTTTACTGGGCAAATTGGGCAAATTCACTTCTATAGTCACTCCGTAAGACAGGACACAAATGTTTTCGGCATACGTTGTTTTAATAAGAAAAAATGGGAAATAACTTTGTAGCGGCAAAAGAACAAACATAATTTATAAAATGTATGGAAATTAAGGTTTTTACAGATTCTGACTTCGGCGAAGTCAGGATTGCAGTCAACAAGAACAAGGAAGTGCCCGACGGGGTGAAGGACTTCGGGCAGTGGTATGCAGCTGTCCGATAAAGCATGGAGTAGTGCGCAACCATGAGCAGGAATCACAAAGGGGGCGATGTTACAAATAGGTCAGAGAGTGATACATGGAGGTTAAGGTTGCGCTAATCCCCAAAAATGAAATAATTATGTATTTTTAAACAGATTTGTTTGGTGGTTTCGAATAAAAGGTGTAATTTTGCAGAAAATTTTGCATCAGTAGTGGTGCAATGGTTCTGTGTAGGTAAACCTAATTTGTGCAGTACCCCCGTAATGAAGTAAGAATAAGAAAGAATTAACATATAATGTTTTTTGGTAATTTACATTTTTAAGCATCATTTTTTTATAATAATTTGGTTCAAATCATTGGACGTGGAGACTGTGAAGCCTTTTACTGTCCATTGTTTCGGAAGCCAAAGTGATTTGGGTAGCCGGAGCAAACTAACATCACGCCTGACGCATCAATTTTTTGTTTCGTCAGGCGCTTTTTTATGCCTTAAAGTTTGGCTGAATGAAAATAAAGCATTACTTTTGCAGCCGCAAAACAAGAAGGATAGTAGGTTATGGAAAAGAAGCATTTTGAACTTAGGAAACTGAAGGAAGCCGTAGTTAACGAAAAGCGCAGGCACCTTCTGAAGCCCAAGGCATTGGAGAAGGTTCTCGCTTATCTTCAGGGTAGAGAGAAACCCACGCAGGAATGGCTCGACCGTATCTCCCTTTTCGTCGGATTCCAGAATTGGGAATCGTTTAAGGATGCCGTGCATGGTGAAGATGACGGAAAGATGTTAGGAAGCTGAAGAAAATAAAAAAGAGGCAGTCACCTTGGTGGTGTGCCTCTTTTTTATTTCTTGCTTTAGATTTCGATTAAGCCTTTGCAGTGTTAACTCGCTTCTCCTTGATGCGAGCCTTCTTACCGGTGAGAGCGCGGAGGTAGTAGAGCTTAGCGCGACGTACCTTACCAATCTTGTTCACTTCGATGCTCTCAATGTTTGGAGACTCGATAGGGAAGATGCGTTCTACTCCAACGGTTCCTGACATCTTGCGTACGGTGAAGCGCTTCTTTTCTCCGTGACCGGAGATTTTGATTACTACACCACGGTAGAGCTGGATACGCTCTTTTGAACCCTCGATAATTTTGTAAGCGACTGTTACAGTGTCACCGGACTTGAACTTTGGGAACTGCTTGCCGGTTGCAAATGCTTCTTCAGCAACTTTAATTAAATCCATTGTTTTGATAAAAATTAAATTTGTTTATCGTTCCAACGCAACATAACAGGCAACACGAGACTTCCTGCCAGCGATTACGCCGAAAAGCGGTGCAAAGGTACTACATTTTCTTGAATTATTGTACTTTTCTCTCGTTTTTTTTGCTTGTTGGTGGTTTTTTTGCTAATTTTGCACACAAAATAGACGAAATATATGAATAAAACTAAGACTTATTTGTTCTTATTGACGCTTGCATCGTTGTTTGCGGCATGTGCAGGCAGCTATAAGGTGACCAACATTGAGCGTACGAGGATTATTGTCGATTCAACATACGATGTCTCCCCTGATGCCAAGGCTGTGGCTTTCCTTGAAATGTATCAGGCGAAGGTGGACAGCATAATGTCGCCTGTGGTGGGGCATACGGCTAAGGGGCTTGTTGCCGACAGGCCTGAGAGTCCTCTTTCCAATCTGCTTTCCGACATTCTCGTATGGGCGGGAAAGAGTTATGGGGAGTCGCCTGAGTTCGGTGTCTACAATATTGGCGGAATGAGGTCTTCGTTGCCTAAGGGTGCGGTGACTTTCGGCAGGGTGCTTGAGGTGGCTCCGTTCGAGAACAAGATTTGCTTCCTCTCTCTGAAGGGCAGTGACGTACTTGAACTCTTCAAGCAGATTGCCGTCGTTGGAGGCGAGGGATTGAGCCACAACATACGCATGGTGATAACCGACAAGGGTAAGCTGAAGAGCATAAAGATAAACGGTGAGGACATTGATTTGCAGAGAACTTACCGCGTTGCTACGATTGACTATCTCTCGGAGGGGAACGACCGTATGCCTGCCTTCGCAAAGCATTTTGACCTTAACTCGCCAAAGGACAACTCAAACGACATGCGTTACATTATAAGTGACTATTTCCGTGAGCATGAAGCCAAGGGGATGCTTGTTGATGCCAATGTGGAAGGGAGAGTTGTTGTGGTTAAGGAGGAGTGAGGAGAGAGGAGAGAGGAGTGAGGAGTGAGGAGTGAGGAGAGAGGAGAGAGGAGTGAGGAGAGAGGAGTGAGGAGAGAGAAATGTTTTTCAGTAAAGATAATTTTTTTAGAATATGAGACGATTGGCTATTTTGTTTGTTTCAATGGTGGTGTGTGTGGGCGTTTTTGCACAGAAGCAGCTTGTGGTTCTGCATACGAACGACACTCACAGCCGCATAGTGCCAGTACCAAAATATGAGAATAATCCGGATATTTCGGGACGTGGTGGCTTTGTGCGCCGTGCTGCTGTGGTGAGGGACGAGAGGGAGAAGGAACCCGACTTGCTGTTGTTCGACAGTGGCGACTTCTCGCAAGGGTCGACCTATTACACTCTGTTCAGGGGCGATGTTGAAATAGGATTGATGAATCTTATGGGCTACGATGCCGCTACACTGGGCAACCATGAGTTCGACTACGGTGTGGAAAATCTTGCCCGTGTTGCAAAGAAGGCAAATTTCCCTTTGGTGTGCGCCAACTGCGACTTCACGGGAACCGTCTGCGAAGGTCTCATCAAGCCTTATACAATTATAAAGCGGAAGGGATTGAAGATTGGAGTGTTTGGGCTTGCACCCAAAATCTATGGTCTTGTGATGCAACAGAACATACAGGGAGTGAAGTATTTAGACCCTTACACCACTGCAAACGAGACGGCACGCAAGCTGAAGGAAGAGGAGAAATGCGATGTTGTCATCTGCCTTTCCCATCTCGGTTGGGATCTTGCTCCACGCCCCGACGACGCTCAGCTCATAGCCTCAACGCGAAATATCGACCTCGTGCTTGGCGGTCATTCCCACACGTTTATGGAGGAAATGGAGTGGGTGAACAACGCCGACGGCAAGAAAGTGCCTGCTGAGCAGAACGGCAACTATGGAGCTTACGTAGGTCGTATGGTGTTGACTCTGAAGAAATAAAAGAACTGAATCTTACCGAAATCTCTCAACCGTACAGGTAGATATATTTTTATTCAAAATAGAAGGTCAGCACAATCATCTTGCTGTGGCCTGCAGTCACCGAGTTGCTGTAGGGGACAAGAGTACCGTCCTTAAGGTCTTTGGTGTGGTCTTTGTTAAGGCTGTTTGAAAGACTGTAGCAGAACTTCAGTTCGGGGATAATCTTGAAGAATGGGAGGTAGAGGTCGCATCCTATGCCTGCCTCGATGAACGTGTCGTAGCGTTTCAGCTGAATGATTTCCTCGTTTTGCTTTGTGAAGTTTATCATTGGGCTTATGCCTGCAATCATGTAAGGACGATAGTTTCCGTAGCGTTTTGCGCTGAACTTGAGGTCGAGCGGCAGCGAGAGAATAGTCTGTTTCATTTCCTGCGTCTTTTCCGTTGGAGTACCGTCTTCCTGAGGTTGTGTGATGTTGCGAAAGACGAGATGCTTCGAGCCGAAGTGCATGGTGGGAGTGAAGCGGAACGACAAATGGTCGCTCAGACGAAGGTCTGCCACCACGCCTACGCTAAGTCCTGGATTCCACGAGTCTGCGTCGCAGAGAATGGTCTGTGTTGTCTCTGTTCCGTCTTCGTGTATTATGGTCTGCGGCCCAACGTTTTGGAAATCAATGTCCTGTGCGTGCAAACCCACGCGAATGCCAAAGTGCAGCGGTCGCAAGTCGATGTAGGGCTTGTTCTGCACTTGTCTGTCTTGTGCGTTGACTGCCGTGGCGGCAATCACAGCTGTAATGATTGAAATTAAGAAACGTCTCATACCTTTAAAAACGGATGTTGATGGCATTTTATTGTGTTGTTTTCTATTTTGAAAATGTATAAATAGTAAAATTATCTACCTAAAATGTGGTATATTTAAAAATAAATGCGTACTTTTGCATCACAATTTTTTGGTATTAATTTTTAAAACAATATTTATTATGGCTTACGTTATTGGTGACGACTGTATCGCATGCGGTACATGTATCGATGAGTGCCCAGCAGGAGCAATCTCTGAGGGCGAGAAGTATTCAATCAATCCTGATGTCTGCACAGAGTGCGGCACATGCGCTGATGTTTGTCCTTCTGAGGCAATCAGCCTTCCAGCATAATTGATGCTTCAAAAGAAAGAAAAATGGCGAGCGCTTCACAGCTGCTCGCCTTCTTTTTATCACACAAATAACAATTGGTTAAGGAGTTAAAGGAGTTAAGGAGTTATAGGAGTTAAGGAGTTAAGGAGTTATAGGAGTTAAGGAGTTAAAGGAGTTAAGGAGTTAAGGAGTTAAAGGAGTTAAGGAGTTAAAGGAGTTAAGGAGTTAAGACAATAGTATAGATGTCAGAAATCACATAAAGAATTCTTGGGTACAAGCATACGTCTTAACTCCTTAACTTCTTAACTCCTTAACTCCTAAAAGTTAACTCCTAAAAGTTGACTCCTAAAAGTTGACTCCTAAAAGTTGACTCCTAAAAGTTGAAACTCCTTACTTCAGAACTCCAACGTTTTTCCTCTATAGAAGTCGAGGAGGGAAGTTTGGTAGAGGTATTCGTATTTTGCCTGTACCAAGTCGCTTTGAGCCTTCAGCAGGTTGTTCTTCTGTTCGTTGAACTCCGTAATCGTCGCCTTGCCGTTCTCGTATTTCGCCTTTGTCAGCTCGAAGGCATCCTCGTTGCTCCTCACCGCCTCTTCGCTGCTTGCATAGCGGCTGCTTGAAGCCACGGCATTGTAATACACCTGTTGTATTTCCTTGTAAAGGTCCTTCTTGGTGTTCTCGAGTCGCAAGGCTTGGTTCTCCCGTTCTATCTTTGCCGTGCGAATCTTGTTGCGTGTGGCAAAGTGGTTGAAGATGGGTATAGAGAGGTTTATGCCCAAGTATTGGCTGAAGTTGTTTTTCAGTTGTTTTCCGAAACTGTCCGCATCGAAACCCGAAGTGGTGTAATAGTTGGTTCCAAGTCCTGCAGAGAACGAGAGCGAGGGCATGTAGTCGGCGCGGGCAATCTTAATGTTGTATTCCGTACCAGAAAGGCGCAGCTCTTCTGCCTTCACCTGTGGCTTGATGCCAAGAGCCTCAGCGTAGACGAGGTCGGGCGAGGGCAGGGCGGGAATGTTTCCGTTAATTTCCTGTGCAGGCAGAATAGTGCTTGCATCGGGGTGTACGATGTCGAACCCTTCGGGAGTGGGCAGCTCAAGCAGTTGGCTGAGAGCAAGAAGCGACAGACGGTAGTTGTTGTCGGCGTTGGTCGCCGTCAGTCGGCTCTGAGCCAGTGTGGCTTTTTGCTGCGATACTTGCGCTTGGCTTGCCTTTCCTGCATCCAACATTCTTTCGAGGCGGTAAACCTGCATTGAGTCGATGGCAATCTGACGTTGAGCCACCTGCGAGACCTCGTAGTCGTAGAGAATCTGCACATAAGCCTTTGCCACCTGAGTGCGGATGTCGTCCTTCGCCTTTTCAAGGTCGGCAAGCGAAGCGTCGAGATTAAGCTGCGAGAGCTTAACGGCATTTACAATCTTGTTGCCTACGAAGATTGGCACAGAGGCGTTGAGCGAGAGTGATGTGTTGCTCGTATTGGTGTTCTCGTAGGTGTTTTGGGCTGTTAGACCTCGGCCGAACGAGAAGTTCTGTCCCATTGACGCTTCTACGGTAGGCAGGTGGTTGCCTCGGTTGTCGTCGAGTTGCACTCGCTGCGACTCTGTGGTGTTCTTCTGCTGCTTCACTGTGATGTTGTGCTCCAGGGCATGGTCGATGCACTGGCGCAGCGTCCACTGTCTTGTCTCAGCCGATGCCGTAGCCACCGTTGTTGCGACAGCCATTGCTATGATTATCCTTTTCATAATTGTCGGTTCTAATTTTAAAAATCATCACTCTTCATTCTTGTTCTCGGCAACTACCTGTGGACCACGCACCTTCTCCTTGGCAGTGAGTCCTTTCTTTATCTCAATTTTCACGCCGTCGCTGAGTCCTGTGGTCACGGCACGCTTTTCGTAGTTTTTCTGTTCCCCTTCGCCCTTTACGATGTAGACGAATGTAGAGTCGCCGCTGAATTCTATGGCACTTTCTGGCACGGTGAGCACCTTCTCCACCTTCGAGAGCACAATTTCGGCATTTGCACTGTAGCCGGAGCGAATCTTGTCGCCTTCAACCACCTTCACTGCAGCCTTCACCTCAAACTGGTTGGCTCCGTTGTTCTCCACAGCCTTTGGCGAGATGTATTCGAGTGTAGCGTCGAAGTTGAGGTCTTGCAGTGCGCCTATAGTAATCTTCATCGGCATGTTTTGGTAGAGGCTGCCAACCTCGGTTTCGTCGATGTTGCCACGGAAGATGAGGTCTTTCATGTCTGCCACGGTGGCTATTGTAGTACCGTCGTTGAATGTGTTGCTCAGCACTACGGTGTTGCCCACCTTGACAGGAATGTCGAGAATGATGCCCGAGATGGTAGAACGTATTAGAGTGGAGCTTGCACTGGCGTTGCTCTTTGAAACGCCATCGCGTACCACTTCGAGGGCGTCGTTTGCAGCCACCACTTCCTCTTCTGCCTGTTGCAGAGCCTGACGGGTTTTGTCGTACTCCTCGGCAGAGATGAGTTTTTGGTTGTAGAGGCTTTCGTCGCGCTTGAAGTTCACCTTCGCCTGCTTCAGGTTTATTCCTGCGAGGCGGACGCGCGCTTCAGCCGAACTGAGTTGTCCCATGTCGGGTATTACCTTAACCTTTGCAATCACTTCACCAGCCTCGACGCGGTCGCCAGCCTCTTTGTAGAGATTGGTAATGATTCCGCTTATCTGTGGCTTTACGCTCACTTCGTCGCGTGGCTCTATTTTTCCGGTGATGATTGTTGTCTTGCTGACGTCTTCAATGGTTGGTGTGAACTCGTTGTAGACGATCGGCTTTGGCTGCGACTTTTTGTAAAGGAACACGAATGTTCCGATGAAGATTATGGCGACAATGACCGCGATAATCAGTTTACCGTACTTTTTCATATTGATTGTTGTTTTTTTTTGTTTTTTTTGGTGGTGGCGGATTGTCCGGGTTTTCCGGGTTTTCCGGATTGTCCGGGTTGTCCGGGATTTCTTTTTACTCGTCTCGCATTGCGTCAACGGGCTTTATGCTCATGGCGCGCCAGGCTGGGGCGAGGCCTGCGAGGCCGCCGAGAACGCTCAGTAGGGCTGCTGCGGCAATGGCAGTCCAAAAGCCTACTTGGAAGTGGGCGGTGAGAATGCCGTCGGTGGTGTTCGCCAATTCAAGCATCTCAAGTATTGAAATGCCAAAGAGTATGCCGCTCATTCCAGCCACTGCCGTAAGCAGTACACTCTCGGAAATGATTTGCGTCAGCACCATTCTTGGCGTGGCTCCAATGGCACGGCGAATGCCTATCTCGGTGGTTCGTTCCTTTACGGTTACCATCATGATGTTCGACACTCCTATGGCTCCTGCAAGCAAGGTGCCTATTCCGACGAGCCAAATCAGGAAGTTCACTCCGTTGAACAGATTGTCGAGCATGGCGAAGAGCACCTCGGTGTTGAACACCGTTATAGCCTTCTCGTCGGTGGGGTCGACAAGATGGGCGTGGGCAATGAGTGTGCGTATGCGGTCGGTGAGCGAACTCATCACCACTCCCTTCTTTCCCGTCACGGCAATGCTGTGTATCTTGTCGCCGCTGTTGTACGCCTTTTGGAACACGGTGTAGGGAATGGTTATCTGCTCGTCGGAGCGTCCGTTGATGTTTATTCCGTTGCCTCCCTTGTAGTCAACGCCTACGACCTGATAGTAGGTAGAGTCGATTCTGACGCGCTGTCCGCATGGGTTGCCGCCTTTAGGGAAGAGCTTCTTGTACACTTGCTTGCCAATGACGCACACTTTGCGGCTGTCCTTCACGTCCATCTCGTTAATGTAGCGTCCATAATATATAATAGGTGAGTTGACCTCGGCGAAGTCGTAGCTGTAGCCGGAGATGTGGGCGTTGTAGGTCTTGTCGCCAAAGACGGCGTTCTTCCTTCCTCCGAACATCACTGGCGTAATGATGTCCAGCTCAGGCACTTGCTGCCTTAGTCGCACCATGTCTTTCTCCGTCATTGAGAAGTAGCGTCCCTTCCTGAAACCCTTGTAGGGCTTTGTCGTGGCTTGTGTCCAGACCATGGCAGTGTTTGTGGCAAATCCCGAGAAGTTCGCCTGCAACATCTCCTTCAACCCTTGTCCGCCTCCTATCAGCACGATGAGCATGAATACTCCCCAGAACACTCCGAATCCGGTGAGGAAGCTGCGGCTCTTGTTGCGAGTCAGCGTGTCGAGTATCTCGCGGTATGAATCAATGTCGAATTTCATTTGAAACTAAAGAATTAAATAATTTAAGGATTTAAGTTCGCCTTCGTGGATGGCTATTCCGCCCTTAACGCCTCTATGGGTCTTACTCTCGCAGCCTTCAGCGCAGGAATGAGTCCTGCTATGGTGCCTGCAATGATGATTACCATGGTGGCTTGTATGCAGACGTCGAGTCCTACTGTCGGGTCGACGAACATGGTGGCTTGGAACAGTCCTGTGTCAATCACGTCGTGGCCTATCGTAGCGTCCATGTATTCGTTGGCGGCTATTCCGCAGAGCATTCCAATGTAGCCGAATATTGCCGTTGTGATGACGCTCTCGGTGATGATGAGTTTCAGAATCTGCCACGGCTTTGCTCCTATTGCCTTCCGCACTCCAAACTCGCGTGTGCGTTCCTTTACCGTGATGAGCATGATGTTCGAAACGCCTACTATGCCGCTGAGCAGTGTGAAGAGTCCTATCACCCAAAGTGCAGTGCGGATAATGCTGATGCCGTTGGTCATCTGTATGTTGTCGATGTAGCGGTTCCATATCCAGATCGACGACTCGTCGTCGGGTGCTGCGTCGTGTAGAGTGTTTATCTTAGCACGGTAGTCTTTAGCAAACTCGTTGTTGTCTTCCTCAGTAGGCAGGTTTTTGATGGCAAACTCTATAGAGTGCGCCTCGTCGCCAATGCCGTAGATTGTCTTCAGTGTGGTGTAGGCGGTGTAGGCTTCGGTGTTCTGCTGTTGCTGGTCGTCCTTGCACACTCCCACCACCTTGAACATCAGGTCGCCAATCTTCACGTCCTTTCCAATGATGTCTGCGGGATTGTCGACGAGTTCCTTGGCTTGGCTCTTCATCAGCACAATAGACTTTCGCTGCTGCTCCATGTCAATGTCGTTGATGAATCGTCCAGCGAGCATCTCGCGCTTGTTGAGCTTCATGCTCAGCGGATAGACTCCCGAGAGCTTTTGTGCTGAGACGTAGTTCTCGCCGTAGGAGATGTTCACTCCCTCTTTGCTCACTATTGCTCCCACGTCCTCAACGTGCTGCGTGAAGGTCTCGTCGGTGATTTTCACGTCGCGGTCGTTGAGAGCCACCCGTCTGCCTTCCTTCAATCCTTTGTGCGCCTTTGAGGTGTAGCCTCCCCACACCTGAATTGAGTTGGCGAGTCGCCTGTTGCTCTGCTGCAGCTGTGCGTTGATTAGTCCATTGCCAGCACCGAGCAGGAATATCAGCATGAATATTCCCCATGCTACGGCAAATCCCGTGAGCGACGTTCGGAGCTTGTTGCGCTTGGCAGTGCTCCATATTTCCTTAAACAGTTCAATCATACTACTTGAATCCTCTATTAGCGTGGTGGTCGAAGTTCTCTTCAATCTGTCCTATCAGTCCGTCCTTGATGTGGACAATCTTGTTTGTCTCGTTGGCTACGCCGCCTTCGTGAGTCACCACGACGATGGTTATGTGTTCGTCGTGGTTGAGTGTCTTCAACAGATTCATCACTTCTACGCTTGTCTTCGAGTCGAGTGCTCCCGTTGGCTCGTCGGCGAGTATTATTTGCGGCTTTGTTATCAATGCGCGTGCTATTGCCACACGTTGCTTCTGTCCGCCCGACATTTCGTTGGGGTAGTGGTTTGCCCACTGTGCCAGCCCTAAGCGGTCGAGATATTCCATTGCCAACTGGTGGCGTTTTCGTCTGCCCACTCCCTGATAAAACAGCGGCAGCTCAACGTTCTCAACAGCCGTCTTGAACGGAATGAGGTTGAACGACTGGAAGATGAAGCCTATCATCTTGTTGCGGTATTCCGCTGCACGCGTCTCGCTGAGGTTCCAGATGGGCACGTTGTTGAGCAGGTATTCGCCCGAGTCGTAGTTGTCGAGAATGCCGAGTATATTTAATAAGGTGGACTTTCCCGAACCCGACGCACCCATTATGGAGACGAACTCGCCCTCCTCGATGTCGAGGTTGATGCCTTTCAGCACATGCAGTGGCTGCGCTCCCTGATAGGTCTTGTTGATGTCTTTGAGATGAATCATTGTCTTTCTCTTGTTTTATTGTTTCTGTCCGTTAGACGCATTTTGTATATGAAAAGCTGCAAAACAGAGGTTAAACGATGTTAAATCGTTTCTTCCCACTCTTTTTCCACATCTTCTATAGTAATGTCGAGCAGTCTCATCTGTCGGAACAGTTCGGGCAGAGTCTGTTTCATGAACTCGCGCTTGCGCGCTTTCTTTATCTCGCGCGAGGCTCCAGCCGTGACGAAGTAGCCCAATCCTCGCTTGTTGTAGATGATGCCGTCGCGAGCCAACTGGTCGTAGGCCTTTACGGCGGTGTTGGTGTTGACCTGCAGCATCACGGCGTATTCCCTGACGCTGGGTATTCGGTCGTCGTCCTTATATGTGCCGGCAACAATCTCGTCGCACAGGCGGTCAGCCATTTGCACATAAATAGCCTTGTCGTTACTGAAAATCATAAGTTCACCCATTTGTTGTTTACAACTTGCATTCTTGTGAATATCTTGTAGCTCAGCCAGTAGAGCAGGGCTGTGATGAGTGTGCCTATGGCGAGTCCTGTGTAGATGAGAGCCTTTATAGCCGCCTCAGCGTTGGCTTCCAAGAAGTCAAACCATCCCCAGTCGCCTATTTTGTAGAGCACCAATGCCCCTAAGAAGGTCAGCACGAAGTGTGAGCAGATGGCGAGCAGCCATGCGTTGCGGCGGAAGAGCGAGCCGCAGAGCATGTAGAACGAGTGTATTGACAGTATGAAAATCAGGGCAGCATATTCCTGTACAATCCAAGGCATTGAGAACGCCTCGCCGTTGATGTTGAAGTTGAACAGCCTGCCTGGCTGAGCGTTGGGGTCGTCGTAGAATCCTGGAAGGTGCAATATTATGGAGCCTCTCACTTCGCTTCCTATGACGAGGCAGAACAGCTGGTGGATCAGGTCGGATGCTATTATCGCAAGGTTTGAGATCAGCAGCACTCCCACGGTCAGCGACACGAATCGTGCGAGATATTTCTCAAGGTTCGATGCCGGTTGCATCAGGAAGAGAATGCGTTGCTGCTTTGTTGCCATGTTGTAGAACATGTAGCTTGCCGCTGCCATAATTACCACAAACTCTATGAAAACCACCATGTCGGCGAGGTGTGCGAGGTAGAGGTCGTTGCCCCATGCCATTTTGCTGTCGCCTGCCCATGTGTTGAGGCAGAAGATGAAAGCAAACGCCACTGTGAGTCCTATGCCCATCTGCATGTAGAACTTCTTGTTCATCAGGACGTCCCATTTCAAGAGAGTCCAAAACCTGTTTTTATTGAATGTATTGCTCATTGTCATATTGTTTAAAAAATCTTCATTTTTTTTCGCATGTACTCAACATTTTGGTAGTTAAGGAGTTAAGGAGTTATCGCTCCCTGCGGTCGCTGGGAGTTAAGCCATTAGTTAAGAGCATTGGATATAAGCGCAAAAACATTTGGCTTAACTCCTTAACTCCTTAACTCCTTAACTACCAACAAATTCCTTTACTTGCGAAAGTATAGTTCTTCATTCTTCACTCTTCACTTTCCCCTGCACCACAGCGTTGAACAGCAGTTCGAGGTTGAGCTGTGTTTCGTTGTCGTTCTCCTTTCGCTTGCTCATTGTGGCGTTGCCTTGCAGTGTAGGTTCGGCGTAGATTACCGTTTCGTCCATTTCCTGCGGAGTGCGGTAGTCGAAGGTGTAGCGGTCGCAAATGTCTGCAACAGAGGCGTTAAGCAGCATCTCGCTCTCGCTCAGAATGAGTATGTGGTCGAGCAGTGCCTCCACGTCGTGCACCTGGTGGGTGGAGATGATCAGCGTGCGGTCGTCGCTCATGTTGTTTGCCACCACTCGTCGGAACTGGCTCTTCGATGGAATGTCCAAGCCGTTTGTCGGCTCGTCCATCAGCAGGTATTGCGTCCCTGCCGCCAGAGCGAAGCTCATGTATACCTTCTTCTTCTGACCCATCGAGAGCTCGTTCAATTTAAGAGAGAGTGGAAGTTCGAAATCTTTCAGGCAGTTCTCCAGCACCTCGTGCGAGAAGCGTGGGTAGAACGGTTCGTTCATCTTAACATAGGTGTCGAGAGTGACCGATGGCAGAACGAACTCTTCCGGTACGATGAATATTTCCTTCAGCATTTCCGGGTTTCTTAGAGCCGATTCGCAACCGTCGATGTAGATTTTTCCGTTCTTCGGGCGAAGCAATCCGCTGATGAGATAGAGTAGTGTAGACTTGCCCGTTCCGTTCTTTCCGAGGAGGCCGTAGATGTTGTTTGCCTCAAGTCTAAGGCTGAAGTCGGTGAAGATGTTTCGCTTCGTGCCTTGATATTTGTAGCTAATATTGTTTATTTCAATCATGTTTTTCCCTCCAAATGGGTGTTAATTATTGTAAATTGCCATCAATTTCTCAGTGTCAGGGGTCAAAATCAGCATCTTTTCCCCCATTTCGTAGCTTCCGTTCCACTGGTTCAGCACGTAGTTGTCGACAGCCAAAACGTTGTCCATCACCACTGTGTAGCGGCTGCGCTCCTTAGCCTGTGCATACTCGTTCTTTGCCTCGTTCCAGAAGCGGCGCTCTACCGTATATCCCTCATTGTCATAGACGTATGACAGACAGTCGTACTTTTCCCAAGTCATCTTGGTCTTGTTCCATTTCAGTGTTTCGCGCATCACGAGTCGCTCCTCCTCGTCGTAGGTGTAGAGATGCTTGAGGTTTGCGCTGAGGACCTCGCCCGACTTGTTGTAAACCTCCATTTCCACTACTTTTCCGTCCAAAATGTTGGCATTATAGCAGAATTTTGAGTTTTCTACGCTTGTTGAAAGGTTCATGTACATCGACATAATTGTCGTAACGGTGATAATTGTACTCATAGTTGTATTCATTTTTATTGTTTATACTCTTGTTTATTGTCTCTTGTCTGTTGGTGTAGTAGTGTACTACCTTAATAGGACACTGCAAAGGTAGCGCAATATTTCACTCCCTCCAAATATTTCGGCAACTTTTTTTCGTCGTTAACACACTTTTAACATTTCCACCTTATTATATAAATAAAAGGGCAAGGAAAATGCGATTTTGACAGAAAATGACTTTGACAGAAAATGACAGACAACTCCCCGCCGTTTTATATTACCTCGTACCTGAGGTGCGGGCGGGACGCCCACACCCCCAGCCGCCAGCGCTGAATAATCAACAGTGAAAAGGGTGGGAAAGTTGAGTCTTATAATTGCTGAATAATTGCTGGATAATTGCTGGAAATTGCTGTTGAAATAAACTTGCCGCTTTTTTTGAACAGCAATTCCCGGCAATTGAACAGCAATTTCCAAAAATTATTATTCGACAATACAGTTTGAAAATTCTCGTCGAAAAATTTTAGACCGCAAAAGTCTTGTTGTACCTTTGCAGCGGAATTTTTCCATTCGTCCGGTTCAGCCCGAAGGCATCTCGAACACATCTCGAATGAGCCACGCAATGTGAAGAGACTGAAACGCGAGCCAAGGCATTGTGAAAAAGTGTTCCGTGAACAACAAAAACGGCTCAAAGATTTGGCAGAGTGAATAAATTTTGTAACTTTGCAGCAATTTTAAAAAACATTTTACGATGAAGAAGAAACTAATATTCTCAGTGCTGGCAATAGCCTCAATGACTGTCAGCGCACAGGAAAGCCCTTTGTGGATGCGCTATCCCGCCATCTCGCCCGACGGCAGCAAGATAGCCTTCGCCTACAAAGGCGACATTTTCACCGTTGACGCCAATGGTGGACAGGCACGTCAGCTCACCACCAATCCCGCCTACGACTACAAGCCCGTTTGGAGTCCCGACGGCAGACAGATTGCTTTCGCCTCAAACCGTGAGGGCAGCTTCGACGTCTTTGTGGTCGACGCAAAGGGCGGCACTCCACGCCGACTGACCACCAGCAGCGTGAAGGAACTGCCAGTGGCATGGAAGGACGACAACCATGTGCTCTACCTGGCAAGCGTGATGCCTTCGGCAGAGTCGATAGTGTTCAGCGGCTCGTTCAGTCAAGTGTATGAAGTGGACACTGACGGTCGAAGACCAAAGATGTTCTCTACGCTGCAGATGGAAGACATTTCGATAAACGCCAATGGCGACCTGCTCTACCACGACAACAAGGGCTACGAGGACCCATGGCGCAAGCACCACACGTCGCCCATAACACGCGACATTTGGCTGAAGCGAGGCGACAGCTTCAAGCGGCTGACAACTTTCGGCGGTGAAGACCGCAACCCTGTTTGGAACGCCGACGGCAACGCCTTCTACTACCTGAGCGAGCAGGACGGAACGTTCAACGTCTACAGCCGCACGGTGGACAACGCAAAAGCAACACAGCTGACCCATTTCAAGGGCAACCCCGTGAGATTCCTCACTGCGGCAAAGAACGGCAAACTCTGCTTCGGCTACGACGGTGAAATCTATACCCTCGACAACCGACAGGCAGAACCCCGAAAGCTGGCAGTAAACATTGTGGCTGACCGCAACGACCGCGACTTGACCCGACAGATAAGCCGCTCGGGAGCCACCGAGATAAGCCTCTCGCCAAACGGAAAGGAAATAGCCTTCGTGATGCACGGCGACGTCTATGTAACGTCGGTGGAGTATAACACAACAAAGCGCATTACCGACACTCCCGAACAGGAACGCAACATAGAGTTCGCACCCGACGGACGCAGCATCGTCTATGCCTCCGAGCGTGGTGGAGTATGGCAAATCTATCTCTCCAAGCTGAAGAACAAGGACGAAGGACTGTTCTGCTACGCAACTGAAATAGAAGAAGAGCGACTGACCGACAACAACCTCACCTCGCAGCTGCCGAAGTTCTCACCTGACGGAAAGAAGATTGCATACTATGAAAACCGCGGCACACTGAAGGTGATGGACCTTGAAGGAAAGAAGTCGCGCACGGTGCTCGACGGCAACTACGTCTATTCCTACAGCGACGGCGACATTGACTTCTCGTGGAGCCCCGACAGCCGCTGGCTGCTTGCAACCTACATCGGCACAGGAGGATGGAACAGCACCGACGTGGCATTGGTGAGCGCAGAGGACGGAAAGGTGTGCAACCTGACCAACAGCGGCTACAGCGAAGGCAACGCAAAATGGGTGCTCGGCGGCAAGGCGATGCTCTTCTCAAGCGACCGTGCCGGCTACCGCAGCCACGGCAGCTGGGGAGCAGAGGACGATGCCTACCTGATGTTCTTCGACCTCGATGCCTACGAGCGTTTCCGCATGAGCAAGGAGGAAGTGGAGCGCGACGACAAGGCACGCGAGGAAGAGCGGAAGAAGAAGGAAGAGGAAGAGAAGGACAAGGAAAAGGCTGAGAAAGACCAAAAGAAAGGCAAGGACAAGGATAAGGCAAAGGTGGAGATAAAGAAGGTGGAGCCACTGCAGCTTGACACCGTGAACTGCCGCGACCGCATCGTCTGCCTGACGAGAAACTCTGCACGCATGGGCGACATGCTGCTCTCGCCCGACGGCAACACACTCTACTACCAGGCACGCTACGAGGACGGCTACGACCTGTGGAAGGTGGACCTGAAGAAATGGACAACGAGCAACCTGATGAAGGGCTTGGGAGGCGCAATGGAGCCCGACAAGGACGTAAAGAACGTCTACGTCTGCCGTGGAGGAATAACGAAGGTAGACCTCAATTCGGGTTCAAGCAAGCCAGTGGACTTTGAGGCATGGTTCAACTTCAAGCCCTACGAGGAACGCCAGTACCTCTTCGACCACGCTTGGCGACAGGTGAAGGACAAGTTCTACGACCCCAACCTGCACGGAGTGGACTGGGAAGGCTATCGCAAGACCTACGAGAAGTTCCTGCCTTACATCAACAACAATTTCGACTTCAGCGAAATGATGAGCGAGATGCTCGGCGAGCTGAATGCCTCGCACACCGGAGCACGCTACTATCCAGGCGGGGCAAGCCTGCAGACAGCATCGCTCGGACTCTTCTTCGACGAGAGCTATGAGGGCGACGGACTAAAGGTGAAGGAAGTCATAAAGCGTGGACCATTCGACGTGAAGAACACTGGCGTGGTGGCAGGAAGCATCATCACAGCCATTGACGGCACACCGATAAAGGCTGGCGAGGACTACAATGCACTGCTCGACGGCAAGGCAGGAAAGGCGGTTCGCATTGAATTTGAGAAGTCGAAGGGCAAGAAAGCGGAAACCGTAGTGGTGAAGCCAATAGGCATGGGCGAACTCAACGAGTTGTTCTACAAGCGTTGGGTTGACCGCAACCGTCAATTTGTCGACAGCATCTCGGGAGGCAGAATAGCCTACGTCCATGTGCGTGCAATGGACAGCGAGAGTTTCCGCAAGGTTTATGAGGAACTGCTCAGCGACCGCAACCGCAACCGCGACGCAGTGGTGGTGGACGAACGCCACAACGGCGGCGGATGGCTTCACGACGACCTCTGCACACTGCTCTCGGGCAAGGAGTATCAGCAGTTCGTGCCACGTGGACAGTATGTTGGCCGCGACCCTTACAACAAGTGGACAAAGCCTTCGTGTGTGTTGATTTGCGAGGACGACTACAGCAACGGCCATGGCTTCCCATGGGTTTACAAGGAACTCGGAATAGGCAAGCTGGTTGGTGCGCCTGTGGCTGGCACAATGACTGCAGTATGGTGGGAAACGCTAATGGACCGCTCGTTGGTGTTCGGCATTCCGCAGGTAGGCTGCCGCGACCTTCGTGGCACATTCGGCGAGAATACTACCCTAAAGCCCGACGTAGAAGTCTACAACACCCCAGAGGACTTGATCAACGGCTACGACCGCCAGTTGGAAAAGGCAGTCAGGACGCTGATGGGAAAATGAGAGGAGAGGGTTAAGGAGTTGAAAAAGGAGTTAAGGAGTTAAGGAGTTAAGGAGTTAAGACAAATGTTTGTGCGCAGATAACTTATACTCAAAACAAATGTCTTAACTCCTTAACTCCTTAACTCCTTAACTCCTTAACTCCTTAAAAAAAACTATTTGTTCAAATGCTTTTCCATCGTCTCTATGCAGAGCTCAGAGTTGACAGGCTTTGAGAGGAAATCGTCGCAACCAGCTGCAAAAGCCTCTTCACGGTCGCTGCTGAAAGCGTTTGCCGTAAGGGCGATGATGGGGAGTGAAGGATGTTTCGCCTTCAGTATTCTTGTTGCCTCCAAACCGTCCATTTCAGGCATCTTGATGTCCATAAGCACAATGTCAATGTCGCCAAGCTCGTCAACCTTGTTGACGGCGTCGCGGCCGTTGACGGCACGAACAATCTCGTAGTGCTTCTTAAGTAGATAACCCATGAGGATGAAGTTGCTGTCGTTGTCTTCAGCTACCAAAACTTTCTTCATTGTCTTTCTTGTGTTTTATTATTAATGTTGTTAAAGTTTCCGATGTTTATTTCTTCCACAGCTTGCTCATGTCTTCGAGAGTCTTGCCCTTTGTCTCAGGCACAAGTCGCCAAACGAAGATTGCCGCAACGATGCAGATTACGCCATAGAGGCCGTAGGTGAACCAGAAGCCCAAGCTGTTGGACATTGGCACGAACGAAGTTGAGACAATCCAGTTGAAAATCCACTGGAAGGCAACGGCAATAGCCACGGCTGCACCACGGATGGTGTTTGGGAACACCTCGGCAATGAGAACCCAGCAGATGGGACCCCAAGAGAACATGAACGAAGCCGAATAAACCATGATTGAAATCATGCAGAGCAGCTGTAGGTCAGGATTGCCGAAAGTGCAAGCCACACCTATTGCGCCTACAGCCATTCCCAATGAGCCGACGATGAGCAGCGGCTTGCGGCCGAGCTTCTCGACGGTGAAGATGGCTACGCAGGTGAAGCCAAGGTTGACGATGCCGTTGAACACGGTGAGCACCATAGGATTGTCGAAGCCCATTGCCTCGTAGATGCGTGGAGCGTAGTAGAGTACAGCATTGATGCCGACAGCCTGCTGGAAGACGGAGAGCATCACGCCGACGAAGATGCAGAGAATGCCGTAGGTCAGCAGCTTTTCAGTCTTTTCTGTTACGGTGTTCTTAATCTCGTTGAGAATCTCCTTCGCCTTGTCAGAGCCGTTGATGCGTGCAAGGATGTGCTCTGCCTTCTCGTCTTGTCCAATCATGGCAAGATAGCGTGGAGTCTCTGGCACGAAGCAGATGAGCAGTGCAAAGAGTCCTGCGGGCACCATTTCAGAGCCGAACATGTAGCGCCAACCCGTCTCTATAGCCCAGGCGGCCTCTGCACCGTTGAGTATTTGGTTCATTCCGTTGCCTACGCTTTCTATTGCAGGTGCAATGTGGTCGCCAAGTATGAAGAAGTTGACGAAATAGACAACCAGCTGTCCGAAGATGATTGCAAACTGGTTCCACGAGACGAGCATGCCTCGGATGTTGCTTGGTGCTATTTCACCTATATACATAGGACAAACGGCAGAAGCGAGACCTACGCCGATGCCGCCAATGACACGGTAGATGTTGAACACGATGAGCAGAGTGAGGTTTGGCTCGCCCTTGGCAAGAACCATTGTCTCAGGACACATTGAACCCCAAGCCGACACGAAGAACATGATGCCGGCAAAGATGAGCGAACGCTTGCGACCCCAGTTTGAAGCGAGCAGACCCGAAATGCCTGAGCCAATGATGCAGCCGATGAGTGCGCTCGAACTGGTGAAGCCGTGCCAGAAGTCGGTGTAGACAAAATCTTCGGCTCCCATGAAGAATGCCTGTAATCCCTTCTCGGCTCCCGAGATGACTGCCGTGTCGTAGCCGAAGAGCAAACCGCCCAAGACGGCTACCATGACGATTGAAATGAGGTAGGACTTGCTACCGTTTTTTGTTTGTTCCATTTTTTAATAAGAATGTTATTTTAGCCTTTTATTGCTTAAAGAATCGTTAGATTTATTAAATAGGCTACAAAATTACATCTTTTCTTTCAAAAAATTTGCAGAATACGAATATTTTAACTATTTTTGCAACACGAACTAACTGAATAACTATAAATAGTATGAAAAATAGACTCTTCACATGCGCCTTAGCCCTGGCTTCAGCTTTGGTCGCAAATGCCCAGACAAACGTCATGGACATCAACACCAAGAAGGTGGGAGCCACAGTACAGAACACCATGTATGGACTCTTCTTCGAGGACATCAACTATGCTGCCGACGGCGGTCTCTATGGTGAATTAGTGAAAAACCGTTCTTTCGAGTTCCCTCAGAATTTCATGGGGTGGCAGGTCTTCGGCAAGGTAGCGCTGAAGAACGACGGACCTTTCGAGCGTTGTCCGCACTACGTCACTCTGAGCGACCCGGGACACAAGGAACGCCGTACAGGCATTCAGAACGAAGGCTACTTCGGCATTGGAGTCGTTGAAGGCGAGGAATACCGTTTCACCGTTTGGGCCCGTGCCACAAAGGGCAGCTCGGCAATTCGTGTGCAGCTCATCGACCAGAACACCATGGAGGAGAAGCAGGAGTTCACTGAGAACAAAATAGAAGTCAGCTCCAAGGAATGGAAACAGTATGAAGTAGTGGTGAAGTCGCCACGCACATTCAACAAGGCAAACCTCCGCATCTTCCTTGCAAGCCCCAACCCTGTAGACCTTGAGCATGTGAGCCTCTTCCCTGTGAACACGTTCAAGAACCGCAAGAACGGAATGCGCCGCGACCTTGCACAGGCTCTTGCCGACGTTCACCCTGGCTTGCTACGTTTCCCCGGTGGTTGCATCGTTGAAGGCTGCGACCTCGAGACACGCTACCAGTGGAAGAACACCATCGGCCCAGTGGAGAATCGCCCGTTGAACCAGAACCGTTGGGAGCACACCTTCGACTACCGCTACTTCCCCGACTACTATCAGAGCTACGGTCTCGGTTTCTTCGAGTTCTTCCAGCTTTCTGAGGACATTGGCGCAGAGCCACTTCCAGTGCTCAACGTCGGTATGGCTTGCCAGTTCCAGAACTGGGACGACGAGTCGGCACACGTAGCTTGTGAAGACCTTCAGCCTTACATTCAGGATTGCCTCGACCTGATTGAATTTGCCAATGGCGACGTAAACAGCGAGTGGGGTAAGAAGCGTGCTGAAATGGGTCATCCAGAGCCTTTCAACATGAAGTTCATTGGAGTAGGCAACGAGCAGTGGGACGAAATGTACTTCAAGCGCCTAAAGCCTTTCGTAGAGGCTATCCGTGCGAAATATCCTAACATAAAGATTGTAGGCACAAGTGGTCCTGACTCTGAGGGCAAGATGTTCGACCTTGGTTGGGAGAACATGAAGAAGCAGAAGGCAGACCTCGTCGACGAGCATTTCTACCGTCCTGAATCATGGTTCCTCAGCCATGGTCTGCGCTATGAGAGCTACGACCGCAAGGGACCTAAAGTGTTTGCCGGTGAGTATGCATGCCACGGTAAGGGCAAGAAGTGGAATCATTTTGAGACTTCGCTCTATGAGGCTGCTTTCATGACCGACCTTGAGCGCAATGCCGATGTGGTTTACATGACAGCCTACGCTCCTCTGCTTGCCCACGTTGACGGTTGGCAGTGGCGTCCCGACATGATTTGGTTTGACAATACCAAGATGTTCAAGACCGTCAGCTACTATGTTCAGCAGATGTATGCCCAGAACAAGGGAACCAACGTTCTGCCTCTGACAATGGACAAGAAACCTGTCGCTGGTCAGGTAGGACAGAATGGACTGTTTGCAAGCTCAGTATTCGACAAGAACACGGGTGAAGTCATCATAAAGGTAATCAACACCGGCAAGACGGCTCAGCCTGTTGCCATCAACCTCAACGGCATAAAGGGAGAGCGCACCGCCGAGACAATCACTCTGACAAGCAAGGAAATGGATGCCGAGAACACCATTTGCAACCCAGAGAAGATTACTCCAAAGAACGGAACCCTCGCTTGCAAGGCAGACAAGAAGGCAACAGTAATCGAGGACACTCTCGAACCAATGACCTTCCGCCTCTACAAGGTTAAGAAATAAGAAAACGAATGACAGAAAAAAAGGGAACTTCACTACGAGGTTTCCTTTTTCTGTCAATAGCTTCAGTTAAAAACAATACTTTCCTTTCAAAGACGTGTTTTAATCTTTGTATTTTCTTTGGTCATACTTTATGTAAAGTATTAATGCACTGCCTAATACAAGCCCGATGACGCAAAGAATTTGGTATAATGTTACTATGTTCATAATTATTTATTTTTACTTTTTGCCATAATTATTGCCATAAAACCAAACAAGGCGAAAATGAAAGATGATGCAAACCCATAAACAATAAGGTATTCTAAGTCAAAATCCATTCCAACTATAGATGAAAGAATCAAGCCTCCAAAGATAAGCTTTGAAATGTCAAGAAAGTATTTCCCTGCTTCTATGTAGAGGTCTTCTTTCTCGTACTTATTGCTTTCGTTTCTTTTTCCAATCATATTATTCTGTTGTTTTGTATTGCAAAAGTAGGTAAAAAATCCATTACTTCCAAACTTTTGGCGTTTTTTTTAGGAAAAAAGCAGAGAATTGGAATTTTTTTTGTAATTTTGTCGCCAAATGTACATTATTTATTGGAATGACTGTCATAGAACTACTGAATAAAGACAAGGAGGAGAGGCATTTTTCGTTCGAGGTGCTGCCGCCATTGAAGGGTGCAGGAACAGACAAACTCTTTGCAACGATAGAAAAGTTGAAGGAGTTCAACCCTTTGTTTGTAAACATCACTACACACCATAGCGAGTTCGTTTACAAGCAATTGGAGAATGGACTGCTTCAGCGTCAGCGCATTCGTCGCCGCCCAGGTACGATTGCCATTGCCGCTGCCATTCAGAACAAATTCGGAATACCCGTTCAGCCGCACATTATTTGTAGTGGCGCAACGATAGAGAATATTGAATACGAACTGCTCGACCTGCAGTTTCTTGGCATTTCAAACCTGTTGCTGCTGCGTGGCGACAAGGCGAAGGAGGACAGCCGTTTCGTGCCTACGCCTGGAGGGCATGAACATACAACAGACCTTATAAAGCAGGTGAATCGCTTCAACGAAGGCTTCTTTGCCGACGGAACACCAATAAAATGCCCCGGCGAGAAGTTCGACTACGGCGTGGCTTGTTATCCCGAGAAGCACGAAGAGTCGCCAAACCTGGAAATGGACATGATGCACCTGAAGGAGAAGCAAGACCTTGGTGCCGACTATGCCGTGACCCAACTCTTTTATGACAACAGGAAATACTTCGAGTTTGTGGAGAAGGCTCGCGCAATGGGAATAACAATTCCGATAATCCCAGGCATAAAGCCTTTTGCAAAGCTCAGCCAACTTACGGTTGTACCCAAGACATTCCATTGCGACATTCCGCAGGAACTGGCTTCAGAGGCAGTGAAATGCAAGACCGACGAGGAGGCTAAAAGCCTCGGAGTGGAGTGGGCTGTGGCGCAGTGCCGTGAGCTGTATGCACATGGTGTGAACAACATACACTTCTACACGGTCTCTGCCGTGGAATCTGTTGCAGAAGTGGCGAAGCAGCTTCTTTAATGAGGAGTGAGGAGAGAGGAGAGAGGAGTGAGGAGTGAGGAGAGAGGAGTGAGAAATGTTTTAAGGTGGGTTCTATAAATTCGCTTTGTTGTATTTTTGCTTTTTAGTCGAGGGCAGATTGAAAGTTGAAGAGGAAGTGTAGCGGGCTACACGACCGATGAAACTTACAATATGCACCGAATAAAAACAAAAAGACGACAAAACGTTTGCCCACAAATATATTAATAACAACGGTGGGAATTTATAGAACCCACCTTAAAGTTAAAGGATGAGAAAAAGTGACGTAATAGGACAGCAGGATGCTTGGGAAAGGCTGATGCAGATGGTTCATGAGGATCGTCTTCCCCATGCAATGATGCTCTGTGGGGCACAGGGAAGTGGCAAGATGGCACTTGCTCTTGCCTTTGCAAACTATCTGCTCTGCCGAAACCACACACAAGGCGACGAGGCCTGTGAGGCTTGTCCGCAATGCAAGATGCTGAAAAAATGGGAGCATCCTGACCTTCACTTTTCTTTCCCGACGATAAAACTGCCTTCAATGGGTTCTGACCACAAGCCTGTGAGTGACGACTTCATACGCGAATGGCACGAGATGCTCGAGAGCGGACCTTATTTCAGCATGGACCAGTGGATGACTGCCATAGGAGCGGAAAATCAGCAAGCCATAATCACCGCAGGCGAAAGCGACGACCTCGTAAGGAAACTAAGTCTGAAGTCGAGTCAGGGCGGCTATAAGATTTCGATAATTTGGTTGCCCGAGAGAATGAACATCGAGTGTGCAAACAAGCTGCTGAAACTCATTGAAGAGCCTCCGCAGGGCACCGTATTCATAATGGTGTGTGAAGAGCCTGACAAACTGTTGGAGACCATTCGCAGCAGAACGCAACGCATCGACGTGCGCAGAATCAGTACGGAGAGCATTGCCGTAGCCCTGCAGCAAAAGCATGGATTGGGATCGGAAAGTGCGATGAGGCTTGCACGACTTGCCAACGGCAGCTGGCTGAAGGCTGTACGTGAATTGGAGAACGACAGCGAGAACGACGATTTCCTTGCCGACTACCAGCAGCTGATGAGGCTCGCCTATCAGCGCAATGTGCGCAACCTGAAGAAATGGAGTGAGCATATGCAGACTTACGGACGCGAGAAGCAGAAGCGCTTCATGGACTATTTCATGCGTCTGACGAGGGAGAACTTCATGTACAACTTCGGTAATCCCGACCTTAACTACATGTCTGAGAAGGAAGAGGAGTTTGCTACCAAGTTCGCACGCTTCATCAACGAGAACAACGTCATCGCAATGACCGAAATGGCTGAAAAGATTCAGCGCGACATTAAGCAGAACGCCAATGCCAAGATAGTATTCTTCGATATGGCTCTGCGCATGATTATGATGTTGTTGCAAAAGAAATAATGAGAAACGAACATACAATAATAAAATGAATAAAGAAAACGAATTGAAAATATGTTGTGACGGCGACAGGGGGTTGTGCCATCGTGCCATTGGCAGACAGGACAAGCAGTTGAATACATACGACTGGCTTGCCGATGTTCCTGGCAATGCCGACTCGACAGACCTCGTAGAGGTGCAGTTCAAGCACACACGCAAGGGGTATTATCACAACACTAACAATATTGACCTGAAGAAGGGCGACATTGTGGCTGTGGAGGCAAGTCCAGGCCACGACATTGGAGTCGTTACCCTTACTGGTCGCCTTGTGAAAAAGCAGATAAAGAAGGCCAACCTAAAGTCGGCGGACGACATTAAGAGAATCTACCGCATTGCCCGACCTGTAGACATGGAGAAATACAAGGAGGCGAAGAGCCGCGAGCATGGAACCATGATTCAAAGTCGACAGATTGCCAAAGACCTCGGACTGCAGATGAAGATTGGCGACGTGGAATACCAAGGCGACTGCAACAAGGCAATATTCTACTACATTGCCGACGAGCGCGTGGATTTCCGTCAGCTTATCAAGGTGCTTGCAGAAACGTTCCACGTGAGGATAGAGATGAAACAGATAGGCGCGCGACAGGAAGCTGGACGCATTGGCGGCACAGGTCCTTGTGGTCGAGAACTCTGTTGTGCCACGTGGATGAAAAACTTCATAAGCGTCAGCACCAACTCGGCTCGCTTTCAGGACATTTCGCTCAATCCGCAGAAGTTGGCGGGAATGTGCGCAAAGCTGAAATGCTGCCTTAACTACGAGGTGGACGACTATGTTGAGGCAGGAAGAAGAATACCGAGCAGGGAAGTGGTGCTGCAGGCTCAGGACGGCGACTACTATCTGTTCAAGAGCGACATCCTTGCCGGCATAATAACTTACTCCACCGACAAGAACATTGCGGCAAATCTCGAAACAATAACGGCTGAGAGGGCAAAACTCATCATCGAGATGAACAAGAGAGGCGAAAAGCCCGTTTCGCTGCAAGAGGACGGAAGGCAGAGTCAGACTGGAAAGCACGTCGACCTGCTTGCAGGAGAGAACATCAACCGCTTCGACAAGGCTAAGAAGAAGAAAAAGAAGAAAAAGCCTCAGGACTCGCTTGGCATAAAGAAACCTCAGGACGCTAAACCTCAGGATACTAAACCTCAAGATGCTAAACTGCAAGAGGTGAAGCCACAGGAAAACAAACCTCGTGAAAACAAGCTGCAGGAACCGATGCAGAAGAAGCCTCACGAAGGACAGCCAAGGAAACCTCTGCCACAAGGTCAGCGCAAAACTCAGGACGGTGGACAAAAAAAGCAACAACAACCACAGAGGAAGCCAAACAACAAGAAACAGGATGAGAATGCGTAACCTGATAGTAGGACTGACGATGACATTGGCGGTTGCATTGACCTTTGGGGCGTGCAACCGCTCTGCCGTATTCAGCAAATATAAGTCTACCTCGTTGGCAGGATGGGAAAGAAACGACACGCTGACTTTTCAGGTAAAGCCCGTTGAAGCCGAAATGGAAATAAACGAGACGCTGGGCTTAAGGGTCAACGACTCTTATCCCTTTAAAGCCCTCTGCCTCATTGTCGACCAGACGGTTTTCCCTGAACACTCTACCATGAGCGACACGATAAACTGCGTGTTGTTCAACGACGATGGCAAGACAAAGGGCAGAGGCGTCAGTTACTATCAATTCAACTATAATCTCACCAACAGAAGGCTCGCAAAAGGCGACTCGTTGGTGATAAAGATTCGTCACAACATGAAACGTGAAATCATTCCAGGTGTCTCCGATGTGGGAATAACCTTGAAGCGCATCAGTTTCTGATAAGCTTGCGGCTTGCGTCTATTCTTAGGAAAATGAACAGAAGTAAAGTGAATCCCCACAACGACGAGCCTCCGTAGCTGAAGAAAGGCAGAGGAATGCCAATCACCGGCGTTAGGCCAAGCACCATGCCCACGTTGATGAAAACGTGGAAAAGAAATATTGAAACCACTGAATAGCCGTAGATTCGTCCAAAGTTTAGAGGTTGTCTTTCTGCAAGATGGATAAGGCGCAGAATAAGTGCAAGAAAGAGCAGTAAGACTCCTGCCGAGCCAAGAAAGCCTTCTTCCTCGCCAACAGTGCAGAAAATGAAGTCTGTATCTTGTTCAGGCACGAATTTCAGTTTCGTTTGTGTTCCATTGAGGAATCCTTTGCCTTCAAGCCCTCCCGAACCTATTGCAATCTCGCTCTGATGAACGTTGTAGCCTGCACCGGCAAGGTCTTCGTCAAGCCCCAACAGTACGTTGATGCGCACTCGTTGGTGTGGCTCCATTACGTTGTTCAACACGTAGTCGGCGGAATAGAAGAACAGCAGCGAGCCAATGGCAAAAGTGGCTATGAAGTAATATTGTTTCAGTCGGGTGCCTATACCTTGCAGTAGAAGCCAGATGATGAGCAATGCTGATATTGACAGTTGCACCCATACAACATCGAACGGAATCACAAACACCGTGAACAACAGGCTGATGATAGTCACTCCCATGCAGTAGGCTGCTGAAAGCCATGCTGCCTTGCGGTTGCGGCAATAGATGTAGACCATGCCGGCTGTGAACACCTGCACAAGAAACAACACTACGAACTTGCCAACCGACGTTGGTGTGTTGAACAGCATTACCTCTTCAAAGCGGATGCCAACAACGAAGTAGATTACTGCCGCTACGCCTGTGAACAAGATGCTTCCAGGCATTCCTTCGCGATAGAACATCAGAAGGAACGAAAGGTAGACGAGGGCAGAACCCGTTTCGCGCTGAAGCACTATGAAAGCCATGGGGATGAGGATTATGGCAAACGTTATTGCGGCATCCTTCATCTTGTGAATGGAATAGCCATAGGTGCTCATGAATTTCGCCAATGCCAAGGCAGTGGCAAACTTTGCGAACTCTGCCGGTTGGAGGCGAAGGGGACCTAAGACAAGCCACGATCGCGAACCCTTGATTTGATGCGGATTGAATATGGTGACGAAAAGCAGCAGAAGCAGAACGGCATAGATGATGTAGGAAAACGTGTCGTAGAAACGGTCGTCGAGCATCAGCAGTACAAAACCCAGGCAGATGGACGTTCCAATCCACACAATCTGCATTCCCGAGCGAGTGTCAAGGCTGAAGATGTCTGTGTCGCCATAGGTGTAGCTCGCCCCACAGACACTTATCCATCCGAAGACGAGAAGTGCCAGGTAGAGGCATATTGTTATCCAATCTATTGAGCGAATTACGCTCGGTTGTTTATCTGCTTGTTGAACCATAAGAAATGCGTCTATGTTGGAATTCGTCAGCCTTCTTCATGGAGGCCTCAGAGAGTTTCCCGTTAATGTACTGTTCCATCATCAGACCGCCTATCGGCACTCCGTAGTCGGCTCCCCAACCGCCATTCTCCACATACACTGCAATGGCAATCTTCGGATTGTTCATCGGAGCAAAGCCCATGAATACCGAGTGGTCGTGACCGCGGTTCTGGGCTGTTCCCGTCTTTCCGCATGCCTCAAATTCGTAGTGTGCCAATCCTCGGCATGTTCCTCCAAGTACTGACGAGCGCATGCCTTGCACAACGTATTCGTAGGCACTTTGGCTTGCCTTCGTATAGTGGCGGCGTGTGTAGAGGGTGTCGAGGGGTTCGCCTTGCACCTTCTTCACTACGTGGGGAACGTAGTAGTAGCCTCTGTTGGCAATAGTAGCTCCAAGGTTGGCAATCTGTAGTGGTGTGGCGTTCACCTCACCCTGACCAATAGAGATGCTTATTACGGTAAGTCCATTCCACGAGCCGTGGTAGGCTCTGTCGTAGAATTCGGCATTAGGTATAAGGCCTCGCTTCTCTCCCGGAAGGTCTATTCCCAACTTGTAGCCAAAACCCATGCTCACCATATAGTCGCGCCATGTGTTCATAGCGTTTTGCACGCTTCCGTATTTGCTCCTGTTGCCAATCATGTAGTATAGTCCCCAACAGAAGAAGGCATTGCATGATGTGCTGAGGGCTGGGACAAGCGAGAGTGGCGAAGCATGGCCGTGGCATCCTACGTGAAGTCCACGGTAGTAGAAACCGTGGGAACAACCGAATGGTGTGCTTGGCGAGATGATGCCTTCGCTAAGATAGGTGAGTCCCTGTGTTGTCTTGAATGTTGAACCAGGAGGATACTGGCCCATGATGCTTCGGTTGAGCAGCGGTTTCCATGCGTCGCTGCTCAGTCGGCGGTGGTTCTTGCTTCGCTCCCTGCCTACCATTATTCTTGGGTCGTAGGTTGGCGACGACACCATGCAGAGCACTTCTCCCGTAGAAGGCTCGATGGCGACAATGCTGCCAATCTTTCCTTCCATAAGCCTCTCGCCCAAGGCTTGCAGCTTCAGGTCGATGCCGAGGGTCAGGTTCTTGCCGGCAACGGGGCGGCGGTCGAGAGCCTTGTTCATGTAGCTGCCTTGAATGCGTCCGTGAGCGTCGCGAAGCAGGATCTGCACTCCTTTCTCGCCTCTAAGCTGTTTCTCGTACTTGCGCTCCACGCCAAGTTTGCCTATGTAGTCGCCTGGCTGGTAGTATTCGTCCTCTTCAATGTCGGCAGGCGAGACCTCTGCAACGTCGCCGAGAACATGCGCTGCGTATGGATGTTCATACTGGCGAATGCTGCGTCGTTGTACGTAGAAGCCGGGGAAACGATAAATCTTTTCATTAAGGATGCTGAAGGTGTGGGCTGGAAGCTGACCGAGGAACAGCTGCTGTGTGTAGGGGGAGTAGCCGGGGTTTTTCGAGCGGTCTTTGATTGTTTCCATTCGCTTGTCAAACTCTTCACGCGTTATTCCCAGTATCTTGCACAGGCTCAACGTGTCAATCTTTCCCTTTGCCTCCTTCATCACCACCATGATGTCGTAGGCAGGCTGGTTGTAGACGAGGAGCTTGCCGTTGCGGTCGGAGATGATGCCACGCGAAGGGTAGTCGATTTTCTTGAGGAATGCGTTCGAGTCGGCATTCTTCTTGTAGTCGTCGCTCATAATCTGCAATGTAAACAGGCGAATGATGTAGACGATGACTATTATTATGGCTACGCCGCCAATGACGTATTTCCTGTTTTCGAGTCCGTAGTCCTTCACTTCTTTCTGACGCTTTCAATCGTAATGACAAGAATAACCGTAATAACCGTACTGCCGCACACACACTTGAGCCACTGCAGCCAGTTGAAGAAGTTGAAAGTCTCCAGGGTGAAGAAAACGAGGCAATGGAGCAGCACGAGGGTCGTGGCATAGAAGATGTATTTTGAAATGCCAAGCGTCGTTATCGAGGGGCTAAGGTCTTCCGCTGAGTCGCGCTGGAGGAACATTTCGAAGAAGTAGGGCTGAATGGCACCTATAATGAGAAGCGAAGCCGAAGTGACTCCTGGTGTGTTGGAGAATGTGTCGATGACGATGCCAAGCATGAAGCACCAAAGCAGAATGGCCCATTTGGGATAGTTGCGCTGGAACTCCAACACCATATATGTATATAATAAAGGTGTCGCGAAACCAAATATGTGTATGTGGTTTAGCACAAGCGACTGAACGAGGCACAGCACCACGAAAGTCACAATCCTGTTTATTATATTTGTAGTCATTCTAAAGCCAAATTATAAAAACTCACACTTCTCACCTCTCACCTCTTCTTCTTCTCACCTCTCACTGCTTCCTCTTAGCGAATCCCTTGCGCTTTCCAGCAACTGCTGCCGCTCGGCAAAGCTCTTGTCCGTTATTACGCAGACGTCGCGCAAATTGCCGAAGTCGGTGGACAGATGCACTTTGAGTCGATAGGACAATCCGTCGGACGAGTTGTACACTTCAACTATTTTGCCTACGATGATTCCTGGAGGGAAAATCGAGGAGTAGCCACTCGTCTCAACCCAGTCGCCACGCTTGAAGTGAGCATGGCGTGGAATGTCCTCTACGCTTGCGAAGCTCGCGTCGCCTCCGTTCCATTTTGAATATCCGAAATAGCCTCTTTTCCTTATCGAGCAACTGATGCGGGAGTTTACGTTAAGCAGTGGCATTACTATCGAGTAGTGCTCCGAAACGAGATACACCACTCCTACAACGCCATTGCCGCTCGTCACTCCCATGTCCACTTCTATTCCGTCGGCTCGTCCTTTGTCGATGGTGATAAGATTGTCGGGCCTGTTCACCGAATTGCTTACCACTTTGGCAGGCACCAGCTTGTATTGCTCAAGGTTGCCCAAGGCGAGTCGGTCAAGGACAGTGGAGTCGCCTGTCGCCTCCCCGTAGAGTCGTGACAGTTGGTTTACCTGCCTTTCGAGATAGAAGTTCTTCTGCGTCAGATTCTGATTTATCTTCGTCAACGAGAAGAATGCCTCTATTGACGAGTCGATTTCATAAATCTTGCCAGCTACCCAATTTGCCGACGTAAACCACACACTGCCCTGATAGCTGTTGAATTGGAACAGCATCACAAAGCTCAATGTCTCCAAGAGGGCAAAGAGCAGCCAGTGGTTGTATTTGGCAAGAAAGTTGAGTAGGTTGCGCATCCGATTATCTCATCAAGAACGAGAAGCGATCAACATTCTTGAGTGCTATTCCCGCACCCTTTGCCACACTGTGCAGTGGGTCTTCTGCAATGTGGAACGGAATGTTTATCTTGTCTGTAAGACGCTTGTCGAGGCCACGGAGCAGGGCACCGCCACCACTGAGGTAGATGCCGTTCTTCACAATGTCGGCATACAACTCTGGTGGAGTATGCTCCAATGCCGAGAGCACAGCGTTCTCTATCTTGGCAACGGTCTTGTCAAGACAGTGGGCTATTTCCTGATAGCATACAGGAACCTCCATAGGAAGGGCTGTGATGCGGTTAGGACCATGAACAATGTAGTCCTCCGGGGCTTCGTCGCCAAGGTCGGTAAGTGCAGAACCCACGTGAATCTTGATGCGCTCTGCCATGCGTTCGCTCACTTTCACATTGTGCTGACGGCTCATGTATTCCTGAATGTCGGCTGTCAAGTCGTCGCCTGCAATGCGTATTGAGTTGTTGCTGACAATGCCGCCGAGCGAAATCACCGCAATCTCGGTAGAACCACCACCGATGTCGACAATCATGTTGCCTTCAGGAGCTTCCACGTCAATGCCAATGCCAATGGCAGCTGCCATAGGCTCGAAAATGAGGTAAACGTCGCGTCCGTCGGCATGTTCGGCTGAGTCGCGCACTGCACGCAGCTCAACTTCAGTAGAGCCGGAAGGCACGCCAATAACCATTCTCAGCGAAGGCGAGAAGAGGCGGCTGCCAGTGTGAACCATCTTTATCAAGCCACGCATCATCTGCTCGCAGGCAGAGAAGTCGGCAATCACACCGTCTCTAAGTGGACGAATGGTACGTATGTTGGCATGTTCTTTTTCGTACATCATCTTTGCCTTTTCGCCCACGGCAATCATCTTGTCCGTGCGGCGGTCAAGGGCCACAACCGATGGCTCGTCCACCACAATCTTGTCGTCAGAGATGATGATTGTGTTGGCAGTGCCAAGGTCCATTGCTATTTCTTGAACAAAAGAAAAAAATCCCATTTGCTATTATCTTATTATTATTTGTGGAGTGAGGAGTGTGGAGTGAGGAGTGAGATTAGTGAATGTCTGTATTTATGGGAATGTAGTAATCTCACTCCTCTCTCCTCTTTCCTCTCTCCTCTTTCCTCTAATTACTATTTCTCAAACCAACCGTGGATGGCAGTGTCGTAATGGCTGCTTACGCCAAAGGCACGTGATGCGAACATCTTGCGCTGGGCAAGGGTGGTCTCTGCACCTTGCTCCTTCAGTATGTCGAGCAGCACGCTGTATTCCGCCTTGCTTGGCACAATCACTACGTCGTTGAAGTTCTTCGCACCGGCGCGAATGAGCGAGATGCCGCCAATGTCTATCTTCTCTATGATGTCGGCTTCTGAAGCTCCGCTTGCCACGGTGTCCTCGAATGGATAAAGGTCGACAATGACGAGGTCTATCTCCGGAATCTCATACTGCTTCATCTGCTCCTGGTCGCCTTCGTTCTCGCGGCGTCCCAATATTCCTCCGAATACTTTTGGGTGCAGTGTCTTCACGCGTCCGCCGAGGATAGAAGGATAAGTAGTAACGTCCTCTACCTTCTGACATTCGTAACCAAGCGATTCAATGAATTTCTGTGTACCTCCAGTCGAAAGGAACTTAACACCCTCTTCGTTGAGCTTCTTCAGCAGCTCGTCTAAACCATCTTTGTGGAAAACCGATACCAATGCGGTTTTTATCTGTTTCTTGTCAGCCATTGTGATGAATATAACGTTATATTTTTTAATGTTTATCGTATTTGGTGGCAAAGTTACTAATTATCGTTGACATGACAAGCAAAAATGGCAAATTTTATTGTATTTCTGCTGTTTTTCTTGTCTAATATCATTTTTGTTCCTTATTTAATAGGTCAAGAAAGTAGCAATAAACGTTAAAAAGCCTCCAAGTGTTGTACATTAGGACAAAAAGGCGTACTTTTGCACATTGAAATTTGAAAAGAACGAAAATAATACAATACAAACAAATGAAGCGTTACTCTTTTATTGTTGCATTTATGACTGCAATGTTTCTCATGTCATGCATTTCATGCGGTGCCGACAACAACTCTGAGGCGGAAAACCAGGAAGACGCCGTGCGCACCTTCTTCCCAGGGCAGATTGTGCCCGACACTTATCTTGCAAAACACGGAACTGATGACTTCTTTTCCGTAAGGGAAATTCCCGACACCATTTTCGCCATCATGCAGGGAAAGACATTCAAGGACGATTGCACCATTCCGCGCAGCGACTTGCGTTACGTCCTATGCCTTCATCGCGACATCAAGGGCACTGCCTACGTAGGAGAGATGGTCGTCAACAAGTCAATAGCCGAAGATGTGCTTGACATTTTCCGCGAGCTTTACGCCAGCAACTACCCAATAGAGCGAATGAGGCTTATCGACTATTGGGATGCCGACGACGAACGGTCCATGACCGACAACAATTCGTCGAGCTTCAATTTCCGTTTCATCTCCCACACCACAAAGGTGTCGAAGCACGGAGCGGGATTGGCGGTCGACATCAACCCGCTCTACAATCCCTACCACAAGGTGCTTGCCGACGGCACAGAGGTGGTGGAGCCGGCAGCAGGAAAGCCTTACCTCAATCGCGATGCCAAATTCGACTATAAGCTGACCAAGGGCGACCTGTGCCATAAACTCTTCATTCAGCATGGATTTGAATGGGGCGGCGACTGGACATCTGTCAAGGATTATCAGCATTTTGAGAAGTAGGAAACATCTCGCCATCCTTCGAGATGCCTTCGAGATGCCTTCGAGATGCCTTCGAGATGCCTTCGAGATGCCTTCGCAATTCTGATCTACGGTTTTGTAAATATTTTTACGCTCAAAAAGTACAACAATAAGTGCAAATATGCAAATGTCGACAGACAACTCCCCTCCCCAGGGAGGGGTTGGGGGTGGCCTCACCTTCTCCCCAGGGAGGGGCAGGGGTGGGTTCGCTCTTCCTTCGCTGTTCCTTCGCTGTTCCTTCGCTGTTCCTTCGCTTGGCTACTAATGAAAAAGTGGATGCACAGTGGAGCTAAAGCAAAGGCATAGCGAGGTGGCTGCAAACGCAAAAAAAATAAATTTTCAAAATTTTGCGACTTCGTCACAAAACGGGTCTATCCTATTGATAGTTAGTTGCTTAATAGTGTGACGAACTTTTTGAGTTCGTCACACCTTCGTCACACTTCGTCACGCAGGCGGTTAGTGCCTTTAAGACTTTGCGTAGGCATTGAAAAATGAAAAGTGTGACGAACCTGTGACGAACTCAAAAAGTTCGTCACACCCTAAAGTTGCTATATTCCAATGAGTTAACCCCCAAATGTGACGAACTCCAACTTTTTTAAAAATCTTTTTTTTTGGCAGAGGGAACGATAAATAGGGAATCCGCACTGTAGGGGCAGTGGCTTGTCACCTTTCCTTTCCTATGCTTAAGAAGCTTTGGTTTTGAGGGCAGTTGAATAGTTGCAGGAGAAAAAAATACTGTTAAAAAAGAATAATTCAATGTTGGTTTACAAAAAAACGTGTACCTTTGCAATGTCTTTTTGCGCCTGGGGCTCGCCTGTATTGAGAAAAGATAGGTTTGTAAAGGCTGTTGGTGCCTTTAGAGTGAGGTGTGGAGGGATGCTGCAGTATATAAGAAGTGTTTACTAACGCTGTGTTTTTGGAACTTTGAACGTAGGAAATTCAATTTGGAATACAAAAGCATTGCAGAGGTTGATACTACGGGTTGGTTGATAACAATCCTGTTTAGTGTGCGGAGGATTCTATCCTCTGGCACACTTTAAGGTGTTAGATACTATGGGCGCGGGTGTCTTTTCTGTTTGTTTTATTCCAAGGTTTCCTACGACCTAAAGTTACGAATGGACAGATGACAGATACCCCGCTTTCTTTTTCTTGTAGCTCTAATGGATTGAAACAATCGTCCGAGTTTGGGTATTTGACGGACATCAGGCAATTAAAGGATGATAAAAAGAGGGAAAGTGTCTTTTTGGGCAAGCCGGGTCTTAAGCCCTTTCAAGATTTCCAAAAAGAGCAAGTCGGAATTGGGATTGGTCGTTATTGGCAAAGGAACCACTAAAGAGGAAGCCAAAAATGCGGCGTTGGAAACTGCCGCCAAACAAATTCAGACTGCTTTTGAACGTGAAGACAAGAGTAAACCTAATGATGGATTGCATAACAAATTAGCCTTTGTTCTCAGTAATTCGCGCGTTTTTGAAATTGTTAATTTAAAAACTGCTAATGGATTTATTGTCGTTGTATTGAATGTGACAATAGACATAAAAGAATTGGCTTCATTTATGTCTATGGACAATGCGTTGGCTTCCAATGCGGAAAATAATATCAAAATCAGATTGGGTGTTGAGGAACTAAAAAGGTTGAACGAATTGTCAACACTGAACGAGCTCGTTTCAACAATAAGGGTGTCAATGCCTTTGGTCTATACTCCAAAATTGAATCTCGAAACATATTATTCAGATGATGACAACTGCATGCTTGTCTTCAATGTTGACTACTGCGAGAATAAAACCACGTCGTCATTTATTGCCATGATAAATGATACGATAAATGCTGTCGCCATCAGTGATGAGGAAGCAATGGCGTATAAACGAATTCACCCGAATATGGGTAGCTTGGTAATAAAGGTTAACCATGCAAAACCTACAGAGCAAGGAAAAGCATACTATTTCCTGAACGATAAAGAAGCAATGATTAAATGGAAAATGGAATGTTGCCAAGCTATTATGGACTCACTGTTTGACTTTGAAATAATAGACAGCTCAGGACAGTTGTCAACTATGGCAGATGTGCTTTTGTCAACCTCCGACCGCATTTGTCTGAAGGAGCAAGTCAAGGGAACCGGTATCTTTTCGTTAGGTCGTTCTCACTTTTCCTTTACACCAAGTGATGCCATTTCAAAGCTTTTGAGTTCCTGTTCAACAAATGACAATATTCTTCGATTGCCGACCTACGTTAATCCTAAGACGATTGAATCAACCATATTCAATCAATATCCTTCTTGGTTTGTCTATAGAATCAAAATTGTTGTCTGTTTGCCGACAAAGGAAGCACGAATGTATTCAAGTTTCGAAGTAAAGAATAGACACCATTGAGGTAGTGAACAGGGGGACAGGTAAATTGATTCGCTTATTTCAATCATGCCTGTCCCCTTTCCCCTGCCATTTTGGCTCTGCTATCGTTTGCACGATATTTAGCCCTTTTGTGACGGAACAGTATGAATAATACAGGTTAAAAAACATTAAACCCCAACATTTCTCCTTCCAATCCTTTCACTTCTCACAAAAAAGTGCTAAATTTGCAGCGTGCTCTTAGCAATAGCACACACCGAATCTAAATAAAGGCGGCTTGGGCGGAAAATGGAGCCCAAACATATTAAGGCGTTTACTTGACGCTTCGTTTCAAGATGAGAAGAATTTGACAATAATGCCAATTTTTGTTTTGAACTCACCAATGATAGATGCCTTAGACGTTTCATAAGAATATTAATTGTAATTGTGCAATGATATGACAAAACATTTTTCTCCCACATATACAACCAAGAAATGTGCAGACTTGACACAATTGGATTGTTTCGAGTCTTCGCATCTGTTTTCAGCTAATTATGGTCGATGGAGTGGTAAAGACAAACCAGAAAAGAAAGGACAACGAATTAAATTGGGTGTTGGCTACTACGAACGTCTTAAAACAAAGGAAGATATGTATGTGTCTTTCTGTCATGAGGATGGCTTGTTGATTGGTGCTTGTTTCTTTCTGAAAAAACGTCTTGTAAATGGACAGATTTGTGTTTGGATTACTCAATTAGTAGTAGACAGTTCATACCGCAAGAAAGGTATAGCTACTAGGCTCCTTCAATCGGCTTGGGGGTTCTCTGATTATTTTGCATGGGGACTTGCCACTGCCAACACACTGACAATTAAGACATTGGAGTCCGTTACATGGCATAAGGTGGATCCTTCGATAATTTGCGACAATCTGGAAACAATCGACCGTTTGTGCGAGAGCCTGCCATATCGGACAGGCAGTAAGACAATAGAACAAGGGAAATCCATCATTGATACAAATTTCTTTATCGACAGGGATATTCATGAAACAACAGAAGATATTTACGTTGAACGCTTAGGAAATTTGCCCGATGGGTGTGAATGGTTAGCATTTACATTCCAGACTCAAGATATGTATTTCGATGAGAAACATTTCAATGAATTTATTGAGTTCTCTGCAGAGCAACTCAATGATGCTTATTCTCGTATGGATTTGTCGCATCAAACTTGGGCACAGGGAACAAAGAAAGAAATAGACTATATAGAGACTTTATTAGGAATTGGAAAAGGAAACTCAATTCTTGATGTCGGATGTGGTCAGGGGCGTCATAGTATTGAATTGGCAAAGCGTGGATATTATGTTGTGGGGATTGACGCATCAGAGAAACATATCCAGAAAGCCCATGCATCAGCAGAAAATCTACCAGTACGCTTCTCTGTATGGGATGCAAGAAAAAGATTCCCCGGTAGGGTTTTCGACGCGGTAATATGTCTCTATGATGTTATTGGCTCCTATCGGGAATTGAATGACAATCTGTTGATTGTTAAAAATATTGCAAGAAAACTTCGTAAAGGAGGACGCGCGATTATTTCAGTCATGAATCGGACACACATAGAGTTGCGTGCCATACATCGTGGTAAAGTGAACGAAAATCCAAGGCTTTTGCTTGAACTCCCATCTTCAAACTCTATGCAATCCACAGGTGATATGTTCAATGCAAAATACCAACTATTGGACGAGAGCCACAACCTCGTTTATCATAAGGAACAATTTGAACAGGACGGCATGCTTTCCGCTGAGTATATTGTTGCAGATTATAGATTCAGACAATCAGAGTTGCGACAAATATTAGCCGACAATGGCTTGCAAGTCATTGAATCGAGGTTTGTCAGAGCCGGGCATTTCGAAGAGTCTCTTCCTGAAGAACATGATAATGCGAAAGAGATTCTGTTTGTAGTGGAAAAACAATAAAGGTAGTTTCCAACGAAGCTGTCTTCGCAAAATGGAATATGTGACGAACCTGTGACGAACTCAAAAAGTTCGTCACACCCTAAAGTTGCTATATTTCAATGAGTTAACCCCCAAATGTGACGAACTCCAACTTTTTTTAAAAAACTTTTTTTGGCAAAATGAACGGCACATCGGGATACCGCAACGTAGGACATTGACTTGTCACCTATCCTTAATCGTACCAACTTATTTTTTTTATCATCACTTAAAAATCATTAATCACAAACATTTCTTCCTCCATTTCTTCTTCCTTTACGAAAAAAATGCTACTTTTGCAAGAAAGAAAAGGATTATGCCTACATTGTTTATTGTTTTTGGTTATAGATTTATGTTCTATTCTAATGACCACGCCCCCATCCATATACATATCATAAAAGATGGGAATGAAGCAAAATATAACGTTGAACCCATGGAACTTGTATTTAACCATGGGTTTAAGAAAAATGATTTGTCTTTAATAGAGTCATTAGTATGGGAAAACAAAGAAGTCATCATCGAGAGATGGCATAATTACTTCAATAAATAAAAAGGAGGACTGAACAATGAAAAGATTTTATGTTGTTAGAGCATGGACTGACGATTCCTTCCTTTGGATAGAAACCAAAGATGGGCAAAGAGTGTGCACACCATTTTCGAAATGGAAGCGTTTGGAAAGTGCCACAAAAGCCCAACGTAATGATTTTGTTCTCGGTTACACAGGCATACATTGGCCCAGCATAGATGAAGACCTTGGATATGAAGGCCTTTTTGTTGATGCTGGATTATGCGAGGCAACACCAGAGGAATGCAGTGTGGTTTGTGAACCGTAGAAAGTGGAATGTCCAACGAAGGTATCATAATGTCTTTTCCTGATTCCACACTTTATTAATGTCGAATATTCAGCGACAACAGGAGGGGGTGTGGGCGTCCCGCCCGCACTTCGTTAGCTTTTCAACCCTTTCAACCCTTTCGTCTTGTATGCTTGCCAATCACCGCCTACTGTAGGGGCGTGCCCCCTGTGTCCGCCAACGCCGAAAGGCGTAACTAATCCACTGTCATTCCTCGAACCTTTAAAAAACATTAATCCCAAACATTTTTCATTTAAATTCTTTCCCTTTTACAAAAAATATGCTAATTTTGCATCGGACTTTCATAAAAGCACACGCCGAGTCTGCATAAGACGGCATGGGCGGGACGAGAGTCCAGACATATTAAGGCGTTTACTAAACGCTTCGTTTGAGACGTATCGAAATCTTGCAAAAATACGATATTGTTGTCTTGAACTTAGCAACGGTAGATGTCCTCGGGTGTGATTATATCACAGCCCTTGGTGTTGCTGTATCCATACAGCAATGCCTTTGGTGCTATATATATCATATCGGCGTGGGCTCTAACGTTGTCTGTTCAACAACAATAGGCAATGCAAGAGCCTCGATACGTGGAATGGACAACGGGGACGTTCCACGCTTTTTTATGTCCTTAACGGAGTTCTGTCTAGAACAAAGTAAGGTCACCGATATGAAAATCGCTGATAACGCATCTAAAGATGACAACACCTATGGAGGCGGTGAAATCCCTCCCTGCACCGGGTTTGCCCCCGATGCCCTCCCCGAAGTTCAAGAGCCAGTTTTGGCAAAGAACTTACAAAGTGGGGTGTCCACCAGAAATGCTCTGTCGGGTAGTGCCATTAAAACTATCAAGCGAGAGGCTAAGGACGTTCCCCATTGGTATGCTCTGCGTGTCACCTACGGACGCGAAAAGAAGGCATACGATTATTTGGTAGGCAAACATGTAGAAGCATACTATCCAACAATTAAGATTGTTAAGGAAGTTGACGGCAAACGAAAAACCGTTGAAGAATCCCGTCTTCCAAATATTTTCTTTGCACGAGGAACAGAAGAAGTGATAAAGTCATATGTTTACGACAATGTAAACCTCCCCTACTTACGATTCTATTATAAGCACACTCGCGTTGGCTCACGAGTTGAAAAAAAACCAATGATTATACCAGATAGTCAAATAACTACGCTAAAGATTATTTGTGAAGCTGATGCGAGTGATAATGTCATTGTTCTTCAGGAAGAAATTAATAAATTCAAAGAAGGACAACGAGTTCAAGTAGTTGAAGGAGAATTTAAGGGTGTGGAAGGAGTTGTGGCACGTTTCCATGGTCAACAGAGAGTTGGTATTGTAATAGACGGCTTGTTAACTGCAGTGACTGCATATATACCAAGAGCTTTTTTGAAATAATAATTTTGTGCAGATTAATTACAATTTCATAATAATCATATTATTGTATAACTAATTAAAAAATAAGAGTATGAAACTACAAGTCCCCGCAGGAAAAATGGCTATTGATTTAGCAAAACTGAAACGTAAAGAATTAGCAGAAAAGATCAAGAACGGTCAACGAATAGAAATTGGACAATCTGGCAATGCTATGGGCGAAGAACAGACAAAGATTGTTGCCAAAGAAGGTAAACTGGCTATTGATTTAGCAAAACTGAAACGTAAAGAATTAGCAGAAAAGATTAAGAACGGTCAGCAAATAGAACTTGGACAATCTGGCAATGCTATGGGCGAAGAACAGACAAAGATTGTTGCCAAAAAAGGAAAACTCGCTGCCCAGTGGTATGAGACCGACAAAGAACTTCTTGAGGATGAGATAGCTGCAATGAATGAAGTGTTCCCACAGTTTAAACTTCAGAAGATAGACGACCCCTCAAGTCGATGGCACAAATGTCTTGCTTGGATTGGGGTGTTGCGCCCTGGTATCGTAGATGATATCGCATGGCAAGTCATGGCTGTTTATAGTCCAAATCATCCAGTAGCCCAGATGGGTGGATCTGTTTGTGTATATCTATTAGATCCTACTGTAGAGGATGTAACAGCGGCACTTGGCCAACGCCCGTTCCATCTTATCAATGACGGTGAGGGTGGCTACTACTTATGTACTGCACGTAGAAGCGATATTTCAGATGGTAATAACTACGGTGACCATGTCACTTCAGCCGTTAATACTCTGACGTGGGCATGCAAATGGCTGATGGCCGTGGAATTGGTATGCACAGGTGATATGACAATGGAAGAATTTGACGCAGATTAAAGTATGGAAAGTTCTCAAACTGTAATCTTCACAAAACGCGCATTCAATGCAATAGTTACAGAAACTATAAGTAAGCATCCAATAGAAACAGGAGGTATATTCCTTGGGTATCTATTGAATAATGGCACGTGGATTGTCGTCGAGAATATCTCTCCAGGCTATAAAAGCACACATTATTCGGCCTACTTCGAGTATGACACCGAGTTTGTGACATATCTTGCAAATGTCGTTGCAAACCAGTACAAAGGAAATCTGCAGATACTTGGTCTGTGGCATCGTCATCCTGGCAGCTTGGACGTATTCTCAAGTACTGACGATCAGACTAATCTAAATTATGCTTCTGATAATCCGTTTGGTGCCATATCTGCATTGGTGAACTGTGACCCACAAATGCGTATGACCATGTATCATGTCAGTCAAAGTGGCGAATACTGTCAGGCGGAGTGGTATGTTGATGATGGGGATTTGATTCCGCAGGAACTTCTTGAACTTCATTACACTGATGCAGATAAATTGCCTGTGTTTGATAAGAATGGCGTAGTGTCAGAAAGACGTTCAACCATGTCGCTTGCAGAACAACAGCAGGAGATATATGAAGGCACAGTTGTTGATAGTGAACCTACAGTCCAATTACCAAACAACCGCAAACCATACAACGTCGCAGATGCCATTAAGGACTTTCAGCAAATAATTAATCAATTATTAAAAGGTACTGCCGATGAAAATTAAGAATATCAGAGTTGCTGCACCAAAGGCATCAGTGCCTGCAGACATTGTAAATATAAACAATATCACTGATCCTATAGCTCTATGGGGATATTATGTTCCTAACACGGAGTATTACAATATTATGCCAACTGGCGCAGCAAATATTGAAAAAAGCAAAATAAAATCTTCTCCGCTTGGTTATATCTATCCAGAGAATCCGTTCGCGTTTATATGGGACAATCCCAATGCTCATATAAACATGCGTGAGATTGAAATTGACGCAAACAAGACCAGTTGTGAACGTTTAAAGGGCAAGAAGCAACATACGAATCGCTCTATCTCAGAAGCAGAGACAAACAGGTTGGACGCTGTCGTCAGGGAAAAATACCCATCGGTTTCCGCATACGTTCATCCTTTCCTGAATTCCGACCCTGAATTTATAGTAGGCTATACCGATGACAAAGGATTACACTTGATACAACTCTCAACGCTCACGGAAATCAAGCTGGAAACCTACTCATTGAAACTGGATATATTTTCACGTAATACTGGGATATTAGAGTCAGACGTAATGCTTGGTAAGCGTGCATTGTTTATTGGTTGCGGCTCTGTGGGATCCTTGGTTGCAGTGGAGTTGGCAAAGGCAGGTGTTGGTTCGTTCTTCCTTGTTGATATGGATGTGTTCGGTTATCATAATATCTGCCGTCATCAGTGTGGCATATACGATGTAGGCAGATTCAAGACCGATGCTGTGGCAGACCGTATTCTGCAGATAAATCCTTATGCTGAGATAAGGAAATGTAACTGTGCCATTCAGGATGTCGATGTGGAAGAGTTGAAGAATTTCTGCACGGAAGACACTATCATAATTGGTGGAGCTGACAATCGTGACGGCGATCACTACGCCTGTCAGTTTGCCATGAATGGAGGCAGCGCCTTCATCTCCATAGGATGTTGGGAACGTGCTTTTGCAGGTGAGATATTCTATTGCATACCAGGTATGCCCGATTATTCTGACTTCCTTGAGGCGATTGGCTATGAATCGGGACGAGTTACACAGAACCGGCGTTTTTATACTACTGAAGAAGAACTTGAGAAGGTAAGTTTCGAACCAGGAATATCAGCCGACATCAACTTCGTTACGATAATAGCAGTGAAGATAGCTCTTGATCTGTTGAACAGAAAAAACAAAGGTTTTACACAGAGAATCCTTCCACATATATCACAATACACTCTCGTATGCAACACCAACAATGTTGCAATAGGCGGTGAACAGGCTGAGATATTCTCATATCCTCTACAGGTTACTACTTCAATAACAGTACCATTCTCACAAAAGAAGAAGTAATATGGCAATAGACCAGTATGGGCAGATAATTAGACGCTCACCAAGACCAATACCTATTAGGACCAATCCTAATACAGACTATAATCCAGGTATCTCTTATAGTAGTTATAGCCACACCCCGTGGGAGCGATTTAACAATTTCATAGGTGGAATAGGCAACTTGATAGCTAAAGCGTCAGATATCATTACGGATATACTTCTTTGGATAATTATTCTTAGTATAGCAATTCCATTTATTGGATGGCTTATCTCACTCGGATGGATATGGGGTATTGTGGCTGGTTTATGCCTTGGGGGGATAGTCTATTACGCAGCTATGATTGTTGCCGGAATTTTTGTAATAATAAGCAATATTGTCTTAGCAGTCTTCCGTTATATATTCTATTCTGGCATCACGTTCCTTGTCACTCTAACAATAATAGGAGTTCTGTGTGGTGTAAGTATGTGTTCTTCATCTAATCCTTCACCAGAAACTACTCAAAATAGTTACAACCCTGTACAAACTACAAAATATCGTTGTACGGCAAGGAGTCAATTGAAAGTTCGTTCTGCTCCTAATCGCGACGCAAGTGTCGTTGGGACAATAGGAAGAAATGAAGTGGTAGATGTGTATGAGATTGTAAATGGATTTGCAAGAATCAGATGTAATAACAAGGATGGGTACGCAAGTACACAGTATCTTGAACAACAATATTAAAAGGCGGAATCCGAAAAGCCCGAAAAGAGTAGGAAAAAATAATAAATGTTCAATTATGAAAGAAGTAATCTTTAATGTCGTTGAGACTGCTATTGCAGAAAACGGTCTTTTTAGCTATGCTAATTTCGCTCAGAACGGTCCTTGTGACATGTGCTGGGGAGATTTGAGCCTTTAAGTTCTGGGAGAATTATCTCCCTAAGTAATCTTTCAGAATGTAGGGTTATAATTGTTCTTATTACAGAACTTTACCCTACATTCTATTACAAATTAATTAGATTTTTGTTTATTATGTTCTGGTCTAAATACAACATACTTTCACATTCAGAAAAATATGGATATCTTTTGTTTAATACGATATCTCTTGTCTTCATACAGATTAATGCAGAGGACATAGAGTCATGGTATGAATTGAAGGATAATCCTGATAATTACAAGAATTTTGCCAACTGGCAGTATTTAGTGAATGCAAAGATACTGGTAGAGAATCAGGATGATGATTTGAACGTTTATCTGGCAGACATCCTAAAGAATAGATACAACAGTGCAGATGTGGCGCTTACTATACTGCCTTCGCGTGGATGCAACTTTAAATGCATCTACTGCTATGAGCAAGAACGCCCTATGGTAAGTATGACAGAGGAAACAGAGAATGCAATTGTACGATTTCTGTTGCAGAACAAGAATATGAAGCGACTTAGCGTTGTATGGTACGGTGGCGAACCACTCATCAATTTTCCAACAATAGAGCGGTTGTCTAATAAATTTCAAAGCATGGGTATCGAATATTCGGCTAAGATGGTGACAAATGGTTTCCTTCTAAACCATGATGTTGCAGAAAAAATAGAGAAACTCGCCATACGTAATATACAAATAACGCTTGATGGTCCAGAACATATCCATGATCAACGTCGAATGCTGCTGAATGGTGGTGCGACGTATCGCAAGATAATGGAGAACATAAAGTATCTGCTCGAGATAAATAAAACGGTAACGATTGACATTCGCACGAATGTTGACCGCAGAAATATGGAAGCGTATCATGATTTTTACACACAATTTAAAGCAGAAGTGGATGACAAACGCGTGACCCTGTATCCTGGTTTCGTGTCAGATTTACTGTCATCAGAATGTGTGTCTGCCGAGCACAACATAAGTTCTGGCGGGTATAAGGCGCAATTTGCACTCGATTTGTTTGATAAATATGGAATAGAGATAAAGTCGTTCTTGCCCAAATATCGCCGTCATAGTTGTGTTGCAAGCAAATACTGGGCATTTGTAATAGGTCCTGAGGGCGAATTGTATAAATGCTGGCGTATGGTGGGTAACAAGGAACAGGAGATAGGTAATGTAAGGACAATGCAAATGAATATGGCGAAGTTCTCGCGTTATTTGACTGGGGCTGATTATACAAATGATCCGAAGTGTCTTGCTTGCGAGTTCATCACTATGTGTGGCGGTGGATGTCCATTAGTTAGAATGCGAAATAAATATGAAGGTTTGAACATGAACCACTGCTGTCCGGAAAAGTCGCACATGGAGAAACTCATGGAAATGCGTTACGAGATGTCATTGCAAAACAGAGCTAAAAAACAGTAATGTTAGTCTATATAAAGACATACGGATGCAGGATGAACCTCATTGACAGTGAGGTAATACTGAGGATATTGTCAGAGTATGGTTATAAACATACGACTGACATGAACGAGGCTGATGTAGTGATACTAAATTGTTGTTCGGTGCGTGAGATTGGACACCAAAAGGCTTTTGAGCATATTATGACATTAGAGCAGAAGCTCGATGAAGACAAAGTACTTGTCATAACAGGATGCATGGCGACTCAGTTTAACGAAGGTATATTTATTGATTACCCGAGGGTGCAAATCTTTGCACATCCAACAGCATATCACGAGCTTCCATATGCAATAAGATCCATAAGAAATAAAGATGCGTTGCATCTTTACCTAAAGGGGAAGGATTCACGATGCGTGTATGACGATGTAATACCATTACGTAATCTGGAGGACAACTCTACCGCCACGATAACAATTATGAAAGGTTGCGACCAATATTGCAACTATTGCATAGAGCCCTTTACAAGAGGCGAAAGAGTGAACCGAAGTTATGATGCTATTATGCGTGAAGCTGTAGATATCAGAGCCAAGGGATATAAGGACATCATACTGTTTGGTCATATCGTTGACCTATGGGAAGGATATGCAGGTGATAAACATAAGGACTTCGCATCACTCCTAACGGATATTTCTGAGTCATGTCCATTGCAGCATATAAAGTTCATCTCATCACACCCTCTTACTTTCTCGGATAAAATTGTAAAGACGATAAGAAAACACAATAATATTTGCAGGCTTGTACATCTCCCAGTTCAGTCTGGCTCTAACAGAATATTGCAGCGAATGAATCGAAGATATACCATAGAACAGTATGCTGATAGGGTGAGAGCGATAAGGGAAATAATACCTGATATGCAGATTGTGACAGACATTATGGTTGGGTTCCCAGGAGAGACAGAAGAGGATTTCGCTCAAACTCTGCAAGTAATAGATGAATTGCATTTTGCAAGTGCCAATGTTTTTGCTTTCTCAATGCGCAGTGGCACTAAGGCCGCAGAAATGTTCAAGGACGATGTTCCTGAATCAACTAAAGAGGAAAGAATAAAGCTCGTTAGAAATGTGGTAAAGTTGTATAATTGATATGAGAATACACGTTGAGAATATAGGATGCTTCAAGAATCTTGTTGATTCGGAGAAGTTGTTGTGTGCACTGAAGGATACCGGGCATGACGTTACTTTCGGCACGTTTGATAGTGATGCAGAGATAGCCATCGTGAATACCTGTGGGTTCATCAGCGATGCCGAGAGCGACTCTGTATCGCTTATACGCATATATGCAAAGAGGAAGGCTGAAGGACGTATTGGTCAACTGTGGGTGATTGGTTGCTATGGACAGAAATGTGGAGAAGGTATAAAAAAGTTTATACCAGATGTGGACAGAGTTTTCGGTAATTTTGATTGGCATGAGATATTAAGACTATTGGGTGGGAAATACGATGTAGGCATAAAGCGAGAAATTACCACTCCAAGGCATTATGCATATCTGAAGATTTCGGAAGGATGCAACCAACCATGCGCGTATTGTATTAAACCGATTATCAATGGTCCGTTGACTTCAGAACCAATGGAGAAGATTCTTGATGAGGTGAGATGGCTTGTTGGCAATGGCGTAAAGGAACTGCAAATAGTGGCACAGAACCTTACTGCATATGGTATGGACTTGTATGGCAAAAGGCGTATTTCAGAACTGGTGGAACGAATATCAGATGTGCCAGGTGTAGAATGGATAAGGTTGCACTATGGCTACCCCTCTGGTTTTCCTCGCGATTTATTGAGGGTGATGAGGGAGCGGGATAATGTGTGTAAATATCTTGATATGGCACTGCAACATTGTAATACAACAATGCTTAAGCGAATGCGCAGAGGTATGAGTAAGGAACTTATAAGCGAATTGATATCAGAGATAAGGGACGAAGTACCGGATATTGCTCTTCGCACCACAATGATGGTAGGATTCCCTGGCGAGACTGAGGAGATGTTTGAAGAATTATGCGATTTTGTGCATAATCAGAAATTTGAGCGTATGGGTGTTTTTAGATACTCCCCACAGCATGGTTCGTATAGTGGCGATCATTATGACGATGATGTTCCTGATGAAGTGAAAACACGGAGAGCGCTTGCATTGATGGACATCCAAAAACAATATTACATTCGGCTCAATGAGTTGCTGGTAGGTACAAGGCAAAGAGTAATAGTGGACGGATATGCAGACGGGGTTTATCACTGTCGAACAGAGCAAAGTACACCGTTGGCAGATCCTATGATATTTGTAGAAAGTGAGAAACCGCTAATTATTGGTTCTTTTCAGAATGTCATTGTAACAGATACATTGGGAAAGAATATGCGAGGAACAATTTAAAGTACACACATTATGACTATTTTTACAAGAAATAACATATCGATAATACCGATGCAAGAAGAGGGTAAGTTGATAGTGTATCTTCCACTTTACCCATATGCAGAGGTGATAGATATAGATGAATTAGAGCAGTTGAGAAATGCTTTGGAATATAGAGAATTGCAGACAGTGTCATCAGAGAAGGTAAAAGAGATTCTCAGTAGAAAAGACGAACAAAATGTGCACATCTATAAAACATCTTCCGATGTTGAGAAACTGCGCAGTTTGATGATTCTTCCAAACAACAAGTGTAATTTTCATTGCTCATACTGTTATTCGGCAGGAGGCAGAACGAATGAGGAGATACCACTGAAGGTGTTGAATACGGGTATAAGCTATTTCCTTAATGAATCGCGCGCTAAGGGTGAGAGGCTGTCTGTATCGGTGCTTGGGGGTGGAGAGCCATTGCTTTCGTGGAATATTCTTCGCCCAGCTCTCAAAAATGCTTTGGAACTTAAAAAAAAACGAGGAGCTTCATGCCCGATATCGTTAGTAACGAATGGTTCTATATGTACGCCAGAGATAATAGAATTTTTGAAACAATATGACATTAGTCTGAGCGTATCGTTTGACATATTGGAGGACGTGCAGAACTTCCAGAGAGAGCAATGGGCAAGAGTGTCTGATAATATAAACCAGTTTGCAGACAAAGGTCTTGATGTGGCTCTTAACACAGTGATAAGCAATGAGAATGTTGCACGTATGACAGATATGATAGACCATCTGCATATCCATCATCCTTTGGTGAAGAAAGTGTCTTTCAAACTGCTTATTAGCAAGGATTATTTCAACACCCTCTCCGAAAGACGACTGTACTATAGCAATTTTGTAAACGAGTTCTTCAAGGCTAAGACAGTTGCCGATAAATATGGGATATGGCTCACCTGTTCATATATGAATACGTGCCTATGCGTGACGGATAGATATTGCCCTGGAAAGTTTGTTATAACATCAGAAGGTGATATTTCTACCTGTCATACCGTAGGATCTCGTCGTGATGAATTTTACGATGAGTTTGTATTTGGACATATTGATGGTGATACAGGTAAAGTGGATATAGACCAAGTGAAACTTTCCAAAATTCTTTCTTTTGGTACAATGTCAAACAAAGACTGTATAGACTGTCCTGCTCACTGGCATTGCGCGGGAGGTTGCTATGCTGACAGTTTTCATCTTTCAAAAGATGAGCATGAGGCATACTGCGAATCGATGCGACTATTCCTTCGCGAATATTTAATTTATAAGTTCAAACTATGAAAAAAGTATATATAGATAGTAATGGGTGCGCTGTGTTGATGCATGAGACAGAGCGCATTGCAAAATATTTTAAGGAGAACGAATGGGTGCTTTCAGAATACGCAAAAGATGCTGATATTGTGTTGATGACCTGTTGCGGAGTTACTCAAAACGAGGAAGATGAGGCAATAGAAAAACTACTTCAACTTGAGGCAGAACGCAGTATAGAATCAAGATTCATTGTATCTGGATGTATGCCAGCATTTGCAAGAGACAGGGTGCTGAACGTTAATCCAGAGATTACGATTCTTCGCTATGAAGAGTTGACTTCGCTTGATAGCATTATCAATGCAGACATTCCATTTTCAAAAGTATATTATAATGTGAATCCTCGGATTAGTTCTAATTGTCTGACCGAGATAGAGCAGGACTCAGACCTGGACCTAATGCAAAAGATTGACAGAGAGTACGGCAGTGATCAATGTGAGAAGGCTTGGGAGTATGCTACGTTGAGGAAATATATGTGGCAGGATGGAAGGACATATCAGATAAAGGTATCATATGGCTGCCCTGGCAATTGTAGCTACTGTGCTACGAAACTTGGCATAGGCAATTTCCGCAGTGTGGCAATGGAAAGTGTGATGCAGCAATTCCGTGAGGGTTTAGAGCATGGATATACTCGTTTCCTTCTCATAGGTGATGAAATTGGCTCGTATGGAAGAGATATTGATACCTCACTGCCAGAACTGCTGAGGCAGATGTGCGAGGAGAGCGATGGTAAGGCAATCGTTGCAATCCGATATATTCACCCTGATATTCTTGTGAAGAATTATGAAGAGCTGAAACCATTCTTTGCCTCTGGTTTCGTAAATTACTTCTGCTGTGCCATACAGTCAGCAAGTGCCGAAATACTTAAAAAGATGAACAGAAATCCAAACATAGAGCCTTTTATTCGTTGTATGGAGGACATCAATGTCAATCATTATCCGATAAATAAACACACACAGATAATAATAGGATTCCCAGGAGAAACTGCAGATGACGTTCTTCTCACGATGGATGCCCTACGACGTTGCCAGTTTGACCATATCAATATAAACCTCTATAGCAGACGCAAGGGTACCGCCGCCTGGGATTTGGGAGATGACATAACCATAGAAGAGAAAAAATTCAGGGCTGAACTTATTCGTTACACTATGCGAATGTGCAAAAAAGCGTTGCTATATGACGCAATGAAAAGCGTTATCATATAATAATACTGAGTATTATTTTGAGAAATGAACTAATATTTGTTTTTTTGATTCATAAAAGGAAATGGCTTTTTTAACTATCTCAATTGGAAATGTGAATGAAATAGAGGTGCTGAAAGATTCTCTTGACATGGTTATACCTTATGTCAAATCGATTGCACAAAATAGTGCCCCCGCTCCATATACATATATCAACATTGTGATAACAGTGATTGCTGCCATTGCAGGTATTATTGGTGCATATTATGGATGTCTGGGGTATAAGTATTCGAAGAAAACTTCTGAAAGCGTGTTGCGACGCTCAGGAGAGATACACCAAAGATTGGCTTCATTACTGTTGATGGATGCCTTTGCTTATCTGGTGCGTTTGCTGGCTTGGCATTATGTACAGGACAAAAATGTCAAAGAGTATATAAGTAAAGAATATCTTTCTGAAATGAAATTTCACTCTTTGGAGGAGACTTTTCAATTAGACAGTTTCAATAATAATGCAGATCATTATGTTTTGATTTATGAGGTAAAAGGAAGATTGCATGCTTACAATGTCGCGATTCATAATTTGCACCAATCATTTGAGAATAAGGGAGTTATTGACTCAGAGAAATATAGAGATGTCATAAAGAAATTGATACGAATAATTAGTGTAATACAAAAGGTAATGAAGGATGTATTGGACTTTGAGGATAATTATATATCTATATTAGGGAAAAGCCATCAGAAGTATTTACTTTATACAAAAGAAATACAAAAAAGAATCACTGACGAGGAAAAAAAGGAATTTAGATGTTTCATTGATGAGATTTTTTCTGACACTTGGTGTAGTGGGGTACATAGCCAGATGATCGATGACTTGAAAGAAATGATTTGTATTGACGCTCTTATCGAGTATAAGATTCAAATGGCAAGAAAGAAATATTGATGCGCAGGAGGGTTTACATACCAACAGATGATGGACGGGATGTTCGGAATGATGTGTTTCATTTTGATTATTCTATGTGTTTGCGTAAAAATATGAATGTGGATGATATTGGCTTTTACCATTCAAGAGGAGAAAGAATAGAACTGTCACAATATGCTCCATGCCATACCTTCTTTCGTAAAGTTTGGTGTGAAGATGTAGATCCCCAAAGGGTTGAGGACGAGTCTTTGATTGTGAAGCGTGAACATACTGATAGCAACGAATTGCAAGTCGTTGTAGCCTATAGGAAGGAGTGGAGAAGAAGACCTGTGGTGGTAATTTGCCTTGGGGGACCTATTGTTCCTATTCCTAATGTTCGCGAGACTGATTCCATATATCAACATTTTCTGAACAATGGATTTGTCGTAGTTGTTCCACTGCGTAGGGGCGTTATTGGCACAGGTGTGGATGGCTGGGAGTATATGCTGGAGGGACACTATGGTGAATATGATATACAAGATACTTGCATTGCTACTGATAGTATGCTCAGAAGATATTCCCAAATAATGGATGAGAACAATATCTTTTTGTATGGTGGAAGCTATGGTGGATATGTGGCAATGCTGATGGCTGGGAGAGTAAACTCTTCTAAGCGGTTTAAAGCAATTATTGCTCACTGCGGCGTATATAATTTGGCAAAATATCCCTATCATTCACAAGGCGAGGCAGAGGAAACAATGCAGACATACGGAAATACGACTGACGTAATCGAATATAACAAGCGGATAGCATGTATCTCCCCTAACACATTCGTAGGAGAATGGAATGTTCCAGTCCTTCTGATACATCATCTATATGATACATCTACGTGGATGGGACAGTCGGTAGAGGCATATAACGACGCACTAAACCTAAAAAATGTTAAATTAATGATAGTTCCTGCTCCTCATAGCTATGCGATTGAAAGGCGCAAAGAATTGTTTATGAATATATCATCCTTCTTTACAAACAATATTAGTTATGAAAAATGAATTTTTAGAAAAGATTCTCTCAACATCAACTGTGTCTGGATTTGAGAGTAAGGGAAGGGAAATTTTCGTCAACTATCTCAAGCCTTATGTGGATAAGATAGAGGTTGATAGTATGGGAAATGCAATGGCTTATCGTATCGTTTCATCTGACGCCCCCATGATAATGATTGAGGCTCATATTGATGAAATAGGCTTTCAGGTTATCTATATAGATGATAATGGTTGCATATTCCTGCGTCGCAATGGTGGTATAGACATGCAGTGTGTAGTAGGTAGTAAAGTCGTGATAACTACTGATACAGGTTGTATCAATGGAGTCATTGGAAAAACACCAATACATTTGCTCACTACTTCAGAAAGAGAGAAGTTGCCAGAATTGTCTTCCTTATGGGTCGATACTGGACTTACTGCCGATGAGATAAAGGAGCGTGTGAAAGTTGGAGACCCGGTATCTTATGCCACTAATCACCAATGGCTCACAGAGAATAGGATTACGTCGAAGGCACTTGACGACAAGATTGGTGTGTTTGTTATCGCTGAAGTTATGCGTCGATTGCATGAGAATAATATCAGAAATGTTAATGTATGTGGAGTAGCAACAGTACAGGAAGAAGTCGGTTGCAGAGGAGCGGCAATAAGCAGTTTTCGCATTAACCCAGATATTAATATTACAGTTGATGTGGATTTTGCAACGGATGTGCCTAATTGTCCAAAAACAAAATTCGGTGATATCAAGCTCGGTGATGGCGTCATATTATCCAGAAACCTTGACAATAATCCTATGTTAGTGGAAAATTTGCAAGATATTGCAAAAACTCACGATATCAGTATTCAATTATCTGCTCGTCCTAATTCTACAGGCGGTACGAATGCTTCAAGGATACAATTGTCTCGTCAAGGGGTTATGACCCTCTCATTAGGAATACCATGCCGATATATGCACACGCCTGTAGAGGTATGTGATATGCGTGACGTTGAAGCATGTATCAAACTAATTGAGGATTTTATAAGATGTCATAATAAAAGCAATGCTGAATTTCTGGAATCATATAATGAAGGGTAACTATTGTGCCAATGTTGGATAGTGGACAGATTATGTAATAATTGTGAAAGATGAAATTTTTGACACAACAAACAGATTCGGAGGGGAAAACTATATACATAGAGAGAGTCGCTAAATGCACCCCTCAAGGAGGACTCTCAATGATAAGTGATGTGTTTGAAGAGGCCACCTGTGAGCAACAGTTTGATGTTGATTACATGAAAGAAGGTAAGGACAAGATGGTGGCTTGTTTGCAATTCGCTGATTATTGTATAGATTGTGGAGTATATGATAAGGCACTGCATTATTACACTTATGTTTTAAGGGAATCTGTTTCAGATGGGGGGATAATAAAAGAATACTATAACTTGGCTGATAGGGCTTACCAAGGTGTGGCTTGTTGCAGCTCTTGCGATGATGAATACACGTGGGAGCTTTCTTCTGATATATTGGAAAAATATCGGGATTTGTTTAATGATAAAAATGAAAATTGAACGCGTATGGCATTAATAATTGAACGTGCATTAGGCATGATTAACTATGCTGTTGAACAGAGAGCCAAAAATGAGTTGAGGTTTGCTGACTTTATTCAGAACGAGCTTCAAGACAGTATGCAGTATTACCTTAGTAGTGACAACTTGAGTAATCTCGAGCTTGTAGAATTTGAGAATGGATTCTATCTTGGGGAAATGCAAAATGGCAAACGTGATGGGTTTGGCATACAACTGTGGTATAAAGATGGAGGTTGTCATAATTTTTATATGGGTCATTGGAGTGATGATTATAAACATGGTGATGACGGGTTTTATTGCATGGATAATGCGAAGACTTATTTCGGAGGATTTGTCAACGGCAATTTTGAGGGAGAGGATGGCTACATCGTTGATAATAGTGGACTTTTAATTCATGCAGTATTCCAACAAGGTGAAATTGTCAAAGTAAAGGATAATAATTCTTCTTTTACATATAACGGAAAAAGTTTTGATGAAAAAGGCAAAAGCTCAAAAAATAACAGTAGTTGTTGGGGATGTTTTAGTATTATATTTATTGTTGCTCTTCTTTTTGGCGTGTACAGCTATTGTAGTTCATGGTTTGATACACAAGAAGTTGGGCATAGCCAGCAAGACGAATTCAAATCAACAACAATTTACGTATGTATGGCAAAAAGTGGCCTAATAGTTAGATCAGCTCCCGATGCTTCATCACGAAAAATTGGGAGTCTGAAGTCAGGAGAAGAAGTCGAAGTCTATGAAATCATTAAAGATTATGCAAAAATAAAGTTTAATGGTGATATTGGATATGCAAATATGAAGTATCTTGAAAAGAAATAAACGTTCTTTCTTAAAGATTTTGCTCCGTAAAAGTCAAAATAATATTAACTACAGCAATATGTAGTTAAGATATTGAGAGTTCACTAAAGAACAAAAAGAGTTCAACAAAGAACAAAAAGAGTTCAACAAAGAGCGAAAAGAGTTCCTAAAAGAGAGGGACAGTGGGACAGGTGAGTGTCCAGGACGGTGGGAGAGGTGAGTGTCCAGGTCTGCTTAGTGTCTTCCTGCAATTACATGAAATTGGATTTTAAGGGCAGCGGCAAACGGCGGTCGCTGCCTTTTGTTTTGGCAGAAAAATGGAGAAAAGTTTGGTGGTAAGGAAAATAGTTCGTATATTTGCGGCAAATTTAGAGAAATATTATGAACAGTGCAGATTTTTGGACGTCAGTGAAGAACATCATAGATGATGGCTTTACATCAGAGGGTCTGCAAAAACTTGATTATTATGCAGAACTATTTATTAGGGAAAGACTTATATATAAACGATTTTCACCGCAAGAACAGCATGGCTGCTCAGAGGGAGGTGTTGTACATGTCATTGCATCCTTACTCGCGGGAGCAGAAAATTGCCCAGATTCAGAGTCTGAAGGAAGGGAGGAATTCAAAAGGGAACTCAAGCATCTCGTTCTCATCCTGATGCAGCAATTCTGCAAGTTTGACTACTTGCTCTCGTTTAGCTCGTCTGTCTCCACGCTCAATCTTACTGAACATGGGCGTATCAATTTCTAATGCAGCTGCCAGCTGGCGTTTCAACAAACCTTGCTCGTCTCTGAGCTCTCTGATTTTGTCTCCGAATAACATATCTATTGTTTTTGAGTTCGACTAAATAAATTTTGTTCTACTAATACATTAAAGGTGCATTACACATGATTATGACAATATTACATGAGAATATCGCTCAAATGGTACCGCTGTAGCGGTCAGTTGGTACCGCGCGGAGCGGAAGCGTGGTACCGCACATATCGGTCTGATGGTACCGGTACCAAAGTTCCGATATACACGCTGTCCTAAAAGAGGAAGAAAAGTTCCTAAAAGAAGAAAAAATATAGGAAACAGTTCCTAAAAGTCCAGCGTGGTATATACAAGATAATACTCTTGAACCCTCATTCTACTATAACCCAAATGGCAGCGCAACTGAAACTGTCAGATAGACAAATACGAAAATACATCAAACGCCTCACGGACATGAACCTAATTGTTCGTGAAGGAGGAAGGAAGACTGGCGTTTGGCAAATTATAGATAAAGACTATGATAGTTTTTTTGAGCCTCAATAACAAACTGTTTAGCACAAGGAAATAAACTAAAAAGGTGAGGGTTGGGTGAAGGTTGACGATTTTCCTATTGAATTCATTTTTGTGTAATAATATAACGCAATAAATGCACGAAAATAGTCGCGGATGTATGTTTTTTAATACATCCGCGACTGATTTCGTGCATTTTTCTTTACCGTTTGAAATATATTTTGTATCTTTGCACCATCAGACGACAATTAAATCACAATAGTTATGAACAAACTTTTTATAGGCAGAGAAAAGGAGCAGAGGCAACTGAAAGAATACATCAGTTCCGAGCAGTCGGAATTCATAGCGGTATATGGACGAAGACGTGTTGGCAAGACATTCCTCATACAACAGGTGATTGGCAACGATTATGCCTTTTATGTGGCAGGCATGAACAATGTGTCGATGCGCATACAGCTGAAGAATTTCATGCAGGGAATGCGCAAAACCGGTGAAAACGCACATACCGTAGATACATGGCTTGACGCATTTATTGCCTTGGAGGATTATCTTGACTCACTTCCTGAAGGCAAGAAGATTGTGTTCATCGACGAAATGCCATGGATGGATACTCCACGCTCGAATTTCATAAGCGGGTTGGAGCATTTCTGGAATTCATGGGCATCTTGGCGTGATGACATCAAACTCATTGTATGCGGCAGTGCCACATCTTGGATTCTCAACAATCTGATAAAGAATCGAGGCGGTCTTCACAATAGGGTGACGCATAAGATACCATTAAAACCATTTACACTCAAAGAATGTCGGGAATATTTTGATGCCCGCCAGTTCCGCATGTCGATGAGACAGATTGCAGAGTGCTATATGGTTCTTGGTGGTGTTCCGTTCTATTTGTCAAAATTAGACAAAGGAGAAGGATTGGCACAAAACATCGACAGACTACTGTTTGCTGAGGATGGCGAACTCCATGACGAATTTTCCAGTCTGTATAATTCATTATACAAAAATGCATCCAATCATATCAAGATTGTGACCTCGTTGGCAACAAAGGGCAAGGGATTAACACGCCAAGAAATCATTGAAAGGACAAAGCTCGCAGACAACGGAAGGTTTTCATTGATGTTGGAGGAATTGGAGAGTTGCGGATTTATACGGTGTTATGAGCCTTATGTATCCGAAACAACAAGACGCCGCCGCATTGGCACAGGTAAAACCAAGAATTCCGACACGCTATATCAACTTGTAGATCCATTCACCTTATTTTATTTTCAGGTAATGAGAAAGGCCGATGCATACGATGCAAACTACTGGTCGAACAACCAGAATACCCATCTATACAGTACATGGAGTGGACTATCATTTGAAATGCTTTGTCTGAACCATGTTGACCAGATAAAGTCGGCATTAGGCATATCTGGAATTTCAGCAAATGTTTTCTCGTGGGCAGGCAAGGGATACGACCGTTCTGCACAAATTGATATGCTCATTGACAGAGCCGACCTAACCATCAACCTATGCGAAATGAAATTCCACAACAAGCCATATACCATGACCAGAAATGACGAGGAAGACATTGAACGCAAGGTGGATTCATTCAAAGAGGCAACAAAAACGGACAAGAGCATCATTGTGACTATGATAACAACGATGGGGCTCGAGAGAAATGAACATTCAGAAGGCATACAAAAAGTAATCACGCTCGACCAACTGTTTTGTTGAACAGTCATATAAAGCAAAAAGGTGAAGGTTGGGTGAAGGTTTTTCGACCAACCTTCACCTCGTGAAACCCTTTGAGGGACAGTGGGACGGGTGAGTGTCCTACATGCTTGAAAGAACCGGAGGGATAGGTGAGAACCAGGGGGACAGGTCAATTGAATTTGTTTTTTTGACAATTGTTTTCTCTGCTTCATACGAATGTTTTCCGTAGCCCAAATACATAAATTCAGTAGCCCAAACGATTGTTTTCACCCCTCAAACCACCTAAGCATAGGCTTTCCTCTTGCAAGCTGAATAGTCATTCAGAAGAAAGAACAATAGCTATCGAGACAGGAAGACACACAGTGGCGTGACGTCTTCATGTCAGAGCGTCTTAATGGAACAAGGGACAGGTCACTTTACTTGACTGATTAAACATAATCACGGCACTCTCCTGACACTGTGCCCCTTAGGTGAACAGGGGACTGACCCTGTTTACTTCTCAAGCCTTCCCATGGCCTGCAGCTCGTTCTCACGCAGATAATTCTTGGCAATGGAAACATCCGTCTTGATGATTTTGCCATTGGGAGCCTTTGCCCAAGTTGTCAGTCCCATGTGCTCTTTCTCCGCATTCGCCCGAGGGTGAACAGGGGACTGACCCTGTTCACCTCATTCATGCACCACTTGCCCGTCAAACAGATTGATGATGCGCTGCGCATAGTTGGCATCGTGGTTTGAGTGTGTCACCATTATCACTGTTGTGCCTTCCTGATTGAGTTCGCTAAGCAGTTCCATTACCTCCATGCCGTTCTTTGAGTCGAGGTTGCCCGTCGGCTCGTCGGCGAGAATCAGTGACGGCTTGCCAACCACGGCTCGCGCTATTGCCACTCGTTGTTGCTGACCGCCAGAGAGCTGATGTGGATAGTGCTTCGAGCGGTGGCTTAGCTTCACCTTGCGAAGTATTTTCAGTACACGCTGTTTGCGTTCCTTCTTTTCTACACCAAGGTATTTCAGCTGGAGCTCGATGTTTTCTTCAACGGTCAGCTCGTCGATGAGGTTGAAGCTTTGGAATACAAAGCCTATGCGACCTTTTCGGCAGGCGGTGCGCTCGCGTTCCTTCAGGTGCCCCACCTCGTTGTTGTCCAACCAGTATCTGCCCTCTGTGGGGCTGTCGAGAAGTCCGAGAATGTTGAGCAGCGTTGATTTGCCGCAACCCGAGGGACCCATTATGGCTACAAACTCGCCGTCGTTCACTTCAATGTCTACTCCGTTGAGAGCCACTGTCTCCACTTCTTCCGTGCGGAATATTCTTGTTATTTTTTCTGTCTTTATCATAGTTCGATTTTTTGTTGCGTTATTATTCTGTCTTAATGCTTTCTATTTCCAAGTTTTAATTCGTTTTGTACTATCAACCCTCTTCGGTGATGATTTTTGCCTTAGGCGGCCTGCCAGGTCCCTTAGCCTTCACCTTTTTTGACTTGTATTTCGGAGCGCAGTTGTCTGGCACTGTGAAACCGAAGGCTTGACATATTTCAAGCTGCTTTCCCACAAATGGGGTAATATGTCTGGCCTTCCCTTTGTGTTCTACAATCCTGATGGAACGCATCTCGTCAAGGATCTCAAGTGATGAACAGAAAGACTTCTTCAGGGCAGTTGACTTCCACATGTACTTTAGGTATGACGACATGATAAGTGCTATAAACATGACAAACAGCCTGCCGTTCTTCCCGTCCTCCGACCAGCTTCTCTGCCTGTCGCATCCAAGCGGCCCTTTCTGCTGTTCAAAGTATTTCTCCTGCTCGTCTCGCAGTGAGTAGGCATCAAGCGCCTGCATGGGCGTAAGGTCAAGCTTGTGCGTTACGTTGGCGTAGAAGCCTGAGGCGAGCCTTGCTTCCTCCACTTTCTTGGTGTTGATATCGTATGAGGTCAGAGTTCTGTCATCCTCCTTGAGCTTAACAGTGAAATAGGGGTAGTTCTTGCGTATGCTTTCATCGTCGTCCATTGACAATCCGTCGGCCATGATTTCTTCCAGGGCAGCCCGCTGCCGCTTGATGGCCACATCAAGGGACGTGAGTTCCTCGCTACGCCTGACTGGGTCAAAGTACAGGTTGAGACGCAGCCTGTCGGCATCCTTCTCTGCACCCGCATGTACTTCCACCTTATAGTCTATGTCATACTGACGGCTGTATATCCTGCTGTCCTCGTCCACCTCCATCCCTTCAGGGGAATGG
>JBJEAS010000042.1:0-17250 GCA_051869235.1 Prevotella sp.
TCCACGTATCCACATGGATTATCCACAATGGACGCTCGGGAGTAATCGGGCGTCTAAGCGAAGCAGCCTCGACCGCACTGCTGACAAACAGCAGCATGGTCAAGGCCAACAACTTAAAGGTATTAATTACGGATTTGTTCATAATGGTCTAAAATGATACTTCCTTGCCTGCAAGGGCATTAGCCACACCGGCATAATTGATCTTGCGGTTGTAGCTGCCGTCCCATAGGCCAATGTTCTGATTGTTGCTATTCTCGAATGCAGAGAATACCAATGCATAGAGGTTGCCGCCTACCTTTTCCTTCAGAGTGCGAATGACGCTGTTGAAGTATTTTGCAGCTGCAAACTGTTGGTCCTCTGTGAGGTTGGCAGCAGCTACAGTAGACCCATTGCTGACGACACGCACACTGGTGTCGAGCTTTATCAGCTTGCCTGTGGCGGCGAGTTTGCCGATGAATACATTCACTGCTGCTGCATTCTCCGCTTGCATAGTGGCATCGGTGTAATAGTTGAGGTGAAGAGTGGTGTAGATACCGTCAATCTTCGTACCGTCAGCCTCCCACTGTGCAATCTGCTGCTTGAGGCGGTCGAACTTGGTTCCTTCGGTCAAGCCATACTCCTCAACAAAGAGTTTTATGGTAGTCTTGTTGCCGGCTGTATCGACAGCAGCCTCACGAGCATGCTTTACGGCGTTGCGAACATAGTTGTCGGTGAGATAGTCCTGATAGTACATCTCATCGTCGGGAATAGAATCAGGAGCGACACGCAGCATTTCGCCGTCGTTGTCGGACATTGGATTCTTTACTATTGTCCAGTCCTTAACATATCCCTTTGGCGACCCTACAAGTCCGCTGATCCACACGTTCATGCAGCTGTCAACAATGGCAGCCTTCTCCTCTGGGGTCTTTACGATGAGAGTTCCAGGAAGCCTATGGTCCTGAATAAGTTTGATGTTATCGATATAGTAGTCTGCATTTTTCAAGCTGGAACCCATGGTGAGTTTAAAGGATGTTACAGCCATCTTCTCCTCGGTGAGCCTCAGCTTCGAGCGAAGTCCAATGACGTAGGTCTCCTTGTTCCACTTGTCGGCAACGCAACCCACAGCATTGGGCAAACCGGTGTTCACCGCCTTCTCGTCGTTATATTGAGTGTTGAAGATAGCCTTCACACCGGCGGCGTTGGTATAGAGGTCGAAGGCTATCATCTCGTAGTCTGCAAGCGTGCGGTTCTTGGGCACGTTGATTTCAAAAACAGGATATGCCTTTGTGGCTGTTGTTGTGATATGAAGCACATTGCCCTCACCGTCGGGATTAGCCACCACCACGGCAGCACATTTGTTGCCGTTAGTAGGCAGCTTTGTCCCTATAGCCATATCCTCAAAGTCCATCACGTTGTCCTTGTCCCTGCAAGGCTCGCCTTCAAGGAAGATGTCAGCCATCAGTTCACGCATCTGCGCGCCACGCTGACCAGTATGTGTGATGATGGTAGGACCGAACACCGACATGCCGTTGGCGGCAGCCGTCTCACCCAATGTGAACAACTCCGACGCATTGACTTTGCCGTCGTCTTCCATGCGTGTCAACATGCTGAAATCACCCGTAGGTGTGACTGCAGTGAAGTTGCTGATGGCGAGGCTATAGTTCGTACCCTTGTTTGTGTAGTCACTTGAAGGGAGCGACAAGGCTATTTGGGTATTCTTGTCAGCAGCCATTTCCTTAAGGCTTGGAAGACTGCTGAGGAAGTCGTACATCACAGTCGAAGCAGGTTTTTCAACCATGAAGTTTGACTCGCGCTCCTCGGCGCATCCCACCATCAGGAGGGATGCAGCCAAGTAGATTATTGAATTCTTTTTCATTGTCAATCGCATTTAAATAGGTTACTTTAATGTCATGTATTCCGGCAAAATACCACGGGCCTTCAGCACGAGAGTGTCCTTGGTCTTGCAGGTGATGCCCTTGTCGGCAATGTTGATGATATATTCCAGATAGAGGGCATCGCGGTCTTCACCATTGATGACCTTCTTCTCGCCATTCTCAACAAACTCGCCGGAGCCGCTGACAGTGATGCCATCGGTAGCAGATGTGATCTGGCATTTACCCGACTGGTCGAATGTGAGCTGCATGGCAACAGTGATGTTCTGGTTGTCATCATCCTTGATATTCACTTCGAGAATGTCGCTCATATAGCCAGAGGTCTTGAGATAAACGGTCTCGTCTCTCTCCACATACTCAGCCTTGCGCTCTTCTGTGCGGACGCCGGCAGGAGAAGTAATCTGGTCAGTGCCACGGCGCAGGTAGTGTGCATGCCATGGATTGACATACTTGACTGCATAGATAACGAAGTTCTTGTCAGAGAGTATGGAGTCGGCTCCGCTCACAAGCTGTGTCATCTTGACTGGGATGACATAGTTGTTCGAGATTGCCTTCGGGTCATTGAAGAACGCGTCAGTCAGTTTCACCTCTACACCGCCGAGGATATTTCCTGCGGGAATGACAATCTTACTGTCTGCCATCTCGTAGTAGTTAGAAGGCATCAGGGTCATCGGAGTACCATCCTCAAAGGTCTTGCCCTCGATGAGTGTCGGATCGACCGCTATATTCACTGTGATGTCGCGCTTGTTGCCATACGAGCCTCCCATGGTGGCAGTGATTCTCACCTTGTGCTCGTTGTCCATGGTGAGGTCAACTTCCATATCCTTGCCCAACTCCACCGTACGCATCATCACGTTGCTGGCGAAATAGACGGTCTGATAGTCGAAGTCAGGAAACTCAGGGTCACCCGATGAGCACGACGTCATAGTCAGACAAGAGACCAGTGCCATTATAGAATAAAATATCTTTTTCATATTCAATTTTTCAATTTTTCAATTTTTCAATTTTTCAATCTTATTTACTTCCATCCCTTGTTCTGCTTGAGATTGCTGTACTTCAGTATCTCGGTATATGGGATTGGGCAATAAATCATATAGTCCTTATAGTTGCGGTTCTCAACGTTGAACACCTCACCGGTAGAGGCATCATAGCCACGCGCTGCAACGTCGAGTTTCTCATTCCAGCGACGAACATCCCAGAAGCGGAAGTTCTCGAAGCAAAGCTCCAGACGGCGCTCGTTGCGGATGAGCTGGCGCATCTTAGCCTTGTCGGCAGCACACTCCTCAAGATATGGGTCATTGCCATCTGCATCACCGATGCCGGCGCGCTTGCGGATAGCCTTGATGACATCGTATGCAGAATATGCATGTCCGCCATTGCTCTTAGGTCCGTAAGCCTCGTTGGCTGCTTCAGCGTAAGAGAGATACATCTCGGTGGCACGGATGCGCGGGTCGTAGTGTATCTGATTGTTAGGAGTGGCAGGATTACAGTTTACATCCATGCGCAGGCGCTTCTTCAGATAGTAACCAGTACGTGTGGAGTACTCCATTGAGTTGATGGCATCCTTGGTAGTTGACTGCGAACCAGTGTAAATCAGGTCGTTGTTAGGACCGCAGGGCTGTCCGTCGTAAATAATATACGTAGCAAGACGCGGGTCACGGTCGGCGAATGGATTGCTCTTGTCGAAACCAGAGCGGCTGTCGGTTACAGGATAACCGTTAGCCATCGGGAACGACTCAACGAGGTTCTGAGTAGGATTCAAACGTCCCTTACCAAACAATGTGGGAGGATACATGTTTGTCTCCAATGAGTTGCTGGCAGAAGATATGTTGTTACGCCAAATCATCTCCTTTGGCAACACGCCCTCACCAAGTTTGTCTATCACAGCAGGGTCGCTGTAGTATGCCACACCGTCAGTGCTTAGTCCTTCTACACCGCCAAGGTAGTCGATGACCTTTGCTGCTGCATCAGCCGCATTGGCCCATGTCACGGTGTTGCTTGCATTTTGGAATGCGGGAGAGGCGGCAAGAAGAGTCACGCGGGCACGGAATGCCTTTGCTATTGTTGCGTTGAAGAGCAGTCGCGATGTTCTTCCCATTGCGCGGTTATAATAGTCTGCACTGGTAGTGGCAGAGCGATATTTCTCTGGTATCTCGCTGTCCTCTGTAATGTCGTTGTATTCATCGGGCAGCAGTTCCTCTGCCTTTGCAAGGTCGCCTTCTATCTGCTTGATGCAGTCGGCAAACGACGCACGGGGAAGATTGAAGTCGGCATCATTGCCCAGTGGTTCGTTAATCAGCGGAACACCAAGCAGTTCGCCATCCTCAGAGAATCCGGCATGCTGGCGGAGCAGATAATAGTAATGTACCGCTCTCAGTCCGTAAGCCTCACCCATGGTGCGCATGCGCATCAGTTTGTTCACCTCTTCGTTATTTACATACTCAATGTTTTCACCATTGGCGATATAGGTGTTGAGATACTGTATGGCAGCGAAACCTGTCGACCAGTAGTTTGTTGGATTGCTGCTTGCCGTCCACGAACCTGTTGCCATATTTGATATCCAATTGCCCTTCTCGTTGGTAACGGCATCGTCGGTGGCATATTCCAGGTCGCTATAATATCCCGGCAGACGGCTGTAGCCCACAATGACGAAGCTCTGTGCGAAGCTGGGCTCCTTATACATCATGTCGAGATCTTTGATGTTTTCATTGGCTGGCTCGAAGAGGTCGTCACAGCTCGTGAGACCCATCATTGCCGCCATTGCTATAAAAATATATTTCTTCATAATATTACTTCTTGTTTGAGAACATTCTTCATTCTTCATTCTTCACTCTTCATTTAGAACTTGACCGTTGCTCCGATGTTATAGAAGCGAGTGTAGGGGAAGCCTGTCGTCGTCTCCATAATCTTGCGGTTTGGAGCAATGGTGAAGAGGTTGCTGCCACTGAGATAGACGCTGATGTCCTTGACCACCTTGCCTTCAAACCAACTGTCGGGCATGTCGTAGGTAATCTGCACCTTGTCGAGCGAGAACTTGTTGGTGGAATACTGCCAATAGTTCGACGTGCGGAAGTTGTTGCTGTTGCCTGTTGTGGTAAGACGTGGATATGTGGCACTTGTTGCTGTCGCAGGTGTCCAGCGTCCAAGGGCAGCCTCCGAGTACTTCACCTCAGCGCGTGGCCACCAGTAGTCACCACTCTTTGTACCGATTGCACCAGCCTGACCAACGCCACGGGCAAAGAATGTGAAGTCTTTCCACTTCAATGTGAGGTTGATGCCGTAGATGTATGAAGGATTCCAGTTGCCAAGCACTGTCACGTCCTTGCCGTCGATAACACCGTCGTTATTGATGTCCTTATACTTCAAATCACCTGGCTTGACCTCACTGAACGTATGGTCGGGAATGCTTTCAAGGAGTTTGCCGTTGGAGTCAAAGTCTGCCTCTGTGAAATAGCCCAAGCAGGTGTAGCCCCAAACAGACGACAGCGACTGACCGGCATCATTAAGGTAGGTGTTCTCTCCGTAGTTCTCGTCACGAAGAACAGCCTTGTCCTTATACAGCATACCGGTGAAACCGAGCTGCGCCTCTACCTGACCTATCTTTTTGTTGAAGTTAATGGCGTAGTCGATGCCCTGACGGCGGTCACGGTTGTAGTTCATGTTAGGAAGGAACGAACCGATGCTGTTATACCATGAGGGGAAGGATGTGTTAGCGCCGTTGGTAATCAGTCCGTTAGTGTCCTGTGTGAAGAGGTTGATGTCGAAGTCGACCAATCCCTTGAACAGACGGCCGGCAAGACCAATGCGCCATTCCTTGCGCTTGATCATCTCAAGATTCTCATTGTCACCACGGGTCTGTGATGTTGAGAATCCACCCTCTTTGTTGTCACACCACTGATACCATATACCCTTGGGGTCGTAGTAACCCTTGTACATATAGTAGTCCTGTAGGTCGATGTCCTGGTTGAGCAGAGTGTAGAAAGCAGAAATCTTCAGGTCGTCAATCCAGTCGATGTCCTGCATGAACTTCTCCTTGCTCAGACGCCATCCTGCACCGAAAGAGTGTGAAAGAGCCTGACGATGACCCTCTGCCAACTTTGCAGAGTGAACAAGCGAACCGCCAACCTGAACATAGTACTTATGTGCAAAGTTGTAGTCAAGGTTCAATCCAAGGTTGACATTGCTCGTGCGGTGGTAGAGGTTACGCAGACGAACGGCGGCATCGGTGTCGTGGTCGGCATCCTTACAAGTCTGCTTCTGCCATCCCCACCCAACGAGTGTGGCTGCAATGTTGTGCTGCTTGGCGAAAGTGCGTGCGTAGTCAAACTGCGCAGAGAACATCATCGTCTGTTCATCGCTCGAACTGCCCACAAACTCCTGTGAAGCCTGCTTGTCGTTGTTGTACTTCGTAAGTCCGACAATCATGTCCTTGCCATTCATGTTCGCCCAAATAGGCTCGTATGTGGCATAGGTGTTGTTGAAACCTTCAGAATAGTAGTCCCAATAGTCGATGTCGAAGGCGGCACGGAAGCTAAGGCCCTTTGTCAACATGCCGAGGTCGGCACGCACTGCCACCTGGAACATGAAGTCGCGATACTTGTCGCGCACATATCCTGCCACCTCACTGTCACCCCAGAAACTGGTGGTGTTGGTAGAGAGACCTCCGAGAAGGTATTTCCCGTCGACGAGCCAGTTGGCATTCTCAACCATTGTAGCAATGTCCTTGTTGTTCATATCCATCTGGTCGATTGGCAACAACGGATTAAACCAGTTGGGACGGAGTGAAGAGGCTGTGCCCCAGAAGTCACCGCGACCTGTATAGGCGTCCTCGATAATCACGCCTGCCGATGTAGAGGCTGACAACCAGTCGGTAATCTTCACATCCACATTGGCATTGACGTTGAATCGCCAGTTGTTGTCGTTCTTGTGCTCACCAGCCTTTACAAGGCCATTGTTGTAGCGGGCACCGAAGTTGGCATAATAGCGTGCCCTCTCCGTACCACCCGAAATCTCACCTATAACTTCTGTCTTGTTGTACGCCTTGCGAAGGTTGTCGGAGTTATAGAACTTCAGGTCAGGATAGCGAGCGGGATTTGTTCCTGCTGCAGTATTGTAGATGACATCGTCAGAATACTTTGGCTTCAAACCGTCGTTGCCACAAGCTTCATTGTAGAGGGTCATGTATTCAGCGGCATTGAGATACTGCGGATAAGACTTCGGAACATAAAATCCGGTGTTCACTCGCATGTCGATGGTAAGGGGCTTCACCTCGCCACGCTTGGTGGTGATGAGGATTGCACCCTTTGCGGCACGGCTACCATAGAGCATCACGGCACTTGCGCTCTTCAGCACTGTGACCTGTTCAATCTGTGTGGCATCAACCTTAGTGATGTCGCGGGGCATACCGTCCACGAGGACAAGTGGCGACTGTCCCCATACACTGCCATTATATCCGCCAATAAGGCTCTGCAGTCCATCGTTAGCCGAAGTTATATTGTCTTTCTTCAACAGCTCTGTAATATCGACAGCCGACACGCCACCGAGAATGTCCTGCTTCTCCACGGTGCCGAATGCCACATTCACCTTTGCCGTGTCGGCAAGCTGCTGTGCCATGATGCCGCAGGAAGGGGCTATTGCCATTGCCATCAGAGCCGCGAATCTGTTTATCTTCTTTATTTTCATAATCATAAAATAAGTCGTAAACGAACTTTAATATTTTAATTCTTTAATATTTTAATTTCATGCTCTGCATGACTTACCATCCTGGATTCTGCTTGAACACATCGCTCATGTTGATATCGTCAAGCGGGAATGGCAACCAATAGTGACGTTCGGTGAAGTTGCGCTGCACGAGAACCTCCTCACGAATGTTGAGGACTCTTGCATTCACAGGATCATCGTATGTCTCGGTATCGTACTGACCACGGTCGAAGTAGATTGCCTTCTTCTGGTTGTAAGGAGCCTTGTCGAGAAGCATCCAGCGGCGAAGGTCGTGGAAGCGGTGTGCCTCGAACGAAAGCTCAACGGCACGCTCACGGCGAACCTCCTCCATGAACTTATCCACGGAACCTGTATAAGCAGCAGCTACATGACCTACGTTGGCACGGTCGCGGATGGCATTAATGGCATCAAGTGCCGTGAGCTGACAACCGCCTGCTTTGGCTGTCACCGAGCCATATCCCTCGGCAGCTGACTCTGCATACATCAGATATACATCAGCAAGACGCATCAGCGAGAGAACCATGTTCACGCCTTCGCGATAGCCGTCCCACTCGTTGAGATGCTGATGGCAGAACTTCTTGTTGGTATAACCTGTGAGACATGCGGCGGCACCATATTCGGTACGCATCTTTCCGCCTTCGAACATACTGGCATACTTGCGCTGCTTGTCGTTGTTCACACGTGAACCGTCCTTCACAACTTCCACTCCGTCGTAGATGAAGTTATAGTAGAAACGTGGGTCGCGGTTCTTCCAAGGATGCTCGCAGTCGTAACCGCTCTCGGCGTCTGACTTTGTGATGTCCTTGATAGGCATACCGTTAGCCATACCAAAATAGTCAGCGTAGTTGGCTGTAGGATAGCACTTGATACCAGAGTTGAGAATGAGCTTTGTTGGCCAGTCGTTGATTTGGTTCCAGCGGTAGCGACCTGCTCCACCACCCCACTCGTGAAGTATGCACTCCTTTAGTCCAGGCATCTTGTCGTTCTGGTTATATGTGAAGAAGATTTCCTCGTACTTCTCCCAAGGAGCCAGCTCGTAGCAGTTGGTGTTGAGACAAATCTTAAGTGCCTCACCAAGGGCATCAGCAGCCTTCTTACAGAAGTCGGCATCGTAAGTGGCACTGCCCTTCGACTCCTTGTTCATCAGAGGCGAACCGGCGAAGAGGTAGTTCTTGCCGAGGAACGTCAAAGCGGTGATTTTGTTGATACGCTGTTGGTTGTTACCCAATGTCACCTTACCAACGGTTGTCTCGTCCCAGTTGACTGGCAGCAAGTCGGCAGCTTTACGCATATCCTCACCTGCACGCAGTGCGCACTCCTGATAGGAAAGACGCTCGCGGTTGAGGTCGCCCGTCGACCTGCCATCGTCGATATAAGGCAGACCACCCCAGAACTGCATCAGCTGGAAGTGGAAGAAACCACGGAAGAAGTAGAGCTGACCCTCGATTAGATTTCTCTCCTCCTGAGTGTATTGCGTCATCTTGTCCAGATTTGCAATACCTACGTTTGCCTTACGGATGGCATACCACGCATATCCGTAGAAATGGTGTCCGTGAGCTTGATATGCCATATTGTTTATGTCGTTGGTTCCCGTGCCGAGATAACCGTAATAAACAGCGGGGTCTAACCATGCCCAGTAGTTGCCCTGGTCAACAGAGTTGGCAAACAGACGGTCGTCGTTCTGCCAGAGTTCCTCTTCTCCGAAATTCCAGCAGCAGTGGTAGTTGCCCGCCGAAATAAGGGGAATACAGTTGTACATCTCCTCTATGAATCCCTGGAAGTTGGTATAGTTCTTGAAGGGGTCGGTCTCGCTGATGTCGCTATTCGGAGCCTTGTCGAGGTAGTCCGTACACGACGTTGCGAGAGGCATGCTCAGCAGGAGTGCTATAAATGACTTTATATAATTCTTCATAATTCAATCTTTCAATTTTTCAATCTTAAAGAGTAATGTTCACACCGAGGTTGAATCGACGCATTGTAGGATAAGCACCCGTAGAAGCGCCACCCGAGAAGTTTGACTCGCGGTCGTCGGGCATGTCTGTCCAGAGGAAGAGATTGTCGCCGTTGAGATAAACACGGAGCGACTTCATGTGCATCTTCTCAATCCACTTGCCTGTGAAGTTATATGCTATCTCCATATTCTTCAGACGAAGGTAAGAACCATCGTAGAGGAAGCGTGTTCCGTTCATACCTGTAGAGGCATCGGCAGCCCAGCGTGGCAGTGGGATGTCACCACCGTTGGCAATGGAATAATAAGTTCCTTCTGCGTATGCCACATTCTTCTGACGGTCGAAGGTCGGGAAGTTCACAAGACGTGTCACGTTGGTAACGCCGTAGAACTGTGCAGAGATTGAAAAACCCTTATACTCGAATCCTACTGTTGTAGAATAGGTGTTCTGAGGAGTGCCAGTATATCCGTAAGGAGCGGCATCTTCCTGATTGATTACACCGTCACCGTTGAAGTCCATAATGAGGTAGTCGCCTGTGAACTTGTAGTTGTTGTTCTCCATGCGCTCAGTACTGCCATAGATGTCGTCCCAACCACGAATGAAACCTTCGTCAAGGAATGTAGTTGTCTGGCCGATGGCATGTCCAGCCTCCTTTTGGTAAGCGGGCTTGTTTACGGGGTCGTCTTTAAACAACACCTTGTTTGTGGCATGTGTCATGTTCATGTTGAGATATACTCGCATCTTGTTGGGGAACACGTAGTTGGAGCGTACTTCCAACTCATAGCCCTGGCTCTCCGTCTCACCGAGGTTTGCCCAAGGTGCCGTTGCGCCAAAATAGCTCGGAACGGCTCTGCCGCCGCCAGAGAGAAGGATGTCGGTACGATGGTCCTTGAACATGTCGAACGAACCTGCCAACAGACCTCCAAAGAACGAGTAGTCGATACCGAAGTTCTTCTTCTCCGAAACCTCCCAATGAATGTCGGGATTACCGAGCTGGGTGTTGCTATATATAGTATAAGGTGTATTGGCAAGAGTGTTACCCATCTGGGTGTTGCCTCCAAGAGCCCAAATGTCTTTATACAGCCAGCGTGCTCCAACCACATTGTCGTCGCCGACCTTACCCCACGAACCACGGAACTTCAACATGTCGATGAACTTCAGTTTCTCCATGAACTTCTCGTTTGTTAGCATCCAACCAACGGAAACCGATGGGAAGAAGTCGAAACGATAGTCGGGACCGAACTGCTCAGAACCATTGTAGGCACCGTTCGCCTCGAAGAAGTAACGGAGGTCGTAGTTATATGTTGCACGGAACACCCAGTCTTCACGGTAGTGTGCAAACTCGCTACCTGTTGTGGTCTTCTCACGTGAGAAGAGCCCCATGGCAGTCATATCATGCTTGCCGAACTGGCGAGCGTAGTTGAGCTGCAGAGAATAGTAAATCTTTCGGAATGTGGCTTTCTTGTCAAGCTCACCAGCCTGTGTTGACCATGCAATGGTCTCCTTATAGTCTTCGTTAGGTTCATAGCTCACCTGACCTGTTGCAGGGTCGATGTACTTTTCAAGATAGCTGTGATAGAGGTCGTTGATACCGCGCTTCACTTCCTTGAATGTGTTGTCGAGCGAGAAACGTCCTGTGAGCTCCAGCCCCTTGGTCACGAAGTCGAGCTTCTGCTTCAGGATGAAGTCGGTGGTGAGGCGTGTTGTCGTCTGCTTCTCAATACCTGAGTTGGCAAGCTGAGAAATGGCATTCGGAGCATCTGCCTTACGTGGTCCGTAGAAACCGTATGTTCCGTCGCTATATACAGGACGGAAAGCATCGGGAGCGGTAAGGTATACTGATGACCAGTAGCCGTCACTCACTTTTCCGTCCCATGGCGTTGTCCTAACGCCATTGCTACCAAAGAGGTTCACTGTGAAGTCGGTAGTGCCTGTGAGCTTGAAGTCGAGGTTAGAGCGCATGTTGACGCGGTTGAAGCCGTAGCCTGACTGATAGTTACGGGTGTTTTGGAACTTACGGAAGAGGTCGCCCTCATGGACGAAGTCGACTGCCGCATAGTACTTCACAAATGCCGTACCACCCGAGAGATTGGCATTTGCATTATAAGAAGTGGTATAGTCGCGGAACAGCTCATTCTCCCAGTCGACGTTAGGATAGCGGTCCCACTCATCCATATTGGCAGGGTTGCGATACTTGTTCAGGATTTCCTCTGGAACAAGGTCGCCCCAACCCGACTGCTTGCCTGAAGCAAGGGCATACTCACGCATAAGTACGCGGTTCTTCAGTTTCAAGGCATCGTATGAGTCATACTTCTCAGGCAGCTTTGAAGGAACCTTAACGGTCATGTTCGCCTTGACATTTACGACAGCCTTGCCTTCCTGTCCGCGTTTGGTGGTGATAAGGATAACACCGTTGGCACCCTTCACACCATAGACTGCTGTGGCAGAAGCATCCTTCAGCACCGATATGCTCGCTACAGAAGACATGTCGACGCTCGACATAGGACGCTCGATACCATCCACAAGCACGAGAGGGTCGGAGTTGTTCCATGAGGTTTGGGCACGAATGATAATCTTCGGCTCCTCCTCACCAGGCATACCAGTAGAAGTTGAGGTGATAAGTCCGGGAAGATTACCGGTCAGGGCCTGGCCAAGTGAGCTGATACCCTCGTGGCGCTGAAGCACCTTGTCGTCGGTCTGTGTGATGGCTCCCACCACCGACACCTTCTTCTGCTGACCGTAACCCACAACCACCACTTCGTTGAGCAGCTTGTTGTCCTCGGTCAGCCGTACGTTGAACTGTCGTTTTGAACCGACTTTAACTTCACTTGGGTTCATTCCGATGAAAGAGATGACGAGCGTCGAATTTTGGTTGGGAACCTTCAGTTTGAAGTTTCCGTCGAAATCTGTCACCGTTCCATAGGACGCATTGCCCTTCACTACTACGGATGCGCCGATAATGGCCTCGCCATTTTGATCGACCACGTTTCCGGTGACTTCTATCTCCGTCTGCTGCGCCATCGCACCGACGACACAGAAGAAGTAAAAGAGCAGTACCGAAACGCTCCGCTGAATCAGATGATTTGCATTCTTCATTAATCTGTTATTTTAAGTTGTTTTTATATTTGATTTTTTTACATAATCTGGTCTTTAGGTTAAAAACGCTGCAAAGTTAATCTAAAACTTTGTTACAGACCGTGAAAAATGTTTCATGAACATTTAAAATCCTATCATCTGACAATTATGAAACAAACACGAAAAAAGCCGCCTACATTTAGGCGGCTCCTGAATTTGGCAATTTACTTTTTATTGTATTCACTTGGTTTCACTCCATAGTATTGCTTGAACACTGTGGAGAAATATGTCTGGTCGCTGAAACCTACGCTGTAGGCTATTTGGGTGATGTTCACCTTGCCCTCGTTCAGCAGTCGTTCTGCCTGCTCCATGCGTATGTTGCGCACAAACTTGGCAGTGGACACTCCAGTCAGCTCCTTTATCTTGCGATGTAGCTGCGCACGGCTCATGCCGACATCCTGCGCCAAGGTGTCGACATTGAAGTCGCAGTCGCCAAGATGGGCATTCACCGACTTCATGACTCGCTTCATGAGTTCTTCGTCATAGCCCTTCACCTCGATGTCCTCAACCTTGTCGTGCTGCTGCTGCACTCCACTGTATTTTCCTCGTAGTCGGCGCACATTATCTATAATGGCATCAATGCGGACATGGAGTTCGTCGATGCTGAACGGCTTGGCAACGTATGCGTCGGCTCCACTGTTGAAACCTGCCAGGCGGTCGGCAACTTCCGACTTCGACGATAGCAGTATCACGGGAACGTGGCTGATGTTGGGATTCTGCTTTATCTTCTTCAATAGCGTAATGCCGTCCATACCTGGCATCACCACGTCGCTCACCACGAGGTCGTAATCACGCGAGAGCAAAGCCTGCAACGCATCGACACCGTTGGTGTAAACATCTACACGATACCATTGGTTCAGTTCTGCCGACACGTATGAAGATAGCTCGCAGTCGTCGTCAACCACCAAGATGTTTCCCTTGTGGAACGTTGCCTTTTTCCGTTCAATGTTCACAGGTTTGTCCTCTGCCATAATCTCTTCCGGCTTCAAATGGCTGTTGCCCAAGGGCAGGCTTACGGTAAGGCACGCACCACGCTGTCCGTCGGTGCGGTTGCCTGCCTCTATGGTGCCTCCATGCAACTCCACAATCTTCTTCGTAAGGTTCAGTCCTATTCCAGTGCCTGCAACGCCTTGCTCATGCGAGTTGCGCCCTTGATAGAAACGACGGAAAAGGTTGTCGGCTTTCTCGTCGCCGAAGCCCATGCCCGAATCCATAACCCTCATTATAAAATGCTTGCCGTCGCTTCCCATGTCGATGACGATTTCGCCTGCGTCCAGGGTATATTTGAATGCGTTGGAAAGAAGATTCGTCACCACCTTGTCGAAATTCACACGGTCAATCCAAGCCAAGAGTTTCTCCTCACTCCTCGAGCATCCCCCCTCCTCAGGGAGGGGCTGGGGGTGGGCACCACTCCTCACTTTAAGCGATATTCCACGCTCCTCGGCAGTGAACTCGTAGGAATGGCAGATGCGCTCGACAAAAGTAACCATGTCGGTCTCATGGCACTTCAGTCTCATCTGTCGCTTGTCTATCTTGCGTATGTCGAGAATCTGGTTCACAAGCAACAGAAGTCGATCGGCATTGCGGTCGATAATGTCAGCGTACTGGTCGATGGCATTGCACGACTTTGCGTCACACGCCTTTTGCGCCAATTCCTTCAGCTTCTCCACAGGACCCAAGATCATGGTCAGCGGCGAGCGTATGTCGTGAGTGGCGTTTATGAGCAGCTGCATCTTCTCCTCGTCGAACCGCGCCTTCTGGCGACGATGGAAATAAAGGGCGAAGAAAAAGGCTATCAGCAGTGCGAGAAACAGATAAATCAGCTTTGCCGTAGTAGTTGCATACCATGGTGCCTCTACGGTTACTCTAAGCCGCCGCACTTCTGAGGAATAGCTGCATCCAACGGCAGCACGTACATCAATATCATAGCCGCCCGACTTCAACTTGGTGAACATCAGCGAGTTACCGTCGCCTGAGAAAGCTGTCCACTCGCCTCCATTGATGCGATATTCATATCTTACGTTGGCGGCATTCTTATAGTCGAGCAGCGAGAACTGAATGGTAAAGCTGTTGTCGTCCCAAGGTATGGAAAAGCTGTCGGCAAAAGGACTATACACCTTCGCCGGTGTAGCGAACCGTGTAAGGAACACCTTGCCCTCCTGCTTCTCGGTGCCCACATCGGCGGGGGAGAAATAAGTTACGAAACTGTTTCCTCCAAAACATACATTCCCGTTGACCGCATCGAAATATGCACCGCTGCAAAATTCGTTGTCAACAATTCCGTCGTTGCCCTGATGGCTTACCAAGAGTTTTTCGCTCGGGCGGTATTGCCATATCCCCTTGACGGTGCTAATCCACAGGTCGCCTTTGGCATCTCTCACCATTGACATAATCTTCATGTCCTTTAGTGCCTCGGCTCCTGGCAGCGGCATCGCCTTGTGTTCCTTTCGGTTATACACATACATTCCGCTCATCGTACCAATTACGATGTCGCCCTGTAGAGTTTCACACAGAGCGTTCATTCCCGTCTCCCTCATTATGCCATCGTTTCCGCCTGTGTCTATAAAGCGGTCGGCACGAGGATCATAGCACCACAGACCGCTCGACGTGGGAATCCACATCAGCCCCTGCGAGTCGCAAAGCATCTGTCCCACCCAGTTGTTGCCAAAGCGAACTCCCTTATTCTTGGGCTGTAACTTTGTGCTGTAGTGCTTTGTTTGACCAGTACGTGGGTTAAATATTACAAAGCCGTCGCCAAAGACGGTGTAGTAAATCTGCCCCTCGCTGTCTTCCGAAACGAACAATGTACCCCTGTCCTTCAGGTCGGCTACAACAGCAAAGATGCCCGATGAGGGATTGAATCTATACAATGCGCTCCATGTGCCAAGCCAATAGTTGCCGCGGCTGTCGAGGAAAATGCAGGTGCAATTGTTTGGCGACCCAGCCACAAACGATGTCCTCCCCACAGCGTCGATATGGAACAATCCCTTGTTGTTTACCACACAATAGCGACCACCGTCGGGAGCCATCGTTATCGACGAGATGCCATTGACGAGGCGTCCGCCTTCTACTGTCAGAGGACAGCTATAAAATTCCTTCTTTCCTGTTGAGCATAGGTAAAGACCACGGCGTGGACTTGTAAGCCAAAGGTTCTGGTCCTTGTCCTGCAACATACTGTTGAGGGTCATTCCTGACAACAGGCTGTATTTGCTGAAAATGGGCTCTGCCACTGCCACACGTTCTCCTTTCCTTATTATATATAGTCCATGCGCAATGGTTCCAATATATAAGTTGCCGGCATTGTCGGAAAGCATAGAGGCTATACTGTGGCCGTCAGGAAATTCGTAGCCCGAGTCCACCAATTTTCCCTTGCGTGGGTCATAACGAAGAATGGTGCGTTGAGTAGCAATAAGGCTACCACCTCCACGCTCACCGACAATGGTCACTATTCGTCCTTCCACTGACAATTTCTGAACGTCTCTAAGCTCCTCTCCGTCAAGCCTGCATCGCCAAAGGTGTCCATCTGTAGTGGTCAGCCACACATGTCCTGTAGGCTCAATATGAGCGATATTCACATAAAGACTATTGCACTGACGTTCAAAAGCCTTGCATGGTCGCAAACTGCGACTTTTGCCATCAACAACAAAGACACCATGTCCTGCAGTAGTGACAAGCAGATTCCCCGTCGACATTTCTACTATCGACGACACTCGCGGCTGCACACCACTGGGGAAAGCGAAACTGTCAAAATGGTCCGTTTCGTAGTCGTAGCGCATCAGCCCCTTTCTGCAGCCAACAAACATCCTGCCGTCGGAAGTGGAGGCGAAAGAAGTAATCAGATTGTCAACAATGGTTGTCGAGTCGTTGCTGTCATGATAGTAGTTGACGAAACGATAGCCGTCGAACTTGCTCAGTCCGAAGTCGGTCGCCACCCAGACAAAACCATATTTGTCCTGACAGACATCAGAGACAAGGCTACTCGCCAGTCGGCTGCAATCGTACATTGTACCGTTAATGGCGGCAACGTCATAACATCTCGCCAACACGAAGACGAGAAGGCAGCATCTAAGTAGAGATTTAAATTTGTTGCACATTTAACAATTGGCCGTTAGTTATAGATTTTTGTTTTCTGCGTGCAAAATTAAAAAAAATATCTCATACCGCCCCCGAAAAACGTATCATCAACATTTAAAATTGTATCATCGTGCACAAATTCCCTCCATAAGTGATGATTCTTGCCTTAATATTCCATACGTTTCAATCTCATAAAGTTTCACATCTGGCTTAGAGACTTGCCAAAGAACTGAATCTTGTATTGATTTTTGCGTGCAAAGTTACATTATTTATTATTATGCGACACTGAATTATGTTTCTAATATTATTAATATTGTTTCATCTACTGCTAACAAGGGGAAAATATTGAGTATTCGGCCAACTGAGGAAATAAAATTCAGCCAACTGAGAAAATAAAATCCAGCCAACTGTGGAAATGAAATTCGGCCAACTGAGGAAATGGAAATCGGCCAACTGAGGAAATTGTTGAGATTATATTTGGTTGTTCGGATAATTTTTAC
>JBJEAS010000043.1:0-3723 GCA_051869235.1 Prevotella sp.
ATAGAAGGAGTTTCGAGACCCGGTTGCCTTTGATGCAATTCGGGTCTTGCGTTTTATAGTGGTGTTGGCAATCTCTTTCTCATCTTCTTTTCCAGAGCCTTTAGTCCATACTCTTTGTTAAGATGGTACGCTGTCAACAGGTAGAATCCGTTGCTACGTTGTTGTTCCAAGACAATAACATACTTTTCCACTTTATCATAGATGTATGTCTTCTTGACCTTACGCTTTTTGCCGTCCCTCTCTTCTATGGTAAATACATCCAGATTGTCTGGAGTCAATTCTCTCACATGGTGATTTATCCAATGAAGCCTTTGTGAACGAGCCATCTCGAATACTCGCTTTGGATAAGTCGTACCGTCTTCGTTCTCAACCATGATTTCTTCACAGGTTAGATGCTTGAACAATCTTGCCATGTCAATCTCGCCATCTGTCTTTATAGGATAGATGCGCCACCCTCTGAATGAGAATTGACAGTTATCTTCTATATCACGCCTGAATATTGCATGAAGATCATGGTCTCTTTCTCGTTCACTGAGATATGCCAGTTCCAGCAGCTCAGGGTATTTCTTGATAATATTCAAACTGCTCATTGGCTATTTCAGTGCGATAAAAAACAAATTAAACTTCTTCCTAAATTTGGGAGTTGTGGTGTTCAGGCTGATATTACTGTGTTTTTTTATCTTTTCAATCAGCTTCATTTTGGCTCTCACCCTTCCTTCAACTTCCCCCTTTTCATATCTAAGGTTGTAGTTGATGGCTCCCATTAGAACATCTGCCAATTGGATGAACACACTTTCGTGTGAACGTATAAACTGAAACCTGCCAATGGAAGAGTTGTATTCCATTATTTTTCTGAGCCTCTCCAGTTTATCGCTACTGCATGTGTCCTTGATATCCATATATATGTTATATGTATAATCCATGTCCATCTTGTGATGCAGCAATTGGTAGTACATGCGGAAGTAGAAATCATTAAACGTATAGTCTTCTCGTTTCTCGTCAATCTGACTCTTGTCAACAACCACAGCCCTAAATTCCATGTCATTCATAAAGAACCAGTCTATAAGCTCTGCATAGACTTTATACGTGGCCTCGTGGACATTTGTCCATTTCAGTTCATCACTATAGCCGTGCTTCTTCTTAATATCTTTTATCGCATCTTTTGCCATGCGGATTTGTGTGTATGCTATACTTGTACATCCCAAAAGCATGTAGGGATGACCGTCATGCACCATGTGGGTGCTTTCATCACAGTAGATGTTGAATGTCTTATTCATTGTATCTGTTTTTTGTTTATTCTTTATTCCTTTTCTTCAGCGGTCCACTATGAGGTCCACGGTTCAGCATTACACCATGCTTGTTGAGTATGCGGAACACGGAACTTCGGCTTGTGAAGCCGCTGATGGCAAAGATGTCATCAATGCTGTGCCCCTCGTTGTACATGTTCACTATGTTCTTCTCACGCTCCAGTTTCGACAGTGCCCTTTCCGACTTCTTGGGCGGACGGATATTCTGTTGCAGATGGATGATGTGCGCCGATGCCTTGCGCAGCACGGCACACTCCTCTGACAGCGACCCGAACATCCGGATGACCTGCGAGGGCTTGGTGTCGGGAAATAGTTCGTCAAACGTATCGATGCGGTCTTGGATGGAAATGATGCGAACCACCTTCACACGGCAGTATTCTATGAGTGTAGCCAGTTCACGAGTGCCACGCAGTGCGTTGCTGAACCTCGACACCACCAGTTCGTCGCCGCGCTCCAGACTCGATATGAGCTGCTTCCACATCGGGCGCAGCCTCTCGTGTTCGGACAGTTCCTCTATCACCTGTACACAGCCGTATTGCTGCATCCAAGCCTTGTCTTCTGCATACTCTTCGCCATTGGTGGCGATGAAGATGTAACCTACTTTTGCCATACTGTTGTACGCTATTAAATGAAATCAAGTGCAAAGGTACACTATTTTTCCGAGAAACAATCATACTTGAACGAAAAATCATACTTAAACACGATAATTTGCCATTTTCTTTTCACTTGATTTCATTGAAAATCATACTCGCAAGTATGATACACAAATAAGATTAAACTTACTGTCATTCTTGCAAATATATCGCTGAAACGCATTAACTTTGCACCGTCAATTTCAAAATCAGACTCAAAATAATGACAACAATGAAATATGAAACCCAACTTTTCGGAGGACAAACCAACCTCCATTGCATGAAGCAAATATTGCAAAATGCAAAATCAAACTCGCATGGCGGTATCAGACTTGCCATTTGTATTGCCACTGCGTTTGCCGTATTCATGCTGACAGCATGTTCAGACGGAAACGGCACGAAGTCGTTCCATTCAAGTGATGAAGCCATCAGAGAGTATCATGGCTTTCTGACCAATCTTCGACAGAGCGACAAGGTCACCATCCAATCGTTGGCAAAGACCATCAATGAATGGCGCGTGTTGGACGATTCCGTGACATCATGCATCTCACGTGACACTGTCAAGAAAGCCCACTCATACCCGTTCGCAGTATATCGTGAGTTGAACGATTCTATCCACATCGAACTGTGCCGTATGGCGATTTCCAAGCAGCGCACTTTCCACGACCTGCTCTATCTCAGAGAACAGACCTCTTCTCATGCCGGTGATGAGGAACTACAGCAAGCCGTAAAGGAAGTACAGCCGTTCTTCGCTTCCTTGGACAGCCTGCCTATATATAATAAAGGTGGCAAACAGGCGGTACTGAAGCGTTACCTGCTGTTCCTGCAAAAATCCGCCAAGCAAGGCATTCACGGCAAGGAAGACCTGCTCGCTTTCATCAAGGAAGAGCATTTGTATTTCAAATCCTTCCTGCAATACCTGCCGGATTTTGCTGACGATGACATCGGTGACATCAGACGGAATACCGAACAATGCTGTCGGGAGATACTCCGTGCCGCCGACCGCAAGGATTTGTCACACAAGGATGCCATGATTTATCTCTCCATGCGCACCAACCTCCGTCTGCTGCGCAATGCACAAGCAGCTATCGAGGATCTGAAAAGTGGCAGGGTAAAGGACGAGCACACCATGCACGCCTACCTCCTGATGATGATGCAGCCGTTCATGACGATGGATGACCTTTCCGTGAGCGTGCTCTCCGACAAGGACAAGGCAGACCTCTACAAGATAGCCGATGCGCTTCCTAAGGAGATGGACAACCTGGCCAAGAAGCTGCACCTCGACAAGCAACGCCTGTCGGATATGCCCATGCTCATGATGAAGATTTATGTCACAAGATTATAAACACCCCAAACAGAGAATACGATTATGTTAGAACAGTTTTGCGATGATTTCCTTGCCGTCGTGCCGTTGCAGTTGCCGGAACTGCTGGACAAGCGCAAGATGGAGAAGCCTGTCAAGTATGACGATTACGTGCTTCTTACTTTCCAGTTGAACACCCCTTTCACGATAGAGGAAGTGATGGATATGCTCGAAGACGAGATGGAGATGATAATCCTCTATCACCACATTCCAAGCCGTCATACGGAGTTCGGGCACAGCTGCTGTGCCTATTCCAACCCCTCTTTCGGACGGATGTTCAAGGTCAACGGCTCCACCGATGAGCGTGGCATGGTCAGCCAGATAAAAGTGACCATCTATGACTCGCTGGAGCACATGTCGGCAGATGTATGCCTCGACCTCAGTCTGCACTGCAAGAACGGATTCTTCAAATACATGAAGC
>JBJEAS010000044.1:0-17040 GCA_051869235.1 Prevotella sp.
TGAGACTTGAATTCAGACAATTTCGATTTACACTCCTTCAAATATACCATATACAGTTGTATTTATGAGTTTCGGCTGCAAAGTTACGATTCCTTTTCCAAACCGCCAAATGTTTTGATTCATTTGTGTTTAAAACAAATCTGAATGTGTTCCTGTATCAACAAGCAACAACGTCAATTCCTTGTCATGTTGTTCCCATATCAAAAGCCAATCAGGAGTAATATGGCATTCCCAATATCCCGAATATTTACCAGACAATTTGTGAGGACTGAACTTCGGAGGTAGAATGCCATCTGTCATCAGCAAACAAACTACATTCTGAAATATGGCAATGGGGAAACCACGCTTCCTCATTTTTACGAGGCTTTTGTCAAAACGCCGTGTAGTATATACTTTATAAGCCATATCGGAACTCAAAGATTAAGATGGTCAAACAACTCATCTACACTATTGAATGGACCGGAAACTCGTCCCTTTTTAACGTCTTCCAATGCCTTGTCCAAACCAGTCTTCCTACTTCTAACGTCATGAAACCCACATTGAAGGCGCTCGGCTAAGGCCTTGCGTATTTTTTTTGGCTGCGTCGATATTATTGCCCATAAAGCGTCAACAGTCTCTATTTTGTTAACACTTGTATCGTATTCAGAAGTACTTGTTGCTGTCATAGCTTATGCCTTTAATTTTTATTTCGCTGCAAATATACGACATCTTTTTGAAACCGCCAAATGTTTTGCACGAAAAATCCCCGTCTGGGAAGCCGTTGCTCCAGACGGGGATTGCAATATTAATTATTTCAAACTACTTCTTCTTGAATGCCCACCATGTGGCTTCGCCCCAACCGCCTGTGCCAGGAGCAGCGTAGATATGAATTATTAGTTAGGACACGATACCTTTGCACCTATTCTTTAACTGCAAATGAATCAAGAAAAACCCCACAATTCATTACAGGAATAGTAGAGAATGCAAAATGCTTTTCATTTCTTGTTAGAATAACATCTGCTTCAACTGCAATTGCCGAATAATACTGTAATGAATCCTCAAAGTCTTTGCTGGCTTGTTCAAATGCAGAATCCACCTCAGTTTGACCACAAGGAGCAATTTTGATAAATTCACACAATAACTTGAGAAGTTCCGCAGTTCGTTCCTTTCCTAATGTCTTCCTGCAATTATAGATACAATTAGCAATTGTGAGACTGGAACAATATAACGATATTTTGCCTTCAACACCCATATTGACTACTGTCGCAGCTTCTGCACAGTGTTCTCTATGACACAATAAATCTATCAATATGTTTGTGTCAATATATATAGTCTTTGAGTCCATAAATGTTACTTCAGCGTTTCATTTCTTGCAATATCCCCATTTAAATCCCATTCTGGCACAGTTCCTTTTAGTGGGGCTGATAACTTCAGTATTTTCTGCAGTTTGGGGTTCAATTCTTCAAAATGCAAGATTTTTGAGGCGTGATATTCAGCCACGGTGTCGTCATATTCATTCTTGTCCTCAAGACTAAGTATGAATGTTTCAACAACACTTTTGACACTCACACGTCTTTTTGCAGCATAATTTGCCACATGTTGGTATATACCTGAATCTATAGTAATTGTATTCATATCATATACTTTATTTTATTCGCTGCAAATATACGACATCTTTTTGAAACTGCCAAATGTTTTTAGCAAAAAATCCCCGTCTGGGAAGTCGTTGCTCCAGACGGGGATTGCAATATTAATTTTTCAAACTACAAACTACTTCTTCTTGAATGCCCACCATGTGGCTTCACCCCAGCCACCTGTGCCAGGAGCTGCGTAGATGAGCTTCAAGTGGTTCTCATCAGCCTGCATGATTTCAAAGTCGGTAGGTTTCTCTCCACCACCATTTATCTTGAATGGGAAGAGGATAGAACCTGCGTCGGTATGGAGAGTTCCGTAAGCCCAGTCTGCCTGACTGCCGTCAACAGAAGCCTGTGAACGCTTGCCCATACCATTGTTGAGAATCTCAAACTTACCGCTACGAATCTCTGTGCCTGCAGCATTGAATGACTTAATAGCGCCATTCTTCCAGTCGAAGGTCATGTAAGCATTAGGATCTTCTTCACCTGTAGCTTCGCCTGTGTCAGAGTGCTGCAGCTGACCTGTAAGGTCTGCTGGAGGACAACCCCACCAAATGCCATTGCCGTCTTTTACAAACGAAGCACCATCACCTGGAGCATAACCCATGTTGCCCCATGCGCCACCGTCGCCACGGAACTCTGTGTCCCAAGTCCATGCCTTCTTGTCGAAACCGGTGATTGCGCCTTCGAGGTCTGAGCTACTCTTGAAAGCCCACCATGTAGCCTCGCCCCAACCGCCTGTACCGGGAGCGGCATAGACAAGTTTCAGGTGACTTGCATCAAGCTGCATGATAGCAAAGTCTGTAGGACAAACGCCGCCAGCATTGATTTGGAATGGCCAAAGGATTGAGCCTGCTGTTGTTACGAGTGTTCCGTATGCCCACTCTGTTTGTGAACCGTCAACAGAAGGAGTAGTGCGTTCACCAGTCCACCCTGTAACAGAGTACTTTCCTTCGCGGATAAGTGTGCCGTTGGCATCGTATGTCTTGATTTTGCCATCGTCGGAGAACTCCATGTATGCATTTGGATCTTCTTCTCCAGTTGCAGCTCCTGTATCAGAATGTTGAAGCTGACCAGTAAGGTCGGCAGGAGGACAACCCCACCAAATGCCGTTGCCTTCGTTTGCAAATGATGCGCCATCACCAGGAGCATAACCCATGTTGCCCCAAGCACCACCGTCGCTGCGGAACTCTGTGTCCCAAGTCCAAACCTTATAGCCGTAAGCATCAGAAGCGAGGAGACGCATTTCTGGACTCAGCTCTGTTGCTACATAGACGGTGCAAGACTTCTCTGCGTCGGTATATGTTCCGTCGGCATTGCGAGTGCGGACATAGAACTTCTGGTTAGGGTCTGAGCCACGCTTTGGGGCAATCTTGAACGAGCCTACGGCAGTACCTTGCGAGAGGATGTTCTCGTTGCCGTCAGAATCCAAATTATATACTGTTACGATAGTAGCAGGGTTGGTCTGGAACGTAAAGTAGTTGCCGTCGGGAGCGGGATTGCCATTCTCGTCTGCCTGAGTGAACGAGAAGCTTTCACCCAATGCTTCGGCGGTATACATCTTTGCATTGTCCTTATAGTCGTCCTTGGCAGGGTCGCAGGCAGTCAGCAAAGCTGCAAGTGCAAAGAAACCTAAACTTATTTTCTTCATAATTCTTTTCTTTTTAAGTTTTTAATGTTATTGCCAGCTTGTGTAGATACCTGTCGTTCCGTCCCAACCAGCGTTCTGTTTGAGCGAGCCGTTTGACAGAGTAACCTCCATTCCTGGTATTCTCATATAACCATTTGTAGCATTGTAGCGGTTAACATATCCTTCGCCCTGATCTTTCATCACAGTCTTTGTGCCACAGTTGTAGATAGGCTGACCGAGTTGTTTTGCAAGGCATTCAGGAGCGATGTGCCAGCGGCGAATGTCGTCCCAGCGCAAGCCCTCGAAGGCAAGCTCCCAACGACGCTCGTTCTGCAATGCCTGAAGCGAGTAGGCGGCTACAGGATTCAGACCTGCACGGGCACGCACCTTGTTAATTCCATCAGGATTCTGTGTCAACTCCGACTGCATCAGCAGCACATCGGCAAAGCGGATAAGAACCAATGGCTGGCAGCTTGAAGCCTGGAAGTGACCAACTTGGTCGCCCGAACCGTATTTCTCTACGTTGAACGAGAAGTACTTGCCGCCACTTGAACGAACGAAACCTATTTTCTTGTTGTGATAGCCAGACATTTCCATACCGTTGTCGCTGTTGGTGTAGTCCCAACCGTCGGCAAACTTCATGACAGATGCATCGAAGCGCTTGTCGGTCGGCTCTGCCTTCTTCCAGTCGTCAACCAAGTTTCCAGCTACAGGACCGCAGCCCCAACCGCCACCGAATGGATAGCAGGTATTAGGATTGCTGAGATTGTAGCGGTCGTCAGAACCTGGGTCGTTGGTACGGATACCGAAGAACAGTGCAAACTGGTTTGTCATGTGGAGTTGGGAGTCCCATTCTGCACGCAAAGCATAGTTTACAGAGAAGATGGCTTCCTTGTTGCCTTCTGTCCATGTCTGACCCAAGTCGCTCACATAGCTATAGTCCTTGGCTGTCAACTCGTTGGAGTAGCACCACAGAGAGCGGTAGTCGTCGAGCAGACCGAAGCCAGAGTTGTTGATAACGTCGTTGAGACATTCTACTACATAGTCCTTTGTAACCTCAGTTGCATCGTAGCCCTCAACAGGCTCCATAGGCATTGAGCTTTGGTTGAAGAAACCAGTATAATAAAGGAACGCGCGGGCGAGCAGTGCCTCGGCAGCCCAACGTGTAGCCTTGCCGAACTGCACCTTACTCCAACCGTCGTACTTGTATGCAGGCATTATCTTCGTAGCGACATAAAGGTCGGCTGCAATCTTCTTGAAGATTTCCTCTGGAGTCTTTTGCTCAGGAGAAGTCTGTGCCTCTTCAACTCCCTCAGGAGCTTTTTCGAGCAGAGGAACATTTCCGAAGCATTTTGCCAAGTCAAAATAGTTGAACGCACGGAGGAAGAGCAACTCTCCCTTCGTCTGGTTACGAAGGTCTTCGTCGGTAACATTGTCAACGGCGGCAAGAGCAGCGTTAGCACGTGCTATTGCTGAATAGCAAGCCGACCAGTAGCCCTCGAAGTCCGTGTCTGATGTATAGAGCAGGTGGTCGAGCATCTGAGTGTTGATGTCGTTCTGTCCACCACCGCCAAACATATCGTCGGAAGCGATGTTTGCAAAAGCGAAATATTTATGAGGATTGTTTCCATAGTCGCCCTGCCACTGCTGATAGAAGGAAGCCTTGTAAACCGACGAAACCATCTGGTTAACGTCATCCTCTGTCTTTGGATAGTTTCCCGAGTCCTTGCCTGTGTAGTTCTCGGAGTCGAGGAAGTCCTCGCAGCTGCTGAAGCTGAACATCATTGCTGCCGCAAGGCCTAACATATATATTTTTTTCATGTCGTTGTTCGTTTAGAATTTAATATTAACACCTACCAAATAAGTTCTTGGACTTGGATAGAAACCGTTGTCGATACCAGCACCCCAAGAGTAAGAGTCGTCGTTGCCACCTGATGAACCGATTTCCGGGTCCATGCCAGAGTAGCCAGTGAAGGTGAAGAGGTTCTGAGCCTGAACGTAGAGGCGAAGCTGACCGAATGGGCAGTGCTTCCAAAGGCGTGCGAAGTCGTAACCAAGAGTTACGTTCTGAATCTTAACATAGTCGGCATCCTCAACCCAAATGTCTGAGAAGGTCATCCAGTTAACGCCGTTCATGTTGTCGAGCTTTGGCAAGAAGTTGCTTGTGCCTTCGCCCTTCCATGAGCCGTAGAGAATCTTCTTGTTGTAGTTTGAGACAGTGCTCTCGCCCTTGTCCCATGTGCGTACAATCTGCTGACCGAAAGCTCCACTACCTGTTATGGCAAAGTCGAAGCCCTTGTATTCAGCGTGAATGTTGAAGCCGATTGTAACGTCTGGATGAGGATTGCCAATTTCGCACTTGTCGGTCTTGTTTACCTTTCCGTCGCCGTTTGTATCTACATAGATAAGGTCACCAGGCTGTGGTGTGCCGTGAAGCTCGTCGGTATAGGTCTTCAGCCATTCGTCAATCTGTGCTTGATTCTGGAATACTCCGGCTGTCTTCATACCCCAGAAGTAACCGATAGGCTTGCCTACCTCAGCACGGTAGATTTCTTCTTCCTGCTGGTGCAGAACTGATGCAGGACCATGGATAATTCCTTCTGAGTTGGCAATACGTGTAACCTCGTTCTTGTTGGTCGAAAGGTTGAAGCCTGCGCCGTAAGAGAAGTCCTTGCCGATGCGGTCGTTCCAGTTCAAACCGATTTCAATACCAGTGTTCTTAACGTCACCGCCATTGATGTAAGGAGCGCTGAGACCCCAAACAGCCTGGATAGGAGCTTGAACGAGCCAGTCTTTTGTCTTCTTTGTATACCAGTCGAAGTTGAATCCGAGGCGGCCGCCGAGGAAGCGTGCGTCGATACCGAGGTCAATCTGCTCTGATGTCTCCCATGTTACGTCCTCGTTCTTCAGTATGTCGGCATATCCACCGGTGGTCTGCAATGTCTTGTTGTCGATGCCGAAATAGTAACCGTTGAGGTTGTCGAATGCGTATGAAGTAAGATACTGGAAGTTGGAGATGCTTTGGTTACCGTTCTGACCCCAAGAAGCACGGATCTTCAAGAAGTCGAGCCATGAAGAAGTCTTTTGCATGAACTTCTCGTTTGTTATAACCCAACCTACAGATGCAGAAGGGAATGTACCCCAACGGTGTCCACGCATGAAGTTTGAAGAACCGTCGGTACGGATAGTGAACTGAGCCATGTATTTCTCGTCGTAGTTCCAGCTTGCACGACCGAAGAACGAAGCTAACGACCAGTCGCCGAGTGGCTCACCAACGAGTTTTGTGATGCCTATGTTATAGTCGGCAGGCTTGGTGTTGCTAAGATATGCACGATCCCAGTCGTCGCCGAAGAGCGAGTTGTGTGAAGTGACATCCATCTTCACTCCAAATGAGTTCTTCTCGATAGAATTACCTACAACAACATTGAGGTTGTTCTTGCCGAGCTGCAATGTGTAGGCTATAGTGTTTTCAAGAGACAACTTCGAGCCTGTCTCCATGTTTTGGTTTACTGCTTCTTCTGTAACAGGAACAGAACCGTTGTTGGCAACTTTCTCCATATTGCGGTAGGTAGAGTTCCAATACTTGTAGCCGAACTGTGAACGCCAGATAAGGTTCTTGATAGGCTGAACCTCCAAGTAGGCAATCATGCTGAGGTCCCATGATTTGCTCTCGTTAAGACCCTGTGATGAAAGGGCTGCAGAAGCCAGAGGGTTGCTTGCACCGCTACCTTTGCTCCAACCGTCGCGGTTCATTGCGTCGTTGCAGTAGTAGCTGCCGTCCTCGTCGTATGCAGGAAGCAGAGGGTTGCCCATAAGAAGCGAGTGTACGTTGTTCCAGTACATGTTGCCCACCGAGATACCGTTGCGTCCCTTATGGCTGAATGTGATGTTCTCACCTATCTTTATTACGTCGAAGTCCTTCGCCTTGAGCAGAATGTGCTCAGAGTTCATACGGGCATTGTAACGCTCGTAGTTCGACTGTGCCTCACCTCCGAGAATACCCTTCTGGTTGGTGTAGGAAACACCCATAGAGAACTTCGAGACATCGTTACCGCCAGTAAGGTTCACTGCGTGGTTCTGAGTAGGAGCACCCTTGTGGTAAGACTCTTTAAGCCAGTTGGTTCCGTTCCAAGTGCCATTCATGATTGACTCATAGAGGCTTGCAGGAAGAACGCTGTCCCAAGGCTTGATGCTGTTTCCACCATTGAATGCCTTCAGTTCCTCAGCATACATATATTCCTTAGCGTCAAGCACATCCGGCTCTTTTGCAAGATACTGCCAACCAACATAGCCGTCGTACGACAGCTGCAGCTTGCCAGCCTTACCCTGCTTTGTGGTAACGAGGATAACACCGTTGGCGGCACGAGCACCATAGATGGCAGCCGAGGCGGCATCCTTCAGTACGTCGATGCTCTCAATGTCCGATGGGTTAAGCGAGTTGATGTCGCCACCTGTAATACCGTCGATAACGTAGAGAGGTGATGAGTCACCCGTTGTACCGATACCACGGATGTTTACCTTAAAACCGTCGCCGGCCTGACCTGTCGACTGTGTAATCTGCACACCAGGGCTTTGGCTCTGCATAGCCTGAAGTGCACTTGTAGTGTTGAGTTTTGCAATCTCGTCACCTTTCACCTGAACCGTAGCACCAGTGACGAGCTTTTTCTTCTGCACACCGTAACCTACAACCACTACCTCTTCGAGTTCCTGGCTGTTGCTTACGAGCTTCACGTTCACCTCGCCGCTCTGTGGGATTACCACTTCCTGAGTCTTGTAGCCGATGTAGGTGATTACAAGAGTCTGGCCTGGCTTGGCGTTGATTGAGAAGTTACCGTCGAAGTCGGTAACCGTTCCGTTACTTGCGCCGGCACCCTTCACCATGACCGTGGCTCCAATGACTGGACCCATGTCGTCACTTACGGTACCCTGCACTTTCTTTGTTTGCTGAACGGCTGGGAGAGGCGAGTTGGCAGCGTCGGCGAAAGCCTCTACTGGCACTGCTCCAAGCACTGAGCATACGCCCATCAGCACGACTGATTTTTTGAAATTCAAATCCATACTTGAAGTACTTTTTTTCTTTTTAGGTTTAAATTTGTTCCGCCGGCTTTGGCCGGCAAACACGGCATTCCCCTCGCAACTGTCTGTCCCTTAGCCATTAAGGTTTCCTTCTTGTGCCGTTTGTTACGCCAACGGCTGGGGGTGTGGGCGTCCCGCCCGCACTCAGCGCACCATCAGCCGCTAAAGGACTTCATTTCTTTATTACTGAAAAAACATCGCTTTTTCCTTGCAGAATCTAAATAAAAACACTAACTTTGCATCGGTCAAAAGTTGGAAAAGCGGCAGAAATGCCCCTAAAATGGGTTGGAAAAGCGGCAGAAGTGCCCCTAAAATGGGTTGGAAAAGCGGCATATTCCATCTGTATCACATTATTCACCAAACGTAAGTACATGATTGACAGGAAGATTTATAAATTTATGCGCAACTTCTTTGCAAAAGAGAAGAAAGCACTCCTTATTTCTGGTGCTCGACAAGTCGGAAAGACGTTTGCAATTAGGCACATTGGGAATGAGATGTTTGAACGGGTAGTGGAACTCAATTTCATTGAGAATCCATCGCTCAAGGCTCTGTTTGCCAATCCGCGCAATTCTCAGGAGATGCTGCTGCGTCTGTCGGCTTACGCAGGTGGAAATTTGAAGAAGGGGCAGACTCTTTTCTTTTTCGATGAGATACAAGAGTGTCCCGACATTTTGACGGCAATAAAATTCCTTGTTGATGAGGGTAGCTACAGGTATGTATTGAGTGGCTCATTGCTTGGGGTTCAGATGAAAGACATCCGCAGCATTCCTGTTGGGTATCTGTATGAAAAAAGGATGTATCCGCTTGACCTTGAAGAATTTTCCAATGCTTTGGGCATGAGCGAAATGACGATGTCGCACATTAGGGATTGTTATGACAGGAAATCGGCTGTTGACGATGTTGTCCACGTAAAAATGCTTGAGCTCGTCAACTTGTATCTTGTTGTCGGCGGTATGCCTGAGGTAGTTGTAAAGTACCTAAGCACAAATAATCTTCATGATGTCAGATTTGCTCAAGAGGGGATTGTGAACCTCTACAAAAAAGACATTGCAAAATATGACGTTGACAACAAATTATATATACAGGAGATTTTCGACCTCATACCATCCGAGCTGAATGCGAAAAACAAGCGGTTCATACTGAAGTCTCTCAATGAGAACGCAAAATACGAACGCTACAAGAACAGTTTCCTTTGGCTGTCGGATGCGGGCGTAGCATTGCCTGTATATAATGTAGAGGAGCCGAAGCAGCCCTTGCGCCTCAACGAACTGAGAAACCTGTTTAAGCTGTTCCTCAACGATGTCGGTTTGCTTGCAAGCTGTTATCCGTTTGAGCTTTCCTTGAAAATAATAATGGGAGAAGCCAACATTAATTTTGGTGCCATATATGAGAATCTGGCAGCACAAGAACTGGTTGCACATGGGTATTCACTGTACTATTTCAACAGCAAAAGGCAAGGCGAGATTGATTTTGTGGTTGAACACAACGGCGAGGTCGTGCCAATAGAGATTAAGTCCGGCAAGGATTTCAAAAGGCACAATGCATTGTCTAATGTTATGGCAACTCCTGATTACGACATCAAGTCGGCAATGGTAATATCAAATGCCAACGTTTCTACCCTTGGTAGAATCACTTATTTGCCTGTCTATATGCTGATGTTCTTCAATCCTTCCGTATCGTCAGATACAATAGTCAGATTTACCCCATTCTGACAATGTATTGAATAAAATATGCGGCATCTCAACAATAAAAAATCAAGTTTCTTAACTCCTTAACTCCTTAACTACCAACAATCTACCCCATTTCCGAAAGTCGAGTAATAATAGTTCAGCGATTTAATTGTTAAACGAAAATTGTTGTTTTGTTAATTTCCGCCCCTCCTCTTCCTTCGGTATTCCTTCGAGATGCCTTCGAGATGCGTTCGAGACGGTGAAGTGCATTTTGATTAAATTTTACGGGCATAAAGTACAACACTAATTGCATATATGCAACTATCCAGACAATTGTTTTCAACGATTCAGGTAGTTAATTCAACTTTTTCGCCCAGCTCGAGGAACTCATTTATCCTTCGGCCAGTGACCGTTGGTTCGCAAGTATCAACTCAATAAGTTGAGTACATACGAAACTCTTAATTTATGCCATTATGCCAGCTATTATGCCATTAAGAAAACTACGGAATGTGTTGTTTGGAAATAAATGGCATAATAGCTGGCATAATGGCATAATTAATGGCAGATGGCACAAGATAGTAGAAAATGGTTTTCTCTACTGCAAACGATTGTTTTCCGTAGCTCAAATAAATAAATTCAGTAGCCCAAACAAACGTTTTCTCCCCTCAAAACACCTTCAGCACTAAACATCCCAAAGGCTTAATGTCATATATGAATATCGTGCCAGACTGCTTTTTGAATAGGTGGAAACCATCTGGCACTGACTGAAAGGGGAAAGAAGTTCCTTTAGTGATGAGAAAAAAGTTCAGTAAAACAACAAAGTTTTCATCTTTTTATTTTGAATTATCTTCAAAATGCACTATCTTTGCACAAAATTGCAGGTTAAATGTGATAACAATAGAATAATTATGGAACGAAGTGCATATACAGACAAAATTGCCAATTATTTTAGCACAAAGCCTGTGCTAAAGGCATGGCTGTTTGGTTCTTATGCCAGAGGCGAAGAAACACCAAACAGCGATATTGACATTCTGTTTGAGCCTGACTATTCTGCTGGGGCTTTTACCCTTTTCACTATGGGTGGCTTCTACGTTGACTTGAAGGAACTTTTAGGCAAGGAGGTAGATTTGGTCGAGGCTTCTTCATTAAGACCTTATGCTGTCGATGGTGTAAACCGTGATAAAATTCTTATCTATGAGAGAAAGAGTTAGAGACAAGGGCAGACTTCAAGACATGGTCGATTATTCCAATAATGTTTCAGAAATCATCGAAGGCGTTTCTTACGATAGAGAGATATTTAATTGAAACGGATTGGGACGAGTGGGAATCTTTATAAGTAGCATTAAGAAATGGGAGTAACATACAACGATAAGGAACAACAGTTCGTATTTGACTTTGAGCATGATGGGGTTGAGGACATCGTGAAGCTCACGGGCAATGGATACCAAATAGAGGCATTTGGCAAATGCTTCTACTATGGCTATGAGTTTTCTGACAATGTAGATGGAAACGTTAGGAGTGCTTTCATTAAGTATATGAAGTTCCCTCATTCATTGAAAGACAATCCCGAACTAACACGGTTCATAAAGAAAGCAGTTGATACACTCCACAACAAGATAAACCTCTACAATTTCAATTTGGTTGTAATGCCAGAATCCTCAAGTAAAGTCAACGAATATATGCTTCGTTATATTTATCGTTTCGCACAACCTAAGTTATGCAATTTTCAAGAAATGGTTGAAAGCTCCAAAGAAGGATTTTATAATAACCAACAACTTTGCAAACAGATTCGCCAACAAAACATTCTTATTGTCGATGATGTTACTACAAGTGGTTCTACGCTTAACGAGATATTGCGTACTCTAAGAATACTCAACGAGGACAACAACATCACCATTTTCAGCATCATCGGCAGACAAGACTTGATGGCTGACTCTTTTTAGTTGTCTGACGCTACTGGGGGTGTGGGAGTCTCGCCCACACCCCCAGCTACGCACGGCATCACCCCATCAGTTGCAGCATCCTCTGCATCCTGCGCTCGGCGTTGAACGGCAAAGATGCAAGATACTCGTCTATGCTGGCAACGGTTCTTCCAAGCAGGCGGGCAAGGTCGTATGCCGTCCCGCCGTTCTCCATGAATATCGTGGCAAACGTATGGCGATAGCTGTACATCGTAAATTGCTCGTCGACAAGCACATCAATGACATTCCCGCTCGTTATGCGCTTTCGCTCCCTCACCGTTCCGTCGCCGTTGTAGAGACATGCGTCAAAGCCATCTTCCGCACGAACCGTTATCCAGCTGTTAAACTCGCACCACACCTTCTTCAGCGAGCTTGCCATTCCGCTGATTACTGCATTCTCCCTACGCTCCACCGCCTCGGCATCGCTTGTGTCTACGCCGTCCATCAGCGGGAAGAGCAGTTGCCGACCTTCTGTGCGCCTACCGATGCAAGGCGCAAGCAACGACATGTTCCTCTCGCTCTTCCACACTGCCACATCTACAGGCTGCCCTGTCTTTCGTCGGCGCAACTTGAACATCCACGCCCTCGACGTCTCACTCGCCATGTCGTCCCACCTCATCAGAGCCAAGTCTATCGGCGCAAGTCCTTGCATCGTGCAACCGCAAAGGTAGAACCACAGGGCAAACTCCTTGCTGAAGGGACGGCGCAGCTTGCCGTCCATTCTGCCAAAGCCCATCTCGCTACGTCTCTCCTCGAAATACTCAAACAGCAGGTTGCGCTGAAACTCGTTGAGCGACTGGTTCTTATACACACGATGGAATTTCTTCCCCGCTCTTGCAGCCCTAAATGGATTTTGCTCAGAGAAACCCTTGTCTACAGCATGACTGAATATCCGGCTCATCTTCTCCACATATTCCTTACAAGTGTTTGCCGACTTTATCCTTTCATTCCTCTTCAACCATAACAGATACTTCTGCACCGCGTCAGCGTCGATTTCCGCAAGAGGCTTGTCCTTCACTCCAAAACAGCGGAGAAAAGAGACGAAGGCATTGCGATAAGTCTTCAGTGTGGCTGGCGACTTCTGTCTGCTGACGTCAATCATGTCAGCAAACGTTTCACGCAACGTCACAAAACGCCTCATGCCACGTTGCCTCTTCTTCACTGCCAAAATGATGCTTGAAGCAGTGTACGCCTTGTCTTCTAAAATAAAGAGGTCTCTCGCCTCTTCTGCCTCTCGCCTGAACCTTGCTATTATGGCATTGCCCACGGCGTGGTTGTCGGCTAAGGCACTGATGCATTGCCTCTTCTCATCCCATTCTATGGCAATACATTCAACAGGCAGCGTCATCACCGCCTGCGTCCTTTGCCATCTTACCCTCATCACAACGGGCGACTTCCCGCCGCTCATCTTTTTTCTTCTCAGCCCAATGCTGATGGTTGCCTTGTTTGTCTTCATAGTTTCATTATTTATATACTGTATTTCGTCACCAATTTCATTCCCCTTTTTCCATTATATTGTCATTTTTCGTATTATTCCAACCGCATGGTCATGTTTATATACACAAGTCTAAATAAAGGCAAAACCAATAGTGTAGTATTTACACATATTAAGAAAAGTGCAGAAAAACATCAAAGATTTGCGTTATTTTCGCCAAAAAAGTGATATTTTCGCAAAATAGTATTGAAGAAAAACAAAAAAGTATTATACTATTTGCAAAAAAAACTCTATCTTTGCACCGTGGTTTTAAACACATTTACCTAAAAAGTACTTTAACAGTCCACCTTAGATAAATCAATTAACAAAATATAAATAAAAATAGCTAACAATATGACAAACAACAGCTCATAGTGAGAATTTTTGGTGCCGACAGTCTTAGTCAGACTCCGAGGCAAAAGCTGTCAACCAAGCAGCACCTATTATTATTAAAAGAGAAAAACCTTAGCAACAAAGATTTTACTCGTGTTTGCCGGCCAAAGCCGGCGGAACAAATTTAAACCTAAAAAGAAAAAAAGTACTTCAAGTATGGATTTGAATTTCAAAAAATCAGTCGTGCTGATGGGCGTATGCTCAGTGCTTGGAGCAGTGCCAGTAGAGGCTTTCGCCGACGCTGCCAACTCGCCTCTCCCAGCCGTTCAGCAAACAAAGAAAGTGCAGGGTACCGTAAGTGACGACATGGGTCCAGTCATTGGAGCCACGGTCATGGTGAAGGGTGCCGGCGCAAGTAACGGAACGGTTACCGACTTCGACGGTAACTTCTCAATCAACGCCAAGCCAGGCCAGACTCTTGTAATCACCTACATCGGCTACAAGACTCAGGAAGTGGTAATCCCACAGAGCGGCGAGGTGAACGTGAAGCTCGTAAGCAACAGCCAGGAACTCGAAGAGGTAGTGGTTGTAGGTTACGGTGTACAGAAGAAAAAGCTCGTCACTGGTGCCACGGTTGAAGTGAAGGGCGAGAACATCCAAAAGCTCAACACTACACAGGCCCTCGGCGCTTTGCAGAGCCAGACCCCTGGTGTTAACATTCAGGCATCGTCAGGTCAGCCTGGTGACGGATTCAAGGTAACTATCCGTGGTGCCGGTACCAACGGCAACACTGCTCCTCTCTACGTTATCGACGGCGTTTCGGGTGGCGACATCAACAACCTCAACCCTGCCGACATAGAGCGTATCGACGTATTGAAGGACGCTGCCTCCTGCGCCATCTACGGTTCTGCAGCCGCCAACGGCGTTATCCTCGTTACCACAAAGCAGGGTAAGGCAGGCAAGGTGCAGGTAAGCTACGACGGCTACATTGGTTGGGCAAACATCTACCGTCTGCCTCAGATGCTCACTGCAGGCGAGTATATGAAGGTTATGGACCTTGCCAAGTACAACTCTGGCGAGTCTCCTTACAATTGGGCAGACTACTTCCAGGGCAACGAGCAGCTCCTCGCCGACTATCAGAGCGGCAAGAATCCTGGAACGAACTGGGTGGAGGCTCTGCGCAACAAGAACGCCGTTACAACCAGCCACTCTCTGAACATCACAGGCGGTTCCGACATGTCGAAGTTCTCAATGGGTGTGGGCTATCAGTATCAGGACGGTGTTTTCGGTGGCGACTATGCAAAGTCTGACTATCGCCGCTTCACACTGCGCCTTAACTCAGAGCACGTCATCTATCGCAACTCAAAGGGACTGGACGTTGTGAAAGTTGGTGAGAACCTCTACTACGGTCATCGCCAGAAGCAGGGTCTCGACGACGGCAACATGTATGCCAACCAGCTCTCGACGATGCTCCGCGCCAACCCTCTTATACCTATTTATAATAGTAATGGCGACTACTTCGGCTACGACGACCTGAAGAGCTCAGGCTTCTTCAACTACACGTCTTACGCCACAAACCCAATAGCATCGCTGGTGAACAACCAGAGTGCAAACAACAAGAGCGTGAACCACAACCTCGACGTAGTGGGTTATGTTGAGATTCAGCCAATCAAGGGTCTTACCTATCGTGGCCAGATCAGCTACAAGCAGAACACATGGTCATGGCGTGCATTCCTCGGCACTTATCACCTGAACGACCAAGGCGACCAGCGCACCAACGAGTCAGCCACCAACCAGCTTGGAACAGGCTGGAGCTGGGGCACCACCAACACTCTGAACTACAAGTTCGACATTGCCAAGGACAACCATTTCGACGTACTTGTTGGTACCGAGTATGGCGAGAGCCGTCCAGACTTCGGTTTCGAAATCAACGCCACTGCCACAAGCGCAATCATTTCCGACTTTGACCACGCCTACATGTCGCTGATGAAGAACAACACATCGGCCACTGTCAGCGGTCTGCCAAGCACCGACTCACGCGGAATGTCATATTTCGGTCGTCTGAACTACGACTTCGCCGAGAAGTACATGTTCTCTGCCATCATCCGCGCCGACGGTTCTTCAATGTTCGCCCCTGGTAAGCGTTGGGGTTACTTCCCATCGTTCTCTGCAGGTTGGGTTGTCAGCAACGAGAAGTTCATGGAACCACTTGCCGGCACACTTGACTTCCTGAAACTGCGTGCAGGTTGGGGACAGAACGGTAACAAGAACATCTCTGCATTCCAATATGAGGCAGCCTTCGCTTACGATGCATACAGCAACTACTCGTTCGGCAACACCAAGGACACCCCAGTGCGCGGAGCCTCTCTCTCGCGTCTCGCCAACGAGGACCTCACATGGGAGACTTCTGAGCAGCTGAACATCGGTCTCGATGCACGCTTCCTCTCTGGCAAGCTGGCATTCAACTTCGACTGGTATAAGAAGAAGACAAAGGACTTGCTCGTGGCTGTTCCTGTATCACCAACAACAGGTTTCTCATCACAGATGAAGAACGCCGGTACTGTTGAGAACACTGGTATTGAAGTAGCCCTCAACTGGAACGACCAGATTGGCAAGGACTTCAAGTACAACATCGGCTACAACATAGCATACAACAAGAACGAGGTGACTGAGGTTAACTCTCCACAGAAATACAACAACGGCGGTAGCGACCTGCTCGCTCAAGGTACAGGCTATATGGCACGCTTCGAGGAAGGTCACCCAATCGGCTACTTCTGGGGCTACAAGACCGACGGCGTCATCCAGAATGAGGCTGACCTCGCAGCATACACCGCAACACTGAAGGACGGTGACCCAGCAAACTCTCACCAGGGTTCAAGCCTGAAAGTAGGCGACCTGAAATTCGTCGATGTAAACGGCGACGGCATCGTTAACGACGATGACAAGACCGACCTCGGCAATCCTACACCTGACGTAACGATGGGTATCACCCTCGGTGCAAGCTACAAGGGCTTCGACATCAACGTCACTGGTTATGCAGCACTCGGCCAGCAGGTGGCTCGCTCATACCGTAAGTTCACCGACGGCGAGTACGAAAACTTCACCTCTGAGGTTTATTCATATTGGAACGGTGAGGGCACAAGCAACAAGTATCCTCAGTTTGCCAAGATGAACTCAGGTGTAAACTGGCAGTCAATCTCCGACATCTACATCGAGAATGCCGACTATTTCCGTCTGCAGAACCTCACCATAGGCTACGACTTCAAGACCATCTGGAAGCACT
>JBJEAS010000045.1:0-3702 GCA_051869235.1 Prevotella sp.
GCGGATTCCTCATGGATGACATCGTCTTCAACGGCATCACCTACGACGAGACCGTGGGCATAAGGGACATTCCTACAGATGCTAATGACGAGTCCGTCCTGAGTCGCACCTTCTACGATCTGCAGGGAAGAATGGTGAGCGAGCCACGAGGCGGAGTGTTCATCGAGCACCTGCTCCTACGCAATGGCAAGACACGTTCCAACAAGGTTGTTATAAAATAAAAAACATCCTCATAATCCAAATTACTCCCGAATTGCTACTTGCAGTTCGGGAGTTTTTGTATGAGGATTTGTAAATTACTGTTAAGATATTGGCGGATTATGTTAATCCGACTGCTTTTAGAACAAAAATGTTCCATATTGTTTGTTTGTTTAGAACAAAAACGTTACCTTTGCATTGTTCATTTGAATAAAGCGATCTATGAAGTATTCCGAATTTTACAGGTTGATTGAACATCATGGATGGACAATCAAGGGAGGCAAAGGGCATTACAAATATGTACACCCTGATTATCCCTACTTCATTCCAGTAGGCAGACATAAGACGCAGGAGATTCCAAATGGAACTCTTGACAATATGCTTAAAGCCGCTGGGTTGAAAAAATAAAGAGCTTCTGAGAAAGCTTCCCACCCCATTTGTTGGGGTGGGTTTAAATGAACGTTTATGTAAAGTGAATTAATTATGAAGAAGATTATTGCAATTATTGAGAAAGGAAAGGATGGGGGCTATAGTATTTATGCAGCTGATGGCTTGCCACTTTTTTCAAATGGAATGACTGAGCAGGAAGCAAGGGACGATTTCCTTAATTGTGTCAATGAGCAGGCACAATACATTAAGGAACGCACGGGAATTTATCCTGATTGGTATGATGCGAGGGGAATAGATATAGACTATCGTTATGATATGACTGCGTTCTTCCTTGCGTTCCCATTCATCAACGTGTCTGAATTAGCAAAGACTATTGGTATAAACCCCTCGTTAATGCGCAAATATAAAAGTGGTATAGCAAAAGCCGGTCCAAAGCAAAAGGATTTGATACAGCATAAATTTGACGATATGATCAGCCGATTAAGTGTTGTGAAATTCTGAAATTGTGCGCTTTATTAAATGAACTCACTGCTCCGATGCCAATAGCATCGGAGCTTTTTTATTTTTTCCTCGATTTGCCTCGGCAGTTCGGGATTTTTATTACATCACTTACCGTTATTTGTTACAAAGTACGTGAGGTGCGGGCGGGACGCCCACACCCCCAGCGCAGAATAATCAACTTTATTAAGCGGGAAAACTATTAAGTGATGATAAAAAATAACTTGGTACGCTTTGGAATTTTTATCTCTTATGGTAACACCTCATCTTTTTGGCTGTTTTCAAAAATCTGAGGTAAATCGTACCAACTTATTTTTTTATCATCACTAAATTAATAAAATAACTCAGCAGGAAATCTGTGCAGTACCATTCAAAGTTATATTTCACGGCGTGAAACGTATATTTCACGTCGCGAAACGTACATTTCACGTCGCGAAACGTATATTTCACGGCGTGAAACGTAAATCAGAAAGTGTGATGAGGAAAATTTGCCACTAATGTTTCCACTCTTTCAAATGGCTGTACGGCAAGCTATGACTTTACTCTTTTGTGTTACATCACCGCTTTTTTGTAGCAACAGGATAGGCATTTGTTTCAGTTTTCGATTTTTTCTTCATTTTGAGACGAATTTCGATGTATATGAAATAATATTCACCCTCTTGGTGGTATAAATGTTATAATTTTGCAGTGTCGGAAAGAAAAAGTCCGGCACTGCATATTTTTAAAAAACAACATTATTAATTAAAAACATTATTATTATGAAGAAATTTTTTACTTATTTGTTCGCATCGGCAGCATTCTGCATGATGGGTACTGTGAACGCAATGGCGCAGGAAGAGGAAGTTGTTGAGGACGACCTGCTCCCCGACATGTTTATGAACTGGACAGACCCTGAGAATCCTGTTGAGTGTGGTGAAAACGATTGTGCTTACGTTGTGGGCGAGCAGACGGGAATGCCTTACGGCAACGGTAGCGTTCTGCATTTCCTCTATGCCGACATCTCTGATTATGACAAACTTGTTGTCACCGTTTCGTCAAAGGCTGCAGATCACGCTTTCCCACGTCCATTCATTAATCGTACAGAGGCTGACCAGCAGGCAACTGATGTTTTTGACCCATCACTACCTGTTGACTTCAATAAGGACTGGGCAAAAGAGCGCTATATGACAGAAGAAGGCGATGCTGACAATGGCTGGACTTATACATTCGACCTCAACAAGATTAAGGAAGATTATGGCTTTGTTCATCTCCACTGTATCAAAGTTGGTGGTTGGTCAGAACTCACTGTTGACGCAATGACTCTCGTTAAGGGAGGCTCTTCTACAGGCGTTAACAAGGTGTCTGTAGAAAAGGCTTTCGAAGGTCAGTGCTTCAACCTCGCCGGCCAGAAGGTTGGCAAGAATGCCAAGGGCTTGGTTATTATGAACGGAAAGATTTACGTTAAGTAACTCAAGTTTCGGAAGTAATTTTGAACCACAGAGTTTAAGAGATTAAGAGTATTTATATTAGGAAAGAGGCTGAATGCCAGGGCAATTGGAGTTCACAGAGGGCTTTGCGTGATAACATCAGCATAGAAACTCTGCGTTCTCCGTCGCTTGCGACCTACTCTATAAAACCAAAAATCTCTTTTTCTCTTTATCTCTGTGGTTTAAATAAAGCCCTTATACATTGGGAATTACCACTTCCGAAACTTTACGTTAAGTAATAGTCATAAGAAACATTTTAGATTTTGGGGCCGATGGTGCAAATCATCGGCCTTTTTTAATTCCGCATATAATCATTGACCTCGTGCCAGACGACATAAAGCCATACGTGGTGATGCACCTCACGATGTCGTGTTGTTGCGCCGAGGAGTCAACATCGTTAGAATGAAGAGCGGAAAAGTTAGAAAAATGTTCATAAATTGACGCTGCTTTCAAACTGATACGAAATTCAATGTCCTTGCGATAATTTCAAATCCAGCATTGCGCTTTTTTTCGTATCTTTGCAGTGAAAAAGGAACAAATATTTCTCATAGAAAGAAATTGGTTAGTTAGTTAATACGAAGGAATAGTCTGGTTCGTGAGAATAGGGCTTCCTGTTAGGTTTGGATTTTAATTGTAATACTTTGAGCTTTCCCGTCCATTGGCTATTGCCTAATGGACGGGTTGTTTTTTTATCATCACTTATATTACCTTGTGTGCAAGGTGCGGGCGAGACACCCACACCCCCAGCCGCCCGCGCTGAATAATCAACTATTCAACTTTCGCAAGTAGTAAAAAGGAGATAAATGAAGATAAAAGGAGATAAATGACGTATGTTTAAGCCTGGCTTTTACTATTGTCCTTTTTCTTCATGAGCGACCGAAGGGAGCGGTATCTTCTTCTAACTCCTTTTAACTCCTTAAGTTGAGCACATGCGAAACTTGAGTCAACTGTATTATCAGATAGTATTATGCAAAATGGGGAAATGTTACGAATGACTATGAAATATGTTGATGTGATAGGAATTTCAAGGTATTTGATATGAATTTAATACATAAATTGTTTGATAAACACTAATTTTGCAGCGTCGAAAACCTATGAATTACAAATAATAATAAACTAAATAATTAATGTATGAAAAGTAAACTGTTAT
>JBJEAS010000046.1:0-16981 GCA_051869235.1 Prevotella sp.
GTCAACTCGTCAACTTGTCAACTCGTCAACTTGTCAACTCGTCAACTCGTCAACTTGTCAACTCGTCAACTTGTTTACTTGTCAACTTTATCTATCAATATCTGGAATTACGAAGTCAACAGCCGCACAAGTGGTCACGAGGTCGGCAATCTTCTGTCCACGCAACATAGAGTCGAGGGCACCGGTGAGTGAAAGACCCATTGGGCGCATCTTCAGACGCCATGGGCTCTTGTCGCCCTTCGAGTCGATGTAAACGCCGAACTCTCCGCTGGCTCCCTCAACAGAGAAGTACCACTGTCCTTCGGGCACCTTTATTATTGGCTTCTGCTTAACGTAGAAGTCGCCCGCTGGGATGTTGTCGATGAGCTGCTCGATGATGTCGAGGCTCTGGTACATCTCCTGGATGTGGATAAGGTAGCGGTCCATAGAATCGCAACCGGTCATGGTTATTTCCTTCCAGTTGACCTTGTCGTACATGTCGTAAGGATGACGCTTACGGGTGTCGTTAGCCCAACCTGCAGCGCGTCCGGCAGGACCCGTCACGGCATAGTTGATGCAGTCGGCACGGTTCATCACGCCCACCTGCTCGAAGCGGTTGTGGGTTATGACGTTGTCGCCAAAGACGTCCATGTATTCCTGAATCATAGGACGCAGATACTTGCACAGTGCCTTGCAGTTCTCCACGAAGTTTGGATCAATGTCGTCCTGCAGTCCACCTATTCTATAATAGTTCTGAATGAGTCGGCCTCCGGTAGTCTCCTCCATGACGTTGAGCACATGCTCGCGGTCGCGCATGCAGTAAAGGAACGCCGTAAGTGCTCCAAGGTCTTGTGCGCAACATCCGCAGTAGAGCAAGTGCGAGTCGAGGCGCTGAAGCTCGTCCATTATGGTGCGCACATACTTTATGCGGTCGGTGAGCTCAACTCCCATCGCCTCCTCCACAACGCCTACAAGAGCGTGGCGGTGCATCATGGCCGAGAGATAGTTCAGGCGGTCGGTTAGTGCAAGAGTCTGTGGATAGGTATAGCTCTCGCACATCTTCTCTATGCCGCGGTGAATGTATCCCAAATGTGGATAGATTCGCTTCACCACCTCACCGTTGACAACCGTCTGCAGACGTAGCACACCGTGGGTTGACGGGTGCTGAGGACCAATGTTGATTACGAACTCGTCGTCGGTGAACAGCTTGCGCTGTTCGCATACGAGCTGTCCGTCGGCGTTGAGGCTGTAGACGTTGGTGTAGTCGGATTCAACGTCGTCTTCAAGCGAATACGAGTCGTCGAACATCCAGTCCTTGCGGAATGGGTAGCCCTTGAAGTCGTTGCGCAGATATAGTCGGCGCATGTCGGGGTGTCCGAGGAACTTTATGCCGTAGAAGTCAAAAACTTCGCGTTCCAGCAAATCAGCCACCTTCCAGAGGTTGCTTACGGTAGGAATGACGAAGTCTTCCTCCCCCACTCTCTTTGCAAGCATCTTCACGCTTGTGCGCTCCTTGCTCTCGGTGTTCTCCAGAATATAGATGCACCCCAAGCCTTCCTCGGCGCCGAAATCCTCTCCGACGATGGTCACGAGATAGTCGAAATGCTTCTTTTCCTTCAGGTTTGCCATCTCCCGGGCAAACTTGTCAAAGTCAAATACGAGGTTGTTCAGTTTCATTTGGCTTCCTCCTGTTCCTTTTTAATGTTTTTCACGAAGTCTTCAGGTGCGTCGGCCACTACGGTTGGCTTCTTCCAACCCGAGGCAATGGCGGCGTTCGAGAGGCCGAGCTTGCGCTCCTCGCTGTTCTGCTTGTGGTTGGCTCCACCGAAGAATTTCTCCACCTTTACCTTACGCTGCAACTGCATCATGCCGTAGAGGATAGCCTCCGGACGTGGAGGGCAGCCTGGAATGTAGACGTCGACAGGCACTATCTCGCTGATGCCCTTCACCACGTTGTAGCTCGACTTGAACGGACCGCCCGAAATGGTGCAGCCGCCCACGGCGACAACATACTTCGGCTCTGCCATCTCGTCATACAGTCGCTTGAAGGCAGGGGCCATCTTGTGCGTTATGGTGCCTGCCACCATGATGAGGTCTGCCTGACGAGGCGAGTTGCGGGTCACCTCGAAGCCAAAACGCGAGAAGTCGTAACGGGCGCAGCCCACCGACATGAACTCAATACCACAGCAGCTCGTTCCGAAGGTCAGCGACCACAGGGAATTGCTGCGTCCCCAGTTGATGGCTTGGTCGAGCGAGCCGACAACGACGTTGCAGCCACCCTCATGGAGCTCGTCGATAATCTTCTCAAGACCAGCATTGTCCTTGAACTCGTCGTAAGGAATGCTCTTGATTACAGGTTTCTTTACTTCCATTCCAACGCTCCTTTCCGCCAAGCATACGCAAGGCCAAATACTAATACCAGCAGGAAAAATCCGATGCTGCAGAGAGCCATCGGTCCAAACTGCTTGACAGCCACTGCCCAAGGATAGAGGAACATTGTCTCGATGTCAAACATCAGGAAGAGGATTGCGAAGAGATAGTAGCCGATGTGGGAAGGCAGCCATGCCGAGCCACGTGTCGGGATACCACACTCAAACGGTTCTCCCTTCACTGGATTGTACGAGCGAGGACCAATGAGCTTGGCCACAACGTAAGCTCCTACCACCAGGACGACAGCCGTCAAGATGACGGTGATAAAAAAGAAAAAATTCATATAATAAATTATTATTTCAAATTTGCTTCATACATTTGCAATGCAACGCTGCGCTGCATTTGGCTGCAAAGTTAATCATTTTTTTGCAAAATGCAACGAAGAAAACCATTTTTTTTAGGTTATAAACCTATTTAACTCAAAAAAGGGTCGTTTTTAATAAAAAAAGCTTGATTATTGCACGTCGAAACCACAATGATGAGCCAATAGTCCGTCCATCGGACTCTTCACTATCGTGCCTATCCTGACCGCTTCAAGCTCGGCGGCGACGGCAAGTTCCGACTTGAAATGCCATGCTATGCTGCCTACAAAACCTACTGCCAAGTCACCACGGTCGTATCGCTTTACATTCTTCTGGAAGAACTGGCGGAAATTCTCCACCACGATGTTCCGCACAAGCGGATTGTCGATGTGCTTGCCCACAAACGGGGCGATGGACGCAAGGAACTTGTTTGCCTGCGGCTGACGATAGACACGCTCTATAATGTCGCCGAGGTCCATTCTCGAAAGCGAGAAGAAGTCGTCGCGAACGTCCTTCAACGCCTTGTTCTTCAGCATCTCGTTGACAAACATTTTCCCAAGCACGGCACCACTGCCCTCGTCGCCCAATATGTAGCCAAGGGGCGAAATGTTGTCAACAATTACCTTTCCGTCATAAAGACATGAATTTGAGCCTGTTCCCAAAATGCATGCAATGCCTTCTTTAAGTCTGCAAACGGCACGGGCGGCTCCCAAAAGGTCGCCGTTGACTTCTATTTCCTTGGCGTTTTCAAAAGCATTCGTCAATATTTCTTTCACCATCGGAATCTTCTCTTCACGGCAACCACTGCCATAGAAGAACACCGCATCCGGCTGAAGACCGTCAAACTGGGTCAACAGCTCACCCGACACTATGCGCCTTATGGTCGTAGCATCCTGATGAAAAGGGTTGATGCCTTGGGTCGACACACGTTTCAAAATATCCTTCCCTTCCACAGCACACCAATCGGTCTTTGTGCTTCCACTGTCTGCTATCAGTATCATAATAATGTGAATTTTCTTGCAAAAATACTCATTTTTTCCCAATTTCATTGATTATTTTCGAAAAAAGGAGTAACTTTGCAGTAAAAACTGACAAATATCATCGAAAGAATGAAAGAGAATACTTTTTTTAGACGCATCATTACCATCGCGCTGATGCTGCTGGCATTCGTCGCCGACTCGTCTGCCGTGCTTAAGGAGGAGAACCTCGAAAAGACACTTTCAATACTCCGTACGGAGCTTAACACGCAATACCGCGAACAGGCGGCAAGGCTCGCCATGCAGAAGCGGAGAAGCGACGAGGTGAGAAGCCGAATAATGGAAGTGTGGCAGAAGAGCAACCAGAATGCGCTGATGCTCTACTCGCAGAAGCAGGACTACGTCTTCGACCTCACCTACGCCTGCCACGAGGCAACGCAGCAATATCAGGATTTTACACGCGTCAGAGTGCCCTTCGTCAGCTTCCTCAACAGGACAAAGCTCGACATTGCCCGCTACGACAGCCTTTCGAGAAGCCTTCGCGACATGCCCGACATTATGCTCTCCGAGAAGGCAAGGGCCGACCGCGACGAGTGCATCAGGCTCTCTACAGCAATACTTAAGCAGCTTAGGGAGAACTACAAGAACACCAACGACTTCATACGCATCTACAACCGCACGGCGGCTCACCTGCGCGAAATCAACGACTACGCCAACAAGCGCTACAACGACATACAGACCGACATCTTCAAGAACGGAAGCGACGGCTACTTCACCGTATTGAAGAGGCTGAGGTTCGTCATGATGCAGATGCAACAGACCGTGGAGGACAAGTACAAGGCCCGACCGCTGAGCAACTCGCAGTGGGACAGCAAACTCATCTTCGGACTCTTCGTCGTGATATTCTTCTACGGCATAGTGGCTTCACTGCTCAACATTCTGGTCATAAAACGACTGCTGCCACGACGCATCAGGGAGAAGGACTTCCTGAAACGTCCGTCCTACTTCATCATGGCGTCCACGACATTCACCTTCGCCATCATTCTCGCCGTCATACGCGCCACCACCAACCAGAACTTCGTCATCATGGCAAGCGACCTGCTCGTGGAGTACGCATGGCTGCTCGGCATCATCCTCTTCTCGCTGCTGCTGCGCCTCAGCCACGACCACATGAAGGCGGCTTTCCGCATCTACGCGCCATTGGTGGCAGTAGGCTTCATCGTCATCTCGTTCCGCATCATTCTCATTCCCAACGAGTTGGTAAACCTCATCTTCCCGCCCATACTCCTTGTCAGCAGCATTTGGCAGTGGTTGATGATCAGACGCTACCACCACAGCGTGCCTCGCGTCGACATGTTCTACTCCTACTGCTCGCTGCTTGTGTTCATCTTCAGCGTAGTGTCGTCGTGGTCGGGCTATACGCTCATGAGCGTACAGGTTTTGATTTGGTGGATAATGCAGCTCACCTGCATACTTACCATAGCAAGCCTCAGCCGCTGGATGAAGATTGTGGGCAAGCGAAAGCGCATCGACCAACGCCCCATCACCGCCACCTGGTTCTACCATTTCTGCAACCAGGCCGTTCTGCCCATCATGGGAGTCTCGTCGGTGATGCTCTCCATCTACTGGGCTGCCGACGTGTTCAACCTCAGCGTCCTCTGCTGGAAAATCTTCACCACCAACTTCGTCCAGCTCGACAACCTGAAGTTCAGCATCATACGCCTCTCCACCGCCGTGAGCCTCTGGTTCGTCTTCTCCTACATCTGCACCACGCTGCGCTCGCTGCTGCGCCTTCAGTTTGAGCGGCAAGACCCCACCACGGCAGCCAGCCGCGAGATGATGGGGAAAAACGTGCTGCAAGTGGTCGTTTGGGGAGCGTGGTTCCTCATCGTCCTCTCCATCTTCGACATCAGCTTCGCATGGCTCATGGTGGTCACCGGAGGACTTTCCACCGGTATCGGTTTTGCGTCGAAGGACATTCTCGAAAACATCTACTACGGCATCTCGCTCATGACAGGCCGCATCAAGGTGGGCGACCTCATCGAGTGCGACGGCATTCGCGGAAAGGTGACTTCCATCAGCTACGTCAGCACCCTCATCGAGTCTACCGACGGCTCCGTCATAGCCTTCCAGAACAGCCAGCTGTTCACCAAGAACTACAAAAACCTCACCCGCAACCACGGCTATGCTCTCTCGGCAATAGTCTTCGGCGTGGGCTACGGCACAAACATCAAGGATGCAAGCAAAATCGTAGAAGATGCCGTCAGCGCACTCAACCACCCCTACATCGACTCTGCAAAGCCCGTAAAGGTGGTGTTCCTCGACTTTGGCGACAGCAGCATCAACCTCAAGCTGCTCTGCTGGGTCGACGTGCTGAAGCAGGCATTCACCGAAGGCGACATTCGCAACTGCATCTACGACACGCTCAACCGCAACAACATCGAGATGCCGTTCCCAAAGCGCGATGTTTACGTAAAGGAGGTGGCAAAGCAATAATTATTTACTGAACTGAACTTTGAGCATACCACTGCCCGAAGTCCTTCACTCCTTCGGGCAGCACATGCCCCTTCAGCTGTGGCAGCGAGCGTTTCAGGGTTTGGAAGAGTTCCATGCCGGGACGGTCGTTGTCGGGCATCATGTGCAGCGAAACGCCCTTTGGCAGACCCTCTCTCAGCAGGCTCACATCGTCCACCGTAAGGCTCGTTGCCGAAGGTATCGCCACCGCTTTTCTGCCTGCGGACAGCATTGCCCAGCAGTCCGACGGTCCCTCGGTTATCCACAGCTCGTCGCCCTCCCTCAGCCGCCGCAGCACCGGCTTGTTGTACATACCCACCTGCGAGCCAGGGGGAAAGCGGAAGCGGGGAGTGAATTCTTTAATTTTTTCATCCTTTAATTCTTTAATCTTCCTCCCCTGCACCGTCAGCAGCTTCCCGTCCACGTCGCGGTATGGAATCAGCAGACTCGGAGCGTCGTAGAACGCCTTTCCCCATCGCCAGCAAGGCATAGGCACCGAGATGCTCGTCAGTCCGCACCACTTCACCACCCTCGGGTCTATCCTCCTCTCGTCATACAGGAAATGCGCCGCCTCGGCATTGATAACGGGATGAGCCACGAGAGTGGAGAGGTATTCGATGTCGGGAAGAGAAGTTTTGGAGGAGTGAGGAGAGAGATTACCGCACTGCTGCAAACCCAGGCTCAAGCATATCTCACTCCTCACTCCACTCTCCTCACTCCCCAAAATCTTCTCCTCACTCCTCACTCCTCTCTCCTCACTCAACCACTCCACCGCCTCCCTAAATCCAACATTATTATATTTCATTACCAAGTCCACCACATCGCCGCTTGCCCCGCAGGCGAAGCATTTGTATCGGTTTTTGCCACGATTGAAATGCAGGCTTGGGTGCGTGTCGTTGTGGAATGGGCAGAGCGCCGTATGGCGCACCACCTTCATTCCCAACTCCCCAGCCACCTCCTCTATAGGAGTAGCCCTGATTTTTTCCAATTCTTCATTCTTCATTCTTCATTGACTTCGTCGATGGCTGGCTTCACCTCAGCATAGCTCGAGCAAGCTCGGCTCTGCCTTCGGTTCGCACAGCCATTCTTCACTCTTCATTCTCTCCCCTCCCCAGGGAGGGGTCGGGGGTAGGCCTCACTTTTTTGTATATCCATTAGCCTGTTGCGTAATAAGCCCTTGGCGTTTCCAGTTTCTCAACATACTCGACACCTTCGCGTCTGTTGGACTTTTGCCATTGTTCATCTGGCACTGCTGCACAAGCTGCTCCCTCGTAAAAACTGTAGGCAGACACTCGTATATCGTGTCGTTCCCAGTTCGGTAAGTCCTTTCCTCGCCCACCACGCGGCAGTTCTTGTCCTCGTATGTAGCCTTCAGTTTCTCACCAAAAAACAGCATGTCCATTTCGAGAATGTAGTCGGCAATGTTGTCGTAAGCCTTCAGCATCTGCGGTGTCTGCTCGTCCACTATCAGCTTGGCGGTGATGTCCGGATTCTCCATCAACACCTTCTCAGCGCCCTCATAGCCATGCTCCTTAATCAGTCGCTCAGCCACCTTGAACAGCATCAGGCACACCGTCATCCTGTATGCCGTGATGTGGTCTCTCAGGCGGCATCTTGCCAACACGTCGTTGCCGTCCTTAGCCGCCAGCAGACACACGTTGTTAGCCCATTTTATGCTCCTTGCCTCCAGTTTCGGCAGCACCATTGTTCCCTTCATCAGCCCAAGCAGATGCGCCACCTCATGTATTTTCTGCTTCTCAGCCTCCGTAAAAGGCTTGTCGTCGCTATACATATCGTAGGTGTTGTCGTGCATTTTCGCTATGGCAGTACGCGAGAGCAGACCGTTCGTCATGTTCGACATCAGCTTGTAGAGCGACTCTGGCTGTCCGCACATTATCACACTCCACTGCAAGCTCTTTATGTGAACGTTGGCTGCCTCAAGGCTCTTCGCCTCACGTTCATAGCAAGCCGCATCATAACTGAGCCTCAGCATCGTAGAAAATTCGTTTGTCCCCGTACGTCCCCATTTCGCCAGTGCGATGTCAATCTCAGGCGTAAATGAGATTGTGCGCTTGCCCTGCATGTCCTCCAAGCGTTCGGCAAGGTTGGCAACCGTGGTGTTCAGTGTCTGCACCCTAAGTGGAAATTGCGGCTTGTCCTTCTGTTTCTTCGCGTTGCGGTCGCGCTTTGCCTCGGTGCGCCATTTCTTTTCCTCCTCCACAATGCGCCATTTCTCTTGCTCCAGTTCGTAGCCCACCTCGTAGAAAATCTCGTCCATCGAGCTTTTCTTTGTGCCAGCGTCACCCACAATATCTACGATTTGGTTCAGAGGCTGCACTCTGTTGTGAATTTCCACCACCACGTCCGTAGCCACCACACTTGCCGTTGCCGTGGTTGTAAACAGGGCAGGCATCTCATTCTCCACACCCACATGGTTGAGACATTCTCTCACCCCCTGGGCGCGGGCTTGTCGGGGGATTCTCGTTCCCCCGACTTGTCCTTTCTTTTCATTCTGTATGTTGTCCATAATTTTACTTAAGTTTCGCATATACCCAACATTTTGGTAGTTAAGGAGTTAAGGAGTTAAGGAGTTAAGAAGTTAAGGAGTTAAGCCATTAGTTAAGAGCATAAGACATCAGCGCACTAACATTTGGCTTAACTCCTTAACTCCTTAACTCCTTAACTGCCAACAGTTTCCCTTACTTACGAAAGTTAGAGATTGCCTCCTCCGCCTCTTTTGCCATCACCTTCGCCACGTCCAGTCCCTCATGCTTAAACACTTTCAGTGTCAGCAGGAACGCTCCGTCCTTGGTTGCCGACAGTCTTCCGTGCGCCACCTTTTTCAGCAGAGTGCCTCCGCGTCGCTTCTGCGGCGGCAGCGGCGAGAAGTCGAACGTGCCGTCTCGCATCAGCTGTCCCTTGCCCTTCAATACGAATGGGCATACCGTCCCTGGCACAGGGTCATCAGGACAAAACATCACAAACTTCTGGTCAGTCACATGGGCTACGCCCCCAAGCTGCACACTCTTGCAGCCATTTACATTCACTTTAATTGTTTCCATAATTTATTTTATTGTTAATTTAACTTCCTTTTCGTTCTCTATCAGCCCCATCAGCTTTTCAAGCGTTATGCGGCTCCATAGCAGCTTGCCTACCTGCAGATTTTCGCCCACCAGTATGCACCCCTCGGTGTCCTTCACCGTGTTGCCCGAATGAACTCTGATGCCCTCAAACCCCGGCACTCCCACCAGCAGCGGCAGATAGCGACCAAACCTCGGCGACTTCGTCACCACCACCCGATAAGTCCCCTCAGGCACCGCCGACTTCTTCGGCACTTTCAGCTCGCCGCCCTTGTAGTCGCGCCATGTAGGCTCCAGCGTGTCACAAATCCTCTCCCCTTTCTCGTCCGTCAGCCGACCGATGGTATAGTCCGGTCGCTTGGCAATTCTCGTCAATGTAAGTTTCATATTTTCAATCCTTTAATTATTCAAGTTTCTGAAGTACTTAATTCTCAGAAGTTAAAGAAGTTAAGGAAGTTAAAGACATTAGTTAAGAGCATTGGATATAAGCGCAATAACATTTGGCTTAACTCCTTTAACTCCTTAACTACCAACAAATTCCCATACTTCCGAAAGTTGAGTAAATTATTATTATAAGTTAAATGTAGTTGAATCTTTTGCGGCAAGGGCTGGGGGTGTGGGCGTCTCGCCCGCACCTTGCGTACCATCAACCGCAAAATTCCGAAATATTGCTGTTCAATAAAAACATCATATTTCTTTGTCAACAGCAATTTACATCAATTTGACAGCAACTTCCAAAAATATTTACTTTAATTTACGGCACATTCACGTCTAATTATACGTTCCATCTCTTCTTTTTCTTGAACGCGAATTATCGTAAATTATCCATAAATTTCCAAAAATAATTATTCGCAAGCTCATCAGCTTCGCAGTGTCTTAATAATTGCTGAATCATTGCTGGAAATTGCTGTTCAATAAAAACATCATATTTTTTGCCAACAGCAATTTCCTGCAATATAACAGCAATTTCCAAAAATATTTACTTTAATTCACGTTCTTTGTTTTCTTCGCAGTACAGGGGATATTCCCCTGTACCATTGTCATTCTGTCCAGAATGCCGTCACAAGCCACATGTCGTCGCCTACGGGTTTTATCGCCACCTCGCCTCCCAGCAGCTTCTCCATCATCTCTATTTTGTCCTGTTTCAGGAAGATGTCGCTATCCACAAGCATGGCAACTCCCGAGAGAGTGTCGATGCGATTCTTACACCACTTAGGTTTATCCACGACATCACCTTCCATCAGTATCCTAACCACTTTGATGATGTCTTCATCAGAAGTTACGAGCCCTTTGCTTCGAGTCTTCACATTCCGAGGCATTGCATCGATGGTAAAGCACTCAAACCCGTCCTCAACAGTCTGCTGCTTTTGGGGAGCAGTCGAACCCTTTCTGTTTTTTCTCATTTCTTTTGAAATTTAAAATTTAATACAAATTGATAATTTCTCATTAGGAAGAAAGAAGGGTATTTAACCCCTTCTCTCCACAAAATTGTCCAGCACTTGCTCTTTAATTCTCGCAAAAAAGCCAAGCATTGTATTCTTCACGATACTCAAGTCACGCGGAATCAGTTGGTAAGCCACCAACATCATTCCCATGGCAAGAGCCTCATCGTCCTGTAGCTCCGCTCTCAGACTGCCTAAAAAGCATCTGATGTCGTGTACAAGCCTGTCACTCAGGAACGGACGCATAGCCTCCAGTTCCTTTTCAGCCTTAGGCGTGAGAGGATATTTCAGCTCCACGCCCTGGCAATCATTTCTGTTCAATGTTGTCATATTTAAAAAATTTCATCCTATGCTACTGGGGATGTGGGCGTCCCCGCCCGCAGCTGCAAATAGGCACTTTAATCCTTAAATTATTGAATTATTTAATCCTTCTATCTGTCTCAGCCTTGTCGAACATCGCCGTCAACCATTATCGACTCAAAGCGTCGGCAACGCCTTTGTCTGATTGACGTTTGCAAATTTCGGCATTATTTTCCAAAGCAGACAAATAAAAAACCACCACGTTCCGTTTTGGTGGAAGTGGTGGATATACTTTGCTTTTTTGGTGGATAGACGTGGTGGATAGATAGTTATAATTTTTCTATTTTTCTTGTGTTTATCTTCTTTCCTGGTAAGGCATATTTCTTTTCGTCAAACTCGCTGTCCAGTTCATCGGCTATTTTTTTGTATGCCTCGCAACAACTTGGAGCTTTATTATCTTGTATTGTCCATTTGGAGTAGTCTGTTATCTTGTAATATTTTTCAATAGCTCTGAAATCCTCTTCTGTGCATTTTAGTTTGCTTCCTAAAGCTGAGTTTATCTGATCTCTAAATTTTGTTTGGTTGTTTTTAAATAACCAGTCTTTATTTAAGAATACCTTATATACAATATACCAATGCTTTTGCGCACTGATTGTCTGGTTATCTACATATTCGTCCAATTTCCTTATAACTTTGTCAACATCTACATTCTCCTTAAATATAATATTCTTGAACGTGCGCTCTTCCTCTTTCTTATTGCAAAATTCTTCAGCAATTATAAAGGCAAGATACTTGTCGAAGAATGAAAAAATATCTTTTTCACAATAATCCTTACCATTATTGTCAATTATTTCAGCAACAAACGATTTTATGTCACGCCTGTTGTCATGAAATATTTTTCCAACCTTATCAGCGAAAAGTTCCTTACGTCTTTCGTCCAACATGAAGACTTTTCTTTGGTTGTCGTCTGGATATTCGAATGCCCTGTCCGCACTATCCTGTATGTATATGGCAGTCAGCCGTGCTTCATTACCCAGTCTGTAGTCATCGAGATGTTTTCCAAACAGCTTTTCGTGATATCCATCAACAAGCAATGACTGCCTAAATCCATTCTCACCCTCTCCAAGTAGCGATAAAATGTCATTAAACAAATTGTTGAATTCAATACCCAAATATTCTTTACTCAATATAAAAGTACTCCTATAGTCACTTTTAATTCCCCGTATCTCAGCTTTCCTGTCATTCAAAAAAGTCCATTGTATCTTTTCCTTTAGACTGATTAAGAGAGCGTGAATTCCCTCTGAGTATTTTGATATGATTACATTCCAAGCCTGCATGACACATTCTTCGTTTGTGTCATGTTCTTCATCTAACATAAATTGAAAACAGGTTTTCAGGTTTCCTGCCTTTTGCTTCAATTGCTCCAATATCTTTTCTATGTCTTGCTCCTTATGCATATCTGATATTGTTTTAAAACGGCTGTGGGTCAACTCGTAAGCACCAGTATTCTGGCACCTGCAAGAGCCATCGGTAAGGCACAAACAAGCCGAGCCCACGCCGTATGGTGTGGACGCCTTGCTGTCACCGTCTTCTTACCGAATTTTCTGAATTTGCAGGTTCTGAATACTGTCAGAAGTGTCAGGTCTCAGCGTCAATTCCTATATGATGTCAATTCACGTTCTCTTCGTCGTCAGCCCAATGGTTGCATTGTCTCATCACTGTTTCCAGTGCCTTTTCTGCATGTTTGGGCGGATACTTGTATTTTTTCAGAAGTCGCTTCACCATCACTCTCATCTTAGCCCTCGCCGACTCCTTGCGGTTCCAGTCTATCGTGCGGTTCTTTTGCAGCACTTCCGTCAGTTCTTTCGTCATAGCTATAAACTCTTCGTCCGTATACGCTTGCCTAACTCCTTCTGGCGTTGACAGAGCATCGTAGAAAGCCTTTTCCTCAACATTCAAGCCAAGTTTTTCGCCCTCTTTATCTGAGTTCTTTATTTGTTCAGCCAATTTAATCAACTCCTCAATCACCTCTTCATTCGTGAGCAGTCCTTTAAGATAGTTTGAAAGGCTTTGGTTCAGCATATCGGAAAACAAGTCGCTCCTTATGACATTCGTTTTTTTCGATGTGGCAATCTTTTCCTTCAAAAGTTTGGATAGCAACTCTACGGCAAGGTTCTTCTCCTTCATGTTGCGAACTTCTTCCATAAAGGCTTCATCGAAGAGCGAGAATTCCAGTTTCCTGTCTCCAAACAGGTCTATAACACCGTCGCTCTTTATGCTCTGTCGCAGCAGTTCACCTATTCTCTCGTTTATCTCATGCTTGGTGATCTTGCCTTTTCTTGACAACCTTCCAATCATCACACGCAGTGCGTCCATATAGCACACCTCTGTCTTGTCCCTCTCGTCAAGTAGTGAGCGGCAGAGCGTAGTGGCATTGTGTAGTAGTGAGCTATGCTCTACGAAGTCTTTCTTCTTCTGTGCCATGGCAGGAGCTGAAAGATAGTTCACACCTCCTATGATGGATTGCGCCCTCAGGGTGTTGTCGTCCTCAAAAAAGCCACTATAGTCAAACCCATGCAACAGGTCGTGGCATATATCCATCTCTTCCGTCCATTTCAGCAGTGCGGTCTTTGCCACGTCAGGATCGCCAAACCTACGTCTGTCGCGGTTTGTATATTGATTCATGGCGTTTTTCAAGGCTTGGGCAATGCCAACATAGTCAACAATGAGTCCACCTTCCTTCCCTGGGAAAACACGGTTTACTCTCGCTATTGCCTGCATTAGGTTGTGTCCGCTCATAGGCTTATACACATACATCGTGGCAAGCGAAGGCACGTCGAAGCCCGTAAGCCACATATCCCTCACGATGGCTATCTTCATTGGGTCGTTGTCGTCCTTGAACTTCCTTGCCAGCTCCTGTCTGTATTTGTCGTCGCCAGTCAGTTTCTGCCATTCCTCAGGGTCACTGTTCGAACCGCTCATCACCACCTTTACTTTCTCTTCCCAGGCAGGTCTGAGTTCAAGAATCCTCTTGTATATCTTCACCGCTATGCCTCGTGTCAGAGCCACTATCATTGCCTTTCCGGTCAGCTCGTGCTCACGGTTCTCCTCGTAGTGTTTTATTATGTCGCTCACCAAGGAGTCTATTGTTGAGTCCTCGCCAAGAAGCACCTCAAGCCTGCTATGTTCTTGTTTGGCAGCCCTTATCTGCTCGTCAGTAGCACCTTCCTCGCTCAGCCTGTCAAATTCCTTGTCGAGCATTCTCATGGCTTCATCGTCAAGCTTTAGGTTGACCACTCGGCTTTCATAATACACAGGTCGTGTGGCTCCGTCATCCACAGCCTGACTCATGTCATACACGTCTATATAGTCGCCAAACACTTCCTCCGTGTCGCGGTCACGGTCGCTTATTGGTGTTCCCGTAAAGCCTATGAACGATGCCCCGGGCAGAGCCTCACGCATTTTTTTGCTGAAGCCCATTTTCATCTGCTGCGATTTGTCGTCCCATCGTTCCTCACCATATTGCGAGCGGTGTGCCTCGTCGGTCATCACCACTATGTTCCTCCTTGTAGAGAGAGCTGAGTCACCTTTCTCAAACTTCTGTATCGTGGTGAAGAATATTCCACCACTTTTCCTGTCTCTCAGTTTGTTGGCAAGGTCTTCACGGCTCTCGGCATTTTGGGGTTGTTGCCTAAGGAAGTCCTTGCATCTTGCAAACTGACCGAAAAGTTGATTGTCGAGGTCTTTCCTGTCTGTCACCACAACTATTGTCACCTCAGGAATCTTCTGTATCAGCTGATGGGCAAAGAACACCATCGAAAGGCTTTTGCCCGACCCTTGCGTGTGCCAGAACACTCCAATCTTCCCATCGCCTTCCATTGCCCTCTGTGCCCTTGCCACTGCCTTGTTCACGGCAAAGTATTGGTGGTAAGCTGCCATAATCTTGTTCACGCTTCCTTGGTTCTTGTCAAAACAGATGAAGTTATGCAGAATGTCAAGCAGGTGTTCCTTCTTGAATATGCCACGATAGAATGTCTCATAGTCTGCAATCATTGTCGATTGATATTCTCCGTCCTTCGACTTCCATTCCATGTATCTGTTTTCCTTTGCCGTGATGGTTCCAGCCTTGGTCTCTGTCATGTCGCTTATCACGTTGAAGGCGTTGTAGTTGAACAGGCTCGGTATGGCAAGCTGATAGTTTCTTATCTGCATATAGGCATCGTGGATGTCAGCGTCCTCGCTAACGGCACTTTTCAGTTCAATCACAACCATCGGCAGTCCATTTACCATCACCACAATGTCGCACCTCTTCTTCTGTTTCTCCTCCACTCGCCATTGGTTCACCACCTTAAAGATGTTGTTGTTCCTATTGTCGAAGTCAACAAGTCTCAGCAGTGCAGTTCGTGTCTCGCCACCCTTTTGGTAGTTCACCTCCATTCCACCTTGAACCCATTGCGTCACCTTCTCGTTTTTCTCTTCCAGTGAGGCAAACTCAATGTTGGTCAGCATCTTTATTCCGTCGGCTATTACGCTCGCTTCATATTCTGGATTAAGTCTGCTCATCGAGGCCTCCAAGTCCTTCCTATAATATGGTTCACTATAGTTGCGTTCCACATCATAGCCACATTCGTATTCATAGCCCAAATCCTTAAATAGGCTAATCAACGCTTGCTCATACGAGTCTTCCGTAAACTTTACTTTTTCACCCATAAGCCTTATATTTTTATTTCTCCAGACATTAATCGAGGTAGAAGCGTGTCGCGGAGGGAGGCGAGACGCTTAGATTCTACCTTTGTTTCAATGATTCTGTTAATAATCGTACTTAAAATTTTATCTGCATGTTGTAATGTTTTATTATTCGGGACAACTACAAGAGCATTTCTCAAATGTCCCCTTTTAATATGTCCCATTGTTACAGCTTTATCCTTAGCAATTCTAATAAATTCTGCAAGATGCTTTTTTATCCAAAAATAATAAAACCATTTATTGTATATATCAGATGTCACTTTGAAAAGATGCTGATTTACACCACATTCACCTCCACACCAAATATCAACTAACAGAGTACCTGACCATGAAAATATTACATCTCCATCATCTGCAATATAGTCCTCAGAAATGTCATTTGTACAAATCTCACTTGTATCATCACAAAAACCTTGCCGTAACTCTTTTATCTTTAAAACAGGTAAATATGGTTCATCGTCGTTTGGTCTATATTTTTGCATTGCCAAACCATTTGTGAAATTAGCTATGTCACATAGAGATACGACTTTCCAACCTTTAGGAATCATCCCAAGTTCCGTTTTATGAAATGGCTGATTCTTGAAAGGCTCAAAATCCACAAACCACGATTTGAAGATAGCTTGCGCCATCTCCTCCAATTTCTCATTCAACTTGTTGTTCGTCTCTATCTTTGCGTCGAGAGAGGAAAGGATGCCTGCTATTTGATTTTGGATTTCTACATTATCACAGAATTTTATTAGCAAAGGATGAATGTGATTCCTATTAAGTGAAGGCACGGCACTTCCACCCGCATATTTTGATATTGGTAATGTTTTTATTAGATAATAAAGGAATTTAGGATTATTTCCTTTAAAATCATCAATATATAAAACTGTATTATGAGCCCAAGCTTTTTCATAATAATAAGGTTGACCAATACTTCCACTTCTTCCAATAGTAATGCATGGTGATATTTCTGTAGCCTTGTTATGATATCCTATGACACCATTCGAGCCAGCTACTGGAATATCTCCATTTTCCATATCGGATTTAGGTAAATCATATCCTCTATGAAAATCTAAAATATCTCCCAATCTAACTTCTATCCACTCGCTCATACTCCACCCTCCATCAAAAATTAATCCCGATTTTACTCAGTTGCATACGAATCTCTTCTTCCTGCTCTCGGCTCTGCTTAAACAGCTCCGACAATTCAGAAGACAGACGAGCTA
>JBJEAS010000047.1:0-16739 GCA_051869235.1 Prevotella sp.
GGTAATATTTTTATCTCGATTGGCTTATAATTGGGAAATTTTATCTAAATTTGCACTTGATTTGCCATAAAGGCAATTTTTTAAATGAACACTTTTTGAGCGGTTGACCGTGAGGTTAGTCGCTCTTTTTATGTGCCAATAGTTGAGGCTAAAGAGGGGACTTTAAACAAAGAGGGGGATTTTGAGGGGGATTTTATAAAATACAAAAATGCTAAATAGCTATCTTACAACTACTTAGCATTTTTAAAAGTACACCTGATAGGACTCGAACCTACACGTCGAAGACACTAGATCCTAAGTCTAGCGCGTCTACCAATTCCGCCACAGGTGCGTTTTGCGGGTGCAAAGGTAAATAATATTTTCGATATATGCAAATTTATGTGCATTTTTTTGTCTTTTACTCATTAATAAGACTACGGGCAGTCTCAATTATGGTGTCTTTTCCACGCAGGAAATCGTCGTCTGTGATGCCTACAGTGACATCAGGGTCGATGCCAAATTCTATGTCGTTGCCCTTGCAGTCGTAGGAAGGAACGGCAGAATAGCGTACTATCCATCCGTTGGGCATCTGGCTGCTCATCGGCATTCCTCCTCCACCGCCTGTCCTGTCGCCTACGATTGTAACATTGGGCAGAACCGACATGTATTTGACGAATTCGTTTGCGGCACTGAAGACGCTGCGGTTGGTGAGAACATAGACCGGTTTATACCAACGCAGATTAGACGAAGGTCCGAGCCACTGTTCTTCTCTTGGCGAGAAATCGTCGTGCCCTGTGCCTGTCTTATGCTGAATATATCCCACGAGAGTCTGTTCGGTGAAGAAGCGTGAGGCGAAACGTTCAGCATAGTTGAGATAACCTCCGCCATTGCTGCGAATGTCGATGATGATTCCACGACAGAGCATAAGGTCCATTAAGACCTCGTCGAGGTTGCCCTCTCCCACCCCACTGTTGAAACTGCCGTAGTAAACGTAGCCTATGTTGTCGTCGAGGATTTTGTATTTTATGCTTCCTGCTATCTTATAGTCAGTGCCCAGATAACGGCGTTGTAGTGTGTCGCTGAAGTTTGTAGGATAGTCTTCGCGCCAACTCCAATAGCGTGCAACGTCGCCAGAGGAGTAAAGATTGACATGGCCGTCGCGCAGTTCGCTGAGCATGTCGCCACAGACTTCAAAAAGCTGGTCGCTGCTCATTTTGCTGTTTATGCGCACTCGATACTTGCTGTAAACCTGATTCCAGTCGAGTCCGTACTGCTGATTCTTGTAGGAGAAATAGCAATAGTGTTCATCGATGATATGCCAAAGTGCATCGAAATTGCCTTCAGGCGAATCGTTGTACTCCTCGTCGTCGACACATGAAACGGCGACAAACGGCAAGATGAGCAATATATAATATAAGGTGGCGTGAAGTCTCATGGGCGATAGTTTGTTATGGTAAATCGTTTTACGAAACCTATCATGAAATGATTGGCATAGATGTGGGACTTGAGATTGTTTACCTTTGCCTGCTGCAGGTCGCCAAGATAGCCAAAACGAAGGGTGGTAAGAGGTCCGAGATTGATGTCGGCCATGATTTGATGGCGCATTGTTGGAGCAGAGATGAAGGTTGTGGGAACGATATTGTGGTCGTAGTTCCCACGTGAAAAGATTTCGTAATAGGTCTGTCCATAGTTTGGACTGAACATGACTCCTACGAGTGGCAGCTGAGTCTCATAGCGTAAGGCAGCCTGACGATGCAGCACCTTAAACCTCCATGTAGCTGTGGCAGTGGGCATCAGATTTAGGCTTGCGCGAGCCTGGGCAGGATTGTTTCCGTTGGACATGTTGTAGATGAATCCGACATTGGCTACAGCCATTCCACCAAGTTCAACGGTGAGGGAGGGCAATAGTTCGAACAGACGCAAGCGTCCGATGAAGAACGAGTAGTCGCCCTGAAGCTCGTTGGAATCACCACTGCGGTCGTCAGCCATGGCGAGATGCGCCTGGTGTTCCATAATAGTAGACCAAAGACGCTGCGGTTTGCTTCGCTGCAGGGAGGCGAGGAAAGTCATGCCAGTGCCACTGAAATGTTCCTGCGAGAGATAGGTGTCGTAGATTTTTGTTGGTCCGACACCTATCATATAAGAGTTTCTGTGTTCGACTTGTGCCGACGCAATGACAGGCAACAAGGCGAGCATGAAGAGGATTTTATATTTCATCGCCGAAAAGATTTAATTGTCCAGTAATCTCGTCGCGCACCTGCTGTTCGCTTTTGCCTGCATCGGGGTCGAGGTTCTCCTCCTCGATAGAGTTTTCAGCGGCATCAGCAGCATCGGCATCCGCCTCGGGCCATCTTGTTGGTTCAAGTTCCTCGATGGAACCAATCTGCCATGTGCTGATGCGTTTTCCCTTAGCCTTGAAGCCCTTTACGGCAATGAACTGCTCGGCATCGATTTCAAGAGGTTCGCGGAAGGCGTCGTTGCCACCGAAAGTAACTTTAATGCGCGGATAGACCTGGTCGGTAAGCAACACCTGCCGACTTGCATTATTGTCGCCAATGTAGTTCAGCTTACGTTTTGTAGCCTCCATGGTGAAACGCTTGATGTATGGATAGCCTTCGTTGTCGGCATCGAACAGCACCGCCGTCCACACCTTATGTTCGTCAAACTTCTCGATGACGGCAATGTTGTCCTCGTAGTGGTTGTTGGAGTCGAAATTGGTCTGATAGTAGTCGCCATTGTCCAAGACCACGAGAATGGTGTCGTCGTCGAAGAACTCTCCAAGCAGTCGTCCATGCTCATCGTAGTTGAGTCGCTTTACATCTGGGTCGAACCACACCTTTCGTCCTCCCAGGGTAGAATGTCCGTGGCTCTTTAGTCCAATGCGGTGTATGGAGTTGCGCGACAAGAGATTTCCCTTTGATGCTCGTCCCTTGATGAGGATAGTAGAAAAATCCTTGTCGAGGAAAATGCTTCCCTTCTTCTTCTCCGAGGGGTCGAATGTGATTTTGATGACCTCCGCCTCGCCGTTGGGATTGGCAGTGAAATATACCACCCGCGAGCCTGGGGTTCCCTGTGTAAGGTCATATTCGCGGTCGCGCGTTACGCTGGTGACGTTGAATCGCTTGATGAAGTAGTCGCCTTTCTTGCCGTCGCGGTAGACTACATTATATATGGTTCGCTTGTCGTTCTTCTTGAAGACGGCAAGGTGGAGCACATTCTTTCCGACGAAAATCTTCTCGGCAACCTTGATTACCTTGTATTTTCCGTCCTTGTAGAAGATGATTATGTCGTCGATGTCGGAACAGTTGCATACGAACTCGTCCTTCTTCAAGCCCATACCGATGAACCCCTCTTGGCGGTTTATGTAGAGCTTCTCGTTAGCCTCAACGACGGTAGTAGCCTCGATGGTGTCGAAATTGCGTATTTCGGTCAAGCGTGGATGGTCTTTCCCGTACTTGTCCTTTAGGAACTGGAACCAGTTGGCAGTGACCTCCACCATGTTGGCGAGGTCGCGGTCTATCTCCTCTATCTCCGCCTTTATGCGTGCCATCAGTTCGTCGGCCTTGTCCTTGTTGAACTTCAAGATGCGCTGCATCTTAATCTCCAGCAGGCGGAGTATGTCGTCCTTGGTCACCTCACGCACGAACTGCGGATAGTAAGGAGTCAGTCGGTCATCGATGTGTTCACAAACGGCATCTACATTCGGTGCCTGTTCGAATTTCTTGTCCTTATAAATTCTTTCCTCGATGAAAATCTTTTCGAGTGACGCGAAGTGGAACTGTTCCAAGAGTTCCCCTTTGCGGATTTCCAATTCTTTACGCAAGAGGTTCTTGGTATGTTCAGCCGAATGTCGCAGCACATCGCTGATGGTAAGGAACTTCGGCTTGTTGTCCTCGATGACGCAGCAGTTTGGCGAGATGTTCACCTCGCAGTCGGAGAAGGCATAGAGGGCGTCGAGAGTCTTGTCGGACGAGATGCCAGGAGCGAGATGCACTTGTATCTCCACCTGTGCGGCAGTGTTGTCGTCGACTTTTCGAGCCTTTATTTTTCCCTTCTCTATAGCTTTGAGAATGGAATCGATAAGCGTAGTGGTGGTTTTCCCGAAAGGTATTTCACGAATGACAAGAGTCTTGTTGTCGAGTTTCTCTATCTTTGCCCTCACCTTCAGCACACCTCCACGCTGTCCGTCGTTGTATCGGCTGACGTCGATGCTGCCACCCGTCGGGAAGTCGGGGTAGAGTTGGAACGGTCTTCCATGCAGGTAGGCAATGGCGGCATCGCACAACTCGCAGAAGTTGTGTGGAAGTATTTTCGAAGACAAGCCAACGGCAATGCCCTCTGCTCCCTGTGCCAAAAGCAGTGGGAACTTTACGGGCAGTGTTATCGGCTCTTTGTTTCTTCCGTCGTAGCTGAGCTGCCATTCTGTCGTCTTGGGATTGAACACGGTGTCGATTGCAAACTTCGACAGTCGCGCCTCGATATAACGTGGTGCTGCAGCACGGTCGCCCGTGAGAATGTTTCCCCAGTTACCCTGCGTGTCGACCAGCAAGTCCTTTTGTCCCAGCTGCACGAGTGCGTCGCCTATGGAAGCATCGCCATGCGGGTGGAACTGCATGGTGTGACCGACGATGTTCGCCACTTTATTGTAGCGTCCGTCGTCCATACGCTTCATTGAGTGCAGTATTCGCCGCTGCACAGGCTTTAGTCCGTCCTCGATGTGGGGTACGGCACGCTCGAGAATGACATACGATGCATAGTCGAGGAACCAGTTCTGATACATGCCGCTGAGATGGTGTACAGCAGATGCGTCAAACCTGTTGACAGGCTTGTAGTCGGAGTGCTGTTGAGTAGTGTCCTCGTCAAGGATACTGTTGTCTTTTATTTCGTCTATTTCGTCGCTCATAAGGTAAATGCAGTATTTCTTAGGCGCAAAAGTAATAAAAAGAAACGAATTTTGCAAATATTGTGTTATTTTCTTTTGTTTTTCGCTCAACATACATTACCTTTGCACCCGAAATTTCGAAATTATACACATTATTATGGCACAAGAAGACGTTTTTAAGAAAATAGTATCGCATTGCAAGGAGTACGGTTTCGTATTCCCCAGCAGTGAGATCTATGATGGATTGGGAGCCGTTTACGACTACGGTCAGAACGGTGTAGAACTGAAGAACAACATCAAGCAATATTGGTGGAAGAGCATGGTACTGCTGCACGAGAACATCGTGGGCATCGACTCTGCCATCTTCATGCACCCGACGATATGGAAAGCCAGCGGACACGTAGATGCCTTCAACGACCCACTCATCGACAACCGCGACTCAAAGAAGCGCTATCGCGCCGACGTGCTCATCGAGGACCAGATTGCCAAGTATGACGAAAAGATACAAAAGGAGGTGGCAAAAGCCCGCAAGCGCTTTGGCGACTCGTTCGACGAGGCGAAATACCTTGAGACAAGCGAGCGAGTGAAGGAAACCGTAGAGAAGCGTGACGCGCTCCACGCCCGCTATGCCGAGGCAATGCAGGGTCCTGACCTTGAGGCTCTGAAGCAGATTATCATCGACGAGGAGATAGTAGACCCAATCAGCGGCACAAAGAACTGGACCGACGTACGTCAGTTCAACCTCATGTTCTCTACCGAAATGGGAGCCTCTGCCGACGCATCGATGAAAGTATACCTTCGTCCAGAGACGGCACAGGGCATTTTCGTGAACTATCTGAACGTACAGAAGACAGGCCGCATGAAAATTCCTTTCGGAATAGCACAGATTGGCAAGGCTTTCCGCAACGAGATTGTAGCCCGCCAGTTCATCTTCCGTATGCGTGAGTTTGAGCAAATGGAGATGCAGTTCTTCGTAAAGCCGGGCACCGAACTTGAATGGTTCCCAAAATGGAAGCAGACCCGTATGGCATGGCACCAGGCTCTCGGCTTCGGCGCAGAGAACTATCGTTTCCACGACCACGACAAGCTGGCGCACTATGCCAATGCTGCCACCGACATTGAGTTCAAGATGCCTTTCGGCTTCAAGGAGGTTGAGGGAATCCACAGCCGCACCAACTTCGACCTCTCGCAGCATGAGAAATTCTCAGGCAAGAGCATAAAATACTTCGACCCTCAGACCAACGAAAGCTACACTCCGTATGTCATAGAGACATCTATAGGTGTTGACCGCATGTTCCTCTCCATCATGTGCCACGCATACGAGGAGGAGAAACTGGAGAACGGAGAGACACGCGTAGTGCTGAAGCTGCCAGCAGCCTTGGCTCCTGTGAAGCTCGCCGTGATGCCATTGGTGAAGAAGGACGGACTGCCCGAAAAGGCACGCGAGATAATCAACGACCTGAAGTTCCACTTCAACTGCCAGTATGACGAGAAGGACTCCATCGGCAAGCGCTATCGTCGTCAGGATGCCATAGGTACTCCATACTGCGTCACCGTTGACCACGACACGCTGAAGGACAACTGCGTGACACTGCGTTTCCGCGACACCATGGAGCAGGAGCGTGTGCCAATAGCAGAACTCAACAGCATAATAGAGGACAAGGTGAGCATCGCCAGCCTGCTGAAGAAACTTATTTGACTTTCCAACAAAGTCAAATAAGTCATTAAAGGATTAAAAATTAAAGAATTAAAGTCGATTCCTTTAGCAAAGCGGAATAAAGGAGTTAAGGAAGTTAAAGACAAATGTTTAAACATAGAATCATCTTTCCCCTATTCATGATGGTCGTGGCGTTGTTCGCTACGACCTCATGCAGCGAGGACGACGGCATAGTGGAGGAATATCCCGATTGGCAAGTACGCAACGAGACGTTCTTCAACAATTTGACCGACTCGGTGCAGAAACTCATTGCCAGTGGGCGAACCGACTGGAAACGCATCCGACAATGGTCGAAGGGCGAAGGCAGTTTCCTCACCAACGGCGACTACATCATTGTACATGTCATCAGCAGTGCCCCTGACACGGAGACTGCCATGCCAATGTACACCGACTCAGTAGCCGTACACTACAAGCTCAACCTACTGCCTTCGACTTCATATCCAAACGGAATGAAGGCAGACGCGAGTTTCCTTGAGCCGTTTGACCCTGCCGTTGCCGTGCCAGCAAAGTTCTATACCGGTGGAGGTCTGATAGACGGATTCACCACAGCATTGCAGTACATGCGTCGTGGCGACCGCTGGTTGGTATACATACCATATCAACTTGCCTACGGCGAGTCAGGGAAAGACAACATACCAGGTTACAGCACGCTAATATACGACATGATGCTGGAAGACTTTTGGAGCAAAACACCTTAACAGACACTAATACACAGAACGCAGGCAATTGGCAGAAACCGTTGCTTGCGTTCTTTTTTTATAATCACGAGAAAACCTTTTCCACTATTTTCCCGACACCAACTCAAGTCCGTCTTCCTTGATTTGTATGAGTCGACGCTTATACAAATCGCCTACAGCCTTCTTGAATGTTTTCTTGCTCACCTTGAAACGGTCGGAAATCAACTCCGCCGGACTCTTGTCGCCAAGGTCGCAACGTCCATTATTGTTTTTCAGATATTCCAAGAGGACCTCCGAAAATTCCTCGGTGTTGCGTCGTCCAGTGGGCTGAATGGTGACGTCAATCTTTCCGTCGGGACGCACACGATCCACATAGCCCTTCAAGCGGTCGCCGGTAGTGAGAGGACGGAACACCTGGTCTTCATAGACAAGACCGGCAAACTTGTTGTCGACGATAACCTTGAATCCAAGTTCCGTCTTCTGCCAAACAAGCAGTTCTACCTCGCTGCCATGACGATACTGGGGCATCTCACGCGAGAGGAAGTGTTCAACCTTTGCCGATGCCACCATTCGATAGCTTTCCTCATCGATTCCCACATGCACAATATATTTCTGTCCTATCTCCATTCGCTTCTTTTGCTCGCGGAACGGACAGAACAGGTCTTTCATCAATCCCCAGTTGAGGAATGCTCCATACTCATTCACCCACGCCACCTCAAGGCAAGCGAAATCGCCCACCTTTGCCAAAGGCTGCAGAGTGGTTGCCACAGGTCGCTCATCCTGGTCGAGATAAACGAAAACCAGAATAGCGTCACCTACCTTTAATCCGTCAGGCACATATCTCGTTGGCAACAGGATTTCACCTTCAACGCCTCCGTCGAGATACATACCAAAGTCAACCTCCTTCACAACCTGCATAAGGTTGTAGTCTCCAAGTCTAATCTTCTCCATGTCTTTCGTAATTATAATTATTTGGGGTAGAGGGTATAGATAACTCTTCATCAACAATAATCCTTCCATCTTTCATGTGAATTGTACGGTCGGTGATGGAAGCGAGTTGTTCGTCATGAGTGACGATGACGAAAGTCTGCCCGAACTTGTCGCGCAAATCAAAGAAGAGTTGATGCAACTCCTCCTTGTTTTTTGTGTCCAAGCTGCCGGAAGGCTCGTCGGCAAGAATCACAGCGGGATTGTTTACGAGTGCCCGCGCCACCGCCACGCGCTGCTTCTCACCGCCAGAGAGTTCGTTTGGCTTATGGCTTGCCCTATCAGCCAATCCCATGAAGTCTAAAAGCTCCATAGCCCTCCGCCTTGCATCCTTCGGCGACTTTCCGGCGATGTAAGCCGGTATCATGATGTTTTCCATTGCAGTGAACTCCGGCAGAAGCTGATGGAACTGGAATACGAATCCCACATGCAGATTGCGGAATTCCGAAAGTTTCTTCTGGCTTATGCTACTAACCTCCACCGAATCGACAACCACGCAACCCTCGTCAGGACGGTCGAGGGTTCCCATAATCTGCAGCAGAGTAGTCTTTCCTGCACCACTAGGTCCTACGATGCTCACCACCTCGCCCTTGTCGATGTGAAGGTCGATACCCTTCAGCACCTCCAATGAGCCAAAACTCTTCTTTATGTTTTTCAAATCAATCATAATCGACGTCTATGAATTATATGTTTTTCTTATTTTCACTTTTTCGATCCACTTCAACAGCGTAGCGTATGCACTTTCCCTATCCTGACGTTGAGGAGCCGTGAAGGTCATCACATCCTGCGGCTGTCCATGCTGGTCGGGGTAGAGGATAATGAGGCTGCACGTCGGGAAGCTCTCACCAAGTTCTATCGGCAACCGTTCGAATGCCGGCTTATAGCTCACTGTGCCTGGACGCGCTGTAATGACTACGAGCAGATGGTCGTCGTGGACTTCCTCGGCAAGTAAAGTCATCTCCTTCCAATGAGCAAGCTCCTCAGACTCCACCCTTACCTCCGGATGCCTGCTACGAATGTATTCCTCGACAAGTCCATTAGTCTTTTGCCTGCCATGGAAAATAATCCTACAGCCAATGTTGCTTGCAAGACGCGAAAGATGCTCTATCCAGCGATAGAATCCCGGCTCAAACTCAACCCTGGATGGCACGGCAACATGTATGCGACGGAGAGTATTAAGAGGCTTCGTGATGCGGCAGATCATTATCTGTCGGTTTATCTCCTTTATCAGCCCTTGAGTATAAACACCCCAAAAAGAGTCGTTGGGCGATGTCTTGCGATGAAGTCCCATGATAATCTCCGACGCGTCAAACTCTTTGAAGGCATGCTTTATGCCATTTGCAATGTTAGTAGACAACCGGCTCTGTGTCTGCATACGCACATCGGCAGAGATTGCCGTCTCCTCGGCACGCTCAAGTATTGTTCGTCCTTCCTTACGGTTTCTGTTGCTGTTCACATCGTCGTAAACGACATTAAGTCCTATAAGTCCTCTGTTCAACCGCTTGTTGCGCATCATTATGGCAAGGTTGACGAGAGAATCGGCATCCTCGTCGTGCTGTAGCGGCAGAAGAATCTTTTCGTCGTCGGCAGAAGCCACTACCGGCTCGGCAGGATTGAGTTTCTCCTTCAACAGAATTGCCTGGGCAGAATTGTCCACCACAATGGAACTGATGACGCATGTAAAGAGAATCATCATCACAACGCCGTTAAGCACATTGGCATCGAACACATAGGTGCCGTCGGGCAGCATCATGTGCATGCCAACCATGGTCATTGCAATGCCACCGGCAGCATGAGCTTCGGTCAGTCCGAACATCATGTGTCCCGACAACAACGGAGCCTTGAAGATGAAGCATGAGGCATAGGCAGCAACAGCCTTGCCAAGAGTGGCGAACACAACCATGCAGAAAACCACCCAAAGGGTATCGTAGCCATGGAACAGCACCCTGATGTCGATGAGCATTCCCACACCAATGAGAAAATAAGGAATGAACAAAGCATTTCCAATAAACTCTATGCGGTTCATCAAAGGCGACACGCTTGGTATGTAGCGGTTAAGAGTCAATCCCGCCATGAAAGCTCCAAAGATACCCTCCAATCCACACATCTCCGATACCGCCGCACTGAGGAACAATACACTCATAGTATAGATGTACAACATTACGGCATCATCATAATGGTTGAAGAACCAGCGCGTCATTTTTGGTATGGCGATGGAAAGGGCGGCACAGAAAAGTATCACCTTCATTATGAAAAGCACCCAGAATGTTATGCCGGCATCTCCACTGGCAGAGCCTACTATGGCGGCAAGTATGAGCAGCGAGAGCGTCAAGGCAATCATCGACGAGCCGACACTTAACGCAACACTGGGATGCTTCTGCAATCCGAACTTGCACACAATGGGATAGGCGATGAGCGTGTTGGATGCGAAGATACAAGCCAAGAGCAAAGACTTCATCTCGGAATAGCCCAAAAGGAAAATACCCACTGCGTAAGCCATGCAGAAAGGAATTGTAAACGTGAGTAGACCGAAGACGAGGAACTGCCTCCTGCGCTTCCGTATGTTGGTGAGGTTCATTTCAAGACCTGCAAGGAACATTATGTACAGAAGTCCCACCTTTCCAAACAACTCGAACGAAGAGTCCCGTTCAAGAATGTTCAGGCCATATTTCCCCACTACAATGCCTGCCAGCACCATTCCGATGATATGCGGAATGCGCAAACGAGACATTATAATAGGCGCAAACAGTATTATACACAGCACGACAAAGAAAATCAATGTCGGGTCGGTAATCGGGAAATAATTCATTATATTAGGCATCTTTTTCAACTGATTTACGTTTCTTTGTGCAAAGGTGCAAAAAAAATATCATATTTCAGTCATAATTCCTTAAAAATTAAAGGTTAATTGCATTAAAAGTTGTAATTTTGCACCCGAAAAGCAAAATCAAGCAAAGAAATAGAACTTTAACAAGATAAATTAATAAAGAAATGAAAGTAGCTATTGTTGGAGCGAGCGGCGCCGTAGGACAAGAGTTCCTCCGCGTGCTCGAACAGAGAAATTTCCCTATGGACGACCTCATTTTGTTCGGTTCACAGCGTAGTGCTGGAACAAAATACACGTTCAGAGGAAAGGAGTATGAAGTGAAACTGTTGCAGCACAATGACGATTTCAAGGACATCGACATTGCGTTCACATCGGCTGGAGCAGGTACATCAAAAGAGTTTGCAGAGGACATCACAAAATATGGTGCCGTGATGATCGACAACTCGAGTGCCTTCCGCATGGACGAAGATGTGCCATTGGTTGTGCCAGAATGTAATGCTGAGGACGCACTGAATCGTCCACGCGGCATCATTGCCAATCCAAACTGCACAACAATAATGATGGTTGTTGCACTGCAGCCTTTAGAAAAACTCAGCCACATCAAGCGCATTCACATCGCAAGCTATCAGAGTGCAAGTGGTGCAGGTGCCGCAGCAATGGCTGAACTACAGGAGCAGTACCGCCAGATTATGAACGACGAGCCCGTCACGGTAAAGAAATTCGCTTACCAGTTGGCATACAACGTCATTCCACAGATTGACGTGTTCCAGCCAAACGGATACACGAAAGAGGAAATGAAGATGTTCAACGAGACACGCAAGATTATGCATAGCGACGTAAAGTGCTCAGCAATGTGTGTCCGCGTCTCTTCACTTCGTTCACACTCCGAGTCGGTATGGATAGAGACAGAGCGTCCCATATCAGTGGAAGAGGCACAGAAAGCAATATCAGAGGCTCCTGGCTGCACACTGCAGGACGACCCAGCCAATCTTGTCTATCCGATGCCGCTCGACACGGCAGGCAAGGACGATGTCTACGTAGGACGCATTCGTAAAGACTTGTCTGACGAGAACGGTTTGACGTTCTGGCTCAGCAGCGACCAAATTCGCAAGGGAGCCGCACTGAACGCAGTACAGATTGCAGAATACCTAATCAAGGTAGGCAACGTGAAATAAATTCAGCGACATCAAAAAACAAGGAATCAGGAACCATTTTTATTGTTTGGTTCTTGATTCCTGTTTTTTTCACCATTTTTCAACACATATTATCTAAAGAATGAATTATCTATAACACAATCATTATATATAAATAGCTATGGAAACACTTACAATACGACTGTCAATCAACGACTTAAAGATTGACCCATCAACTGGCAACATAATAATAAACATCGACGGCAATTCCTTGAAGCCCACCACGAGCAATGAAACATCGTTAGCGGGGAAGAACGGGAAGAAATACAAGAAATCAAGGTTCTGCGTGTTTATGGAAAGCCTAATAGACAACTTGCTGTCCAAAGGCAAGAAACGTTCGGCGGAAGCATACAAGTCTGCCCTCAACAGCTTTATGGAATTTAAAGGCAAGGACGACTTTTACGTCTACGAGATAAAGGCGACAATGCTGGAAAAGTATCAGGCATGGCTGAAACGCAAAGGCTTGACAATGAACTCTATTTCATTCTACATGCGTATTCTCAGAACGGCATACAACCAGGCTGTGGAATGTAACTTGACTGAAAACACCCATCCCTTCAGAAGAGTGTATACTGGCATTGCAAAGACAATAAAGCGTTCGGTAACACTTGACGTCATGAAGGAGATACGGAATTTCAAGACCAACGACCCCAATGTAGCATTTGCACGCGACATGTTCCTGTTCAGTTTCTATACACGCGGAATGTCGTTCGTCGACATGAGCTATCTGAAGAAGAGCGACATTGTCAACGGAAAGATACAATATTCACGGAAAAAGACAGGGCAAGCAATCACAATAGAATGGACAGAAGAGCTGCAGGAACTGGTTGACCGCAACCCGTCGTGCAACGATGTCTACCTATTGCCAATAATAAAAAAGCTCAATGGAAAAGAACGGAATCAGAAACGCTACAGGCAAACCATCGTAAATGCCAACCTGAAGAAAATCTCAAAAGCTCTGAACCTCAAGAACCCGCTAACGATGTATGTGGCGCGCCATACATGGGCAAGTCTTGCACGCGACAAGGACATACCTCTAAAGACCATTAGTCTCGCTATGGGACATGAGTCGGAAAAGACCACGCAAATATATCTGAAGAATCTCGACCTGACAGCAGTAGACCGGGCAAACAGGACAATAATAAACCTATTGAATTAACCATAATAAATAAAATGAAGGTGCACGACCCAAAGTCTTGCACCTTCATAGCATATTGTTCAGTCTTTACATTCAATTTATTTCACTGGTGCCGTCACGGCAGAACCGTCATAAGCCCACTTATAGTAAGAAGCTCCATGAACGAAACCAGCTCCGAAAGCAGTGAAAATAAGATTGTCGCCCTTCTTCAAGCGGCTCTCATTGTCCCAAAGAGCAAGGGGAATTGTTGCTGCACTTGTGTTGCCATAATGTTCAATGTTGACCATCACGTTCTCCATAGGAAGGTCGAGACGCTTTGCCACAGCCTCGATTATTCGCATATTTGCCTGATGGGGAACAACAAACGCAATATTATCCTTATTCAAGTTGTTGCGCTCGGCAATGATGGCACAGTCGTCGCTCATGCTCGTTACGGCATAGCGGAACACCGTACGTCCCTCCTGATAGAGGTAGTGCAGACGATGGTCGACCGTGAAGTGTGACGGTGGACATACCGAACCACCAGCCTTAAGATGAAGGAAAGGCAATCCTTTGCCATCGGTACGGAAATATGCATCCATAACGCCAATATTCTGCTCTTCGGTAGCCTCTACAAGAACAGCAGCGGCACCGTCGCCGAAGAGGGCGCATGTGGAGCGGTCCTTATAGTCGACAACCGACGACATCTTGTCGGCACCGATGACGATAATCTTCTTGCAGCGTCCGCTCTGAATCATCGAAGCGGCAACGTCGAGTGTGTAGAGGAATCCGCAGCATGCTCCCCACATGTCGAAAGCAAATGCATTCTTCAATCCCAACTTGCCAAGGACTATCGAGGCAGTGGAAGGGAACTTGTAGTCGGCAGTTGACGTAGTGACGATGAGCGCGTCGATGGTATCGGGGTCGACACCTGTCTTCTGCATGAGCTGCTTGGCAGCCTTACGCGCCATATAGGAAGTGCCGAGTCCTTCTTCTGTAAGGATTCGGCGCTCTTTGATTCCTACACGCGTCATAATCCACTCGTCGTTGGTGTCCACCATTCTCGACAGTTCCTCGTTGTTGAGTACATAGTCGGGAACGTAACCTCCTATACCAGTGATTATCGCGTTTATCTTATTCATTATTCAGCTGTTTCTTCCTTAACGATAGCTACCTTACCTCTGTAATAACCACAAGTAGGGCATACAGTGTGATAGATGTAGTAGGCACCACAGTTTGGACATACTGCCAATGTAGGTGCTACAGCCTTGTCATGAGTTCTTCTTTTGAGTGTACGAGTCTTTGACTGTCTTCTTTTAGGATGTGCCATAATTTTTAAATGTTAATCTTTAATGTCTTTTAATTTCAATAAACCACTCCAACGCGGATCTATGGTCTCCTGTCTATCCTCAACGCCACTTCGGTTGGCGGAATGCTCCTCAAGAGCCTTCATCATGTCACGATTGCATTTACCAGGTGCATGAACGTGCTTGATAGGGATGTCAAGAGCTATAAATTCGTATATGAACCACGAAACGTCGAGGACTCCTTCGTCCTTGGCAACAGTAACGAGGTCATCGTCTTCTGAGTATTCTTCTCCGAACTTTGCGACCAGCCGCCCCTCGGCGTCGATGGGTTGCTCCATGTCGTCGAGACAGATGTCGCAAGGAACAATGACAGAGCCTTCTATGCCAAATTGCAGTTCAAAGGTTTCGCTTCTTCGGTCGACAGTAATGTCGGCAGACAATTCACCGCGACGAATCTCAGGAGCATCAATCGCCTCGAAAAATTCGTCATTAAGCTCAAAGTGGAATTCATTCTTTCCTTCTTTGAGGCAGTTCAAGTCTATCTTAAAAGGCTCTAAACTATACATTTGTTCACTTTGGGGTGCAAAGTTACTAATTATTTCCGATATAGTGAAACTTATACACCTTTTTTTTCATTTTCTTAATGATATATTGATGAAAACGACGCCTAAAGCCTCCCTTTTCGCAAAATAAAGTCATGTTTTCTGGTCGGAAGGTAATTGGTGCCACAATTTTTTCCGCTTACCTTCTTCCCACGTTTCTCGTAAAGGTGCTCATTGCAAATCTCTTAGACTACTCAACGTTTCAGTTCTATTCTGAATGTAGTTCCGAGACCTATCTCCGACTCTTTTACGAAAATCCTGCCATTATGATACTCCTCTACGATTCTCTTGGCAAGCGACAAGCCAAGTCCCCATCCACGTTTCTTTGTAGTGAAGCCAGGCTTAAAGACATTCTTCAAATCCTTATGACGGATTCCCTTGCCGTTGTCCTTAATCTCTATGGCGACATCATATCCATCCTCAATAATGGAAATGTCTATTTTACCTTTACCTTCCATGGCATCGACAGCATTCTTGCACAAGTTCTCAATAACCCACTCAAAAAGTGAGGCATTTATGCGCACCATTACATCATGGTTGGGCATATAGACACTCATTGTCACGGCAGAGGAGGTGCGACGGTCGATATAATCAACCACATTGGTAATGACTTGGTTGAGACTTGAGGGCTGTGGCTCTGGCAAAGAGCCAATCTTTGAGAAACGCTCGGCAATAAGCTCAAGACGTTTCACGTCTTTTTCCATCTCAGGAATCATTTCGTCGTCAGGATAACTTTCACGCAGAATCTCCATCCACGCTATAAGGCTGGAGATGGGAGTACCCAACTGGTGCGCCGTTTCCTTAGACAGTCCTACCCAAACCTTATTCTGCTCTGCTTTCTTTGACGACAACAAGGCGAAGATGGCTACTACAACGAAGACGAACACTATACCCAACTGTACATATGGATAAGTGGCAAGACGCTTTAACAGACTCGACTCGTCATAACAAACAAGCTGATAGTCGGCATCTGGACTGTCATCAAGTGATATCTTAACATATCGTCCCGACTTTACCATACGCCTCGCCTCCTGTTCCAGCAATGAAACAGAATCAGTATAGTTTTTTGCAGAAAGCTCAACATTACGGTAATCCATCACCTTTCCCACAGAATCAACAACAATCACAGGAATGGTATTATTTCCCTTTATTACACTTAGCACAAGCGACAAGTCGGTATTCTCGTTTGCATTGTTAAGCGTATGTAACGCCTGAGCCCACATTTCCATCTTGTTGCGTTCCTCTTTAGAGAGGTCGTTGATGAGAATATGCGAGACAACAAGCGATGCCACAGCTATAACAACCGCTGAGACAACAAGCACAATCTTTACTTGCCTTATTCTATCTGTCCACTGCACAATAAATGCGTATTGTATCTAAGTGCCATTAAAAACAAAAATCCCCAAGGACAATGTTATCCTCGGGGATTTCACTTCATTGAAAGAAGGCGG
>JBJEAS010000048.1:0-16483 GCA_051869235.1 Prevotella sp.
AAAGCCCACTGTGAGCAGCGCAGCAACGAGTAAAGTCTTCAATGTCTTCATAAACGTTTGTATTTAAAATGTTGAATATTTCTATTGCCAAAATGTTTAGCCTTTGATTTTCGCTCTTATGGCATATTCCTCCTTTTTAGGCTGCAAAGTTAATGAAAAAAAATGAAATATACTAAAAATCAGCAACTTTTTTCACTTTTTATTGCCAAATTTGATAAAAGAAGGCTTTTTATTGTATTTTTAATGCGAAATTCGAAGGAAAAAGCGTGTTCTGATGTATAAAAAAATCCTGAGACACGATGTCTCAGGATTTAATGTGTATAATAAATGATGATTCGCTTTACAGCTGTTATTATTCTGCTGCAGGTGCTTCCTCTGCCGGTGCCTCAGCAACAGGAGCTTCTTCTACTGGTGCTTCTTCTACTGGTGCTTCTGATACAGGAGCCTCAACTACTGGAGCGTTCTCGGCAACTACAGTAACAGGAATTTCTACAGTTACTTCCTTGTGGAAGTGAACAGTAGCAACATAGCTGCCAACCTTCTTGATGTCACGCATAACGATAATCTTGCGGTCTACCTCATGGCCAAGCTTTGCCAACTCGGCAGCAACGTGAGCTGATGTCACTGAGCCGTAGGTAACGCCGGTAGCACTTACCTTAGCGGCGATGGTGAGGGCGATGCCGGCAATTTCGTTAGCCTTCTGCTGTGCAGCATCCTTGATGGCAGCCAATTTGTGAGCCTGCTGCTTAAGGTTCTCTGCCAAAATCTTCTTGGCAGAAGGAGAGGCGATAACGCCCTTGCCCTGAGGGATAAGATAGTTGCGACCATAGCCAGACTTAACGTTGACGATGTCGTTCTTGAATCCCAAGCCTATGATATCTTCTTTAAGTATGATTTCCATATATGTTTCCTCCTCTTTTATTATTTCATCAAGTCAGTTACGTATGGGAGCAGTGCTATCTGGCGGGCACGCTTGATGGCCTGAGCCACGCGACGCTGATACTTCAGAGAAGTGCCGGTGATGCGGCGAGGTAGAATCTTACCCTGCTCGTTGAGGAACTTCTTGAGGAATTCAGGATCCTTGTAGTCGATATACTTGATGCCGCTCTTCTTGAAACGACAGTACTTCTTCTTCTTTGTGTCCACTGATGGTGGAGTCAAATATCTGATTTCTGATTCTTGTGCCATGATTTAAGCCTCCTGTGCAACTTTGTTAGCATACTTGTTCTTTCTCTTGACAGCATAAGCAGCGGCATACTTGTCGAGCTTGACGGTCATGAAGCGGATTACCTTCTCATCGCGACGGTAGTTCACTTCGAGTTTGTTCACGAGTGATGGCTCTGCCTTGAACTCGAGCAGACAATAGAAGCCTGTCGATTTCTTCTGAATAGCGTAAGCCATCTTCTTTAGTCCCCAGGCCTCCTCGTTCAAAATCTCTGCGCCATTGTCGGTGAGCAGCTTCTTGAATTTGGCGACCGTTTCCTTCATCTGTTCATCAGACAAAACGGGAGTTAAAATGAAAACGGTTTCGTATTGATTCATACTACTTTAAAATGTTAATTAAATGTTATTTTGCAAAATGCGGGTGCAAAGGTACTGTTTTTTTTTGAATGAACCAAATTTTTTTGTTACTTTTGCCGCCAAATTAACTATTTATGTGTGATTTATGGTAAAACAGACAGGGATTTTCATTCTTATAGTAGGCGTTTTGACGCTCGTAGTGAGTTTTATGGTTGAATGGGCTGATACGAATAGCACGAGGCTCGTTGGCCTCGTGCTTGTGATAATAGGTGCTGTTGCACATATTTATTTCACAAAGAGAGAGAGTCGATATTAGTCCTCTTCAGGAGTAATGAGCTTGTAGCCCTTGCCGTGGATGTTGATGATTTCTATTTGGTCGTCATCCTTCAGGTGCTTGCGCAGTTTGGTGATGTAGACATCCATAGAACGTGCGTTGAAATAGTTGTCGTCAATCCATATTGTCTTAAGGGCAAAGTCGCGTTGCAGAATTTCATTGGCATGGCTGCAGAGCAGTGCCAACAGTTCGTTCTCCTTGGTGGTGAGCTTTGTCTGCTTGTCGCCGATGCTAAGAAGTTGCTTCTGCGTGTCGAACGTGAAGCGTCCGAGGTGGTAGATTGAACTTTCCTTGTTCTTCTTGCCGCGTACTCTGCGTAGAATAGCTTCAATGCGGAACACGAGTTCTTCCATTGAGAACGGTTTGGTGATATAGTCGTCTGCTCCAATCTTGAAGCCGTCGAGAATGTCTTCCTTAAGCGTCTTGGCAGTAAGGAAGATGATAGGAATCTCGGCATTTGCGGTGCGTATCTCCTGTGCCAATGTGAAGCCGTCTTTCTTTGGCATCATTACGTCGAGCACGCATATGTCGAACTTTGTCTTTAGGAAAGCCTTGTAACCGGCTTCTCCATCGGGACACAACTCGGCCTCATAGCCTTTTGCTGCAAGGTATTCGCGCAGCAACATACCCAAATTTTCATCGTCTTCGCAAAGAAGGATCTTCAAATTGTCTTCCATAATTTTCTATTTTTTGTTGTTAATACTATTTTTTCAATAATCACTCTTTCATTTCTGGCAGTGAAATGGTGAAGGTTGTGCCTTTACCGTATTCGCTTTCAACATGTATCTCTCCTTTGTGGAGGTCAACGATCTTTTTTACGTAGGCAAGACCGAGACCAAAGCCTTTGGCATCGTGTAGGTTGCCTGTATGAACTCTATAGAACTTCTCGAAGATTTTCTTGAGGTTCTCTTTCTTTATTCCCATTCCTGTATCGCGTACGGAAAGTAGCAGGCGGTTGTTCTCGTTCCATGTGCGGAGATAGATGTTGAGCGGTTCGTCCTGTTTGCGATACTTTACGGCATTGTCCATCAAGTTGAACACAACGTTTTGGAAATGGGTCTCGTCAACGTAGATTGTTGAGTCAACTGCTTCTATCTCAGTGTATACTCTTCCTCCCGTATGTTCTACTCGCAGTGAGAAGGAGTGGGCTGCATTTTCAACCATCTCATTCAAATCCAACTGCTTTTTCTTGAATACAGCCTTTTTCCGGTCGAACATGGACATCTGCAGAACTTTCTCTACAAGGAATCTCAATCGTTTTGATTCGTCGTTAATGACTCCTCCCAGATGTTGCATCATAGCTTCGCTCTTATTTACACTCTTGTCGTTGAGCATCTGTGCTGCAAGTGAAATGCTTGCTATAGGAGTTTTCAGCTCATGCGTCATGTTGTTGATGAAGTCGTTCTTTATCTCCGTGTAGCGCTTTTGCCTGAAAATAATCACTATGGTGAATATGAATGTCACCAACAGTACGAGAGTGAATACCACAGAAGGTATCATGAAGCGTATGCTTGAGAAGATGTAGCTGTTGATGTCGGGGAAGTGGATTCTCACGACACCCATCTTTGATGAGGGGTCGTTCCTGAACAGCACCTGCGAATAGGTGTATGGCAGACCTTCCTCAGTATAGTCAGGACAACGATAAACTTCACGTCCATCGGCAGTGGATACTGTTACATGGTAAGGTATGTTGATGCCATTGTTTAACAGTTCTGCACGTATGTCCTGGTCAAGCAGCTTGAAGTTGATGCGCTCCTTCAATGGCTTCTCGCTTGCCTGATAGAGTATGCTGTAGACTACTTCGTCGAGAAGCGCCTTCTGGTAGACATAGCGGTTGCGGACTATCTCCTGTAGCGACTTTGACGCTTCGCTTATTGTATTCTTGTCAGAACGGAGAATCATTCCCTTGGGAATCGTCGAAGGCTTAGTGGTAATTGTCTTCAACTGAAACGATGAGTAAATTGTACCGTCCTTGCCTGCCACGGAATATTGGTGACTATGTTGAACTACATCGTTTATCTTTCCCGTTCGTGTCATTACCGAGTCTTGACGGAATGCACGGCGTTCGGTTTCGTTCACGTCCTTCTCAAGGTAGCGTAGAGTCTCGTTGACTTCGAGATTCCTCGATGCCTGATAGAGACTGCGGTTGACTGATTCGTCAAACTGTTCTTTCTTCATCTTTGCCATCTCTTCTATATAGGAGAGCTGCAAATAGAGGAGTACAACGAACGACAGTCCCATGATTATAGCTATTGCCCATATCGTTGATTTCTTCATGGTGGCAAAGTTAGGGCTTTTTTTTGAATGTTGTGTGAATTTTGTTAACCTATTCTGTTAATTTTGTTATTATTAACGTGTTCTCCTAATTTTAATTGCATATATGTAATTATCGCAATCATAAAAGCATAACATAATGCCACTTTTATTGGTGTCATGGACGGAATTTCCACTGACGAATGGGGTAGGGAAGCGATTGCGGTAAGGCATACATTAAAATAGGTGATGGTGGTTTTTAATAGCCATGCCATGGTTGAGCCCAACATGGGAATTGGAAATAGGATTATACACGTTGCAGAAAGGTAGAGTATGACGCTTGTAGCGGGAATGACGACAATGTTGGTAATAAGGAAATAAACGGGTAGTCGTCCAAAATAGAAAGCGACAAGCGGTGCGGTGGCTATTTGTGCCGATAGAGGTATGGTAATGATTGATGTTAGTGGTAACTTTTTTACTATACGTATACTTTTTCGTGTCAATAAAGCAGGTTTATTGGATTTCCTTGAAGTGAATTGTGTTGAAAACAGTATGGATGCAACGGCAATGACAGAGAGTTGGAAACTTGCATCGAAGAGAACTTGAGGATTGAGGACCATCATGATGAACGACGTTGTTGCCAGGCTGTTGATGGAATTTGTTCCGCGTCCTGCTGTTTGTGCAATGCTGAATATTGTCAGCATCAATGCAGAACGTACGACAGAAGACGGCATTCCGACTAATATCACGTAAGCCCATGTGAGGCTGAGCATAATGCCCATTCCGTACCAACGTCTTGAATAATGACGGAACAACAACGAGAAAAGGAAAAATACGATGACGAGATGCGTTCCCGACAGAGCCAATATGTGTGACGCTCCAGAAATGGAATAGGTGTCTCTGAGCATGGGGGTGAGCATCGATTTGTCGCCAAGAGTCATAGCTGCCACTATTGACAGGCTTTCACCTGTTACGCCAAAATCACGGTATTTGTCGAGGATGCGATGACGAAGTTTCAATGCACCCAGACGAGAACGCTGAAAAAAGGATAGGGAATCAAGTTGTACAGCCTTCCCTTTGCAGCGGTTTTTGCCTATGAATGCAACGAAGGGAATGTCTCTAACTCTAAGATAGCGTGAATAGCTGAAATTTGATGTATATATATCCATAGGCTCTCGTAGCCGACAATTTACTTCAAAACCGTCGCCAACGGAAAAAGAACCTTCCTTAAAGCACGATTTATCGAATGCCAGTCGTGCGTTGCGTCCAGCGTAAAGTCCCGATGTGATAATGGCATCTGCCGTAAAGGATTTATTGTTCGTCTTTGGCTCGGAGGCTATTACTATGTCGTAATGCCCATAATCATTGGGGTATGCCACTTTTTGAACGTTTTGTTGTACTAATGTAAGCAGCATTCCGCAAGACAGGCAGGTCAAGAGTGGAAGGAAGAGGGTCGTAAAGGGTAAGAGTCGGAGTGTGGCAAGGGTTGGATTGGCATTTGATTGTAGGAAGAATTGCAGTACGACAACGAATCCTGTAAACGCGATGCACCACCAAACCATTGTCGGCAACAGGAATGTGTCGGCAACGGCGATGCCTATTGCGAAGGCAAGGCAAATGGGCAGCATAGGACTTTTCATAGGATATTGGAAAAATATGGGGCAGACAAAATCGTCTGCCCCAATTGAATCAGTGTATTGCTAATCGACCTAATGGCATTTCCATTAATCTTCTTTGTCTTCTGCCTCATGCTCTTTAATGAGTTGCAGCTGAATGTCGTTAGGAACAAGTTCGTAGCTGGCAAACTTTGTTGTGAACGAGGCACGTCCTCCTGTTATTGAACTGAGTGAAATGCTGTAGTTGGCAAGCTCCTTGAGAGGAATCTTTGCCTGAAGTTTCTGATATCCAGCCTCACTGTCCATACCCATAATGAGTGCGCGTCGACCTTGCAAGTCGCTCATGACGTCGCCCATAAAGTCGGCTGGAACGTAAACTTCCAGGTCGTAGATAGGCTCAAGAATCTTTGGGCCTGCTTCCTTAAAGGCTGCTGCAAAGGCATTGCGTGCTGCAAGCATGAATGAGAGCTCGTTTGAGTCAACGGGGTGCATCTTGCCGTCATAGACAATCACACGTACGTCTCGTGCATAGCTTCCTGTCAGCGGTCCTCTTTCCATACGTTCCATGATACCCTTCAGAATAGCAGGCATGAAACGTGTGTCGATGGCACCACCTACGACAGAGTTGAGGAATACGAGCTTGCCACCCCATTCGAGGTCAATTTCCTCTCGGCTCTTTATGTTCATGCGGAATTCCTGACCACCGAACTTGAAAACGGTAGGATCTGGCATACCGTCAGCATAAGGTTCAACGATGAGGTGAACTTCGCCAAATTGCCCAGCACCACCAGATTGCTTCTTGTGACGATAATCTGCACGGGCAGATTTCGTGATTGTTTCACGATAAGGAATCTTCGGCTCGTCAAATTTTATTTGAATCTTTTCGTTGTTCTCCAGACGCCATTTCAAGGTGCGGAGGTGGAATTCTCCTTGTCCGTGAACAATGGTTTGGCGTAGCTCCTTCGACTGCTCGACAACCCATGTCGGATCTTCCTGGCGCATCTTGGTGAGAGCGACCATAAGCTTCTCCATTTCCTGTTCGTTGACAGCCTTGATGGCACGGGAATATTTTGAGTTTGGATATTTGATGAAGTCGTATCGGAAGTCGCAGTCCTTGCCATTAAGGGCATTGCCTGTCTTAACGTCTTTCAGTTTGACAGTACAACCGATGTCGCCTGCACACATCTCGTCAACAGCTATGCGGTTTGCACCTGCACAAGCAAAAATCTGTGCTACACGTTCTTTTGAGCCGCGATCGGCATTGGTAAGGTCTGTGCCAGCCTTTACCTTTCCGCTCATAACCTTGAAGTAAGACACTTCGCCGATGTGTGGCTCTACTCCTGTCTTGAAGAAATAGAGTGATGTCGGACCGTCGCTTTCTGCTGGCACCTCTTCGCCACGCGTGTTGTGAACCTTTGGCATCTCGCTGACGAACGGCACAACATTTCCGAGGAATTCCATCAGGCGACGTACACCCATGTCCTTGCCTGCACATACACAGAAAACAGGGAATATGCTGCGTGTGACAAGTCCTTTTCTGATGCCTTCGCGCAGTTCGTCTTCTGTTAGAGCCTCTTCCTCGAAGAACTTCTCCATAAGGCCTTCGTCGTTTTCCGCAGCTGCTTCAACGAGAGCTTTGTGGAGTTCCATTGCCTTGTCCATTTCTTCTGCAGGAATGTCCTCGATGATAGGTGCTCCTCCTTCAGGCTTCCACGAGTACTTCTTCATCAGCAGTACGTCGATGAGTGAATTGAATCCAGGACCAGTAGATATTGGATATTGTATCTGCACGCACTTGGGTCCATAGATGTCCTGCATCGTAGAGATTATTGTTTCGTAATCGCATTTGTCGCTGTCGAGCTGGTTGATTAGGAAAATTACAGGCTTCTTCAGCTTCTCAGTGTAGCGGAAGTTGTTCTGTGTGCCAACCTCTGGACCATACTGACCATTGATGAGGATTACTGCCTGGTCGGTGACATTAAGGGCCGTAATGGCACCTCCAACGAAGTCGTCAGAACCAGGACAGTCGATAATGTTCAATTTCTTGTTGTTCCACTCTACGTGGAAAACGGTTGAAAATACCGAGTAGCCATATTCCTGCTCAACAGGGAAATAGTCACTCACTGTGTTTTTACCTTCTATGGAGCCACGGCGCTTGATGATGCCTGCTTCATAAAGCATAGACTCGGCAAGAGTTGTCTTGCCGCTACCCGCACTGCCAAGCAATGCAATGTTTTTGATTTCACTTGTCTGATATACTCTCATATCTGATTGTTTTTTAAGAGTGAATACTATTGGTTATATAGATTTTAGCTATCGGGGGTCTAAGTTAGGTATTATTTCTCAAACTACCAAAAAAAATGCCCCTACTACTTGCATTTATTAAACAAAATTAGTACTTTTGCATGAAATTTCAAGAAAAATGGCAGGTCTTTACGTTCATATTCCATTTTGTAGGTCGCGTTGTGTTTATTGTGGCTTTTATTCGACTACTCTTGACTCGTTGAGGCAAAAATATGTCGAAGCACTTGTAAGGGAGCTGGAGTTGCGGAGCGGTTATTGTGATTCGCAATGGCAAACCGTGTATATAGGGGGAGGCACTCCAAGCACCCTGGACACCCATCAGCTGAATCGCCTTTTTGATGCCATTGATTGTTCCGAAGCTAAAGAAGTGACATTGGAATGTAACCCTGATGATGTGGACGATGACTTTGTCGAACAGTTGTCAGACTTACCGGTTAATCGCGTAAGCATGGGAGCCCAATCTTTCTGTGATGACAGATTGCGTTTCCTCAGGCGGCGACATTCGGCAGGTGATGTCGTAAAAGCTGTTCATAGACTCAGGCGGGCAGGCATCGATAACATTAGTGTCGACCTCATGTATGGATTTCCTGAAGAAACTATTGAGGATTGGGAGCGTGACATAGCGGAAGCCCTTCATTTAGGAGTTGAGCATCTTTCAGCTTATTGCTTGATGTACGAAGAAGGAACTCCTCTGTTTAAAATGAGAGAAGAGGGAAACATTGTGGAGGCTGACGAGGAATTGACACGTTCGATGTATTATCAATTGATTGACCATCTTGAATCAGCAGGATATGAACATTATGAATTGAGCAATTTTGCTCTTCCCGGCAAACGCGCTTGTCACAATAGCAGTTATTGGACAGGTGTTCCGTATATGGGAATTGGTGCATCTGCACATTCGTTCGACGGGGAAAGTAGGCAGTGGAATGTCGATAATCTGTCTATATATATAAATAAGGTGGAAAACGGTGAGCTACCTTGCACGAAGGAGCTTTTGGACAGAAATGAACGTTACAACGACATGGTGATGTTGTCATTGCGGACTCGCGAGGGACTTGACCTCAATTTGTTGGAACGCAAATTTGGGGGCGATGCAAGGAAAGAATGTCTTTCGTCTGCACAAAAATATGTCGACTCGGGATTGTTGCTGGTTGAGGACTCCATGATGCATTTGACCCGCGAGGGGCTTTATGTGAGCGATATGATTATGTCCGAACTGATGAAAGTGTGAGGCGAAAAGTCGATTTACGCATATTTTAACATTTTATTTTTGCTATTTAGAACTAAAAGCAGTAACTTTGCATCGGTTTTGCGGTAATAGCTCAGTTGGTAGAGCATTGGCTTCCCAAGCCGAGGGTCGCGGGTTCGAGTCCCGTTTACCGCTCTGGTAATAAAGACACCAAACTAATAAACCTTAAATATACTAATTTTCATATCTCAAAAGAGCATGAGCCGGGGACGATGTGGAATCGTTCCCGGCTCTCATTTTAAATTCTTGAAACGTTTTTCACGCCTTTTACTGCCTTGAGTTTCTTTATCAGAGCTTCCAATCGTGACGTGTCGTCAAGCATGACCACCAGGTTGCCACTGAAAAGTCCGTCGTTGCTGTCGATGCTAATGCTTCGAAGTGTCAGTTTCTCCTCGCGGCTTATGATGCTTGTCAGATTGTTGACAATGCCGATGTCGTCGTTGCCGACAACGCGCAGTGTGATGCTGTATTGTGAAGAGCCTTTGCCGCTCCAACGTGCTCGAACAATGCGGTAGCCAAAGCGTTTGCGTAGCTCTGGAGCGTTGGGGCAGTCGCATCGGTGGATTTTTATGCCTCCTCCGGCTGTTACGAAACCAAAGACGTCATCACCATAGATTGGCTGACAACATTTGGCAAGTTGGAAGTCTATTCCTTTGAGATTGCGGTCGATGACAAGTACGTCGTCGTTGTGCTTGTCCATTGTCTTGTCTGCTCCTGACTGCAAACTGAATCCCTCGGCGCTCTTTGCCACATTGTCGCCAATTATGTTTTGTTCTTTTTCCTTCAGTTCAAGATATTTCTCGATGACAGTGTTTACATCAAGCTCCCCATCGGCAATCTGCTTGTAGAAGTCGCTGACTTCCTTGAACTTCAACTTCTTTATTAGTCGTGTCATGAGCGACTCTTCAAGTTCTATCTTTCGGTTCTTGAATTTGCGCTCAATCATCTCCTTGGCAAACAATCCCTCTTTCACTTGTGTCTCCTTCAACGCCAAACGTATCTTGGCTTTTGCGCGTGAGGTCTTAACAATGTTGAGCCATTCGTGTTTAGGCTTTTGGACACTTGACGTGATTATTTCCACCTGGTCGCCACTGTGAAGCGGCTCACGGAATGTCACCACCTTATTATTAATTCGCGCACCTGTACAAGTGTTGCCTATCTTGGAGTGTATATGGTAGGCGAAGTCCAAGACAGTGGCTCCCTTGGGGAATTTGAACAAGTCGCCCTTGGGGGTGAACACAAAGACCTCATCTTCATACAAGTCCATCTTAAACTGGTCCATGACCTGCATGTCGTCGCTTGTCTCCAGAATGTTGCGGATGTTGTTGAGCCACTCGTCAAGGCCTGTCTCGCCTTTCACTCCCTTGTATCTCCAATGGGCGGCAACGCCACGTTCGGCAATCTCATCCATCCGCTCAGTTCGTATCTGTACTTCCACCCACTTCTTTTCTGGCCCCAGCACGGTGATGTGAAGGCTCTCGTATCCATTGGATTTTGGTACCGACAGCCAGTCGCGCAGTCGTTTTGGGTTGGGTTGATACATGTCTGTCACGATGGAGTAAACTTGCCAGCATTGCATTTTCTCCAATTCGAGTGGTGAGTCGAGAATGATGCGAATGGCAAATAGGTCATAGATGCCCTCAAATCCGCATTTCTGTTTCTTCATCTTCTGCCAGATGCTGTGAATGCTTTTCGTTCGTCCTTTTATGTGGAACTTCAAGCCTATCTGCATCAGTCGTTGGTTGACAGGCTCTATGAATCTCTTGATGTATGCATCGCGTGCTTCTTTCGTAGCATTGAGTTTCTCCTTTATGTGGTAATATGCGTCGTGTTCAAGATATTTTAGCGACAAATCCTCAAGTTCGCTTTTCAGCTTGTATAAGCCTAACTTATGGGCGAGTGGTGCGTACAGATAAGCCGCTTCTTCCGACACCTTGCGACGTGCCTCGTCGTTGGCGCAGTCTTTTATCTGTCTCATGAGGTTGACGCGATTGGCAATCATTATCAGAATCACCCTCATGTCCTCTGCAAAGGAAAGGAGCAGATTGCGGAAATTCTCGCTCTCAATCACCGGATTCTTTTTATAAAGGTCGGCTATGCGTTGCAAACCATGGAGGATACGTGCCACCGATTCGCCGAATTGCGAACGAACCTCGTCTACGGTGATGAATCCGTCTTCAACGCTCGGGTGAAGCATGATGGCTAAAACAGCATCTCGTCGCAATCCGATTTCCTCCACTACTATCATGGCTGTTTGAAGTCCGAAGAGTATTGGGTTCTGACCAAAGACGTCACGATGGATAAGGTCATCCTCGATAGTCCTCTTAAGGTGCAGCTTCATTTTTGCCTCGTCGCCAGGCTGAAGCGACGCCCCGATGTTGTTTTTCAGTCGAGTGTAGAGTCCTGTTATTTCTTCCTTCTCATACGACGAAAATTCGAATCTTTCTGCCATAATTATGTCGATTTTGTTATAATTTTGGTGCAAAGATACAATTTTTTGCCGATTTATTTTCTTTTTCCAATAAAAGTTAGTACTTTTGAAGCATAATTCACTAAATATACCACAAATATGCTAACAAAACAAGACCTTAAGCAGATTGCCGACAAAGGCATTAGTGAGGAGAAGCTCAATTCTCAGTTGGAAGAATTCAAGACGGGATTCCCTTTCCTAAAGTTGGAAGCCGCCGCCAGTGTTGAACACGGTATCATTGCCACTACGCCCGAACAGGTGAAGGAGTACGAGGAAGCTTGGGAGAAGTACAAGGCTCAAGGCCATTCTATCGTAAAGTTTGTTCCTGCCTCGGGTGCAGCTTCGCGTATGTTCAAGGATATGTTTGCCTTCGTCGATGCCGATTACGATACACCAACGACTGACTTCGAGAAGAAATATTTCGACAACCTGGAAAAATTCGCTTTCTACGATGCTCTTGACGAGGCATGTCGAAAAAATACGGGTATGGGAATAAGCGAACTTGTGGCCAATGGCCGTTATAAGGATGTTGCTGCCAACATGTTGAAACCTGAGGGTCTCAACTATGGACAGTTGCCAAAGGGTATGCTCCTTTTCCACAAGTACACCGAAGGAACACGTACTCCTATGGAGGAACATCTTGTTGAAGGTGCTCTTTATGCCGCCAGTGAAGGAAAGGCTGCCGTACACTTCACGGTAAGTCATGACCACCTTCCATTGTTCAAGCAGCGCGTCGCAGACAAACTCGATTACTATGCCGATAAATATGGCATAAAGTACGACATCTCGTTCTCGGAACAGAAGCCAAGTACAGACACTGTCGCTGCAAATCCTGACAATACTCCATTCCGCAACAGCGATGGCTCGTTGTTGTTCCGTCCCGGTGGACATGGTGCCCTAATTGAGAACCTCAACGAGATAGATGCTGATGTAATCTTCATCAAGAACATCGACAATGTGGTGCCTGACCGTCTGAAGGCTGACACTGTTACTTATAAGCAGGTTATTGCAGGTATTCTCGTAAGTTTGCAGAAACGTGCATTTGAATATCTTGAGGTACTTGATTCGGGTGTCTACAACCACGATAAGCTTGAGGAAATCATACGCTTTGTCCAGCATGAACTATGCTGCCGCAAGAGTGACATTAAGGAGTTGGAGGATGCCGACCTCGTCCTTTATTTGCGCAAGAAGCTCAATCGCCCAATGCGTGTCTGTGGAGTAGTAAAGAATGTTGGCGAGCCGGGCGGTGGACCATTCCTTACATACAACCAGGACGGAACGGTAAGTCTTCAGATTTTGGAGAGTAGCCAGATAGACAAGAACAACAAGGAATATATGGAGATGTTCACAAAGGGAACCCACTTCAACCCTGTTGACCTTGTTTGTGCAGTTAAGGACTTTAAGAGTCAGCCATTCAACCTTCCCGATTTTGTTGACCGTACCACAGGTTTCATTTCGTCGAAGAGCAAGAACGGCAAGGAACTTAAGGCTCTTGAATTGCCAGGTCTTTGGAATGGAGCGATGAGCGATTGGAATACAATCTTTGTTGAAGTACCACTTTCTACATTCAATCCTGTCAAGACCGTAAACGATCTGCTGCGCGAGCAGCATCAGTAAATGAATGAATAGTTATGAGTGAAGAGTGAAGAGTGAAGAGTGAAGAGTTACGACTTCACTCTTCACTTTTTATTGCAATATTTCTTAATGATACCGTAAGCTTTGTAAAGACCCAATTCTCCAGCTTTGCTGAGGTCTTTTATTGCCAAATCGTTTTGTTTTTGCCTGAGGTGTGCGAGTCCACGATTGTAGTATGCCTCTGAAAGGTTTTCATCGATGTCTATGGCCTTGTCAAAGTCCTCAATGGCTTTTTCCAGTTCACCACGTTGGGCATAGACATTTCCGCGGTCATAATAGAGGTAAGCACATTGCTGATTCAGTTCAATGGCGCGGTTGAAGTCGTCAAGCACTGCCACCAACTTCATGTCGGCGGCATCATGGTTCTTTTTGTCCGCAGAGAGCATAATGTCTACTTGTTTCATTCTGCAAACACCACGTTGCCAGTAGGGTAGGGACGAAAGACTGTCTACAACGATGTAGGATGTCAGGTCTTCTACGGCATCTTGGAAGTTCTGCACTACAGAGTATGCCACAGCTCGCCTCAATAGTATAGGTGCTGCCTTGCGCTCATCGGTCGACATTGTCAACTCGGCGGAGAGTGATGCTATAAGGTCGAAATATGTTCGTGTGGAACGTTCGTCAAGAATTGCCGTTGTTGATGTCAGGCATAGAGGCTTGCCGTTTGGAGTTTTTTGATTGAATTCGTCTACGGCGCGGTCGTAGGGAACGTAAGTTTCCACTTCGCTTTGTTGACGTTCAAAGGCCATTCCGTACATAGCCATTGGGTCAAGGTCTGTTTGACGATTCTGCACCCTTCCTCGATAGTCGTTCTTGTATTGGTGCTCCATTTCTTGCTCGTCGGCAATGACAAGCTGGTTGTATTTCTCAAGGTCTTGGTCGCTGCGTCTTCTCAACTGCTTCTTGTTCAGTCGAGGTTGTATTCCGTAGAGCGATTTGTACAGTTGAGCCTTGTATACGCGGAACTCGTCGGCTTCGGCCTGTTTAGTCATTCCCAGTCGTCGATAGCAGCTTGCCCGACTTTGAAGTCCTGTCCAGAAGTTAGGAAATTCGTCAATCACCTTTGTGTAGTCCCTGATGGCTCCTCGCAGGTTGCCTGTCTTGTCAAGCAGCAATGCACGGTTGTAAAGTGCCATGAGGTTGTTTGGTTCAAGGTGCAGCACGAAGTCGAAGTCGGTTATTGCCCTGTTGTCGTCGCCCACTTGTGCCCTAAGCAGTCCTCTGTTGTAGTGTGCAAGGAAGTTGTTGGGGTCGATGTCAAGTGCCATGTCGTAATCTGCCATAGTACCGCGAAGGTTGTTTTGGTTTATTCGGGCAAGGGCGCGGTTGATGTAGTTTGCGGCATTCTTAGGTTGCAGGTGGATGGCCTTGTCAAGGTTCTTCTCAGCGTCTTTCCATTTCTTTCTCGATAAGCTTATGCCTGCTAAGGCTTGCCATGTCGAGCTTTCGTAAGGGTCGATGTCTATGCTTTGGTTAAGCGACTTTATTGCTTTTGTAGTGTCCTCTTTGTGCATATACACCTCAGCTTGCATGGCATAGCCTCGTGCATAGCGTTTCCAGCGGGTCAGCATGGTGTCGAGTTCGCAAAGTGCCGTGTCATATTCCTTGTTCTGAATGCGGCAAAGTGCACGGTTATGCCAGAGCGATTGGTTCTCAGGGTCGTATTTCAACGCCTTGTTGTAGTCGGAGATGGCATCGCCGAATTTCTGTTGTTGTATTCGTGCCAATCCTCGAAGTTCGTATACGTTTGTGATGAAGGGATTGATGCTGATAGCCTGCGAGCAATCTGTCTCTGCCCCTATGAAATCGTCGAGGTTGTATTTTGCCACAGCCCTATAAAACCAAGGTTCGTAGAGATAAGGCTTGGCATTTATTGCTTGGTTGAAATATTGTATTGAAAGCACATAGTCTTCAAAATAGAGAGCGTTTCGACCAATGATGAGGAGTCGGTCGATGTTATATTGTGCCATGGCAACAAACGACCATAACATTGCGGTTATGGTGAATAGTGTCTTTCTATACATTTCAGCCTATGTCTTTGTTTTTATTTCCTTGTCGGAAGAAGTTTTGTCTTGTAATTGCAACGAAAGCGTCCCTGCAAAAGTGCCTTGAGTTTGTTCTTGATGAGCTGTTTGCGCAGAGGCGATATTCTGTCGATGAACATCTTTCCTTCAAGGTGGTCGAACTCATGCTGCATGCAGCGTGCGAGGAATCCTTCCACCCACTCGTCGTGTGGCTGCAGGTCGGCATCGAGATATTCAACGCGAATGCGCTTCGGACGGACCACTTTCTCGTGAATTGCAGGAACTGATAGGCATCCCTCTTCCTGTGAGTCGGTTTCGGTGTCGTCATATTCCACGATGTGTGGATTGATGAATGCCTTTTTGAAGCCTGCATATTCGGGCATGTCGTCCTTCAAGACGTCGAGGTCGATGACGACCACTCTGATGTCCTTTCCTATCTGCGGGGCGGCAAGTCCCACGCCGTCTGCTTGAGTCAGTGTCTCAAACATGTCGGCAAGAAGTTGCTTCAAGTCTGGATAGTCTGTAGGTATGTCTTGTGCCACCTTGCGCAGCACTGGTTGTCCGTAAGTATAAATTGGTAAAATCATATTTTTTTTGAGTTCATGTAGTCTTGCAAAATTATTGTCGCGCTTATTTCGTCGACAAGTGCCTTGTCTTGACGAGCCTTTTTGCGAAGTCCGCCATCTATCATTGCCTTATGGGCAAGAACGGAAGTGAATCGCTCGTCGTAGAAGTCGACTGGAATCTGCGGCAACGACTTCTTCAGTTGTGCTACGAAAGCCTTCACCCGAGGCAGGTTTTCGCTTGGCTGCCCATTGGGCTGCTTAGGTTCGCCTACAATGATACGCTCAACCTGTTCCTTGGCTGTGTATTCCTTAATGAAAGCGAGAAGTTCAGACGTTGGCACGGTCGCCAATCCTCCAGGGATAATCTGTAGAGGATCGGTGACCGCTATACCACATCTTTTCTTGCCGTAATCGACAGAAAGAAGTCTTGCCATATTCTAAAGTTTGTATCAACTCGTCAACTCGTCAACTTGTCAACTCGTCAACTTGTCAACTTGTCAACTCGTCAACT
>JBJEAS010000049.1:0-58388 GCA_051869235.1 Prevotella sp.
ACCAGCGACCTCACGCCCCCCAGACGCGTGCGCTAACCAACTGCGCTACATCCCGAACAATGCGCCACCTTTTGGTTTTGCGGGTGCAAAGGTAGGCATTATTTACGAGATATGCAAGCTTTTGGAGATATTTTTTTTCATTTAGCCTTTATTTGCATCTGTTTTCTTGTATATACGGAATAAAATAATTACTTTTGCAAAACAAACGGAAAGAAAAAAGTAATTTGTAAGTTAAAAGATTTTTCACTATGCAATATATCATTACAGCACCTGCTGCCCTAAATTGCAACGTAAAACTGCCGGCATCGAAAAGCATCAGCAACAGAGCACTGATAATAAGTGCACTGGCAGGCGGGAAGCAGTTGCCCGACAACCTTTCAGACTGCGACGACACGGAGGTGATTATTAGGGCTTTGAAAGACAATCCCGAGGTGATAGACATTAAGGCGGCAGGAACGGCAATGCGCTTCATGACAGCCTATCTTGCCACAATGGAAGGCGAACACACCCTGACTGGTACAGAGAGAATGAAGCATCGTCCCATATCGGTGCTTGTCGACGCACTCAGATTCATTGGCGCCGACATCAGATACGAAGGCGAGGAGGGTTTCCCACCTCTCCGCATACGTGGAAGGAAACTGCGGGGCGGCGAACTGCACATAAAGGGCAACGTCAGCTCACAATACATATCAGCCTTACTCATGATAGGCCCAAGGCTGGAGGGCGGCCTGGAGCTGCATCTCGAAGGCGACATCATCTCGCGACCTTACATCGACCTCACCCTTTGGATGATGAAGGAATACGGGGCTGACGCCGAATGGACAGGGAAAAACGTGATAACCGTAAAGCCCAAGCCCTACACAGAGCGACAGTATTATATAGAGAACGACTGGAGTGCGGCATCATATTGGTACGAAATGATAGCCCTCAACCAACGCTGCGACGACGAACTGATACTCGAAGGACTGTTCGACGGCAGCAAGCAGGGCGATTCAATAGTCCGCTACATATTCAGTTTGTTGGGCGTAAAGACCACCTTCATTGAGGCAGAGGAGGGTAAGCCATCGGCAATGCGACTGAAAAACACAGGACATTCAGTAGCCCGTCTTGAATACGATTTTATCAGCTGTCCGGACCTGGCTCAGACCATTGTGGCAGCTTGCGTGGCAAAAAACATTCCATTCAGATTCACAGGTCTTCAGACTCTGAAAATTAAGGAGACCGACCGCATAGAAGCATTGAAGACCGAGATGCGCAAGTTAGGCTATCTGCTTGAAGACCGCAATGGGGCGGAACTGATTTGGGACGGTTCGATGTGTGAGCCTTCTGCCGCCAACCCACTCGACGTGGCAGTAGACACTTATGAAGACCACCGTATGGCTCTTGCCTTTGCGCCATTGGCATTTGCCCGAAACTATATCCGAATCAATGACCCTCAGGTAGTAACGAAGTCCTATCCACACTACTGGAGAGATTTGAGCAGTGTGGGTTTTGAGGTATTAAGCGAGGAGTGAGGAGAGATGAACGAGAAGTGTGGTTAGCAAATGAGCGCAATAATCATATTCATAATCATTCTTGCCATTGGCGGCATTGTAGTAGGCGGACTGCAGTTCTTCTTCTCGTCGAAGAACGATGGGCCTGTCGTTGAACAACCAACGTGCGCCATTTGTAATGGTGGCGACGACCGCTGCGAACAGGAATGTATGATGGAGGCGGCAACGAAACCTATTGAATATTACGACGACGAGGAACTTGACCGATTCGCCCAACGTCCTTCCGACGGCTATACAGACGAGGAAGCGGAGGAATTTCGCGAAGTGCTTTACACCATGAAGCCAGAAGAGGCTAAAGGTTGGAACCGCAGTCTCATACTTCGGAACATCAATGTGCCAAATCAAGTTAAGGACGAATTGGTGATGATGATGGGGGAATGAAGAATGAAGAGTGAAGAGTGAAGAATGTTTGAGATATTAAGATATACATTTTTTCAGAATGCCATTTTAGGCGGACTGCTTGCAAGCATCGTTTGTGGACTGGTGGGAACCTATATTGTCACCAGACGGCTGGTGTTTATCAGTGGCGGCATAACGCATGCTTCGTTTGGAGGTGTGGGATTAGGAGTGTTCTTAGGCATCAATCCTATTGTCTCCGCCATGGTTTTCGCCATAGCCAGTGCTTGCGGAGTGCAATGGATGTCGGCACGACAGACAGTGCGTGAAGACAGTGCAATAGCCCTGTTCTGGACTTTGGGCATGAGTGTAGGCATCATCTGCTGCTTCCTTACGCCCGGTTTCATGCCCGACCTTCCATCGTTTCTTTTTGGCAATATCCTCACGATAGGCAATTCCGACCTGTTGTTGCTTGCCGCCTTGTCAGCAGTGGTAGTTGCACTGTTTACCTTTTTCTCCGACCTTATTATGGGCGTTGCTTTCGACACCATATTCGCCCGCACCCAAGGTTTGCCCGTGAAGCTAATAGAATATCTCATGATGACCCTTATAGCGATGACGATAGTTGCAACTCTGCGCCTTGTTGGCATAGTGCTTGCCATTAGCCTTCTGACCATTCCCCAGATGACCGCGAACATATTCGTCAGCCGTTTTCGCCCAATGGCATGGCTCAGTGTACTCTTTGCCGCCGTATATTGCGTCATCGGTCTTGTAATATCATACCTTCTCAACGTTCCTTCCGGCGCATCGATTATTTTTGTGTCCATCATCATGTATGGGATTTTGAAGAGGGGAGTGAGGAGAGGGGAGTGAGATATGTTTAAGCCATAATAAAGATAATGAAGAAAGGAACGAAAGCCATATTTGTCGTGCTGCTACTGTATGCGGCATTTTCAGTGCTCTCGTCGTGTTCTACGCAAAAGAACACGGCAAGTAGCCGTTGGTGGCATTCGTTCAACGCCCGTTACAACACCTACTTCAACGGCAGTCAGGCTTTTATAGAGGGATCGAAAGAGAAGGAAGACGGACACAGCGACAACTTCACCGAACAACTGCCACTCTACCCTGCCTCATCGAAAAAGAGCAAGGACATTGGCAAACAGAACTTCGAAAGGGCAGTGACGAAGTCGGAAAAGGCAATAAAACGACACAGCATAAAGCGTCGACCCGTTTGGGACAAGAAGCGACGCAAGACAGAGCGCGACATAGAATGGCTCAACAGACGAGAATACAACCCTTTCATCTGGAAGGCTTGGCTGCTATTGGGCAAGTCGCAATTTCAGATGGGTGAATTTGAAGAGGCGGCAGCCACATTCTCATATATGTCCCGACTCTACAACACCCAACCAGCCATAAAAGGGATAGCAAGGGCATGGCTTGCAAAGAGCTATACGGAACTCGACTGGCTCTACGATGCAGAAGACGTGATAGTAAAGATGCGACGTGACTCGATGGACTATCGAGCCGTGAAAGACTGGGACTACACCTACTGCGACTTCTACCTTCACAACGGCAACAGGAAAGAGGCGATAAACTACCTGCAACGAGTGATAAGACACGAACGCCGCCGCAAGCAAAGGGCAAGGGAGTGGTTCCTTATGGGTCAACTGCAGGCGGCTGAAGGCAACCAGCAGGCGGCATACAAGGCATTCAGGAAGGTGGTCAGAATGAGTCCGCCCTACGAACTGTCATTCAATGCCCGCATAGCAATGACCGAGGTGATGGCAGCCGGCCACTCGAAGAAAATGGTGAACAGGCTGAAACGCATGGCAGCTTCGGACAACAACAAGGACTATCTGGAACAGGTCTACTACGCAATAGGAAACATCCACCTCATGAACGGTGACACGCTTCGTGCCATATCCGCCTATGAAGAAGGCAACCGCAAGGCAACGAGAAGCGGAATAGAGAAGGGCGTGCTGCTGCTCACCCTTGGCAACATCTACTGGCAACGACAACAATATGCCGACGCACGAAGATGCTACGGTGAAGCGATAGGTCTTTTGGACAAGGACCGCCCCGACTATGGGGAACTGTCAGAACGCTCGGTGGTGCTCGACGAACTGGTGCCGCATCTTGAAACAATCCACTTGCAGGACTCGCTGCAATATCTCGCCACGACAAGCGAGGAAGAACGCAATGCGGCTATAGACCGACAGATAGAAATGGTGAAAAAGCGAGAAAAGGAGGAGCGCGACCGAGAACTCGACGCCGAAGCAGAAAAAATACAGCAGGAACAGCAGGCAATGGGCAACACCACCGGACAACAACAGACAAAACAGCCTGCCTCCCCAACACTATCGACAAAGCAGGGACAGGGTCTCTGGTATTTCTATAATCCCAGTGCCGTGAGCCAAGGCAAGGCTGCCTTTGAACGGCTTTGGGGGAAAAGAGCCAATGTAGACAACTGGCAGAGGGCGAACAAAACTGTGCTCGAAAGGGAGGAGACGGGGGATGAGGGTTGCACACTTGCAGCTGACGCTGCAAGCACGGGGGCGGAAGGCGGAAGCGGACAGGGGGCGGAAGGCGGAAGCGGACAGGGGGCGGAAGGCGGAAGCGGACGGGATGCGGAAGACGGAAGCGGACGGGATGCGGAAGGCGGAAGCGGACGGGAAAAGGACGGAGGCAAGCAGGAGGCGGACAACAAGACGCGGGAATATTATCTTGCTCAGATTCCTTTCAGCGAAGAGCAGAAGGCGGCATCCGACGCATTGCTTACGGAGGGACTGCTTTCGGCCGGCATAATAATGAAGGACAAGATGGAGGACTTGGCGTTGAGCCGACGACAGTTGGAGAGGCTTGTTGCCGACTATCCCGACTATGAGCGCAACGACGAGACACTGTATCACCTCTTCCTACTATACTCACGCCTGGGTCTCGACAGTAAGGCGCAATGGACTGTAGAACAGCTGAAAGAGAGATGGGCAGAGAGCGAATACACCCGTCTGCTCACCAATCCCTACTACCTCGACGATGCCCGCTGGGGCGAACACATTGAGGACTCGATATACGCCGCCACCTACGAGGCGTTTAAGGCAAACCGCTTCGATGTGGTTAAGGCAAACGTGAAGATCAGCGACGAGCGTTTCAGCCAAGGCTACAACAGGGCACGATTCATTTTTATCGACGCACTGTCGATGCTCAACGAAGGACTTACCGACGAGTGCATAACAAGAATGACAGAGGTGGTGGAGAATCACCCAACATCGGAAGTGGCGGAAATGGCAGGCATGATAGTGAAGGGAGTAAGACAGGGACGACGATTGCAAGGAGGCGGCTTCGGCTTTGGCGACGTATGGTCAAGGCGTTCCGCTGCCATGAACACCGACTCTGCCTCCGTTGACACACTGAGCAAGGAACTTGATGCGCCACACGTGGTGATATTGGCATTCAGGACCGACTCGGTGGACACTAACCAGATGCTCTTTGAACTGGCGAAATACAACTTCACGAATTTTCTTGTTCGCAACTTCGAGATAGAGGTGGAAGGCGATGAGGGCATAAGCCGACTCACCGTAAGCGGATTCCTCAGCTACGACGAGGCGACCCAATACCGCCGACAACTGACAACCTCATTCTCACCACTAAAAGAGTTGGGACAACAACTGCGCCTCTACGTTGTGAGCGAGGCAAACCGCCGACTGCTCGGCACCACCTTCAGCTATGCCGACTACGAGCAGTTCTTCGATTCAGAGCTGGCTCCTGTTAAGACAAGTGAAGACACTCTGCTGGACGAACCGACAGAGATTGTGGATGGTGAAGAGATGAGTGAGGAAGGGGATTTGCCTGAAAACGAAGACGAGAGCGACGATGAGGAGGAAGAAGAAATGTTTGACTTTGAAGAAGATTTTTACAGATGAGAAACGGACTGCTACTTTGGGCCGACGACGAGATAGAGCATCTCAAGGCCCACGTCATCTTCCTACAGAAGAAAGGATATGAAGTGGTGACCGTGAGCAACGGTCGCGACGCCATAACACAGTGCCAGGAACGCACCTTCGACCTTGTGCTGCTCGACGAGATGATGCCCGGCCTATCGGGACTCGAGACACTGCAGCAAATCAAGGAGGTGCAGCCCAACGTGCCTGTTGTGATGGTGACAAAGAGCGAGGAGGAGGACATCATGAACCAGGCAATAGGCAAGAAGATTGCCGACTACCTGATAAAGCCCGTCAATCCCAACCAGATTCTACTCTCGCTGAAGAAGAACATCCACCACAAGGAAATTGTGGCGGAAGTGACGCAGATGGACTATCAGCAGAGCTTCCAGCAGATAGCGATGCAGATTGCCGACTGCCGCACCTGGCAGGACTGGATGGAACTATACCGCCGCCTGGTGCATTGGGAACTGGAATTGGCGCAGCTGCCGTCGAACGACTCGCCTCTGCTTGACATTCTGACGCAACAAAAGGAGGAGGCGAACAACGGATTCGCCAAGTTTGTGATGAAGAACTACGAGGAATGGATGGACGACTTGGTGAAGCCCGGCTCGCACAGCGAGAAGCGTCCGCTGATGAGCCCCGAGGTGATGAAGACAACCGTGTTCCCCGCACTCGACGCAGGCGAGAAGGTGTGTTTGGTGGTGTTCGACAATTTCCGCTACGACCAGTGGCGTGCCATAGCCCCCGAGCTGAGCGACCTCTTCGACATCGACGAGCGGCTCTACTTCAGCATTCTGCCCACCACGACACAATATGCCCGCAACAGCATCTTCAGCGGACTGATGCCCGACAAGATAATGAGAATGTTCCCCGACCTGTGGGTAGACGAGGACGAGGAGGAGGGAAAGAACCTCAACGAGCGTCCCCTGATACAGACCCAGCTTGACAGATACCGCAGGTACGACACCTTCTCGTACCACAAGATAAACGACTCGGCGGCAGCGGAAAAGCTGGTGCAACGGTTCAACGAACTCAAGAAGAACGACTTCAACGTGGTGGTGTTCAACTTCATCGACATGTTGAGCCATGCCAGGACGGAGCTGAAGATGGTGAGGGAGTTGGCAAACGACGAGAAGGCCTACCGCAGCATCACATTGAGCTGGTTCCGACACTCTGCCGTCAACACCTTCTTCAAACTGCTGGCAGAGGCAGGCCACCGCGTGGTGATAACAACAGACCATGGCTCGATAAGAGTGTCGCGCCCTGTGAAGATAATAGGCGAGCGCAACACCAACACCAATCTCCGCTACAAGTTGGGACGCAACCTGAACTACGAGTCGCGCGACATCTATGTGGTGAAGAATCCCGCACGCATCCACCTTCCGCAGCCCAACGTCAGCACGAGCTACGTTTTTGCGCAAGGCGACCAGTTCTTCGCCTATCCCAACAACTACAACTACTATGTTCAGTACTACAAGGACACGTTCCAGCATGGCGGCATCTCGATGGAGGAAGTTATGGTGCCATTGATAGAGTTGGAGGTTAGAAATTTTGGAGGTTGAAGGTTGAAGATTGAAGATTGAAAGAATATTATGAAAATATTTATTGAAGACTTAGAGAAGATTCATGAGGTGGCGAGGGAGTTCGTCGCCAACATGGGAGAGAGCACCGTATTTGCCTTCTATGGCAAGATGGGTGCTGGAAAGACAACATTCATCAAGGCTGTGTGTGAGGAGTTGGGCGTTGAAGACGTCATCACGTCACCCACTTTCGCCATAGTGAACGAATACCGCTCGGCAACGACTGACGAGCTGATATACCATTTCGATTTCTATCGCATAAAGAAACTGGAAGAGGTGTACGACATGGGCTACGAGGATTACTTCTACAGCGGCGCACTCTGCTTCATCGAGTGGCCAGAGCTGATTGAGGAGCTGTTGCCGGAAGATGCAGTGAAGGTTGAGATTGAACATTAAACAGCATTAGGGGTGTGGGCGTCCGGCCCACACCCCTAATGCCATCAAGAAAATAAACTTCTTGTTTATATTACTGAATTCAAGTTTTCCACCTTTTTTATATAGTTGAGTATTCAGCGGCAAGGGCTGGGGGTGTAGGCGTCTCGCCCGCACCTTGCGCACCATCAACCGCATAATTCCGAAATATTACCTCGTAGGCGAGGTGCGGGCGAGACGCCCACACCCCCAGTAGCCAGCGCTTCCAAAGAGCTGAATATCCTAAAGTAATAATTTGCCCATGCTGAAAATTTAAGGGTGGGGAACTTTAATTTTTTAATTCTTTAATTCTCACCCCCCCCCACGATGCAGTCGAGGAAAACAGAGAAGGTGCTGCCCTTGCCCAATTCCGACTTTACCTTTATGCTGCCGCCAAGACGGCTGACGATGACTTTGCAAATGGAAAGTCCAAGACCTGTGCCTTGCTTGAACTCGTCCTTCTTGTAGAATCGGCTGAAGACCATTTTGCGATCCTGCTCGGAAAGTCCGATACCCGTGTCGCGCACAAAAATCTCGACCCTACATGTGTCGGCATGGAAGCGCCAACCCAAGGTGATCGACCCTTCTGGTGTGAACTTGCCCGCATTGGTAAGGAAATTGATAAGCACCTGACGCAGGCGACCCTCATCGACATTGATGTACTGATCCTGCTCCGGCTTGGTGCAATAGAAGGCGAGATGAGCGGGAGCCTGAACCATGTAGGTCTGGTAAACGCGGTCGACAATCTCTGTTACGGAATACGGCTTTATGACAAACTCCATCTGCCCCGACTCGATGCGCGACACTTCGAGAATGTCGTTGATGAGCTTCAGCAGCAACTCGTTGTTGGTGTGTATTGTGTCGATAAACAGTTTCTTCTCTTCCTCCGTATATTCCTCTCCCGGCATGGCAAGGAGGTCGGAGAATCCAACTATGGCGTTGAGTGGCGTACGGATTTCGTGGCTCATGTTTGCGAGGAACGACTCCTTCAGCGTAGCCTCCTCAGCCATGTTCCTTGCATCCTCCAACTCACGTTCACGCTCCTTCAGTTCGTCGATTTTCATCAACATGCCGTAAGATCGGAGATATTTTCCGTCGGCGTCCAACACGCCCTTGCCGCGAATGAGATACCAGTGGTAGACTCCGTTGTCGGCAAAGTCAGCCCGTACCTCGCCGGAAAAAGACTCTCCAGCATTCACTTTTTCCAAGCCCTCGGCATATACGTTCCTACTCTCGGGGTGAATCATTCGCATAAAGTCGTCCACATAGATTGGATGCGGCTTCTTCTTATAATGTGTCCAAAAGGCGTCGCCAAGATATATTGTCTCAAGCACCCGCTCCCATGCATAAGTCAGGCTGGTTTCCACCGCCATGTTGTACAGGATGTTTTCGCGCTCAAGCTTTCTCAACGCCTCGGCACGCTTGCGGCGTTCCTTTATCCAAAGCCACGTCAGGAAGGCAATAATCAACAATGCCACGAATGCTCCGGAATAGGTTGAAACGATGTAGAGTTTCGGGTGCTTCTCCTTCCACGACAGGTTCACCACGTTGAATCCCTCGGGCAAGGTATGGAGGTTGAATCCGCTCCGCTTCGCCACGTTCCAGTCGATGTAGTAGTCCTTTTGCGAAACGCCAACATCGAAGCTCTTCGGGTCGGCTCCATGCAGAATCTGCGAAGCCCTCGTAGCCACATCGTGTGCAATGGTCCTTACGGGAGCGAAATATCCTCCGATGAATTTTCCATCTTCCTTGCCAAACTCGGAGCCTATCGCCGTGAGCATCGCCTTCGACCCGTTCATGCGAATCATTGCCAACGCCTCGGTGTCGTATTTCATCTGGATATACGACATGCCGCTGTATTGGCGCATTACGAACACGAGGTTGGTGGCTCCCAGCGAGTCGCGCAGCTGCTTCTGGGCGGTGTTCTTGCTCAAGTCGCGCATGGAGAAAGGCGTGATGGAGTAGATGCCGGCGGGCTGTGTTCGCATCTCGAAGATGGAGTGCTCCCAATTGATGTTGTCGATGATGTCGGGCTGACTGTCAATCTGAGCCCTGATGTTCTTCGAGGTACACCGGTCGAGGAATGTTTCGTCGAGCATGGTGAACGTGGCATAGGTGCGGAGAAGCGGATAGGCGGCGTGGATGTTCTTCACCACGTCGATTGAGTCGCGGAAGCCCGTGTAGTTAGGAAACCTCTTCAGTAGGTTCTGGTTGGGATAGAGCACTCCACCGAACACCACCGGGACGTTCTTTATGAGCGACATCTCGGTCTGCATGACGGAATAGGAAGCCTGGTCGCCGATGGTGATGACGAGGTCGACATTGCTCACTTTCTCCTTGTCGCTGAGTATTCGCCGCGCCTCGATTATCTCATGCTCGTGGTCCCAACGCTCGCAGCAGAGATAGTCGTAGGAGAGCGTGACATTGTCGCCCAAATCCTTGAACGTCTTCTCCATCTCCTCGCACATCTCGTCGTAGTTTCCCTGCCCCTTCTCGTGCGAGAAGATTACGACGACGTGATACAACGGTTTGTGGTCGCATGCGAAGATGCAACCGAACACTGCTACGACCACTGCCACCAAAGTCATGATGGCGCCTGTTATGCGACTTGCCTTTTTCATTTCATTTTAAAGAATACAGAGAACTGGCTTCCTTTGCCGAGTTCTGATTTGACTTTTATTTTTCCTCCCATTCTTATCACGATAGCCTTGCAGATGGAGAGTCCGAGACCCGTGCCCTGCTTGAACTCGTCTTTCTTGTAGAATCGGCTGAACACCATTGTGCGGTCTTCCTCGGAGAGTCCGATGCCCGTGTCCTCGACGTAGATTTCCACTTGTCCCACGTCGTTGTGGTGCGTCCAACCGAGGGTGACGGAACCCTTTGGCGTGAATTTGCCGGCATTGGTAAGGAAGTTGGAGATGACCTGCCGCAGGCGGCTCTCGTCGAGATGCACCGTGGCGTCGTCGTCGGGCTGCACGAGTCGGAACTCCAAATGCTTTGGCATCTGCACGGTGAAGGTTGCATGCACTTTCTCTACGATGGCGCGCACCGAGTAGTCCTTGAACACGAAGTCCATCTGCCCCGACTCTACCCTCGAAAGGTCGAGGATGTCGTTGATGAGTTTCAGCAGCAGTTCGTTGTTGGTTTTTATCGTCTCGGCAAAGAGTTTCTTGTCATCCTCGGTGAAGTCGGTGTCGGGCTGCAGCAGCAGGTTCGAGAAGCCCACGATGGCATTGAGCGGCGTACGGATTTCGTGGCTCATGTTTGCGAGGAACGACTCCTTCAGCGTAGCCTCTTCAGCCATGCGGCGCGCCTCTTCCAGCTCGCGCTCACGCTCCTTGAAGTCGTCGATGTTGCTAAGCAGTCCGTAGGCTCTGACGAAATTGCCGTTGTTGTCCACCACTCCCTGGCTCTGCACCTTATACCAGTGAAAAACGCCCTTGCCCAAGAAGTCGGCCTGGATTTCCTTCACGCAACTGTCGCCGGTGCAAACCTGTTCGACGAGGTCCATGTATTCATCCCTACTCTCTGGAGTCATCATCGCAGTGTATTCGTCGAGTTCGATAGGCCTTTTCGTCATTCCGGTCTTTCGCCAGAACGAACTGTTGAAGTGCATCGTAGTTCCATTGCGCTCCCAGACGTACGAGTTGTTGTTGTCCACCGCCATTCTTATTACGGCGTTGTCGTGCTCGTGCTGCTTTTCCGCTGCCTTGGTTTTCTTTCGCGCCTTCCAATACATTCGCGAGAGAACGACCACGACAAGAATCAAGACCACGGCGAAGAAAGAGACGATGACGATGTATGCCGACCGATAGTGTTCTGCCCAAGAGAGGTTTATTGCGGTGAAGCCCTCGGGAATGTCGTCGATGGTGTACTTGTAGCGTTCCATGACGTGCCAGTCGACGAAGTAGTGCTTTTCGGAAGGCACAATCTTGATGCTCGACGGGGCTACGCCTGCCAGCACCTGTTCAGCACATCGGGCAATGCCGTCGGCAATGTCGTCGGGCGAAGAGAAATATCCAGTAATGTAGTCGTTGTCGGCTGCACCGAAGTCCATGCATATTGCCGACACCTTAGGCCGTTGGCTGTTGAAGCGAACGATGCGCGTTGAGACGGGAGCATAGTTCACCTGGACGTAGGTGAGATGCATGAATCGGCGCAGAATGGTCTGCAGGTTGTTGGCACCGCGGGGGCTCAGCGGCTCTGTCACCTTGGTGTTGGTGGCGAGATAGCGGAGCGAGAGTGGCGTAATGGAGTATTTGTCTTTGCCCCGGTCGAGTATTTCCCTCACGCTGTAGTGCCAGTCGAGATTGTTGAGGATGTCGGTGCGGCCCTTCAGCTGCTCGTTGATGAGGCGAGCCGACTTGCGGTCGAGGAAGGTGCTGTCGAGAATGGTGAAGGTGTTTGCCTGTCCGGAGAAGAGCGTGGCGAGCTTGATGTTCTCGGCAACGTCGATTGAGTCGCTCACTCCGGTCACGTTCTTGTGCTGCGCGATGAGTTTCCAGTTGGGGAATGCCACACCGCCGAAGACCATCGGTATGGTGTCGAGCACATGGGTTCCGCTTGCCATCAGCGAGTAGGTCATTTGGTCGCCAATGCAGACGATGAGGTCGAGGTGTTGCTTTTGCGCCTCTGTCTCCACCATCTTGCGTGCCATCTTCTTCTCGTCCTCGTCCTCATACTTCTCGCAGTCAAGATAGGTGAAGACGAAGTCGACGTCAAGGCCTTTGCGCTCGAAGCCTCGGGCTATGGCTGCCTCGTAGTCGGTGAAGGCGTAGCGGCTCTTTCGTTCGGAGAACACCACGAGCACCTTCTTTCCCTTGTCTCTTGCAGGACGTAGAGAAAGCCAGAAAGCCGTGGCTCCTACAGCCACGGCTACTGCTATGATAAACAGGATATTTCTCTTTCTTCTTGACATTACTTCTCTTTAGGGAGTTAAGGAGTTAAGGAGTTAAGACATTTGTCATGAGCTTAGGGTTTCAGCGTATAGACATTTGTCTTAACTCCTTAACTCCTTAACTCCTTAACTCCTTAACTCCTTAACTCCTACCATTAATTAAATATATACTTTACCCCAATCTGCATTCGCCAGCAGTTGTTGGAGTTGCGCGTCACGTCGTAGGTGTGGTCGACAAGTTTCACGTTGCCGTCGGCGTCCTTATAGTTGGCGAGCTTGTAGATGGGTTGGTTGTTGGCGTCCACACGGTTCTTCGCATCCACCACGAGAGGCTTGAAGGCTGCCGAGGTGACGTATTTCGAGCATCCCCACTTGCTGTTGAGCAGGTTGCCGAAGTTCAGGATGTCGAAGTTCAGCTGCAGGCGGTTCACCTGCTTGCCCACCTTCAGCTTCAGCTCTTGAGTGAGGCGCAGGTCGATGGTGTTGTACCACGGGTTGAACGCGCCGAAGGCACGGGCATATTCGCCCTTGTGCTTGCTCAGATATGGATCTTGATTGATGAAGTCCCAAAAGGCGTTCTTCTGCTGGTCGACGCTGTAGGTCGTCTCTCCCACCTTATACTCCATGAAGTTCATCTCGTCCTTCGATGCCGGTATGTAGAGCAGGTCGTTGGCAATGCCGTCGTTGTTAAGGTCGCCGTTGTATGTGTAGCTGTATGAGCCGTTGCGCCTGCCTTGGTAGAAGAGCGAGATGCGTGTCGAGGCGTGGTCGTCGACGTAGCTTATCTTGTACGAGGCGGATGCTATGACGCGGTGCGGCGTGTAGATGTAGCGTGCGTTCTGCGTCTCCTGGAAGTTGATGCCGTTGACGGTTGGCAGGTTCGTCATTGCGTTCTCCACTTGGTTGCTCTGCAGGCTGTTCATTGTCTTCGACGCTGTCCAGGTGTAGGCAACCATGAGGTCGAGGTCCTTAACAGGAGTCATCTTCAGCTGAGCCATCAGGTTTGCCGAGTAGCCCTTGTTTGTGTTTGTCATCTCGTAGGCGTAGCCATTGTCCTTGTGTATGCGCTTCTCCTGGTTTCCGGGGTAGAAGTAGCGGTTGTCGGGACCATCGAACTGCTTCGCCGTCGCCTTGTCCATGTCGATGTTGGCGTCGTAGGCGGTTATGGCGTTGATGTCCTTTGCATAAGTGCCTTCCAAGGTGAGGAGATTGTCGAAGCCGAGCGGCAGCTTATAGTCGAGAGCCAATGTGGTCTTCCACACCTGTGGCATCTTGAAGTTCTTGTCAATGGCAATGATGTTGCTCACTGCTCCAGGTGTTGTCGGGAACAGCTTCTTCTGTTCCTCCGGAAGGGTTGGCACCACCTCGTTGAGCACCTGCTGCGGTGTGCGCACTCCACCGGCGAGATACTGCAGCAGTGGATTGGCGGCGTTGGTAATCTGCACCGAGGTCTGCAACATTCCCGACCCTTCCTGCATCTTGCTGAGGAAGATGAGAGGGAAACGGCCGGTGAAGATTCCCGTACCACCACGGAAGCGCAGGTCGCCGTCCTTGGTTACGTCGTAGTTGAAGCCGACGCGCGGCGAGAACAGCATCACGTTGCATGGCCACTCGCCGGTGTTGAGTTTCTTGCCGTTGAAGTCGAGCTCTGCCACCGATGGATTCTCATAGCGGTGGTTGGTGTACATCGGCATGTCCATGCGCACTCCGTAGAGCAGACGCAAGTGGTCGGTAGCCTGCCACTCGTCCTGTGCGTAGGCTGAGAGGCGGTTGTAGGTCACGTCCGAGAGGGCGCGGTCCTCACCCGTGAGCGACCAGCACATGGCGAATGCCACAGGTGCCTTCTTCTGCAAGAAGTCGTCGTAGGAAGCGTAGCGGTAGTATCCCGCACCGTATTTCATATAGCAGTTTGATGCCTTTGTCGATTCAAACGCCGCGCCAACTGTGAGATAATGCTTGCCGAGCGAGATGTTGAGGTCGTCGGTGATGTTCCAGCTCTTCTCGTTTATTCCGTTGAGCCAAGCGTGAGGGTCGTAGCCAGCCGACATGTAGGCATGGTTCTTCCCGTCGCCGTCGTAGGTCTTCATTATCTCTATGTTGGGGAATGCAGCGTCGCACTCGCGGTTGTTGGCATCGTTGAACGTGAACGAGCCGCGAAGCTTGTTTGTAATCTTGTTGCCAAAGCGGCTGTTCAGCTCGCCCGTGAGCGAATATACGTTGTCCACCTTGCGCCAGTTGGAGCCGTCGAACACCATAGAGTAGATGCTGACGCGCCCGTCGCCCATTCCCATTCCCGGACTGCTGAAGGCATTGTCCTTCTTGCCGTTGGTCTGGTTGTAGCGCATTGTGAAGGTGTGGTTCTTGGCTATGTTCCAATCCACACGTGCCATGAGTCGGAAGAATTTGTTCTCGCCAGTGAAGTCGTTGTAGGAGCCTGGATTCCATCCGTACATCGACTGAAGGTCGGAAGCGAACTTCTGCATGTCGCTCTCCGTCACGCGTGAGATGAAGTTCTTGCCGTTCTCCACTCCGTTCTGCGAGCACTTCCATGTGTGCAGCTCCAGCGGTGTGTTTTCAAGTTCGGCACTGACGAAGAAGAAGAGTTTGTCCTTTATGATTGGTCCGCCGAGGGTCAAGCCGTAGATGGTGCGCTTTATGTTTGGACGGTCGCCCAGTTCCTCGCCGTCCACTTTGTTTCCGCGCAACGACTCGTCCTTATAGAAGTGGTAAGCCGAACCGCGGAAGGTGTTTGTTCCCTTCTTTGTCACGGCGTTGATGCTTGCTCCCATGAAGTTGCTGTTCTTAACGTCGAAGGCGGAGTTGACAATCTGAATGTCCTCCAGTGCCTCAAGTGCGAAAGGAGTTCCTGCTCCAGGCATCACCTCGCGGTCGAGTCCCATGTTGGCGTTGAAGTTTGCTCCGTCGATGCTGTAGTTGTTCATTCCCGCGTCGCGTCCGCCGAAGGCAGCATTACCGGTGTAGTATGGCGAAAGGCTGAGAATGTCTTGTATGGAGCGGTTTACTGTCGGATGTTCGTCGATGTCTTCTGCCGAGAAGTTTTCCGACGAGCCTGTCTTCCTGAGATTTGCCGTTCCGCTGACTACTATTTCCTTTAGTTCGTTGCCGCTTTCGAGTTTTACGTTGCACGAATACACCTCTCCGAGGCTCAATCGCTTGATGTTGACAATCGACTTGTTATGCCCCACATAACTGACTTCCATTTTGTATGGCCCTCCAGGCATAAGTCCATCAAAACGATAGAAACCCTTTGCATTTGTAACTGTGGAATAAGTCGTCCCCGACTCCACATGAGTGAGCCTAACAACGGCTCCAATTAGTACGTCGTCGCCATCAGACGTTGTTCCCACAACCGATGACGTAGTGTTCTGCGCCTTCACACTCGTGAAGACGAAAAAGAGAAGGCAGAACAATGCTGCCAATCTTGCAATTTGCTTTTTAACCATCAAAAAAAATAATTCTATGTGTCTGTAATATAAAAGATGTTTGCGTCAATACTGTACAAAATATCGTTTCTTTAACGTCATTTGGCACTTTACGAATGCAAAGATAGTTTAATTTTCTCGAAATACATATACATTTCCCCATTTTTTGCATAAAATTAACTAAAGGAATTAAGAAAACTCACACAACACCCACTAAGTTTTCATTACACCTTATTATATATAGCACTGGGGATGTGGGCATCCCGCCCGCACCTTGCGCACCATCCATCATAAATGCGTTATGGTTATATTACCTCGTAGACGAGGTGCGGGCGAGACGCCCACACCCCCAGCCGCCTGCGCTGTTGAAGTTTTCAAAATAGCCTATGCAATTGTTCTCCATTCACTGATGTAATTGTTCTCAGATGCCTTCTGGATCTATGTTTCGCGCCGTGAAATGTATATTTCACGGCGCGAAACGTACGTTGCACGCCGCGAAACGTACATTTCACGGCGTGGGATATAACATTGCAAGGCATCTGAGGAAAAATGGAAAGGTGTTTAGGACAACATTGCTTGGGTGTTTAGGACAACACTGAAACGGTGTCGGAATGAAGCAACAACAAGCAAAATGACGTAACGACAGGGGGAATTATAGACAAAATAACACAAAATGTGCAAAAAAACCGATTTTCTATTGTTAATACAAGAAAAAATGCTATCTTTGCACCCAAATCCTAAGACGGTAAAATTCACGAAAATAAAATATAAACTAAATAACGTAATAATGGAAAAAAAACTTCTTCTTGGAGATGAAGCAATCGCACTCGGCGCAATACATGCTGGGCTGAGCGGAGTGTATGCCTATCCAGGCACACCTTCGACAGAGATTACCGAGTTTATCCAAAACAACCCGTTAGCCAAAGAGCGCGGAATACACTCGCGCTGGTGTACCAATGAAAAGACAGCAATGGAGGCGGCACTTGGAATGTCGTATGCAGGAAAACGTGCCTTGGTGTGCATGAAGCACGTTGGCATGAACGTCTGCGCCGATGCCTTCATCAACAGTGCCATAACCGGTGTACAGGGAGGTCTGGTGGTGCTTGCAGCCGACGACCCTTCGATGCACTCGAGCCAGAACGAGCAGGACTCGCGCTTCTATGGCAAGTTTGCACTGATTCCTATTTTCGAGCCATCGAACCAACAGGAGGCATACGACATGATGAGCGTAGCCTTCGACTACTCTGAGGCAATAAAAGAGCCGGTGCTGCTGCGCGTAGTAACACGTCTCGCCCACTCTCGTGCGGGAGTCATAGTGAAGGAACCACGCGAGGAGAACAGCATAAACATATCCACCGACGCATGGGTGCTGCTGCCTGGTATTGCTCGCAAGAAATACGATGCGCTGATTGGCAAGCAGGAAGACATGCTGATGGCAAGCAACAAGTCGGAGTTCAACAAGAGCGAATACACCGACTACGAGAAGAAAGAGGAAAAGACAGGCATCGTGGCTTGCGGTATTGGCTACAACTACGTGAAGGAAGCCATTGCGCAGCTGCCGGAGGAGAAGCAAGCTCTATATAATATAGAAAAGGTATCGCACTATCCACTGCCAGAGCAACGAATACAGATGTTGGCTCGCGAGAGCGGCAAGCTGCTCGTTGTGGAAGACGGACAGCCGGTAGTTGAGGAGGCTGTGAAGGGAATACTCGGCACAGGCTACACCGTGACAGGCCGACTGACAGGTGCGCTGCCTCGCACAGGCGAACTTACTCCCGACTCTGTGGCAGCTGCCATAGGCGTGGAAATGCCTGAGACACTGCCCGAGGCAAAGAATCTTGCTGCACGTCCGCCACAGCTCTGCCAGGGCTGCGGTCACCGCGACGTCTATGCCGCCCTAAACAAGGTGGCAGAGGAATATCCCGACCACCGCATCTTCGGCGACATCGGTTGCTACACTCTCGGCGCACTGCCTCCTTTCAAGGCTCTTTCGAGCTGCGTCGACATGGGTGCTTCGATAACAATGGCAAAGGGAGCTGCCGACGCAGGTCTTTTCCCTTCAATTGCCGTAATAGGCGACTCGACCTTCACCCACTCGGGAATGACTGGTCTGCTGGATGCAGTAAACGACAAGTCGAACATCACAGTGATTATTTCCGACAACCTCACCACGGGAATGACCGGAGGTCAGGACTCTGCCGGCACAAACAAGTTTGAGGCAATATGCATCGGACTTGGCGTTGAGCCAGAGCACGTGCGCGTTGTTGTTCCATTGCCAAAGAACATGGATGAGATAACACGCACCATAAAAGAGGAGATAGAATACAACGGAGTTTCAGTAATCATTCCTCGCCGCGAGTGCATCCAGACGGCGGCAAGACATGCGAGGGAAAGGAAGGCGAAAGGATGATTTCAGGAGTTAAGGAGTTAAGGAGTTAAGGAGTTAAGGAGTTAAGCCAAATGTTATTGCGCTAATACTCGATGCTCAATACTAATGGCTTAACTCCTCAGCGACCGCAGGGAGCGATAACTCCTTAACTCCTTAACTCCCAAAAAGTTGAGAAATACAATAAGATTTATGAAGAAAGACATTATACTTTGCGGTGTTGGAGGACAAGGAATCCTTTCCATCGCTACAATCATAGGAGAGGCTGCTACAAAGGCGAACATCAACCTGAAGCAGGCTGAGGTACACGGAATGAGCCAACGAGGCGGCGACGTGCAGTCTAACCTCCGACTCTCCACAGAGACAATCTACAGCGACCTGATACAGAAAGGCGGTGCTGACGTGATAATCTCAATGGAACCAATGGAGGCACTGCGTTACTTGCCATATCTCGCAAAAGACGGCGTGATAGTGACAAGCAACAAGCCTTTCGTCAACATTCCAAACTACCCAGAGGAACAGGCTCTGTTCGACGAGCTTGAGGCACTGCCCAACAAAGTTATAAAGCTCGACATCGAAGCAGTGGCAAAAGATGCCGGCTCGGCTCGCTCCGCCAACGTGGTACTGCTCGGAATGGCAGCAAAATACATCGAGATTGTTTCATCGGAAGCCCTTCGCAACGCCGTTGCCACAATATTTGCCCGAAAAGGTGAAGCCATTGTGGAAGCTAACCTCAAGGCGTTTGATATGGGAGCAAGTAATTAATGAGGAGTGAGAAGAGAGGAGTGAGGAGTGAGATATGTTGAAGGATTAATTGCGGCACAATACTGTATTGACTTTGTCGATACTTTAGCTGCACTCGGAATAGTTCTCAAACAAGTTTGGAGTTCTCTTCTCGATTGCAAAAGTATTCTCACTCCTCTCTCCTCACTCCTCACTCCACATTAACAAAACAAATAATATGTACAGAAGACCATTACCTGACTGGAAGTCAGAATACCTCGACCCTGAGTTGGAAACCTTGTCGAGGAAAGAAATTGAAGAGCTGCAGGTGAAACGGCTGAAGGCTACCGTGGAACACTGCATGAACAATCCCGTATACAAAGAACGTCTGGAAAAGGCGGGAGTGACGGCGGAAAGCATAACAAGCGTCGACGACATTCGCCGCATCCCATTCACCACGAAACAAGACCTGCGCGACACTTATCCATTCGGACTCGCCTCAGTGCCACTGACAGAATGTGTCAGACTGCACTCTTCGTCGGGAACGACCGGAAATCCTACCGTTATACTGCACACACAAAAGGACCTCGACGAATGGGCTAACCAAGTGGCACGCAACCTATGGATGGTGGGACTGCGTCCCGACGACGTGTTCCAAAACTCATCGGGCTACGGAATGTTTACCGGCGGACTCGGATTCCAATACGGTGCAGAGCGCATCGGCATGCTCACCATACCTGCCGCAGCGGGCAACTCACTCAGACAGATAAAGTTCATGACCGACTTCGGAACAACAGCTGTCCATGCCGTTCCTTCCTACGTCACACGTTTGCACGAAGTGATGGTGGAACAAGGCATCGACCCGCGCCGCGACACCAAACTGCGAGTTCTTGCCATAGGTGCCGAGCCTCACTCTGAAGAGCAGCGCAAGCGCATTGAGGAGATGATGGGCGTGAAGGCATACAACTCGTTCGGAATGTCGGAGATGTGCGGTCCTGGTGTAGGCTTCGAATGCAAGGAACAGAACGGTCTACACTTCTGGGAGGATTACTACATCGTGGAGATTGTTGACCCAGAAACGCTTGAGCCAGTGCCCGACGGCGAGATTGGCGAGCTTGTGCTGACAACATTGAACCGCGAGGCAATGCCTCTGCTGCGCTACCGCACCCGCGACCTTACGAGAGTGCTCGGTCGCACATGCCCTTGCGGACGCAACCACGTGAGACTCGACCGTATGCGTGGACGTTCCGACGACATGATGGTGCTTCGAGGCGTGAACATCTTCCCTATACAGATAGAGAAGATACTGATGCAGTTCAAGGAACTGGCAAACAACTACCTAATAACACTCACCACCGACGAGAACAACGACAACATGACGGTAGAAGTGGAGCTCGAGCAGCTCTTCACCGACGACTTCCAACGCCTCACCGCCTTGCAGAAGCAGATAACCCGCGCCCTAAAGGACGAAATCCTGCTCACTCCTATCGTGAAACTCGTGCCAAAGGGAACACTGCCAGTGAGCGACGGCAAGGCAGTGAGAGTTGTGGACAAGAGAACGGTGTACAAGTAAGGCCCACCCCCAACCCCTCCCTGGGGAGGGGAGTCCCATACGGATGAAATAGGGCAACTTTTAGTGATATATTTAAACCAATTAATAATAAAGGCCCCACCAACGCGCAGCCTTCCCCCCTCCCCAGGGAGGGGATGGGGGTGGGCCTCCCCACCAACGCGCAGCCTGCCCCCCTCCCCAGGGAGGGGTCGGGGGTGGGCCTCAAATAAAAAATATATAACTATGACAATAAAACAACTATCAATATTTATGGAGAACCGCAGTGGAGCACTGCTTAAGGTTCTTCAGATGCTGCGCGACAATGGCATCAGCATCGTAGTGAGCACACTGGGCGACACAGACGGCTTCGGCATCTATCGCGTCATCTGCAACGACACCGAACGGGCATTCAAACTGCTGCGTGACAAAAACATCTCAGCTACCATCACCAATGTCTATGCCATCAGGCTGGCAAGCAACCATCCTGGTGCGGCAGCAGAAATAGTGGAAATGATAACAAAGGCTGGAGTGACCATCAAATACATGTACTCATTCATGTTCGGAGGCAACGGTATCGTGGTGCTGAAAGTAGACGACAACGACAAGGCAGAAGAAACGGTGATGCTGAACAAACTGGACTATATTTCGGAAAAGGACTTAAATTGATAAAAGAATGAAAAGAACACTGACAACCATTGTTGCTCTAATGCTTACTGCAACAATGACATGGGCTGAAACAACAAGCCCACCAGACACAAACGAAGAGAAAGACTTGAAGTATTGGGCAGAAGCCGTCGCTTCAAGAGTAAAAGTTACGGGTTATGCACAGGCTGGCTACACTGCCACACTGCCCGAAGAGGGCAACAACACAAACACCTTCGACATGAAACGAGCAATTCTCATGGTAGCGGCAAACATAACGCCGGAGTTCTACGCCTTCTTCATGCACGACTTCAAGAGCAAGGACATGCAGGAGTACTACCTTGAATACCGACCATCGAAGGCTTTCAACCTGCGCTTCGGACAGTCGAAGATTGAACTGTCGATGGAGAACCCGATGTCGCCAACAGTGCTTGAGAGCATCGGACCAATGTCGCAAAGCGTGTTCTGGCTTTGCGGTGCCGACCCGCTGATGGGCAATCCTGCGGGACGCGACCTCGGACTCATGGCATACGGCGACCTGTTCAAGGGCAAGCTGCGCTATGTGCTCGAAGTGGTGAACGGCGGACAGACCAACACGGCTGACCGCGACAACCGCAAGAACATAATTGGAAAGCTGGAATACAGACCCGACCCACGCTTCCGCGCCTCGGTGTCGGGACAGCTCGGCTACGGATGCGCCGTAAAGGCTTCGGACTATAACCTCACGGTGATGGAGGGCGAGACCTACCGCCAAAACCGCTACGCCGTAGGCATGGAATGGAAATCGAAGAAAACGGGCAACGACTACCATAAGAACCGCTGCATGATGGTGCGCTCGGAAGTGCTCGGAGGCAAGGACGGCGACTGCGGCAGCTTCGGCGCCTACATCTCTACAGCCATACCGGTGTATAAGGGACTCGACATTGTGGCAATGGCAGACTATATGAACTACAACACAGACGCCAAAATAAAGAAGACAAACCTCATGGCAGGACTGCAATACTGGATATTCAAGAAATGCCGTCTTCAGGCGCAATACACCTACAGTCTGCGCAGCGATGCAATGAAAATGCTGCAAGGCGAGAACCAGAGCATAATTCAGACACAAGTACAGGTGGCGTTTTGAAGAATTATAGGAGTTAAGGAGTTAAGGAGTTAAGGAGTTAAGACAAATGTTTAAACGCTTAGACCTGCTCTTGACTAATGTCTTAACTCCTCAGCGACCATAGGGAGCGATAACTCCTTTAACTCCTTAACTACTAAATATAAAAAAATAAAACTATGTTTATAAAGATATTACTTACGATAGTCTTCCTCTGCGTCACGGTGGCAGTGGGGGTATATTCGAGAAAGCAGGCAAAGTCGGTCGACGGCTTCGTCCTTGGCGGTCGTTCTGTTGGTCCATGGCTCACAGCCTTCGCCTACGGCACGTCATATTTCTCCGCCGTGGTCTTCGTGGGCTATGCCGGACAGTTCGGTTGGAAATACGGAATGTCGGCATCGTGGATTGGCGTGGGCAACGCCATCATCGGCTCACTGTTGGCTTGGCTCGTCTTAGGCAAGCGCACAAAGCTGATGACACAACACATACAGAGCCGCACCATGCCCGACTTCTTCGGCACACGATATGCCGACGAGGGACTGCGCGTGGCGGCTTCCATTATTGCCTTCATTTTCCTCATTCCCTACACAGCAGGTGTGTATATGGGAATCTCGAAACTCTTTGAGATGGGATTCGGCATACCTTATACATATTGCGCCATAATCATGGCACTGCTCACCGCCGTCTATGTAATCCTCGGCGGCTACAAGGCAACGGCGATAAACGATTTCATCCAAGGCATCATCATGCTCTTCGGCATAACGACGGTGATTGCCGTGGTGCTACACAACCAAGGCGGACTGACGGAAGCCGTGGCGAAGATGACCGATGCAGTGCCTACGGCTCACGACCTTGAGGACAAGTCAGGACTGTTTGCCAACTTCCAGGCTGGCGACTTCGCATCCTGGTTCGGCCCCGCACCATTGAGCCTGCTCGGCGTTGTCGTTCTGACCTCGCTCGGCACATGGGGACTTCCACAGATGGTGGGCAAGTTCTACTCCATCACCGACGAGTCGGCAATACGCCGCGGCACCATCATATCGACGATTTTCGCACTTGTCGTATCAGGTGGATGCTACTTCCTCGGTGGTTTCGGTCGTCTGTTCCCAGAGCCTGCTTTCAGCCTCGTAAAGCACAAGTATGCCTACGACAGCATAGTGCCATCGATGCTTGAGACACTGCCCGACGTGCTCATCGCCCTCGTGGTGCTGCTCGTCCTCTCGGCTTCCATGTCAACCCTCGCCTCGTTGGTTCTCACCTCTTCATCTACAATGACCCTCGACCTTATCTATCGCGACAAGAAATCGCAGGAGGGCGAAGTGGAAGGCGGCGAGATTGACGACATCGTGGCAGAGAAGGTTGAACGCCGAAAGGTGCTCGTAATGCGAGTGCTGATAGTGTTCTTCATAGTACTCTCGCTGATGATAGCCCTCAACCCGCCGCAGTTCATTGCCCAGCTGATGGGCATCTCGTGGGGAGCACTTGCCGGTGCCTTCCTCGCCCCGTTCCTCTTGGGACTCTACTGGCGTGGCGTTACCCGCATCGCCGTTTGGGCATGCTTCGTCTGGGGCGTTGGACTCACTGTAGTGAACATGATGCTCGGCAACGCACTGATGAACCCCATCGACTGTGGTGCGGTGGCTATGGTTGGAGGCTTCGTCGTAGTGTTCATCGTCAGCCTCTTCACACCGAAGATGAAACGGGCATCTGTAGACAACATATTCAAATGCTATGAATAACCTAAAGGATTTTCTCAACAAGGGCGACCGCTTTGCCGCTACCAACGGTATGCAGCTCACCGAGGTTCGCGAAGGCTATGCACGCGCCGAGATGAAGGTGGAGCAGCGACACCTCAACGGAGCCGGCGTCTGCCAAGGAGGAGCCTACTTTACCCTCGCCGACCTTGCCTTTGCTGCCGTGACCAACTCCCGCGGCATGGTAACCCTCGGCATACAAAACAGCATCACCTTCCTGCAGTCGGCACATGAGGGCGACACCCTCATTGCCGAAGCAGAGGAGACCTTCAACCACCATCGCCTCCCCTTCTGCGAGATGCGCATCACCAATCAAAAGGGTGAACTCATGTGCATAGTGACGGGGTCGGCGTATAGGACGAGCAAGGCCCACCCCCAGCCCCTCCCTGGGGAGGGGAGTTTGGCCCACCCCCAGCCCCTCCCTGGGGAGGGGAGTACCATACGGATGGAATAGGGGATTTTTTAGTGATATATTTAAACATTAAATAACAATTGGTCTCTCGCCAGCGCGCAGCCTTCACCCCTCCCCAGGGAGGGGACGGGGGTGGGCCTCTGGGGGTGAACCTCAATAACAATAAAAACTATGATTTTAAACAGAGCAATGGAATGTATGGACCGCGAGTCCATGCGCAAGCTACAAACCGAACGTCTTATCAAGACAGTTAAGACATGTTACGAAAAAGTACCCTTCTACCGCCGCAAGATGGACAAGATGGGCATCAAGCCAGAAGACATAAAGTCGATCGACGACATCCACCGTCTGCCGTTCACCACGAAGCACGACCTGCGCGACGAATATCCTTTCGGTCTTCAGGCTGTTCCTCAAAGCGAGGTGGTGAGAATACACGCATCGTCGGGAACAACGGGAAAACCCGTCGTTGGAACATACACGAAAAACGACCTCGCCATGTGGGCTGAGGGCGCAGCACGCGTCATGGCAGCAGGAGGCGTGACAAAGGGCGACATCGTACAGGTGAGCTACGGCTACGGACTCTTCACCGGCGGACTGGGCGCACACGACGCTGCAGGACTGCTCGGTGCCGTTCAGCTGCCTACATCGGCAGGCAACTCCGAGAAGCAGATAATGCTGATGAAGGACTTCGGTTCTTCTGTCCTCTGCTGTACACCGTCATACGCACTGCACCTCGCCGAGGTGATAGAGAAGAGCGACAGCGTGAAGAAGGAAGACCTGAAGCTGCGCGTAGGATTCTTCGGTGCTGAGCCTTGGACAGAGGGAATGCGCAAGGAGCTGCAGGAGCGACTGGGCATCAAGGCAATCGACATCTACGGACTAACCGAGATGTGCGGTCCCGGTGTAGGCGGCGAGTGTGAATACCAAAACGGCACACACCTTTGGGAAGACATGTTCTTCCCTGAAATCATCAATCCCGACACACTGGAGCCATGCGAACCGGGAGAGTTCGGCGAGTTGGTATTCACATCGCTCTGCAAGGAGGCGATGCCAATAATCCGCTACCGCACACGCGACCTCACTCGCCTCATCTACGACAAGTGCGAGTGTGGACGTACGGCAGTGCGCATGGACCGCATCCTCGGACGTTCCGACGACATGATGATCATCCGTGGTGTTAATGTGTTCCCAAGCCAGATAGAGACCTGCCTGACGGAGTTCCCTGCCTTCACGGCACAGTATTTCATCACCGTGGACCGCAAGAACAACGAGGACACCTTCGACCTCGACGTAGAGTTGCGCAGCGAGTTCTTCTCGCCCAACCCATCGAAGCAGATGCCGTACATCAAGCCTCTCTACGACCGCATCGTGTCGATGGTTGGCATCAAGCCAAACATCCACATCAAAGAGCCGGGACAAATCCAACGCTCAATAGGAAAGGCAAAGCACGTCAACGACAAGAGAAACTTTAAGAATTAACATGAATACACCTTTAAATTACGACATCGTCACCGAGGCCATCGAGCAGATGGGCCTCGGCGACTTTTCACAAGCTACCATAAGAGACATACAAAACCTGTCGAGAACCCTTGAGGAAAAGACTGGCGAGACAGTGATTCACCTTGAGATGGGCGTACCGGGACTGAAGCCCTCTGAGATTGCCCTCCGTGCCGAACAGGAGGCTCTTGCCAACGGATGCGCCACCATCTATCCGCCTAACGGAGGCATACCACGCATAAAGAACGCCGCTTCAAGATTTGTCAAGGCATTCATTGGAGTGGACATCGACCCGCTCTGCTGCATTCCCACCACAGGTTCCATGCAAGGCACGTTCGCAACGTTCACCATCTGGAAACATTCGTCGGTGGCAAACGAAAAAGGCGAGCCTACGGTACTGTTCATCGACCCTGGCTTCCCCGTTCAGACTACACAGTGTGACGTAATCGGAATAAAGCATATAGGACTCGACATCCACGACTATCGCGGCAAGCAGCTCATTGCAAAACTGGAGGAAATCATTGCCGAGCACAACATCTGCGGCATCGTTTATTCCAATCCCAACAACCCATCGTGGGTATGCTTCAACGAAGAAGAACTGGAGGGAATAGGACAGTTGGCAACAAAGTATGACTTCATAGTGCTTGAAGACCTTGCATATTTCGCCATGGACTTCCGCCGCGACCTCTCCCACCCCTTCGAGGCTCCCTACCAAGCTACGGTGGCACGCTACACCGACAACTACATGCTGTCCGTCTCTGGTTCAAAGGCATTTTCCTATGCCGGTCAGCGCATCGGCGTTTGCTGCATAAGCAACAAGCTCTACCACCGCATCTATCCTTCCCTGCAAGAGAATTTCGGCGTGGGCGAGTTTGGCAACTTCTTCGCCAACCGCTTGATGTACACCTTCTCAAGCGGCACCACACACAGCGTGCAGCATGCCATGGCAGCACTGATGGAAGCTGCTTGCAACGGTTCTTACCGTTTCCTCGACGACGTGAAAGAGTATGGTCGCCGTGCCAAGTTCATGAAGGAAGTGCTGCTCTCCAATGGCTTCTATCTTGTTTACGACAACGACCTCGGAGCGCCCCTTGCCGACGGCTTCTACTTCACAGTGCAATATCCTGGCATGAACGACCTGCAACTGACCCGCGAGCTGATGTACTACGGCATCGCCGTCTATCCGCTCGACACCATGGGTTCAACACAGCAAGGCGTCCGCATCTGCACCTCGTTCTTCTCCAACGACCTTCAGCCGCTGTTCAAGGAAAGGATAGAGGCATTCAGGGCAAACAACATTTAGTGATGATTAAAATAATTCAAGTTTTCCACCCTATAAATGTAGTTGAATATCCGACACACCCCCAGTCGTTGCCGCCGGATATTAAACTACATTTATAGGGTAGAAAACATTTTTTAATGCGCTGGCTGCTGGGGGTGTGGGCGTCTCGCCCACACCTCGCCTACAAGGTAATATTACGAATTTTGCGGTTGATGGTGCGCAAGGTGCGGGCGAGACGCCCACACCCCCAGTCGCCAGCGCCGGATATTCCGGCTACATTTATAGGGTGGAAAACTTTATGTTGGAAAATGGGGAAGTCAGAGTCGTACGAGGGTGCTGCCGAGCTTACCCACCTGCACGGCTACGATGCCGCTGTGGCGGTCGAGCCTGATGTCGAAGGTGGTGGTGGATGCTGGTATGGTAATACCCCGTGGGCTAATAGTTTTCTATTGTCTTTCGGCTCTTCTCCCTGCTGCGAGCCGACTTTTTACGCTTGAAGAGACCAAGGATGTCGATGCCTGACGGCGAGGCTCCGAAGGACTCTTTTTTTATCATGTTTTTCAGATGCTTGTTTATGGCGGCATTCTTCAAGGGGTCCTTGCCGTAGACCACAAACTCGTCGCAGCGGTTGTTGTTGGAGAGCAGCTCGATGGTGTCGCCAACCTCCTCCACGCTGAGAATGCGCGAGAGGTAGCCGTCGGCGTTGAACGTAAGAAACTTGTAGTCGTCCGACAAGATGATGAACTCGCCCATGCGGTTGGTCGTCACTGCCTTGCTCTCGAAGTGGTCGGCAATGACACGCACGTCGGCAAGCGGCAAGCCCGTCAGCATGTCAACCACCTTGCAAGTGCGCTGGCTGTAGGCTTCGGCGCAAGAGAAGGCGAAAGCCAGACATATTAATATCTTGAAGTTTGCTTTTCCCTTCGGCCAGCGTCCGTTGGTTTCCACCCTTTTACACAGTTGATTGTTCAGCGTTGTCGGCTGGGGGTGTGGGCGTCCCGCCCGCACCTCAGGTACGAGGTAATATATCAACCACGTAAGAAAGATATGCCATGCGGACAGGTGCGGGCGGGACGCCCACATCCCCAGCCTCTCAGCTGCCAGTGCATCCAAACGGCAGAATGTCGATGAGCAGCAAAAGCGAAGTTCAGTTATTATTCTTTTCATAGACAAATTGAGATGGGCTGGGGGTGGACTTCATTCCTATACTCCAAAGGGGTCACTCCCGTCAGGCGCTTGAAGAACTTCGTGAACGACGACTGGTCGGCGAAACACATGGCAAGGGCAACCTGCTGCAGCGGTGCGTCGGTCGACTCCAGCATCCGCCTCGCCTCGCCCAACACTGCGTCGGCTACCATCGCCGATGCCGTGCGCCCTGAGATGTCGCGCACCACGCGGTTCAAGTACTGCGGCGTTACGCTCACCGCCGAGGCATAGAACTCCACCGTGTGCTGACTCTTGGCATGCATGCGCAACTTCTCCACAAAAAGCGTGAACAGCTCCATGCGGCGGTCGGTGAAGCCCACGTCAGCCGCCGACGGCACACGGCGGACGTGCTCGAAATAGTTGGCAATCTCCATATACATCATGCGCACCTTAAGGTTTGCCAACTGCCGACGATAAGCATTGTCGGTGTCAGTCAGCGTGTGCCAAAGGCTCTCCATCGCATCGGCGAACACCGTTGCCACTGGCAGGGGCAGACGGCAAACCACGTGCGACTGTATGAAGTTGACATAGTCGGCGCTGAAAGGCGGGTGGTTGCGGAACAAACGCACCACATACTCCGACGTGAACAGGAAGGCGAAACCTTCAACATCGTCCGACGCCGACACGACCCGCACCGGAGCATTGCACCCCGAGAGGTCGGCATAGGCGGGAGCCGACATCACATGGCTTCGCTCGCCCACACGCAGGCATACGCCCCCGTGCCTTACCACTATAATCAACCTGTAGCCCGAGGCGTCGACGGCATCGTCCACAACCGATTGCGCCGACAACCGCCAAAGCCCCATCTGGTGGTCGATGTGCGCCAAGCTGCCGCAGCCTGTAATTAACGTTTTCGATTCCATGGCTGCAAAAGTAGTCGTTTTAGTCTGAATGGGCAACACTTGCGGCTCGAATAACATTTGTTATCGAAAAAGCCTTCGCATTTCTTCTATAAACACGAGGGCATTAACACGAATAACGAGGAAGGTTTCAATAAGACAAAACCCGTAGCCATTGAAACAACACTACTTAAAGACGAAAGGCGTAACTTTGCAGCCGAAAACAAAAAAGGACAGAACAGCAATGAAAAAAAACTTGTTTTTAATGATGGTTGTAGTAAGTGCCTGCGTCACGATGTCGTCGTGCGGAAAGTCGTCTGTGAAGATGGGCGCAGGCAACTACAAGACATTGAAGATTGAAACGTCGGGATGCACCGTCGACGACGAGTACACCGCAACACTGCGAGGAGTACAGACCGTGGAAGTGCGCCCGCAAGTGAGCGGCACCATAACCGAAATCTGCGTCAAAGAGGGCGCAAGGGTAAGCCGCGGACAAACGATGTTCATCATCGACCAGGTGCCATACAAGGCTGCACTGCAGAACGCCACGGCACAGGTGGCTTCTGCCAAGGCACAGCTCGCCAACGCCGAGCTGACGCTGAAAGGCAAGCTGGCACTGAGGGAGAAGAACGTGGTGAGCGACTACGACGTGGAGCAGGCGCAGAACGACGTCGACCAGCTAAGGGCGGCGCTGCTCAATGCCGAGGCAACAGAAATGTCGGCACGCAACAACCTTTCGTACACCGTGGTGAAAAGCCCAGCCGACGGAGTGACGGGCATGATGCCCTACCGCATAGGCGCACTCGTAAGTCCATCGATAGCCGAGCCACTCGCAACAGTGGCAGACAACACCACCATCCACGCCTATTTCTCCATCACCGAGACCGAGATGCAGCGGCTTGCCGGTGAACACGGCTCGCTGGACAATGCCTTGAAGGCGATGCCGAAAGTAAAGCTGCTACTTGCCGACGGAAGCGAATACGAGGCGAGAGGCACTGTAGACGCCATCAGCGGCAACGTCGACGCGACGACGGGAGCCGTGGCGATGAGGGCTACCTTCGCCAACCAAGGCCAGACGTTGAGCAACGGATGCACGGGAACAATAGTAATGCCCCACGAGATGCAGGGCGTTGTGGTGATTCCGCAGGAAGCCACCTACGAGCTGCAGGACAAGCATTTCGTCTACAAGGTGGTTGACGGGAAGACGAAGTCGACGGAAATAAAAGTCGCCGACTACGACAACGGCCGCAACTACATCGTCACCGGCGGACTGAAGCAGGGCGACGTGATAATAGCCGAGGGGGCAGGACTGCTGCATGAGGGAATAGAGGTAAAGTAGGAAGTTAAGTAGTTAAGGAGTTAAGGAGTAAAGACATATGCCTGTGCAATGTTTTCCTATGCTCTTACTAATGTCTTAACTCCTTAACTCCTTAACTCCTTTTTTTTTAATTATACAATGAACATAAAGACATTCCTAAACCGACCGATATTGGCTTGCGTCATATCGGTGATGATAGTACTCGTTGGCATTATAGGCCTGGTGAACCTGCCAATGGAACAGTATCCCGACATTGCGCCGCCTACCATCTCAGTCAGCGCAACCTATTCGGGAGCAAACGCCGAAACGGTGCTGAAAAGTGTGGTGGTGCCGTTGGAAGAGGCGATAAACGGCGTGGAGAACATGGCATACATGACATCCACTGCCACCAACCAAGGCTCCGCCACCATAACCGTGAACTTCGAACAGGGCACCGACCCCGACATGGCTACGGTGAACGTGAAGAACCGAGTGAGCCAAGCCGAGGGCAAGCTGCCCGCCGAGGTGACTAAGATTGGAGTGACGGTGGAGAAGAGGCAGAACTCGATGCTGAAAATCATTTCGCTGTTCAGCCCCGACGACTCGTTCGACAACGACTTCATCACAAACTACTTCAAGATAAACGTCGAGCCGAAGATTCTGCGAATAAAAGGCGTGGGAAGCGTCAACACCATGGGCAGCGAGTATGCCATGCGCATCTGGCTCAACCCGCAAAAGATGGCCCAACACAAACTGGAACCCGCCGACGTGATAGGGAAACTCGACGCACAGAACGTGGAGGCTGCAACAGGTACGCTGGGCGACAACTCCGACAACACGTTCCAATACACGCTGAAATACCGCGGACGATACCAAAAGGCCGCCGAGTTCGGCAATATCGTCATCAAGGCTCTCGACGGCGGCGAGGTGCTGCGACTGAAGGACGTGGCGCAAGTGGAGCTGGGAGTGCAGAGCTACGCCTACAGCAATCAGGTGAACTCGCACCCCGGCACCACGGCGATGGTGTCGCAGACGGCTGGGTCGAACGCCCATGACATCAATATGCAGATCGACCAACTGCTCGACGAGATACAGGACGAACTGCCCGAGGGCCTGGAGATAAAAAGCCTCATGGACACCAACGACTTCTTGAACGCCGCCACGTCGGAAGTGGTGCAGACGCTCCTGGAGACCATCGTCCTGGTGGTGCTCGTGGTGTTCGTGTTCCTACAGAGCCTACGCTCAACGATAATTCCAACACTATCAATCATAGTGTCGCTCATAGGCACCTTCGCCTTCATGTACGCCTACGGCTTCTCGCTCAACCTGCTGACGCTCTTCGCCCTTGTGCTTGTCATCGGAACGGTGGTCGACGACGCCATAGTGGTTGTCGAGGCGGTGCAGGCACGCTTCGACGAGGGCGAACGCGAGCCTCATGAGGCGACATCGAGGGCAATGGACGGCATAGCGACTGCCATCTTCACCACTTCCTTGGTCTTCATGGCTGTTTTCATACCTACATCGTTTATGGGAGGTACAAGTGGTACCTACTACGAGGAATTCGGTCTGACGATGGCGGTCGCCGTCGGCATCTCTGCCGTCAATGCCCTCACCCTTTGCCCGGCTCTCTGCTCTTTGATAATGAGGCCGTGGGATGCGGATGGTGAAGCGAAGCCGCGAGGTTTTTCTGAGAGGTTTCACCTCGCCTTCGATGCCGCCTTCCGCACCCTCGTCCTCCGCTATAAGAATGGACTCAAGCTCCTGTTCCGCCGCAAGTGGATCTCGTGGTCGCTGCTCGCAACATGCATCTTGCTGCTCGGCGCACTGATGACCTCGACAAAGACCGGACTCATTCCCGACGAGGACATGGGAACGCTGTTCGTCAACGTCACCACACCGGCGGGCAGCACACTGAGCCAGACGAAAAAAGCGATGAAGGATGTGGAAGACTCGCTGAAGACCATTCCCGAAGTGGAGGACTTCTCCAACGTGGCGGGCTACAGCTCACTCGGCGGACAGACGGCGGCGGGAGGAATGATCATCACAAAGCTGCACAACTGGGACGACCGCACCGGCAAGGGACAGGACATCAACTCCGTCATAGGCCGCATACTGATGAAGACCGCCGACATCAAGTCGGCTTCCATCTTCGCCTTCGCACAGCCAACAATCATGGGCTACGGCATGAGCAACGGCTTCGAGCTTTACATCCAGGACCGCAAGGGAGGCACCGTGGGCGACCTGATGAGCGTCACCAACGACTTCATCCAGGGACTGAACAAGCGCGAGGAAATATCGCAGGCCTACACCGCCTTCTCGGCGAAATACCCGCAATACTTGGTTGAGGTGGACGCCGCCAAATGCGAGCGTGCGGGCATCACGCCCACCACGGTGCTCAACGTGCTGAACGGATACATCGGCGGCAACTATGCCAGCAACTTCAACGCCTTCTCGAAGCTCTACCGCGTGATGGTGCAGGCGTCCGCCGACTATCGCCTCGACCGCCAAGCCCTCGACAACATGTTCGTGCGCACGGCATCGGGCGAGATGGCTCCCGTGGGACATTTCCTCACGCTGAAGAAGATATACAGCTCCGAATCGCTCACTCGCTTCAACCTCTACACCTCGATAGCCGTCAACGGGCAGCCTGCCGAAGGCTATTCCTCGGGCGACGCCATACGGGCGATAAAGGAAGTGGCGAAAGAGACGCTGCCGCGAGGCTACGGCTATGAGTTCTCGGGCATGACGCGCGAGGAATCGAGGTCGACGAGCAACACCTATATTATATTCATTCTCTGCATCGTCTTCGTCTATCTCATTCTCTGCGCACTCTACGAGAGCCTCTTCATTCCGCTTGCCGTGATGCTCAGCGTGCCGTTCGGACTGCTCGGCTCGTTCCTCTTCGCATGGGCGTTCGGCCTGGAGAACAACGTCTACATGCAGGTGGGACTCATCATGCTCATCGGCTTGCTCGCCAAGACCACCATACTGCTCACCGAGTACGCCTCGGCACGCCGCCGCGAGGGCATGACCATAGCCCAGGCCGCTATGGGAGCCGCCGGCGCCCGTCTGCGCCCGATACTGATGACCGCCCTGACGATGGTGGTGGGCATGCTGCCACTCGCCTTCTCAAGCGGTGCTGGAGCCAATGGCAACATCTCGCTCTCGCTCGGCGTCATCGGCGGCATGGCGGTGGGAACCATAGCGTTGCTCTTCGTGGTGCCGGTATTCTTCATCGCATTCCAGACTCTTCAGGAAAAAATAATGCCAAGACGTTATGTCATGTTCATTTCAATTGCCGCAGCGACAGTCCTACTGGACGGCTGCGGCCTCCACAACGGCTACACCCGAGAGCGAGCATCCGACCCTGACGACCTGCTCGTCACCTCTGCCGACACCGTCGACACCACCGACGAGGCGGCACGCTTTGCCGCCCTGTCGTGGAAGAAGATGTTCACCGACCCCTGCCTGCAGCAGCTCATCGGCGAGGCTCTGGACAACAACGCCGACCTGCGCACGGCACGCCTGAAGACCCTTGAGGCGCAGGCGTCGCTCTCCGCAGCACGCAAGGCTCTGCTGCCAAGCCTCGACCTCGCTTCGAGCGCATCGGCAAGCAGCTTCGACGGAGCAAAGGCGGTGAAGACATGGGCGGCGGGAGCCGAGGCAAGTTGGGAGGTTGACATCTTCGGAAGACTTACCAACGAAAAACGCATGGCACAGGCTACGGTGGAGGAACGCGAGGCATACACACAGGCGGTGCAGTCGCAGCTCATTGCCACCGTGGCGTGCCAATACTTCACGCTGCTCGCTCTCGACGAGAAGACACATATAACGGAAGAGACCATCGAAAGCTGGAAAGAATACACCGCTACGCTCGAAGCCCTCATGCAGGCAGGACAAAGCACACGCACCGACGTGGCTCAGGCCGAGGCGAGCCTCCTGGCGGCGGAAGCATTGCACGAACAACTGAAAGAGCAAATCATAAACACTGAAAACTCGCTATGCGCCATCGTCGGACGGCTGTCTGGGAAGATAGAACGCAAGAAGTTAGTGAATCAAGAACTACCGAAAATGATGTCGTTAGGAATAGGATTGGAGTTGCTTGCAAACCGTCCTGACGTGCGCAGCAGCGAGGCGCGACTGAAACAAGCATTCTACAACACTGCCAAGGCAAAATCAAATTTCTATCCAAATCTAACGCTTAGCGGCAGTGCGGGCTGGACAAACAGCGGCGGCGCGGGGGTGAGCAACCCGGGGGCGGCGTTGCTGAGCGCTGCCGCCAACCTTGTCCAGCCCATCTTCAACAAGGGAAGACTGACGGCAAGCCTAAAGGTGGCTAAGGCGCAGCAACAGGAAGCGGCAGTGGAATGGAAACAGTGCATACTCGATGCCGCCAAGGAGGTGAACGACGCCCTCGCCGCCTGTCAGTCAAGCTCAAGAAGACGCCTGTTGATAAATGGGCAGGTGGAAAAGCTGCAACAGACCGTTGGCGACACGCAGGAGCAGATGCGCTACGGCACAGCAAACTATCTGCAAGTCATCATAGCACGCCAGCAGCTTCTCAATGCCCGGCTCGACCTCACCGCCGAGCACTATGCCACCCTCCAGTCCCTCGCCACGCTCTACCAAGCGCTTGGCGGGGGCGGGTGTTAAATAGTTGTAAATCTAAGGAGGCGGGGGAATGATAGTTTTGAAATGAGGCGAAAGTGTTGTAACTTTGCAATCGGTTGCAGGCTAATCTCTCCTGCCACAAGGGAAAACAATCATGGGTACATACATAAACAGAGGCAACATCGAGTTTTGCGACATCGTCTCACAAGAGTATATCGACAAGTCGGCGCTCATTCCGTTCATCAACGCCACGCTCAACACCGAGCAACGCTACAGCTGCGTGACACGCTGCCGACGGTTCGGCAAGTCGATGGCGGCGAAGATGCTTTGCGCCTACTACGACAAGTCGTGCGACTCGCGCGAGCTGTTCGCCGGACTGAAGGCGGCAGAGGACAAGTCGTTTGAGACATATTTGAACAAATACAATGTGATCTATCTCGACGTTACCTCGTTCACGGCACGACCGGAAATCAGGACCAACATCGTGAGGGTGATTCAGGAGAAAATTATCATGGAGCTGAAGGACGATTTCCCGAATGTGAACTACCAAGACAACTCCGACCTGATGGACATTCTCTCGTCCATCCACCAATCCACCGGTGAAAAATTCTTCTTCATCATCGATGAGTGGGACGCTATCTGCCGCGAGTTTCCCGGACGGCAGAAGATGAAGGGCGACCCGGAGAGCGTCGCTCCAACCGTAATGGACGAGTGGGTGATGCTGCTCCGCCGCTTGTTCAAGACCCAGGATTCCGACCGCGTGTTTGCCGGGGCATACCTTACGGGCATTTTGCCGATAAAGAAGTACAACACGGAGTCGGCGTTGAACAACTTTAACGAGTATTCGATGATAGACCCCGCCTTTCTGGCACCGTTTTTCGGGTTTACCAATGATGAGGTGATTGCGTTGGCAAAGAAGTACAACACATCGATGGACAACCTAAGAATGTGGTACGACGGCTACAAGATAGGCAGAGAGAAATCAATCTACAATCCATACTCCGTAATAAAAGCACTGCAGCGCGGCGTATGCAAAAGCTACTGGACCACAACCGGTGCCTACGACTCAGTGGTCACCTACATTCAGATGAACTACGACGGACTGAAGGACGACATAATACGCATGCTGGCGGGCGAGCATGTGGATGTCGACACCACCGAATTCCTCAACGACATGCACATCGTAAGGAGCAGAAACGACGTGCTGACCGTGATGATACATCTCGGATATTTGGCTTACGACGAAGACGAATACGAGTGCTACATACCGAACAAGGAAGTTGGCGACGAACTGAACAACGCCATCAAGAACACCCAGTGGGAAGCACTTGCCAAGACGATACAGAACTCGAAGAGACTGCTTGCCGCAACCATAGCAGGCAACGAGCAGGCTGTGGCGCAGGCAATCGACCTCGCACACGACGAGAACACAAGCATACTCTCCTACAACGACGAGAACTCGCTCGCATGCGTGCTCGCCGTGGCATACATCTGGGCGAAGAACGAGTACATCATCCACCGCGAGTACGCCACGGGCAAAGGCTATGCCGACCTGGTGATGATACCACGCCGGAACGTCAGCAAGCCCGCCCTCGTCATAGAACTGAAGTTCAACCACTCTGCCGACACTGCCATCAGCCAGATAAAGCAGCGCAACTACCCGTCGAAACTGAAGGAATACACCGGCGACATCCTGCTCGTAGGCATCAACTACGACAAGGAGACGAAGACCCACTGCTGCAAAATAGAGAAGATGTAGCATTTTTATCCCATTGCATGACGAAAAGAGCAAACTGGGGACGCAGGCAAGCAGCTTGCGTCCCCAGTTTTCGTCAGGTCATCTCGGCGCATGTTCAAATGCCAATCTTATTCATAATCAATAGTGTGTTTTATCATTCGGAGGTGCTGGGGGTGTGGGCGTCCCGCCCGCACCTCAGGTACAAGGTAATATAAGAACACCCACAAAGATTTGCCATTCGGACAGGTGCGGGCGGGATGCCCACACCCCCAGCCCCTAAGCGCAATTCACTATCCTCTACCTTCCAGAATCATATTACCATGCGCAGCAATTCAATTTTCAACCTTCAATTTTCAACCTTCAATTTTCAACCTTCAATTTTCAATTTCAACTTCTTCGTCTTGTACTTCGGGCTTGTAACTTCAATCACCACATCAGAAGGTGTGATGCCGGCACGCAGAATTACCAACGCCGAACCCATGAAGAGGTTGCGCTCTGAGCCTACGGCAAGCTCGTCGGACTGAATGTTTCCGTTGTCGACCGCCACAATCTCGGCATCGCCGCTGACCTTGAACGTCAGCTTCTCGCCGGCACTGAGCACACGGCGACCTTTCTTGTCTACTGCCGTGATGCGGACGTGCTGCAGGTCCTTGCCGTCGGCTCGCCACGTCTGCCGGTCACAGACGAGCTGCAAGGCTACTGCCTCGCCTGTTGTCTCAAGGCTATGACGTGCTATCTCCTTGCCGTCCTTGCGTGCCACTGCAGTAATTGTTCCCGGCTGATAGACTATTCCGTCCCAGCGTATGCGGTTGCGCTGCTTCGGGTCGCCGACGTTCTTCTTCGTCCCGAGGCTCTTGCCGTTCATCAGCAGTTCCACCTCGTCGCCGTTGGTGAATGTATAAAGCGAAACGGTGTCGCCAGCAGTGCGGTTCCAGTTTTCAGAGTATTTTCCTACAGAGATGTCGACACCATTCCACATCATCTTTCCCTTGCCTTCCTCAATGACGGCAATGTGTGCCGTAGGCTCATCAGCGAAGAAGCTCTTCAGGAAATAGGCGTCGGGCTTCGGCTGCAACGAGATGTCGAACACACCTTGGTTCCAACCCTTCACAGGCCAGCCCATGCTCTCGCCAAGATAGTCGATGGCTCCCCAATAGGCAAGACCGACGACACGGTCGAGATCCATCTCAAAATAGTTTGGTCCCATGGCAGCCGTGCTTGCCTCGCTCTGATAGAATATCTTATCGGGATAGCGACGCGAGTCGCCTGGGAAATACATGTAGCGGTAGTTATAGGCCGCTATGTCGGTCTCAAGGGCAAGCGGTGCCGGTATGGAGTCGGTCTCAAGGCTGCGGTAACGTGGGTGCATGGCAACGGTGACGAGGCGTGTGTCGTCATAGCGGCGCAGCAACTCGCGCTGCAGCTTGTAGGCAGTGACACCCCAGTCGTTGAACGGAAGGTTGGCATACTGCTGAAGTTCATTGCCAAGACTCCACAACACCACCGACGGATGATTTCGGTCACGCTTTATGAATTCCGGCACGTCCTTCTGCCAAAGGCTCTCCCACTCCACTCTTCCGCCGGCATACTGGGTGAGCCACTTGTCGTAAAGCTCATCGACGACAAGCAGTCCGAGGCGGTCGCAAAGATGCAGGAAGTCCTCGCTGTAAGGGTTGTGCGAGGTGCGCACATGGTTATAGCCAAAGTCCTTCATCAGTTTCAGTCGCTTCTCTATGGCACGCGGATAGGCAGCGGCTCCCAGTGCGCCAAGCGTGTGGTGGTTTGCCCAACCTTTCAGCAGCACCTTCTTGCCGTTGAGCAGCAAGCCGCTCTCCGGCGTGAACTCTACGGTGCGCACACCGAAAGGCTCGCTGATGCGGTCTACGGCGTTGCCCTCGGCATCAAACACCGTCACCTCCGCCGTATACATATAAGGAGTTTCGCACGACCACAACTTTGCGTTGTCAATCACGATTGGCTTCAACTCATATTCACGCTGTCTCCATTTAGGCGAGTAGGCCACGTCCTCACGCTGCTGCGCCACAATATTTCCCTCTGCGTCGAGTATTCTCACCTCAACGGGCAGGCGTTCAGCCTTTCCCATACAAGCTATCTCAGCCTTTATGCGCACCTCACGATTGTCTACGGTGCGGATAAACAGCGGATGACGTGGGAAGAAAGTCTTCGAATCGGTTACTATTATGTTCACGTCGCGATAAAGTCCACCTCCAGTGTACCAACGTGAGTTGTTTGGCTGTTGAGTGTCTGCCTTGACGACAATCTCGTTTGGCTCGCCATATTTCAGCAGTTTCGACACGTCGATGTCGAAGCCAAGATAGCCATAATCCGTCTTGCCGACATGCTTGCCGTTGAGCCATACGTCGCCCACGAGCATAATGCCTTGGAAGTCGAGCAGCACACGTCGTCCGCGCCATTCTTCGGGTGCTGTCAGTTCGCGTCGATACCATCCAACGTTCATCTCCTTGAATCCACGTGGGCTCAATCTACTGCGCACGTTGCTGCCCGCATCGCTGTTGTCGGGACGCTCCGAGGCATCGGGTTCAACCCACGGCTGCCCAATCAGGAAATCATGCGGCAGGTTAACAGTCTCGCAACCTGCGTTCTTCACTGCCTCAACGCCCGACAATTCTCCAAGGTGGAACTGCCATCCACGGTCAAGGCTTATCGTATCTCTCTCGGCTGCAGCCGCTCTGCCAACAAGCAAAGCCATAGCTGCCAATATTATTAATTTCTTCATTGTTGTCTCTTTATTCTTCACTCTTCATTGACTTCGTCGATGCATTGTTGCCGTTGCCCAAAGTGCCGTTTCTCATTGTTGAGTTGCCTATCAGGAACAGCACGGGGTTGGTTCCCCTACGACTTGTGCCGGCAGGAATCCTTGCTGTCTTTGCCTTGTTAAGGCTGTCAAGAGTGTTATCGACAACCTTGTTCACGTCCTCCATTGGTTTTGCCACTTGCGCGGTGGCAATTGCAACAGAGAACAACAACATTGCTCCAAACAAAAGTCTTGTTTTCATCTCCGTTATTCTGTCTTTAGTTTCATTGTTTCTTGTTTTGTGTGCAAAGTTACTAAACCTTTCCCACAAAAGCCCTTAATTTTTGATTTTTTTCTTTTGATTTTTGTTCTTAGTGATGATAAAAAAATCACTAAATGGTGTGGTTTGGATATTTATTTGTAACTTTGCCCACATAAACTAAATAACGATTATGAGCAGACTAACTTACATCCTGTCAGCAATGCTGGCATACTGCATTTCATTGACATCGGCAGCCTTTGCCGGCAATATGGCGAACGGCGACAGTAAGGAGCGGCGACGCTACTACTATGCTGAAGGCAGGGAACTCGTGTGCCGAAACGGCAACAACCGCTACACGCGGGCACTTTATGGGACACACGGCCCTTTCAGACTTGAGACATCCGACCGCCCGATATTCGCCACGTTCAAGAAAGGGGAGTGCCGCAACCTTAGCCTATATGCCATCATCGGCAATGAGAGGATTGCACTCGACTCCACATATTTCGACTGCGAGGCACGCTATCTCGGCGGACGACGCTCCTACACGTTGCGCCATGGGCGGCTGCAAATTGACATCACGGCAATGGCATCGTTCATAGGCGACGAGGACGCAATCTGGAAGTTCAAGACCTCTGGACAAGACATCGAGCTTGAGGCGGTGCTTGCCGAGACGCGAAGCAGCAAGTTCCAACGCAACGGCGACCTCGGAGTTGACGACCTCTCGAAGTTTGAGGCGAAAGCCGACACTCCACCCATTGCCACAGCGAGATGGGACGGACGCGGCGAGACCTATCTGCTGATGAAAGGAAACAAAGAGCTGAGGCCCACCCCCAGCCCCTCCCTGGGGAGGGGGGAAGGATATGCAATGCTCAAGCAGCGTTTCGCTGACGAGGAGACAAAGAGATTCGAAATAATGTCGAGGGTGGAGATAACCACCCCCGACTCCTTGATTAATACTCTCGGCAGCGTGCTTATGGCGGCAGCCGACGGACTGTGGGACGGCGAGACATGGCAACACGGATGCGTCGGTTGGCGAATGCCCCTGGCTGGTTGGCGTGGATGTTATGTGGGCGATGCCGTAGGATGGTCTGACCGTTCCTACCGCCACTTCCAGGCCTACGCTCGCAGTCAGGTGAAAGATGTTCCTCCAACTCTGCCCCACCCTACACAAGACAGCACGCAGAATATGGCAAGGGCGGAGAAACGCTGGGGGACGCAGATGTACAGCAACGGCTACATCTGCCGCTATCCCAACCGCACCGACGTGATGCACCACTACGACATGAACCTCAACTACATCGACGGACTCTTGTGGCACCTTTCCTACGATGCCGACCGACGGAAGCTGGAAGAGTTCTGGCCTGTCATCAAGAACCACCTCGCATGGGAAAAACGCAACTTCGACCCCGACGGCGACCACCTCTATGATGCCTACTGCTGCATTTGGGCTTCCGACGCACTCTATTACAACGGCGGAGCAGTCACACACTCGTCGGCATACAACTACCGCGGCAACCTGCTCGCCTCACGCATTGCAGAACTGTTGGGACTTGACGGCAAGCCATACCGCGACGAGGCAAACGCAATACTAAAAGCCATGAACCAGCGCCTCTGGCTCAGCGACCGCGGACACTGGGCGGAATATCAGGACCTTATGGGACTGAAACGCCTGCACAAGAGTGCCGCACTCTGGAGCATCTACACCCCTATCGACTGCGGAGCATGCACTGCGGAGCAAGCCTATCAGGCAACAAAATATGTTGACCGTGACATTCCCCACATACCAATAGACGTAGAGGCCGAGGGAACCATTGGCTACACCATATCGACAACCGACTGGATGCCATACGCATGGAGCACCAACAACGTGGCACACGAGGAAGTGGCAAACATGGCGTTGGCTTATTTCCAGGCCGGACGTGCCGACGAGGGATTCCGCCTACTGAAGAGCGACCTTGCAGACGAGATGTTGCTGGGCAAGTCGCCGGGCAACTTCGGACAGATAAGCCACTACGACCGTGAGCGCAACGAGGCTTACCGCGACTTCGGCGACAACGTGGGCATAACGAGCCGTGCCATAATAAACGGACTTTTCGGCATAACACCAGACGCACTCAACGGACGATGCATCATAAAGCCCGCCTTCCCCGACCACTGGAACGAGGCAAGCATACGCACGCCTTATCTGAGCTACACCTTCCGCCGCAAGGGAAACAAAGACATCTACACCATTGAACACCATTTCCCACAACCACTGAGAATCATGGTAAGGACAAATGCCGGCAACGGTGCCTACATTGACACGCAAGGCACCTCAAACACGCGGCAGACAATAGTCGTTGACCGCCGAAAGCTGCCAAAGCCAAACGCCTTCGCCGAGATGGCAGCCGCAAAGGCAAACGTGGCATCAAAGGAATACCTGCAACGCATGGGACTTGACGACATCACGCCAAACGCAGAGGACAGGCACGACCACATCGACCTCTCCGAACATTACAACGCAAAAGTGACCGACATTTTCCTCAACAGCTACATCAGTCCACGCCCACCCTACACAACACTGCAAATCCCAATGCAGGGCATAGGCGAATGGTGTCACCCAAAGTTGACGGCAGAGATTGACGACACTGGACTGCGCAACAGCCTAAAGCCCATTGCCACAGACAGCAACCTCGGCATGTTCGACACCAACAAGGGACTCGGCTTCACGCTGCCCAAAGAAGGCAGAAACATCATCTTCACATCGCTATGGGACAACTATCCCAACGAATTCACAATTTCCGTAAACTCGAAGGAAAAGACATACTGTGCCGCCTACCTGATGATGGCAGGGACGACAAACAACATGCAGAGCCGAATAGACAACGCACTCGTCATAGCGACCTACGACGACAACACTTGCGACACTCTGCATCTTGAGAATCCCATCAACTGGCCCACGATAAACGAGGAGTTTGTCTTCGACGGCAAGGCATTCTGGTCGGCTCCCGTAATGCCCCTCCGCTTCCGATTTGACAACGGCGCAGTAAGCCGCCACATCAACGTTTCCGCCGCAGCACCCCTCCCCAGGGAGGGGATGGGGGTGGGCCAAGCCCCCTCGCCCTACGCCATCCACCACGGTGCAGGCGTGATACTAAAGATGCCCCTCAACCCCTCGAAACATCTCGAATCCCTACGCCTCGTCGCCCTATCGAACGACATTGTCGTAGGACTTATGGGATTGACATTGGAAATTGTTAAACGATAAAGTTCCAATTGTTAAACGTCAACTGTTGTACTATAAGGTTTTGCTTCCCTGTTTCCTTCGAGATGCCTTCGTGATGCCTTCGAGACGGCATCGGGCTGTTTCGTATTCACCAACAATCTCCAAAGCAACTGCAATAGTTTCAGATATGCAACTATCTAACCTGCAGTGGCTTCATGTATTTGTCCTTGCTCCACGACGCCAATTCTTTGTCAATATTCCTTTGTAGATGCCTCATAATAATTGCCTTGTGTAAAAATCTTGGGCAAAGACACTGCTTTTTTGAAAAAAATCGACACCGGAAACCGATTTTACACTGTTGACGACTGGGGGTGTGGGCGTCCCGCCCGCACCTTGCGCACCAACAACCGCATAATTCCGAAATATTACCTCATAGGCGAGGTGCGGGCGGGACGCCCACACCCCCAGAGGCTCCCCTTCCCAACCGTACAAGTCGAAAAAAATGTTTTTTTCAAAAGTAGTGAGTTCGTCACATTTGAGGCATAACTCATTGAAACACACGATTATAGAGTGTGACGAACTTTCTAAGTTCGTCACAAGTTCGTCACAAGTTCGTCACACTTTTCATTATTTCAATGCCTACGCATATAATTAAAGACGCTTACTGCCAGTGTGACGAAGTGTGACGAACTTGTGACGAAGTCAAAAAGTTCGTCACACCTTCAACCAACTAACAGTCAACGAGATAGGGTCGATTTGTGACGAAGTCACACTTTTTTAAAAAAAAATTTTTTTTGCGGTTACCATTTCGCTATGCCTTCGCTTTAGCTCCACTTTGCCTCCACTTTTTCGTTAGTGTCCGAGCGAAGGAAGAGCGAAGGAACGGTGAGCTATTGCTTCACGACGTTCTCAAGACGCATGAGATAAGTGTCATACTGGGTCTCATACGGACGGAAGGGTTTTATTGGGAACACATAGATTTTCTTTCGTACATTTGCAAGCAAAAAAATAAGGATATAAAAAGTGTTTTTCTTTGGAGAAATGAAATAAAATATGTAACTTTGCGGCAAATATTTTAAAACGTATGACAATGAAGTACCCAATAGGAATACAAAGCTTTGAACGGATAATTGAAGACGGTTTTGTATATGTTGACAAGACTGCACTATTATATGACCTTGTCAGCAAGGGAACCATTTACTTCCTCAGTCGCCCTCGGCGCTTTGGCAAGAGCCTACTTGTCTCCACGCTCGAGAACTATTTCCTTGGTCGAAAGGAGTTGTTTCGTGGTCTTGCCATCGACTCACTTGAGAAAGAATGGGCGGAACATCCTGTGTTCCATTTGGACTTCAATGGCAATAACTTCACCTCGCCGTTGGAACTTAAGAAAACCATTGAGACCTTCGTTGCAAAGTGTGAGAAAAGATATGGTAAGGACGAGCTTGCCAAGACCTATGGCGACCGGTTGGCTTACGTTTTCGAGAAAGCCCACAAGAAGACAGGCAGGCGTGTCGTAGTGCTTATCGACGAATACGACAAACCTCTGCTCGACGTGATGAACACCGGCATACCCTCGCCAGTCGTTGAAGGGGACATAAAAACCCTTGAGGACTACAACCGTGAGATACTGAAAGGCTTTTATAGTGTGTTTAAACTCACCGACAAGCATCTGCGGTTTGTGCTGCTGACAGGAGTGACAAAGTTCTCACAGGTCAGCGTGTTCAGCGGCTTCAACCAGCCAAAGGACATCAGCTACGACTCCCGCTTCGATGCGCTTTGCGGCATTTCCAAGGACGAGTTGCTCTCTGTTTTCAAGGAGCAGATAAGAGAACTTGGCGAGATGAACGACATGACGGAGGAAGAGACAATTGAAAAGCTGAAGCGTAAATATGATGGCTATCACTTCAGTAAACGATTGAACGACGTGTTCAATCCGTTCAGTATTCTGAATAGCCTTGACTCCAAAGACTTCCAAAACTATTGGTTTTCCACTGGCACTCCAACATACCTTATGCGCCTCTTGGCAGACAACAACGAAAACATAAACGAGCTGGCTGGAAAGGAATATCCTGCGGCAGAGTTCATCGACTACAAGGCAACGAGACAAAAGCCACTGCCGATGCTTTATCAGAGTGGCTATCTGACAATAAAGGGCTATGATCCGACCTTCGATGTCTATCGTCTTGACTTCCCCAACGAGGAAGTGAGGAGCGGAATGGTGGCACTGCTCGCATCTGACTATTTCAGCGACGAGAACTATTCCAACTCATGGCTTGTTGACGTCACCCGTGCCTTGCGCAGTGGCGACATCGAGAAGTTCAAGCTCCAGCTGACAAGTTTCCTCTCCAACATTTCCTACCGTTTCCAGCGCAAGCAGGACGCAAAGGAGTATGAGCGTCATTTCCAATACACCTTCTACCTCATCCTCCAGCTTCTCGGCAAATACAACACCTACGTGGAAAAGGAGACGAGCCAAGGGCGCATCGACTGCGTATTGGAATGTCCCAACTATGTCTATATCTTCGAGTTTAAGCTCAACTCCACGGCAGAGGTCGCATTGAAGCAGATAGAGAAAAAGGGCTACGCCCTGCCCTACGCATCTGAAAAGCGTAAGGTATATAAGGTTGGCATCAGCTTCTCATCCGAGACAGGCACAGTGAACGACTTCGACTACAACCCTCATGAGTAGTCCTGATAGAGACAGCAATGAAGGGTGTGGCACGACCACAACACGGTTCCTTCATGCGCTTGACAAAGAAAGAATACAAACGGCTTGAGAAGCTGATAAGATAACTGAACTTTCGGAAGTGGGAAGATAAAGAAGTTAAGTACTTCAGAAAATTGAATTACTTATTGACATTCAGCCTTTTGGATACGCTGACAGCTGGGGGTGTGGGCGTCTCGCCCGCACCTCGCCTATAAAGTCAACTACACTAAGGCGCAGTTGAGATTAAAGAATTAAAGTTCTTTTGCGGTTGATGGTGCGCAAGGTGCGGGCGAGACGCCCACACCCCCAGCCGCCAGAGCTGGATATTAAACTACATTTATTGGGTGGAACACTTTAATTCAGTTAATTCACTCGGACGTATTTTACGGGGCGGATCATGAGGCCGGTGGGGCGACCTGCTGTTGACACAGGCTTAGCAGACGTGCCGCTGATTTGCAGAGCATAAATCGTACGTTTCAAATTTGTGGTTCCTTTGACTGAGCTGCTCCCTGTTCCGATGGTGCTACTCTGTAAATATGTAGAGCTATCCCATTTCTCAATATTTTCCTTGTCGTCGATATATCCTGTACCTGGTATAAGGATGTAGTTCCCGTTGATTTTGCTCGTTAGCCTGAACCATGTGTGTCCATCAATTTGTTCATTTGTGACAGTAATGTTCTTGCTAAGCAAATCAAAGTCATTGGCAGTGGGAATACTCCAACCTGAAGGCCAGTTCTGCTGCACAATGTCATCTTCCGACTTTAGGTCTCTGGTGTCTAAGTTGGTAGATGTCGAGTTATCATAATTGTATTTCATTGCTATCTCACTGTCTGCATAATCCTTAGTGTTGAATTCTGTTCTTTCTGCTAAGTCTCCCCATGCCAATCGCATACCAAGGTTTTTCTGGCATTTCCCGAAATAATAATCCTCATCAATTGGAGCACCGTTATATGTCTCCAAGTTAACCTTCGACTCCACTCCATAGTTGAAGGGGCTCCAAAGCAGTTTATATGTCACTTCCTCACCATCAACGGTCACAGTCTTTGTTATGCCAAGATCAACGGCGAGTTCGTCGATATGTCTTAGGATAATGTCCTTTTTGTCGGCATCCGAATATGTATAGAGTTCCTTCAGCACGGGGCGGATGGAATAACCAATGTATCGGAAATAAGTAGCACATTTCAACGATTGATTGTAATTTAAATAGTAACAGTTGTTATTGCCAGAGCGAATGGCTGACAGATAGTGCATAAACTGATTGTTGGATATGCTGCTATTATTGACAATGCCATTGGTCAGCATTGTGATTTCCTTGCCATTTATCTTACTGCGGATGGTAAGGCGAATGATGTCCTTCCCTATCTCTGAATTTCTTATCGTCTCAGTGCTGACTATCTCCGTGTTGTCGATAAACTCTTGAATGTCATCAGTATTTGGAAGTGACCAGTGTCCTCCCCAATATTGAGTTACAGGGTCATACACTGTTCCAGATATATCTGTTGGTAGCAACGACGTACCCGACTGGTACGGGTCTATATATGTGTCGTAACTATAAGAGTCCTTCTCATACAGTTCTCCCCATGCCAATCGTCTGCCGAGCTTATTGGCGGCAACCTCTGCCAATTCGTCATCTTCCATATATGTGGCGATTTCCGCTCCGAGATTTATTGGGCTCCACCTTATGCCTGATGGCAATCCGAGGTCAACGGCACAACGCTCGTCCATGCCGTATGTATAAACGATAGCATGCCGCCCGTTCTCGATGGCAATGTTATCACAGTTGTAAGACATCTCCTTGATGCCAGTGAGATAGTTGCCGATGGTGTATTTGCCCTTTACCGACAACGGCTGTGGAGATGTAGCATCGAGGATGTAGCGGTAGTGCTCCACATTGTTCTCATCCACAGTCTTGGTGTATGGATAAAGCGATGTCCAATTGCCATGATGTTCCTGAGTAAACGAGTGATAGATGTCTATCTTGGCATATCGATGCTTAAACACCAAGGTGGTCACGGCATTTGTCTGCGGCGGAGTCACCTCGGTAAACATCCAGTCGATGGCTGTCTGTGATGATTGGTCAGCGGCAGGGGCTGTCAAAAGCGCCTGTATATCGGCAGTGCTTGAACAGTTGTCGAATTCAGAAGAATAAGGATAATAAGCCACATATCTATATCCTAACTTATGCACCACCTCCTTAATGTCGGAGTTGATGTTCCATGCCTTGCCGTCGGGAGTGGTAAGACGGATATTCTTGGCGTTCTTTCCGTCGATAAGGCTGACAAACTCGTCATTGCCGTCAATAATAAATAGTCCGAAGGAATCGCCCGCCTTGAAGTCGCGAGTCACATCGTTGTCGTTGACATCAAGCACCTTGCCACGTGTCTGCGGCTGGTCGATGACCACAGCCTCAAACCTCATTGCTTGCCCCACGGCAGGAGAGTCCGACGGAGTATAGAGGTCGTCGCTACACGCCATCAATGCGAGGCATATCAATATGTATATCAGTCTTTTCATCTTTACTCTACGTTAATGAAAATTTTCGACCGCGTAGCGGTGTTCGTATTCCAGTTCTTTCCGCCATACACGGGGCGTATGAGCATACCAGTGTATCGGTGACCGTTTTGGGTGAGTCCCTGCAAATTGATGGTGTTTCCGTCTTTATCGACATATGTGGAACTCTTCATCACAGGCTCCACTTTCGTTATCTTGCCAGTGTCGTCTAATGTAAGTTTTGTCTCCATCTCCATATAGCTGGCGCAATCTATATGGTCGTGGGATGCAGAGGATGCAAAATAGTACATACCGCCGTAGTCGGAGCTGTATGCTTCGCTGCTATAGTTGCCATTATGACCACGCGACCTGCATGCCAGTTCGTCAATGCTCCAGTCACTCCAGGTGCCGCCAGGGATATACAGCACCTCACCATTTATTTTGCTGACAAACTTGAATATCGTGACAAGATAGCGATAGGGTCTCACGTTGTCAGTGCCGTAAAATTCCGAGTTTTCTGCATGTAAGTTTATATATTTGCCGTCGGCATCCTTTTCTTCAATCCACGGTGCGTATCTAACGTTGTCCTCAAAGTAAAAGTCCTCTACCGAGATGTCGCAGTTGCGCATCAGTTCGTCAACCTCGTTTTCGTTGGGAATACGCCATTCACCCTTCCATAGCTCTTTTCTCACCACATCATGCTCTGTTCCTGCTATGGTACCGTCAATCTGGGCGTAGGAGTATGTCCGGTCGATATATGTTTCAGGATAATACCCTTTTTTCGACCCTTGCACAAGCGCTGTCACCGAGGTGCCGTTTGCGTTTAAAGCATCGCCCACCGCGGTTACCTTTCCGTTATTGTCGAGAAGTATTGCAGGCTGTTCGTATTTGGTATAAAGTTCTGCCCAAGAATAGTAGTCGCCCCTGTCGAAATGCTTATGCAAAGGGCTTGTCATGAGGTCGGTACGCTCTTTTCCGTCGGCATCATACCATTTGCCGCCACGTGCGGTTTGTTCCTGCTCGCTCTCCGAACCCAAGTTATATCCTGCCCATATACATCCCGATGGGAAACCCATATCCACTCCGGCAGTCTTATACGACTCTGTGGGCTGTGCTGACACTGTCACATACGTCGAATGGTTCTCTTTCATGTCAATCTTGATTTGCCAGAAGGAATATGCGGTGACCGGGTCGGTGCTCTCATCGCCCTCTGTCGTTGACTTTGCTGTGCCATATACCATCATTGCATCTTTTGGTGGCACAATATATCGGTAGGTGCTCGTTCCTGCTCGCTCATACATCTTGTCGAGTGTGGCAGGTGCATCTACGGTCAGGTCAGTATAGTCGCCATTATAGAATATTTTCAGAAGACTCATTGCGTGGCTGAACGTCAGTCTCAGTCGTGGCGATGTCCATTCGGGTGATGAGCAAACCAAGAGGTCGGCGGCAGTGTATTTCTCTATTGTCGATTGGTCGGCATACTTTGTGTCATAGAGCGACTTGTATTTGTCGGTTATCTCTGTAGCCGACTTGCATCCATTATATACTGCGTCGTAGGGAGCATAAGCGAAGAACTTATACGATGGATCGTAATAGATTCTCGACGCTATGATATTACCGTCATTATCTTCGGGATAGGCATTGCCGGTCTTTGTGATAACATATCTAAGGTTATCGACAATCAGGTTGCCATTGGCATCGACAACAAAAACCCCCAAGTCGTCGCCCTCGACAAACGAGGCAGTGATACCGCCATTGACAGATGCGCGTGTTGACACATCCTGCACCTTCTCCTCAAACGCAGTAGCCTCAACGACAATCTCGATGGGAATCCTGCCGCCATCGGTGGTGATGTCGGATGAGCACGATGCAAGTGCTATGGTTGCAAGCAGTAGATATATGTATTTCATATTGTCGCGTATGATTATCATGATGTTGTCGTTTCTTCCTCAGCAGCACAGGACGGATGGCAAAGCCGTTGTATCTTTCGCATTGTTTAAGACCTTCATAAATCATGTGACCTGTACTGGTATCGTTGGGGTCGATTTCGTAAACAGTGTGGAAGGCGTATGCTTTCTCGGTGGCTCCTGCCGTATTCGAGCACGGTGTGGATGTCCAGTAGCAGCATCTTGCCTTGTTCACCTTTTTATATGTATTATCTGACCCATCAAGACCGCAATAACCAGTGATGGGTAGATAGATAACACCCTCGACCTTGTTGTCAGCACCATTTTTTTTCACCTCCCATACAGAGGCATCGAAGTCGAGATTCTCCTCACCGGCTCCCCCGTGATCCACTTTCTGTACGGTCTTCCATGTTACATCACATTCGCTCATCAGTTGCTCCCACATCTCTTTTGTTGGCGTTACCCACATCCAATAACCCTCGCCGAGTGAATATTTCACTGCATCATGTTCGGTGTTTGAAATGTCGGAGTTGGCTGTACCCGTATATCCATCGGGCGAATACAGGTTGTCGGCTTTTCTGTTCACCTCTCCCCATGCGTAGAGGAAACCCGTCTCTATTGCTTCCCGGGCACCAAGGTTGCATGATGCCCAAAGCACGTCGTATTCCGTACCGTCGATGGTTGTAGTCATTCCGAGACTCACGAACACCATCTGCGAACAGTTGAGACCTGTCTGCTCCCATATCACATCTGCGGGAACTACAATCTCTATAGACTCAGTCTTATCTACATTATATGTTGTGCAGCGGGATATGTCTATCGTATTCAGGCGCACTTCCTTTTCTTCGAGAGTGAAGTTGAAGGTGTATATCTTTCCTGCCTCAAACTTGTTCCCGGTTATTACGTCGGAGTTGAGGCTTAGCTGGTATGTGAGATAGTTGGTGTCGATGGTGAACTTAAGGGGGACATTGTTGAAATCGCCGTCAAGGGGGAAGCACATATTATAAAATCTGCCCTTCTGCGTGCGAGGTATCTTCACTTGTGAGATGTCGGTGGTGAGACGACTGTAGTAAGCCGACTTATCTGATTGCTCAGCTACTGCTCCTTCGGCAAATATCAGTTTATTGGGGAAGATCTTAGAACCGTCATCCGATTCCATCTTTATGCCCGTGATGATGATGTCGGATGTGACATTGTTGGTGATGTTGAAGCGGATGATGGCGCAGGCGGAGTTGAAGTGCGACGTGTTGGCGATGACGGCGTTGTCGTTCACCGACTGCAAGGTAGTGGAGGTATATACGTAGGAATAATCTTTCAACGATGAGAGGTCGTTGTTTAGTTTGCTAAAGGAGAAGGTGGAGGGGAGGGGCAGTTCGACTTGCACAGCAGCAGAACTGCTGTGAACGGTGGCTCTTTCTTCGTTTATCGGGTGGCAGCAGTACATATTGTCGCCTGCGGCTACGGGATATACGTATGCATTATCCTGCACGTCATATTTTACGCCATTGACAGTTTGTAGCTTGATTTTCGACTTGGCTTCATCGACGGTCTCGAAGTTTGTCGGAGTGTAGTATTGTGCAGCAGAAGACAAGGATTCATAGAACGGCACATACTCGCCGCCATGCTTTATGGCAGTAAGCATGTTGTCGCTGCTCTCCCATACGTAGCTCACGTTGCCACCGTCGTTGTCCGTATTGTCATTCCATGAGCTGCGTGTCTGTCCGTCAGCAAAGGATATGTCCAATCGCCTTACGGAATCAGACATCGTGCTCTCTTCATTGCACGAAGAGAGCAACAGTGGTGCTAACAGGATAAAACCCAAGAGGCGCCTGAACATACGTCCTTTATCTCCTTTTATCTCCATTTATCTCCTTTTATCTCCTTAGTACTTATTCCGTCATGTCAGAGCCAGAGAACTCTCCTCCCGGCACAATGTCGTTGCAGTCGAAGAAGTCATCCTGCCTTATAACCTTAACGAGCTTAGGACTTTTCCCTTCAAGTGAGAACACATAGATGTAGTTCTTGCCGCTCTCCCATGTATAGCTGTTCTCAAACTGTCCAGTCTTCTCTTCTCCGTCACATTTTAGCGACACCGTCCATTGCTTCTGGTTCGAGGCATCGGGCACGCAGTAGTAGCGTGTTGCCGAGAGTTGGGCATCGTCAGTAGCGGCAGGAATGGTCACATTGTCGAAGCTGAGACTTTCACTGCTTGTTTCCCGGTCAGACAGTTGCGTGGTGGCAGAGGGTTTGGAGGTAGTCCAGTCGAAAGAGTAAGTCAGGTTTGCCTTCGACGTGATAGCTGCATTGGGCTTGATTGTGATGTCAGAAACTTGAACGTTCTCCGTAGCATTCTTTTTGAAAGCCACACAGACCATGCAGTGAGCATAACTAAACTGCAGGTTGACAGTCTTGCCGAACTCAGCAGAGCTGCGTGCTATCTTCAGCGGTTCGCAAGCCATGGCACTTCCCTTCTTGTTGTTTTCTATATGGAGTGTCATAGACGTTGTGCTTATCGCAGTGACTGCATCTATCGGTGCTCCCGCCGTAAACAAATAACTGTCGGCATTGCTGTTCCAATACATCAGCGACTGTGTGTCAGTGACATAAGACCAGTCGTCAGTCACGAATTTCACCTCATAGCCGTCCATAACCGTTGTCCTCGCCCCGTCTTTTTCCGATGCGGCATACACCTTGAAGTTGTCGTACATTCCCTGTGGAACATACGCCCTCGTAAATGGCGAAGGTGCTTCAGCAGACAGCAACAAGGGTGATTTCCCGAGGATATCATCCCCAGGAACATCATCCATTTTATTGCAGCTGAACAGCAGCAGGAAAAAGAAAATTATCGCTGCTGAGGTACGGTGCAGCTTCATGTCTCTCAACAATGATTTAGAGCGTTATGGTTACGTTAACATCACCCCAAGATTCAACACTGCTTACGCTGAAAAGAATAGGGTCGAGTATTGGGTCACCATTATCTTTATAGCCCACATTATGCGAAAATATAATATTATAAGTATAACGCTTTCCAGCAAATAAGTATGTTTCAGTATTAGGAACGGCATCAGAACCGGTTAGAGGGATATATACATATCCATAATTGTCATCCCCTCCTACAAGATAATGCGTGTTATCCTTCACCTTACAAGTCAGCTTTAGGCATACAAAACTGCTGTTAGAAAGAGTTCCACCATTAAGAGATGACTTATATCCATCCCATAGCGTATTTCCTGTACCTTTAACATTGTTTACTGCATTAGAATTGGTTGCAAAGAGATAACAATTTTCACTTCCTGAAATAATATCTACTCCAGATGTTAAACTTTTACTTATTATAGTTTCAGTAGAGAAGTTCTTACTTAGTGATACTTTAGAAGTGGCTAACTCATAAGAAGCAGTACCATCGGCATCTACCATTACACTACCACTTCTATTGGTATTGATAAACTCTACATCCTTGATTGTCACTTGTACATTTGTCTGACCAACATTTCCACCATTAACTTTAATATTGACACCCTGAATCTTGGCGAAGGCATGATAGAAAGTAAGAGGAACACGTTCATCATGAGTCGAACTGGTTTTAGCGAAGAGGACATCGTGATTACATGTTTGATTAGGGATGGTCATGACAGTACTTCCATATGTAATATTATCTGCATAAGTGGCATTATCCGAATAAGGGAAATAAGCATAAAAATCCATTGTGGCATTTCTATCAGGCCAAAATTTCATGTCACCTAAGTTTTTATATTCCCAAGTACCTGATGTGTTTTCATCGTTGGCTTTCCATGTTTGTTCTACAGCCTTTTGGGTTGTATTATCCTGTACATACAGATAAGGACTATTGTTATAATAACCAAACACACCGAAATCGTCTCCCTTCATGTTATCCGAAGTCACATCACCTGACACAGCACGTGTCTTATTAGAATACGCACTAAACGAAATTGTGTTTGCCTTGTCAACGAATCCATCTTCATTGATTTCACTTGTACAACTGCCGAGTGTGAGCAGTGCTGCATACATTATATATCCAATCTTCTTCATAAATAAAGTTTTTTAATTAAAGTTCTATAATTTGTGTAATATCATTCCAAGGTATGGTTTCGGGAGCCAATCCTTCCACGTCAGAGGGGTCTTCCACTGCTGGCGGAAGGTCGACTTCCATCGACACGTCGATGTCGAGGTCGAGGTCAAGGCTTACGTCTGTCTTGTGTTCCTCATACCACTCTTCAAATTGCTCGGTGACATCCGCCTCCACCGTGTGTACTGTGTTGTCTACAAGCACGAAGTTGATGGTCAACTCGAATTTGTCGTCCGTTCCAATCTTCTTTTCGTTGAAGCCGAAGCAGTTGAACGACTGCGAAAGTACTGCCTCAGTGTAGTCGCTGCCTCTGAACTCACGGTTTATGAGGTTGAACCCATATACGGCATCCTCTTCACTTGGTTGTCTCGTAACGAGATTCACCGACTTGGCAAGCCCCGTGATAAACGACTTCTGCATACCCTTGCAGTAGTTCATTCCCTTCACGTACACCTTCACGTTCACCCGCTTCGTCACCGCCTGCTGCACGGTGTTTATCTGCCGCGCCACATCGTCCCTGTAGTACTCGTCGGGCATGTCATAGTGGTAGTCTTTCGTTTCCGCTTTGAAACTGACGTTCCTCACCGCCGAGACGGCAAGATATTCGGGTTGGTCGGCATATATCGTGTCGGCATGGGTGTAAGCCGAGAATTCCTCAAAGGGCTGTTCCATGTTGAACGTTATTGAAGGCAGTTCTTCACGACTGTCGTTAATCAATATCATGTCGTATGTGCCCTCGTCGAGGTGTATCGTAGGCGACTGCCAGTTTGGGTCGGGCGGCAGCTCCTTCACAAGTCGGTGCGTAGCAGAGTCGAAGGCGAATATCGTAATGCCATTCAGCCGGTTGTCGTCGTCATACCCCTTGCTGTCGGGCGCAAAGTCGGTTTTGCTCCAGTCGACGTTGAACTGCACCTTGTCCCGTCCCACCGTCTCGTAGTAGAGATGGTCGCGGGAACACGCTACAGCAGTCAACATGACTACGATGGCAAGGTTGATATGTATTAGCTTCCTAATGTCCATTACGCGCTTTCTGTTTTGCGTTTGTGAATGTATAGACGAGCGACACGTTGAGCGACGTAGGCAGCACCGTGTTCAGCACCTTTTTCACCCATGGATAGTCCTTCACCTTTATCTCTCCGTAAGGAGTGTCTGCGGTCTGGGTGTATTTTGTATATTTCGTATGCACGAAGCCCACCGATGCAGAATACTCCATCTTCCATCGCTTGGCTATGCGGTGCGAATATCCGAACACGGGCGACACATGCCACATCGAGCCCTGCACTCCACGTCGTGTCCACTGCAGGTCGTATGTTCCCGAGCCTACGGTCAGTCCCGTAAAGAACGACGTGTAAGGCTCGTCAGCGTCCTTGAAATAGTATCTTGGTGTGACAGCCACATATCGCATCTGCACGGTCTTGTGCCTTGACGTGTTTCTCCACCAAGGATAGACGAGGGTCGCCTCCGCCGTCAGTTTCCTTGTGATGGGAATCTCCACCGATGCGTTGACGAAAGTCAGCACGTCGTATAGGAGGTTTGTCTTGACGAAAAAAACAGGATTGTTGTCGCATAATACACTTGCGGTGACGCTAAGCGTGTCCGAATGCGCTTGTGCCAACGTAGTGATTGTCGACATAGGGGAAAGCATCACAAAAACAGAACATATCCTAAGAAATACCTTCCTCGTAAAATCCTGAATTAATTCCATAGTGCAAAGTTACCAACAATTCCAAAAACAAAACAATATTTTCCTGTCTTTTTGTTAGTTGTTAATATAGTTTAACACAAGAAGCAATATAACTGCATTGACATTCAGCCATTTGGAGAGGCTGGGGGTGTGGGCGTCCCGCCCGCACCTATCCGCAAGGCAAATCTTTCGTTCGCGGTTTTTTATATTACCTCGTACCTGAGGTGCGGGCGGGACGCCCACACCCCCAGCCGCAAGTGCAGAATAATCAACTGAAGTACAGCGACCTGTCCCTTGTACCCTAATCCCCGCAGCTGTTGACCGTCAAAAACTTTTACTTGTCTTTGCAAGTGTCCTATAACCTTACATAGCCATAGAGTCATATCCTTATTTACACCTCCGTTGTAACTCCGCACCAAACTCGGTGCAGAAATGCTTATTTTGGGCAAAAAAGCGGACTCACACCGACTTTGGTACGGAGGATAACCGACTTTGGTACGGAGGAAGAACGGAGTAGCAGTGGAGGAACAGCGGACTTACATTGGTTCTGCGAGGGTGTTTTGGCATCGTTTTTGTATGGTCAGAGGGTTGAAAAAAGGGCGTTTTTCGCAAATTGACGTATCCAATTCCTGCTTCAGGCACTGCTTTTTTGCTTTTTCGTTGAGATGTCCGTGAGGCAGTAAAAGAACACAATCTGTCAAAAAAAATAAAACCAAAGCAGCTTTAGAGCAGAGGTCTGGGGGTGTGGGTGTCCAATCGCATAGCGAATTAAAGAATTAAAGTATTAAAGTATTAAAGCTCGTTGCACTGGGGCTGGGGGTGTGGGCGTCCCGCCCGCACCTCAAGTACGAGGTAATATAAATAGTAATATACTCAACTTTGTAAAAGGTGGGGAACTTTAACTTTTGACCGAACTGCATCAATATTTGATAAAAACTTGCACGTTTCGGGAAATTGCACTATCTTTGCACAAAGTCAAATACAGCAAACAACAACCTACAATTAAAAGCATGCAAACAAGCAAATATCTATTGGCGAGCGAACGCGACGCTGAATGGGGACTGACTGTGAGCACCATCGGCAAGGAACACATTATGCCAGGTGAGCCATACCCTACTAAAGGGCATGCCTATGGCTACTACTTCTACGTGGAACGCGGACGGACATTGGACGAATACCAACTACTCTATAACCTGGAAGGCGAAGGCGTGTTCAAATCGGCACACCTGAAGGAAACGGCAATAAAGCCCGGCGACATGTTCCTGCTCTTCCCCGGCGAATGGCACACCTACCACCCACTGACGAACGTCGGTTGGAAACAATATTGGATTGGCTTCAAGGGAAAGAACATCGACGAGCGAATAAAGGCAGGATTCCTGTCGCCCGAGAAGCCAATATACCACGTGGGATTCAGCCACGAAGTAAAGGCGACATACGAAAAGGCATACGACATTGCGCAAGAGGAAGCGGCATACTCGCAGCAGACATTGGCAGGAATGGTGAACTACCTGATAGGACTGATGTACTCGTTGGAGCGAAACATCATACTGAACAAGAACGCACAGCAGGTGGACATCATCAACAAGGCACGACTGAGAATAAGGGAGACGCTGGAGCAAGACCTCACCATTCAGGACATTGCACAGGAAATGGGAATAGGCTATTCGAGCTTCAGAAAACTGTTCAAGGAATATACAGGACTGGCTCCTGCCATGTATCAGCACGACCTGAAGCTGCAAAGGGCAAAGGAACTGCTATCCACCACCGACGACAGCATAAAGGAGATTGCCTACAGGCTTAACTTCGAATCACCCGACTACTTCTCGTCGAAATTCAAGGCAAAGACGGGCATGAAGCCCTCGGACTTCAGGGCGATGAATAGGTGAGAGAGGAGTGAGGAGTGAGGAGTGAGGAGTGAGATTACCACGCCCACACCCCCAGTCGCCAACGCTGAATAATCAACTGTGTAAAAGGGTGTGAAACTTCAATTCAGTAACATAATACAAGAAAAAAGAGGCTCTTCCGGGAAATGGAGTGATAGTTTGAAAAAAAGTTGAGTAAAAAAGAA
>JBJEAS010000050.1:0-3535 GCA_051869235.1 Prevotella sp.
GTACTATTCAAAATGACCGCATAAGCGAACTGTGTTCAACCGTACAGGTCGAAATCATTTTTATGTATAACCATTTAAAAATTTAACATTATGGAAGAGAACAAGAACAAAGTTGAAGAGCAGCAGCTCGAAGATGTTGCAGGCGGCGTACATTGGGCAGGCAAGGAAGAATGCAAAGAATGTGTCAAAGAAGGCGGCAAGGAACTCTTGCTTTAGTATTATTGATATTAACATATAAAAATTTAACATTATGGAAGAGAACAAGAACAAAGTCAACGAGCAGCAGCTCGAAGAGGTTGCAGGTGGCGTAAACTGGGCAGGCATGGAAGGATGTAAAGAAGGTGTCAAAGAAGCAGGTAAGGAAGCTGGAAAGTCATTCTTTTAAGGCTTGAAGATAAAAAAGTGCGGGCATTTTGCCCGCACTTTTTGTTTTCTATTTTCGTTTATTTTTGTGTTGTGGCAATTTGTAGATTGAAAATAGGTTGGAAATTGAATTTTTTTTGTAAATTTGCATGCGAAAACCATTGTTCAAGCTGAAGTAACTCAACTTTTGCAAGTAGTAAAAAGGAGATAAAAGAAGATAAATGACGTATGATGTAAGTAGGCTTTTACTATTGTCCTTTATCTTCCTGAGCGACCACAGGGAGCGATAACTTCTTTTAACTCCTTCTAACTCCACAAGTTGAGTACATGCGTAAATTGAATGAAGTAATATTTGAAAACATGGAGATATGAGAAAATGTTTGTTTGTATTGGTCTTGCTGCTGATGTCGGCAAGCACTATTGCCCAAAAGCTCTCGGAGCAGGAAGCCAAGCAAAGGGCTTTGGCGTTCCTGACACAGGGCAGCAGGGCAAAGGGTTTTTCAAAGGGTGCGGCAAGGCAGCTGCACACGGTGAAGGGCGAGATGACGGGGCTTTATGCCTTCAACGTGGACGGCGGTGGCTTCGTCATTGCCAGTGGCGACAGCCGCACACTGCCAATTCTCGGCTATAGCGACCACGGCTCGCTGGACTTCAACACGATGTCCGACAACCTGCGCTTCTGGCTCAGCAGCTACGAGACGGCGATAAAGGAACTCGGCGACGCCGACGACCTTGGCGACCAGAGTGAGCCGGTGAGCGTAAGACCCGCCGTGGAGCCACTGATTACAAGCAAGTGGTATCAGGTTTTTCCATACAATCTTCTGTGTCCACTGTTTGACGGGATGCTCAATTCCGAATGGGATGGGAAGCACGGCGCAACGGGTTGCACCGCTACGGCAATGGCAATGCTGATGAAGTTCCACGAATGGCCCAAGACGGAGTGCAAGGCTATTCCCGCCTACTCGTATGAATACAGCTACAACGACGTGACTGACACAATCCATTATGACGCGCTGCCGCCGGTGGCGTTCGACTGGGACAACATGCTCGACAGTTATTCCGAAAAACCCGACTCCACCAACGACAGCGAGGCATCACAGTATGCCGTTGCGCAACTGATGCAGTATTGCGCTCATGCCCTGCGCACGAAATTCACTCCAAATGGTTCAGGAGCCCAGAGCCTGTTCATACAGAGGGCACTGATAGAATATTTCAACTACGACAAGAACATGCGCTACGTCATCCATGCCTTCTACGGCATTGACGAGTGGGAGGACATGGTCTATGCCGAGCTGGCTGAGGGCAGACCAGTGTATTATGGAGGATCCACCGACGCAGGAGGACACTCCTTCGTCTGCGACGGCTACGACGGCAATGGTCTCTTCCACATCAATTGGGGATGGAGCGGAAAGGACGACGGCTACTTCCTCCTCTCGGTGCTCAACCCCTACAACAACACCAGCACCGGAGCCTCTAAGTCACGACTCGGATTCTGCATAAACCAAGATGCAATACTCGGCATCATGCCTGCCACGGATGGAACGTCAGGCTCTGGCATGGAGCCATACTTCTGTCTTGTGGACGACCTCTTCTTTTATGAAGAGGATGAAGAACTGAAGTTGGTAGTATCGGCAGAATGGCTGAAGAAAAGCGAGCTTTACGGCGAGTTGGGACTATGCAGCATAGACAGCGACGGCAAACTGCGCGAGCATTACGTAAGCCCGCAAAAACTGATGCAAACAATTTTTGAGATTCCTTTCTATGTGCCAATGCGAGACATTGACCTTGAGGAAGGCGTGGCGACAAGGCTCTATCCGGTGTTCCGCAGCCAGGAAGCGGGAGCTCCCGAATGGCAACGGCTGACCACCGACGCACAATACATCGAGGCTACGCGCCTCGACGGCAAGACAAACATTGTTATAAAGCCTGACCTACACCTTGAGATAGTGGGCGTGCAGTTGGACAAGAATCCGGCAAAAGCCGGCGAGGACAATTTCCTCAGCCTGCAGATAAAGAACAACGGCGAGGAATTCTGCGGAAAGCTCCGTGTTTTGGCAGTATATCTCGACGACGAGGGAATGGACAAAGTTGAAGAATATGCCGTGAAAGAAGGCTACATGGACAAAATGGAGGTGGGAGCTTTCCTGCGGGCAGGTCAGACAAGCGAGGTGCGCCTGCCTTTCAAACCGTCGCAGAAAGGCAATGTGGCTCTGCTTTTAGCGCGCGGCAACGAAGAGCATGTGGCTTCCTACCTCATCAACATACCGGAGGCCACGGGCATCACAACCCTCGCTGTCGACGGACAAGGCGACACACAGTGGTATGACCTTCGAGGCATCCGCATCTCAAAACCAAAGTGCCCAGGCGTGTATATAAGAGGTAGGAAGTTAGTGACGGTGAAATAAGGGATGCAACTTTGTTGACTGAACATTTCTATATATAAAAATCGTCCGATTAATTTGGAGGAATGAAATAAAAAGAGTAACTTTGCGGTCGAATACAAGACATTGTGTCACTTAACATTTGACGGATATGGAAACGAGGCGACTGAAGCGACTGCCCGTGGGTATACAGACTTTTTCCGAGGTGATAGACCTCGACTGCCTGTACATCGACAAGACTGAGTACGTCTGGAACATGATTCACCTCAGCAAGTATATCTTCCTGAGCCGCCCGAGGCGGTTCGGCAAGTCGTTGCTTGTGTCTACGCTACAGGCATACTTCGAGGGAAGAAAAGACCTGTTCAAGGGACTCTTCATCGAAACCGTGGAGAAGGACTGGACGGAATATCCCGTGCTGCGTATCAGCATGGCATCGGGCAAACATATGGAGAAGGATCAGCTTGAACGTTATATTGGCAATCGCCTTGCGGAATATGAGGGTAAATATGGCATTACTAATCCCGCCACAGACAACAATGACCGATTCACGGCATTGATTCAGGCTGCATACAAGCAGACAGGCAAGAAAGTCGTCATACTCATCGACGAGTATGATGCCCCGCTGCTCGATGTGGCGCATGAGAAGGAGACGTTGCCAGTGCTCCGCAATGTTATGCGTAATTTCTATTCGCCTCTGAAAGACTGCGACCCATACCTGCAGTTTGTATTCCTCACCGGCATCACGAAGTTTTCGCAGCTCAGCATCTTCAGCGAGCTTAACAACCTGAAGA
>JBJEAS010000051.1:0-3512 GCA_051869235.1 Prevotella sp.
GCACAACTACACTGCATAAGGTGTATGTGGTATATCGAGGAGTAGAGATGGTGGAGTGTGAAGAGATTTTATAAACGGATTTATTTACTAAATCACAGGTAATTATGGAAAAGAAGCAATTAAGACGACTGCCCGTGGGCATACAGACTTTTGAGAAAATCATAGAGAATGATATGCTTTATATAGACAAGACAGAGTATATCTTGAATATGATACATACCAACAACTGTGTTTTTCTGAGCCGCCCGAGGCGGTTCGGCAAATCGTTGCTTGTTTCTACCTTGCAGTCATATTTCGAAGGCAAGAAGGAACTCTTCAAGGGGCTTTATATAGACACCGTGGAGAAAGAGTGGACAGAATATCCTGTTCTGAGATTCAGCATGGCCTCGGGGAAACATATGGAGAAAGACCAACTGCAACGCTATCTCCTTTATATTTTGGAAGAAAATGAAAAACGTTTTGGTTTGTCCTCTACTGTTACCGATCCGAATGTGAGATTTAGCAACCTCATCAGCAACGTCTATGGAATGACTGGCAAGAAGGTTGTCATACTTATCGACGAATATGATGCGCCTTTGCTTGATGTGGTTCATGAGGACGAGACTCTGCCACAACTCCGCAATATAATGCGCAATTTCTATTCTCCTTTGAAGGATTCTGACCCTTATATCCATTTCCTTTTCCTCACCGGCATCACAAAGTTCTCGCAGGTTAGCATATTCAGCGAGCTTAACAACTTGGCAAACATATCAATGGATCCTGACTATGCTGCGATATGCGGTATCACTAAGGAAGAGATGCTAACCCAAACACAGGACTTTATAGAGCGACTGGCTGGCAATAACGGATGGACATACGAGAAGGCAATAGAGATGTTGACACAGCAATACGACGGCTATCATTTTACATGGCCATCGCCCGACATATTCAACCCCTTCAGTCTCCTTCAGGCTTTAAACACTAAACGTGTGAACAACTACTGGTTTTCTACCGGCACACCTACATATCTTATAGAGATGCTTCGCAAATTCCATGTCGTGCCGTCAAAAATAGGTGGAGGCAGCGCACAGGCAACTACTTTCGATGCGCCTACGGAGAGAATGAAGAGCATACTCCCCCTACTCTACCAAAGCGGCTACATCACAATAAAGGACTATAACCCTGTGTCGCAAAACTACAAACTCGATATTCCCAACAACGAGATTCGTGCCGGACTTATGGAAAGCCTTCTGCCCAACTACGTTGATGAATATGCAGACGAGGGCAGCTCTATGGTTGGTGATATGTATGTGGCGCTTTATGAGGACAATATCGACGAAATGCTCCGACTTCTGCAGTCATACCTGCTCACCGTGCCCTATTGCAATAATGCCGACTCTGAGGGACACTATCAGCAGCTGCTCTACGTCATCTTCTCTCTCTTCGGAAGATATGTCGATGTTGAGATTCATACCCCAACAGGCAGAGTGGATATTGTGATGCACACATCAAGAGCACTCTATCTCTTTGAATTGAAACTCAACATGTCCTCACAAGCAGCAATGAATCAGATAGACCTCAAGGACTACTCATCAAAATTCGCCCTCACAGGTCTGCCCATAGTAAAGGTGGGCATCAACTTTGACTCCACTCGACATACAATTGGCGACTGGCAGGTGAAAAGATAATAATCAAGAATAACGTATGAAAGAACAAAATACAACAGGAAAACCTAAGGGCATTCCCTACGGCATGATGAACTTCGTGGCAATTCGCGAAGACAACTATTACTATGTCGATAAGACTCGATTTATAGAGAAGATTGAGAACTCCAATCGCTATTTCTTCTTTATACGTCCCCGGCGCTTTGGCAAAAGCCTGACAATGTCGATGCTGCGTCACTACTACGACATCAATGCGGCAGACAAGTTTGAGCAACTTTATGGCGACCTGTACATAGGCAAGAATCCCACGACCAACCGCAACAAGTATCTCGTATTGAACCTCAACTTTGCGGTGATAAATGCCGACTTGGGCAACTATCGAATTGCGATGGATGCACATTGCAATACTCGTTTCAACTCGTTTTGCGACCAATATGCGCAATATTTGCCTGTTGGAATAAAGGAAGAACTTAACAAGAAAAACGGTTGCGTCGAACAATTGGATTATTTGTATGACGAATGTTCAAAGGCAGGACAGAATATTTATCTCTTCATCGACGAATATGACCACTTCACCAACAACATCCTTTCGGATGCAGCTCGTGAAAAAGAATACCGTAAGGAGACGCATGGTACCGGATACCTGCGCACATTCTTCGATACGATTAAATCAGGAACCGACTCATCCATTGAGCGTGTGTTCATCACTGGTGTAAGTCCCGTGACGCTTGACGACCTTACGAGCGGATTCAACATAGGCACCAACTATTCACTTGCCTACGGGTTCAACGAGATGGTAGGCTTCACCGAAGAGGAAGTGCGGGAGATGTTGACATACTACTCCCAGCACTTCGAGTTCCATCACACTGTAGATGAACTCATTGAGACGATGAAGCCCTATTATGACAATTACTGTTTTGCTGAAGATGCGTATGGCGAAACCACCATGTACAACTCCAACATGGTTCTTTCCTTTATGTATAAATATTTGGACAACAGATGCCGTATTCCCAAACAAATGCTCGATGAAAACATCCGTGTTGACTATAACAAACTCCGTATGCTCATACGCAAGGACAAGGAGTTTGCCCACGACGCATCTGTCATACAAACACTTGTGTCGCAGGGCTTTGTCACTGGAGAGATAAAGGAAGGATTCCTTGCCGAGGACATCGCCAAGGACAACAATTTCATCAGCCTGTTGTATTACTTTGGACTGGTCACAATTGGAGGCCGCTATCAGGGAGACACGAAGTTCATCATCCCCAATGAGGTTGTTCGTGAGCAGATATTCTCTTATCTCCTCGACGCTTATAGCGACAACGACCTCACCTATGACGAATACGGCATACGCAAAAAAGAGCAGCTCATGGCATACAGTGGCGACTTTAAGCCTTTTTTCCAATACATTGCCGACAGCATCTATACCTTTGCCTCACAACGTGACCGCCAAAAAGGCGAAGCATTCGTGCACGGCTATACCCTTGCACTGACAAGCCTCTGCCGTTTCTACCGCCCTATCTCCGAGCTTGACAACCAGAACGGCTATGCCGACATCTTCCTCCGTCCTATCCAGGAGATATACGACGACATGGAGCATTCTTATATCGTCGAACTGAAATATCTCAACAGTAAGGCTACCGACGCCCAAGTCGCTTCAGCCGTTGAGCAGGCAAAGTCGCAAGTATGCCGCTATGCCGACACCGTCAACGCCCAGCAGCAGATAGGCACAACTACACTGCATAAGGTGTATGTGGTATATCGAGGAGTAGAGATGGTGGAATGTGAAGAGATATAAAAATGGATAATAATATAAAACCAAGACTGCAATGGGTGGATACAGCCAAGGGGATATGTATTCTTTTGGTT
>JBJEAS010000052.1:0-3442 GCA_051869235.1 Prevotella sp.
TCCTGCTCTCGGCTCTGCTTAAACAGCTCCGACAATTCAGAAGACAGACGAGCTACCTTTTCTTCGTATGGCTCTCCATCCTCTTCCTCGTCGGCAATACCAACATATCGTCCAGGAGTGAGTACATAGTCCTGCTTGGCAATTTCTTCAATAGAAGCAACAGCACAAACTCCTGGCTTCGTCACTTCCTTGCCATCGCGAAAATCCTCAAACATCTTGGCTATCTCCTTGATGTCCTTCTCATCGTCAAGCTCCCTCAGCCTTCGGGTAGCCATATAGCCCATATTGCGGGCATCAACAAACAGGGTCTTTCCCTTCTGCGCCTTGTCCTTTGCCAAGAACCAAAGGCACACAGGAATCCCAGTGCTATAAAACAACTGCGATGGCAAAGCTACAATACCCTCCACAAGGTCTGCCTCAATGATAGCCTTGCGTATCTCTCCCTCGCCGCCAGTCTGACTGCTCAGCGAACCATTTGCAAGGACAAGCCCAATCCTGCCGTTGGGCGACAAATGGTGAATCATGTGCTGCATCCAAGCAAAGTTGGCGTTGCCTGCTGGTGGCAATCCATATTTCCACCTAACATCCTCTATTAATAATTCTTGCTTCCAATCTTTAAGATTAAATGGCGGATTTGCAAGAATAAAGTCAGCCTTCAACGTGGGATGTTGGTCATTTGTGAATGAGTCGGCATACGCCCTTCCCAAGTTTGCCTCAATACCATGTATGGCAAGATTCATCTGTGCTATCTTCCATGTCTCGGCATTGAACTCCTGCCCATAAACACTGATTTTTTGCAGCTTCCCTTGATGATTCTTCAAAAACTCTGCACTCTGCACAAACATTCCTCCCGACCCACAACAAGGGTCGAATACCCTGCCCTCGAACGGCTGGATTATCTCTACCAACGTGCGCACAATGCACGAAGGCGTATAGAACTCTCCTGCGTTCTTCCCCTCCTGCGATGCAAACATCTTCAGGCAGTATTCGTATGTCCTTCCAAGCAAGTCAAGCTCATTTCCAGCTGTTGCCATTTCGATGTTCGTGAAAATGTCAACCACCTCGCCAAGCCTCCCTTTGTCAAGTTCCTGTCGAGCATAGTTGCCTGGCAGTATTCCTTTCAGTTTCTCGTTCTCACGCTCTATTGCCAAGAAGGCATTGTCAATCACGACACCAATCTGAGTGGTGTGCGCAGCCTCACTTATCTTGTTCCAACGAGCCTCGGCAGGCACGAAAAATATGTTGTCAGCCATATATTCGTCCTTGTCTTCCTCGTCGGCATACTCGTCTTTCAACAGCTCTTGATGTTTTATTTCAAAACAGTCTGAGATGTATTTCAGGAATATCAATCCAAGAACCACATTCTTATACTGCGAAGCACTAAGGTTTCCCCTCAGCACATCCGCCGCCTTCCAAATCTTCTCTTCAAATCCAAGAGATGTCGTATCTTTCTTTGCCATATAACTTATATTTTTTTCGTTCATATTCTCTTCTTTTTGTTTTCAAACGTTACACATTGCCCAATGACTAAAAATTACAAAACCGAAAACAAAAAAATCCCGCAGGTGATTAAAACCTGCGGGACGAGAATATCAATTATTTACCTTTTTTACCAAACAGTTCAGAATGGCTGCCAAGTCTTTCCAACCAAATGATGGAGTTTACAGGGTCTCGCCATATTAACAAGTAGTCGTTTTCAATATGACATTCCATACACCCTTTGTATTCTCCCTTCAATCTGTGAGGAAGATATTGTTGTGGGATCATTTCATCTTTTTCTAAAAGAGATACAATCTTATAGAGATGCATTAACTTAAGCTCGTCATGCTCGTATCTCTTAATGTCTTTCTTAAAACGAGTGGAAAACCTGACTTCATTCATAAGCCAAGAGATTTCTTGAACGATTCGAAGTTAGAGCAGTCAACAACTCCTGCGTACTCACCTTTCATACTTTCCTCTACAGCCTCAATAGTTTCCTCATTTGCATAGCACCCTGACTCAGGATCATACAACAAGGGCTTGGCATCACACGACTTATTGACAAACGTCTTGATGTATGAGGCTATTTTCTGGAGTACGCTCTCGTCGCTAATCGATTCAATGTCTCTGAAAAGCTCATATTTTAATTCTATAGCTGTCATAACATGGTTTTTTATGATTATGCGGCAAAAGTACAATAAAATATTGAAACCACCAAATGTTTGGCGGATTTTCTCGTCATTTTCGGCATGTAATTAAGTCAAGGAACGCTTTTCTTTTCCCACCGTCCTCTACTCTCTACCCACTACCATCTACCCTCTGAATTACTTTAATTCTTTAATTGCGAGCTTCGCACACAACGCCACCCTCTGTCTATAGCCCTCAACGTCACGCGCGAGCTGTCCGCATTAAACTCACATTCAAGCGGAAAGTCGTCGAGATAGAGGGTGTCGGGGGCTTTTAGGGTGATGATATTGCTGTAAATTTCCTCAAGTTCGGCACGGTTGGGCGTCGAATTGAAGTCTTTCGGGGCATTTACGAGGTAAAACTGGCGAATGGTGTCGCCTGTGATTTCGATGAAATTCGGGTCTTCGGGAGCGAAAAAGGTGGTGTCCTCGTCGAAATGTATGGCTTCTACACGCCAAAAGCCTTGCAGCGAACGCCACAAAGTGGAGTCCGTTGCAACGGTAGAGTCGGTGGAATAAGTGTCGGAAACGGTGGATTTGCTGCACGAAAGGAGCAGCAGAAGGCTCAGTAGGGGAAGAAGTGTAAAGTTGACAACGTTATGGGCGGTGGTTCTTACCCTCCTCTCTTTTTTTTAAACCTTCTGACAATCAGGCAGTTATGTATAGATATCATTGTTTTCATTGTCAATAGATTTAAATATAATTGCAAAGATAGTGCAAATCGAGCGAAATACAAAATAAAAAATGGTTTTTTTTATTTTTATTTCCGAGTGCAGCCTATCTTATCTAAAAATAACGAAAGTTTTTTGAACCTCCAAATTTTCGGTCGATTTTTTTGGCTCTTGAGGTGAATTTGTACCTTACGTTGCACTGAAAGTGTCAAAGTGTCAAAGTCAAAGTGTCAAACTCAAAAAACACACACGTCGGGTGGTAAAGTGCAAGAAAAGAATGAGGAAAAATATAACAAATAATAACAAATAATATATAATTATAATATATAATATATTATATATTATAATTATCCCATAATATTCCGCTCATAGACCCTATGTCGCTTTACCACTTTGACACTTTGACTTTGACACTTTGACACCTTTGGGCTTTCGTGAATAGGAAATAGGAATAAAATATGTAAATAATATTCAGTGTTAAACTATCTTAACCGATGGAAAATAATCCGCTGATTACTTGCATATATGAAATTATCTTTGTACCTTTGCATCGTAAAAATAAATCAAAGCGCGCTTCAACGTCTCGAACGCATCTCGAAGGCATCT
>JBJEAS010000053.1:0-3402 GCA_051869235.1 Prevotella sp.
ATTTTTATCAGCCAAAAATATCAAGCGGAAAACACAGGTTTACACTGGTGCGCCCAAATCTTTCAAAACATTTTCATACTTCTCGTCATCCGACGTTTTTTCAATATGCGTCCGATAATTCTGCTCGAAAGGGTCTGACCATGATTTTGGGTTAGCCAAAAACACCTCATTTTTAAAATACGAGGAAAGGAAGTGGCGGATTGGGAGATACTTAAAAATCAGTTCATTTTTAACCTCTTGAATCCTGAGATTCGAGTTGTCATGATAGGGCTTGAAACAGTAAGTATCAGAATTATTATTCATATTTATATGTTTTAGTGTAACGTTAAATTTGGGACGAATTTAAATTTAATCAAATAGTTCCTCAAAGAGGGGATAATCGAATGTTTGACATCGTGGAAGAGACATCGGCACACCTCTGATTTCAGGTGTGCCGACAGAAGAGCCACATTGGGGATGTTCAACATTTTTTAGTGGCCGTGCTTTTTTGCTTCCTCAACAAAGGCATCAAGTTGCTCTTTTTGTCCTTCTGACATAGGAGCCGTATTCAATTCCTTTGTTGAATCATATCCCGGCTTTATGTAATGCGGCTTTGGTGGTATCAAGTTCACCATCATTGCCTTTACTTCCTTCTTACGGAGGTCGCCAATGTAGTTGAACACGGCAGAGTCGCCAAGGAGGACTGCGCCGTTAAGGAAACTGGCATCGCGAGTGTCGAAAAGTATTTCATACTTGTCTACGGTTGCCACAATCGTTGTGTCGGTCATCCGCTTCACCTTTCCGTGACATGTCTGCATCTTCTCTTGGCAAGAAGCGAAGAGGGTGAGTACTACCGCCAATGACATCAAATTGAATATCTTCTTCATTTCTGTCCTTTTTATTTAAAAAGAGGGACGATCACATTTGAACGTCCCTCCATTTTTATTTATCTACACAATCTTTATTGAATTAAAGATTAGCGCTTCTTAGCTGCAGTTGCTGTGTTTGGCTTCTTCACTGTAACATCTGTAGAAATATTATACTCGTGACCGTAAGCGTCAACAACAGTGATGATGAGCTGCTCAACGTGGTCGGCCACTGGAGCGGCATCAAGCTGAACAGATGCCTGGGTGAAAATTATTTCGTCATTATTTGTACCACCAATAGAAGGAACGAAGTATGGATTTGTCTGAACTACGCCTGTTGTAGGATCAGTATACTTCATTTCAATCTTAGGAGTAGTGGGAGTACCATTATCGTCGGTGTTATAGGCAATATCCAACCATTTCTTTGTGATGATCAAGTCTTTCAAGTTGCCACCGAAGTAGTCGTTGTTGTAGCTGTTCTTTGCTACGATGTACTCAAGTTTAGATGTGTAACCATTACCTTCTGCAGTCCACTTTGGCTGTGGTTGTGCACTTCCATAAATTGGATTTCCGTCATCATCAGTGTCAACCTGTTTCTGTCCCCAAGCATATGTCTCAGCATCATGCCAGCAAGCATATACGATGGTCAAATCCTTGCCATAGTTGACTGGGTAGTCAACACCAACCTGCCAAGCGTTGTTAACCATCTTTGTCGATACGTTCTTGTAGAGATATGAAGCGACAACAGGGCACTCGGTGTGGCTCTTGATGAATGGGTCGTTGGCAACAGAGAACGAGTACTCGAATGGAGCAGCTGTTGATGCTGTCGTAACTTCAACATCCTCAAAATTGTTGCCGTTCTTCTTTGAATCCTTAATGACAAACTTGTAGTTTGCATCAAGACCGTAGAATACGTTGTTCAAATCTTTTTCGCCGTTAGCAGAAGCGGTAGTTACCTTATAGCCGTTTTCTGGAATCATGTAAGCGCGGAACTTGCCTGAGCCCTCTTCGATTTCCTGCTTTGGACGGAACGAGAATTCCTCTGGGAATGCTGTTGGCATAACCTTTGTAATCTTGGCTGTGATGGTCTTGACAGGATATGTAACTGAACCTACAGTCTTTGTCACGTTGATTGTCTGAGTGTATGTAGCACCGTCGATGTACTGAGAAGCATCAGCAAACTGGAACTTCACAAACTTAACCTTGGACATGTCTGATGTTTCAGCCTTGTCTTTGTCATAGTAAAGAACTGTTACGGCTGGGCTTGCGGTATTATTGTATTTAGGATTGTTTGCATCAACAGTCCAAGCAGCAGCATAGTCACCAGCTACGAAAGCGTCTGTAGCGATGAAGTCAGAAGTTGGTTTTGTCTTCTTGTCGGCAACAATAGAACCTTCAACAAGACTTGCAGTAGCGGCATTGCCTACACCTACATAGAATGCGCGACCGTCTGGGTCAACAAGTGTACCGTCGAGGTTGACAGCGAATACGCGGAAACCGATAACGTCGTTGTTGGCAGCAGTGCTGTTGATTCTAATGATGCCCTCATAGCCTTCGAACAGAGTTCCTGCCTTGATTACATTGCCATCCTTGTCGAGTTTGGTAACGTTGTCGTATTCGTAGCTGTTCCATGCGTTAAGCTCAGAAGGAGCTGACTCAAGTGCAAATGCATAGTCGAGAGCAACATAGAAGCCCTTGATTGGGGTGTAAACGCCACTGGCATTCTGCGTTGGGTAAACAATCTTGATATCCTGACCAACAGTCACAGCCAGAATGTTCTTGTCCTGACGTTTGTCAATGTCATCTCTACGGTCAGTAGCATTCTTCTTGTCGCCAGAAGTAACTACAGTCGTTGCAGGAGTAGGAATCTGTTGTGTTGAAACATTCCAAATGAGTTCAGCAACGCCTGCTGTCGATGTTCCATCCTCGCACTGTGTGTAACGGTTGCGAATTTCGTTGATGCTTTTATCATTAACTTTAAAGTCGTAAGCTGTTGTAGAGTTACCAGCTGCAAGTGTGACGTTCCATTCGCTTGACACGAGACAAGCATCGTTGTCCTTTACTGCTACAGAGTAGAGAATCTTCTTGGTCACATTGTTAACCTTTGTCTCTGTTGCGGCCTTGAGCTCATCTGCATTGTAGCCGTCGTTCAGCTTGAAGGTCAGAGTATACAGACCTGTTGGGTTTGCGCTGCGAACAAGCAGACCGTCGTAAGCTTCAACCTTTGTACAAGTGATGAGGCTTGAAAGGTCCTTACCCTGAGAGTCCATGAGCATAATCTTGTCAGCCTCAACCTTTGCGTTGGCTGGAGACACGCGAATGGTCAGCTTAGAATCTGTTGTGCGGAAGTAGCCCTCGGTGAACGAGAATGGAGTCTCGTTTACACGGCCTGCCTCAGCTGGGAATGTATTAGCCTGCTCCTTAACTGAGATAAAGCTCAACTGCTTGTTTGTTCCTGCTGCATTATCATAGTTCTCACCAGTCATCCAAAGGCTGATTGCTGTGATGTCTGTTGTGAGTGAGATTACAACAGGCTCGTCGCTACCAGCAACATTGT
>JBJEAS010000054.1:0-15276 GCA_051869235.1 Prevotella sp.
TCTTCTTATTCAGACTTTCAAAGATATTTGGCTAAACACAGGTTTTTGCAGGTGCGCCCCTTTTCAGCTGCAAATAGTGTGTTACGTATGCGGCTTGGTCAATAAACGGTATTATATCGCCATTTTCATCCATCGACTCCTTTCCGTAGATTTCCAACTTGTCAGCTCGTCTCTTACAGAAATCGAAAAGTGAAAATGTCATATTATTCTTTACCATTATTATTCATATCTTTTTTAAATTGGTAAGCGGAAAGGTTTCCTTATTCATTCCACGATGCCATAACGTTTGTCCCAATATCATAGATATTCACACATTCTCTTTCGCATACGTCAAAAGATTCATTCATCAGGCGATTAAACAATTTACATTCTTGAGTCGTAAATGAAGGTTCTCTCGTAACGACATCAATATAATTCTCAAATGATTCATCCGGATGAAAGTTGACTTTTTGTTCACGCAAGAGATAGTTGAAGAAAGCACTAACATCTTCTGTCGTTTCAATTTTCTTATTTACTGTATATTTCATATTTATTCGTTATTTTAATTTTAGATATTGTAAATTGACTCAACAAAGTCTATACATATAATTGGGATGCAAATTTATTGAAAAACGCGAAGAAAAAAGAATCGCAAAGGAAAATTCTATTAATGCAAGACCGTGATTTAACATCTTTTTATCAATCGAGAAGCCAAAACGCTTTTTGTTGACAAGGTTCAGCCATTAATCGCAGAACCACCGTTTGTGCAATCCGATACTCCTACTTTTGCACCATGATTCGACAAAGACACGCAAAAGCCTCGAACGAGGCAACGAGGTGACACTCGAAATCACCGACTGACAAGCCACTCCCCCTCACGGCTTCCGAGCCGGAGGGGGAGTGGTTTGCATTGGGGCGGCGTGCTGGGGGTGTGGGCGTCCCGCCCGCACCTTGGGCACTATCCAGCATAAATGTGTTATTGTAATATTACCTCGTAGGCAAGGTGCGGGCGAGACGCCCACACCCCCAGCGCGCCCACACTATGATTCTCTGCTCTGGGGGTTGACCTGTTTTAAAAAACATTAAATGTCAGCAGCTTGTGCGTTTTATTGCGACAATAATTATTATCTTTGCAATAAAATCATGGAGCAATATGGCAAACAAGATGATGAAGAACCCGTTTGTGGTCGGCAAATATTTGTCGGACGAGTATTTCTGTGACCGCACAGAGGAAACTGCCTTCCTTGTAAAACAGATAGTGAACGGCAGAAACGTAGCCCTGATTTCACCAAGGAGAATGGGGAAGACGGAACTCATACACCACTGTATGAGACAACCTGAGATTGCCGACAACTATATTTCGATATTTGTAGACATCTATGCCACGACATCGTTGGCGGAATTCGTCTATCAGCTCGGCAAGGCCGTTTATGAGAAACTCGCACCGAAATCGGAGATATGGAGGCAGAGATTCTTCAGTGTGGTCACCTCGCTACGCATGGGCTTCAAGCTCGACCCTATGACGGGTGAACCGGGGTTTGACATTGGGCTTGGTGACATAAAAACTCCAACGACCACCCTCGACGAGATATTCAACTACCTTGAACAGGCAGAAAAGCCGTGCATCGTTGCCATCGACGAATTTCAGCAGACAGGCAGTTATGAGGAGAAAACCACTGAGGCCATGCTGCGCACACTCATACAGAGATGCACCAACACCACATTCATCTTCGCCGGAAGCAAGCGGCACGTGATGGCAAACATGTTCACGTCACCATCAAAGCCATTCTACCAAAGTTCCATAACCATGGGACTCAACCCTATACCAATGGAAACTTATTGCCAATTCGCCGCAAGGATGTTCAAACTTGGGGGAAGGAGCATCGACGAGGACGTGGTAAGGAGTGTTTATGAGGACTATAACGGTTGCACATGGTTTATGCAGATGATGATGAACGAGCTGTTTGCATTGACCCCCATTGGAGAGCGATGCGTGAAGGATATGCTACCGCAGGCAAAGCTTGGCATTATACTAAGTCAGGAGCAAACCTACAAGGAAACGCTCTCGCAAATGGCTCCTCGCCAAAAAATGCTTCTGCAGGCAATAGCACGCGACAAGGAGGCAAGGAACATCACGAGTCAGGAATTCATCTCGCGCCACAGTCTGCCGTCGGCAAGTTCTGTGCAGTCGGCTGCCAAGGGACTTCTGTCATCAGACATCATCACCAAGGACGACGACGCATACCGCATCTACGACTATTTCTTCTCCGAATGGTTGGCAAAGGTATATTGACTGAACTTTCGCAAGTAGTAAAAGGTAGATAAATGAAGATAAAAGGAGAAAAGTGACTATACAAACTATTGTCCTTTATCTTCCTGAGCGACCACAGGGAGCGATAACTTCTCTTAACTCCTTCTAACTCCATAAGTTGAGTACATGCGAAACTTAAATATATTGACTCAACTTTTTTCGCAAGCTCAAGGAAACTTCTTTTCCCTGAATGTTGAACTGCTGGGGGTGTGGGCGTCCCGCCCGCACCTCGCCTACGAGGTAATATTACAATAACACATTTATGCTGGATAGTGCCCAAGGTGCGGGCGAGACGCCCACACCCCCAGCGCGCCCCCAGCGCGCCCATACACCCTGTACGCTAACGTAGCTGTCAGTATTGGTCCGACTATAATGCGACGAGGAATCTTGCACCTCCGGAATAGGACGTGTCGAGCGTGACGGTGTCGTTCTGAGCCGTTTTCGTTTTTGCCACCTTGTCACAGTAGAGCTGCCCCATCTTTATGTTTCCCATGGCATCATAAATCTTCATGATGAGAGAATAGATGGCACACTGGCGCATGTCAAGCAGCGCGAAGATGGTCGAGATAAAACAGCTCCATCTCGCCTTTTGCCTCCATAGTGTCGCAGATGCTCAATGCCAACCGCGGATTGCTGATGTGTATTTCCCTTATATAATTGTATGTGTGGGTGCTGTCCGCCTTAGTTGCCGACGTCTTGTCGCCTTTCTTCTGACCAAATCGTTATCTCCCCACTGCCGTAGCAACGGTGGTGCTCAGCGTCGTAGACCACGCAGAACTGGCCTGGGGCTACGCCGTGGATGCGGTCGAGGGAATGTACGGTGTACTGCCCTTCGGCTGTCTTCTCTATCGTGGCATGGTGCCATTCGGGTGTGTGGCGAATCTTGAACGTCACCTCACGGGGCAGTTCTTTGGCGGTGAGAAAGTGGAAGTCGTGGACGGGGAAGTCTTGCTTGTAGGCGGTGTCGGGGTCGTAGCCGTGGCTGACGTAGAGCGTGTTGGCATCCACGTCCTTCTTCACCACAAACCACGGTCCGCCGCCGAAGCCCATTCCCTTGCGCTGTCCTATGGTGTGGAACCACAGTCCGCGGTGCTGTCCTATCAGCTTTCCCGTCTCCAGCTCCACCACGTCTCCAGGCTGCTCGCCGAGGTAGCGGCGTATGTAGTCGTTGTAGTTTATCTTGCCGAGGAAGCAGATGCCCTGCGAGTCCTTGCGCTTGGCGTTGACGAGATGTTCGCGCTCGGCAATCTCGCGCACCTCGTCCTTCATCATGTGTCCGATGGGGAAGATTGCCTTGCGCAGCTGCCAGTCGTAGATTTGTGCGAGGAAGTCGGTTTGGTCTTTCACTGGGTCGGGGCTTGTGGTGAGCCATTTCTCGCCGTCGATTATTTCCGTCTGTGCGTAGTGACCTGTGGCTATGAGGTCGTAGTCGTGTCCCATCTTTCGGTCGAAAGCTCCGAACTTTATCAGTCGGTTGCACATCACGTCGGGGTTTGGCGTATAGCCACGGCGCACCTTGTCCATGGTGTAGCGTGTCACCTCGTCCCAGTATTCTCGGTGGCAGTCCACGACACTGAGCCGACAGCCATAGCGACGAGCCACGGCAGTAGCCATCTCAAGGTCTTCCTCCGACGAGCAGTCCCATTCCTCTTGTTCTTCGGGACCTATCTTTATGTAGAAGCAGTCGGGTTTCAGTCCCTGCTCAGCCAGTTGGTGAACCACCACGGCACTGTCAACGCCACCCGAAAGCAAAACGGCAATATTTTTCATAATTATTTATTTTTTGGGAGTTATGATGGGGAGTTATGATGGGGAGTTATGATGGGGAGTTATGAGGAGCCAATAGTTATTGCGCTTCATTTTTCTCGGCTCAAACATTTGGCCCATTTTAACTCCCCATCATAACTTCTTCTTTTAACACCCCATCATAACTTCCCCTTTTAACTCCCCATCATAACTTCTTCTTTTAACTTCCCATCATAATTTCCCATCATAACTTCCCTCACATTCTTCATTTCTCCCCTCCCCAGGGAGGGGTTGGGGGTGGGCCTTCCCTACTTCCTATACTTCGCCTCCTCCTTGTCCTCCATCATGCTGAGATACGACTGGTAGCGGCTTTGGGCAATGTAGTGTTCCTCTACGGCCTTCAGCACGGCGCACCCTGGTTCGTGGGTGTGTGTGCAGTTGTTGAAGCGGCAGTCTTTGGAGAAGTGGAATATCTCCTTGAAATAGCTTGTCAGCTCCTCCGGCTCGATGTCGAACGTTCCGAATCCCTTTATTCCTGGCGTGTCGATGATGTAGCCGCCCTCGGGCAGTGGCATCATCTCGCTGAACGTGGTGGTGTGTGTTCCCGCATTGTGGGCGTCGCTTATCTCCGCCGTCTTCAGGTTCACCCCAGGCAGCAGTCGGTTGATGAGCGTCGACTTACCCACGCCGCTGTTGCCGCTCAGCACCGTAACCTTTCCTTTCAGAAGCTCCCCCACCCTGTCGATGCCCTCTCCTGTCTCGGCGGAGATGGCGAGGCAGTGGTAGCCCACGGTGTCGTAGAGGTCCATCATCATCTGCTGGTAGTTCAGCTCGTCGGAATCGAGAGCGTCGGTCTTGTTGAACAGCAGCGTCACCGGAATGCGGTAAGCCTCTGCCGAAGCCAAGAAGCGGTCGATGAAGGTTGTCGAGGTGACGGGATAGTTGATGGTGACCACGAGGAACGCCTGGTCTACGTTGGCTGCAATGATGTGGCTCTGCTTCGAGAGGTTCGACGACTTGCGTATGATGTAGTTCCTTCGGTCTTCTATTGCCGTGATGAACGCCGTTCCCTCTTGGTTTGGCACAATGGTCACACGGTCGCCCACAGCCACCGGATTGGTGCTGCGTATGCCCTTCAGTCGGAAGTTTCCCTTTATCTTACAGTCAATAAGCTGACCACCGTCATCAGTCTTGACGGTGTACCAGCTGCCTGTATTCTTTATTACTAAACCTGTCATGTTATTTAGAGGAGTGTGGAGTGAGGAGTGTGGAGTGAGGAGTGAGGAGTGAGGAGTGAGGAGTGTGGAGTGAGAAGTGAGGAGTGAGAATAGCGAAAGCCCGGATTTGAGGGTTGTTGAGACATCTGCGCAGTGCAGTAATCTCACTCCTCACTCCACACTCCTCACTCCTCGAAATACACTCCACACTCCTCACTCCTCGAAATACACTCCTCACTCCTCGAAATACACTCCACATTAAATCCTTCCTACACCGTCATTATCTCCTTATCCTTGGCGGCAAGAAGTTCTTCGACGTTCTTTATCATCTTGTCGTGAATCTTCTGCAGGTCTGCCTCTGCGTCCTTCTCAAGGTCTTCGGAGAGTCCGTCCTTGATTGCCTTCTTCAGTTTCTCCTTCACGTCGGCGCGTATGTTGCGGATTTGCACCTTGGTCTGCTCGCCCATCTTGTTGCACTGCTTGGCAAGCTCACGGCGGCGCTCCTCGGTAGGCTGTGGAATGCCGAGACGGATTATCTCGCCGTTGTTCTCGGGTGTGATGCCCACGTCGCTGTCCATTATAGCCTTCTCGATGGCACGGATTTGCTTCTTGTCCCATGGACGAATGGCAATGGTGCGTGCATCGGGAGTTGACACGTTGGCCACTTGGTTCAGTGGCACCATAGAGCCGTAGGACTCCACCTTTACGCCTGCGAGAATGGCGACGTTGGCGCGTCCGGCACGTACACGTGAGAGTTGCTCCTCAAGATACATTACGCCCATCTCCATCTTCTCTTCAGCTGAGTTTAATGTTGCTTTTACGTCTATCATAATATTCAAAGTTTTTATTCGGTCTTGCAAATTTAGGGATAATCCTTCAAACTACCAAAAAAAATCGGGCAAAATTGCGAAAAAATCATCTTCCACCCCTATATTAATAAGGTATGAATGCCCCAAAACACCAATATACCATATTCGTGGTATATGAAATAACCTCAATGTGCTATTTGTGGTATGGAATTTTCGTCGTAACTTTGCGGCGTGAATTAAGAGAGGAGGGTATTTCGAGGAGAGAGGAGTGAGGAGAGAGGAGTGAGAATAGCGAAAGCCCGGATTTGAGGGTTGTTGAGACATCTGCGCAGTGCAGTAATCTCACTCCTCACTCCACACTCCTCACTCCTCGAAATACACTCCACACTCCTCACTCCACATTAAAATACTCCTCACTCCACATTAAGAAAATATTAACAAAAAATAAAAGCATAACGATTATGAGTAACAAGAAATTGCGTTTTGAAACCCTTCAGCTCCATGTGGGACAGGAGCAGGCTGATCCAACGACTGACGCACGCGCCGTGCCAATCTATCAGACAACGTCCTACGTGTTCCGCAACTCGCAGCACGCCGCCGACCGCTTCGGACTGCGCGATGCAGGCAACATCTACGGACGATTGACAAACTCCACACAGGGAGTGTTCGAAGACCGTGTGGCAGCACTCGAAGGCGGCGTGGCTGGACTTGCAGTGGCATCGGGAGCAGCTGCCATAACCTATGCGCTGCAGAACGTGGCACGCAACGGCGACCACATCATTGCCGCCGACAACCTCTACGGAGGAACATACAACCTCGTGGAGCACACACTCTCGACACAGGGCGTTGAGACAACCATCGTCGACCCATCAGACTTTGACGCTGTGGACAAGGCTTTCCGCCCAAACACCAAGGCCATCATCATCGAGACCTTCGGAAACCCCAACGCCTCTGTGACCGACATCGACCGCATCTCGGAGATTGCACATAGCCACAATACCATAGTAATCGTTGACAACACGTTCGGCACGCCTTACCTTATCCGTCCTATTGAGCACGGTGCCGACGTTGTTGTACACTCGGCAACAAAGTTCATCGGCGGTCACGGAAGCTCGCTCGGCGGAGTGATAGTAGATGCCGGCAAGTTCGACTGGAAGGCTAATGCCGACAAATATCCTTCTATAGCCAAGCCCGACCCAAGCTACCACGGAGCGGTGTTTGCCGACGTGGCTGGAGCAGCAGCCTTCGTCACACGCATTCGTGCCGTCATACTGCGCGACACCGGTGCAGCCATCTCCCCATTCAACGCATGGATTCTGCTGCAAGGTCTTGAGACACTGTCGCTGCGCGTGGAGCGTCACGCCTACAACACGGCGAAGGTGGTGGAGTTCCTCGCCAACCATCCAAAGGTGGCAAAGGTGAACCACCCGTCGCTTCCCGAGCATCCCGACCACGCCCTCTACGAGAAGCTGTTCCCCAACGGCGGCGGCAGCATCTTCACCTTCGAGGTGAAAGGCGGCGAGGCAGAGGCATGGAAGGTTATCGACAACCTGAAGATTTTCTCGCTCTTGGCAAATGTTGCCGACGTGAAGAGCCTCGTAATCCACCCTGCAACGACAACCCACTCGCAGCTCTCGCCCGAGGAACTGGAGCAGCAGCACATCTATCCCTCGACAATCCGCCTGAGCATAGGTACGGAACACGTGGACGACATAATCGACGACCTTTCAAATGCTTTGGAAAGCATTTGATTTTTTTGAGGAGAGTATTTCGAGGAGAGTATTTCGAGGAGAGTATTTCGAGGAGAGTATTTCGAGGAGAGAGGAGTGAGGAGAGAGGAGTGAGAATAGCGAGAGCCTGGATTTGATGGATGTTGAGACAACTGCGCAGTGCAGTATTCTCACTCCTCACTCCACACTCCTCACTCATCATTTAAAAAACATCATCATGACAAAGATAGCAAAACAACTGACAGAGCTTATCGGCAACACGCCATTGCTCGAACTGAACAAGTTTTCACAGGCTAAGGGACTCGAAACTCCCATTATTGCCAAAGTAGAGTTCTTCAACCCAGGCGGAAGCGTGAAAGACCGCATAGCACTGGCAATGATAGAGAATGCAGAGAAGAACGGAGTAATCAAACCAGGGGCAACCATCATCGAGCCTACCAGCGGAAACACTGGCGTGGGACTGGCTCTCGTGGCGGCGGTGAAGGGCTACAAGCTCATTCTCACCATGCCTGAAACCATGAGCATTGAGCGACGAAACCTCGTCAAGGCTTACGGTGCAGAGGTGAAGCTGACAAGCGGTGCCGACGGAATGAAAGGTGCCATAAAGGCCGCCGAGCAGCTGCGCGACTCTATCCCCGGCTCTGTCATTCTGCAACAGTTTGAGAATCCTGCAAACCCGCAGAAGCACTACGATACAACAGGTGTTGAGATTTGGGAGCAGACCGACGGCAACGTCGACATCTTCGTGGCTGGCGTAGGCACTGGCGGTACCATCTCTGGCATCGGCAAGCGACTGAAGGAGAAGAACCCCAACGTGAAGATCATTGCCGTGGAGCCAAAGTCGTCGGCGGTGCTCAACGGACAGCCAAGCGGACCACACAAGATTCAAGGCATCGGAGCAGGCTTCGTGCCAAACACCTACAATGCCGACGTAGTGGACGAGGTGTTCGACGTTGACAACGACGATGCCATCCGCACAGGTCGCGAGCTGGCTCGTCAGGAAGGCCTCCTCGTAGGCATCTCGTCAGGTGCCGCCGCCTTCGCCGCATCCGAGATAGCCAAGCGTCCCGAGAACAAAGGCAAGCGCATCGTCACCCTACTTCCCGACACCGGTGAGCGCTATCTCTCAACGGTATTGTACGCCTTTGAGGAATATCCGTTGTAAGGCCCACCCCCAGCCCCTCCGCAGGGAGGGGAAGGCCCACCTCTTCAACAGTGCCTCGATATAGTAATAGTCAGCATAGACGATGCTGGCATCTATCTCTGAGCCTGCGGGATGATGTCCTGTGGAGTGCAGTAGGAAAGCAACGTTGCGCTTCCCCGAAAGATAGCGTGGAGAGCTGAGGTCGCTGAGCATGTCCTCGGCACACTGGCGATAGTAGTCGCCACGCCAACCGCCAACATATTCGGCAAGGTCGAACAGTGCTGAAGCCACCACACATGCAGCAGAGGCATCCTTCGGGGCATACGGACGAGGGTCGTCCATGTCCCACCGTGGCACCCAGTCGTCGCTCGTCTCACGCAGTCGGCGAAGATACACGTCGGTCACCTTCTGTGCGAAGTCGAGGAACACGCGGTCGTGGGTGTAGCGATACACCATTGTGTAGCCATAGATAGCCCACGACTGTCCACGAGCCCACATCGAGTGGTCGGCATAGCCCTGATGGGTCTGTCCACGCAGGAAGTTGCCCGTAAGCGTGTCATAGACAGCAACATGATAGCACGACCCGTCCTCGCGGAAGTGGTGGCGCATGGTCGTCGTGGCGTGGCTTACCGCAATGTCGCGTAGCAGACGGCTTCCACCGTTCTCCGAAGCCCACAACAGCAGTTCGAGGTTTATCATGTTGTCCATTATGGTGTTGTGTCCCTGGTAGTCCTTAATGTGGCGTGGCCAGCTGAGCAGCGTCCCTGCCTTGGCGTTGAACAGCGTGGCGAGCGAGTCGGCAGCCGCCAGTGCATTGGCTTTGTAGTGTGCGGGAGCCTTGTCGCCAAGTGCCTCAATGCCTTTCAGATAGGAGTTGATGACAATGAAGCCGAGGTCGTGGTCATACACCGGTCGCTTTGTTATAGGCTCTATAGCCGCCGTGAACTTCTCAGCCTCGTTCCTCACGTTCTCGTCGCCCGACGCCTCGTAGGTCATCCAAAGGATTCCCGGCCAGAATCCTGAGCACCATTCCTCCGCACAAGCCTTTCGGCAGTTCCATTTGTCGCCCTTGTCGCCGGCAAGAATGTTGCGTGGCATCATCTCATAGTCGCCTGAGGCCTTCAACACCTTCAGGGCTTTGTTCACCTGCTTGTGGCAGTAGTCAAGTTCTTGTCCTGCATCCACGCCTTGTCCGAAGGCGGCAAGCGTGCAGAACATCGTGGTCAGTATGAATAACTTTTTCATCGTTAGGAGATTCTATTTATTTCTCTATCAGTTTCTTTCCGTTTCTCACCACGGCATACACGCCGTTCACGGTCGTTCCCTTGTGTTTCATCTTGCATGGCTTTGGTGCTGAGAAGATGTAGTCAACGTCGCCCGACTTCAGGTGCACCTCGATGCCTGTTGCTCCCTTGGCAGGAGTGAAATACTGAACCGAGGCAATCTCCGACGGCTCGTCCTTTGTCGAAGGCTCAAACACAGCCACGAAAGGCTCGTCCCATGTCTCGCCCTGTCGGCGTGCCACGAAGGTCAGCACAGGCTGCTTTATCACGTCGTAGGGCATGAAGCTGCCAAGTCGCTCATACTCCATGTTCACTGGCGAGAGAGCCTTGAACACCGTTTGGTTGCCGCTGCCCTTAAACCACATCGTCATCTCCGGACCTCCGTCGATAGTGAATGTCGAGCGCACGTTGGCATCCGTCTCAGCCGAGCTTTTGTCGTAGATGTAGGAGTAGGCGTAGAGGTGTCCGCCCGCAAAGGCAAGCTCGTCGGTCGGCTTCAGGTCGAGCGTGCTGCCGTCGGCGGCTGTCAGCTCGTGGGTCTGTCCGAGGTTGTGGTAGAAGTAGTCGTGAAAGTGGGCCACCCCCGTCCCCTCCCTGGGGAGGGGAGAGCTTGCGGGCAGTTTGCTGCGGAAGATGTCTATGTAGTAGCCGCCTTTGGGGCTTGTCTTCACTATGCCGTTGGTGCGCATCTGGTCGGCTTGTGTCTCAGGTTCGGTGAAGCTCACTTGCGAGAAAGTGCATCCGTCCTCATAGCCGCTTGCCTCCACATTGAAGCCGTGGCTTGACATCATCACGGGATAGGACGAGACTCCGTTCACGCACACCGTGTTGTGGGCGGGAAACTGCGAATAGTATTCCTTATAGTCCTGTCCGCTGTAGAGTCCCTTGCCAATGCCGCCGTCGGGTCCAAGCACGAAGCCCTTGCCGTACAGCTCCATCGAGATGCCGTTGGCGTGCTGGTGGTTGCCAAGGCTTCCGTTGAGCGAAATGGCGAGGTCGTGCCTTGCGTCCATTCCGCTTCGCTGCATCAGCCACGACACGTTTGGCGCACTGAACACCGCCGAGCAGTATTCGCCAATCTCGCTCTCCGCAGCGTCGCTCCTTATGGCACGCCTGAACTTCTGGAACCTTTCCTCAAGCTGCTTGTCGCCGTGGCGGCGGGCATAGTCTATTATGTTGTCGGCGGCTCGTGGGTTGAGATAGTTGGGGTGGGTGTCGCCGAAGCCGCATACCATTCTGTTTGGCATCAGATACTGTGCAGCAGCCTCTATAGCCTTGGTTATCACGGGAATTGTCTTGAAGAAGTCGATGCCGTAGTCGCGGTCCATCTGGTTTGCAAACTCCGCCATGTCAGCCACCACGTTTACGCTGTATCCAGGCGACTCATACCAAATGCCCGTCAGCGGGTCAAAGCCAAAGTCAGCCAGTTTCTTTATGCTCCATTGCCTTACGGTGTTCTTGTTCACCACATGGTCAACATAGTATTCCTTGCCTTTGTGGTCGGCATATTTCTCGTCCGACTGCAGAATGTTGGCAATCTTCACCACGAAGATGGCTTGGAACAGGTTCCAGTTGTTGTGCGGCACTCCGTTGTCTATTATGTTGTCAGCCCACTTCTTCATCGCAGCGTCGTAGAGAGGGCGCTCGCGGTCGATGTAGGATGCGAGCAGCGGATACATCTCCACAATCTCCGTTATTACGTCCTCGTGTATTACCTCAAACGACGTCATACCGATGATGCTCTGTCCGTGGCTGTTGTCGATGTCCGTCGGCACGTTGCGGTGGTAGATGCCCTTCACGAAGGTGTCGAACACGCCAAACGCCATGTCGCCATAGCGGCGGTCGCCCGTGGCGGCAAAGAGCCTCGCCGCATCGCGCGCAATGGTCATGATCTGACGGTTGAGGCTTGTCACCTGACGGCCTGTCTTCGAGGGATGCACCTTTTCCATCTTCCCCGTTGCAGGATTCACATAGTGTACGTTGCCCTCGGCGTCGTCGTCGTAGGGCACCACATCCTCCAGCCTTGGTCGGTTGTAGGAGGTGACATGACTGCGCGTGCCGTCAAACTTCACCGTAGGCACCGCCGCCCTCTGCCCACCAGGATGGTGGAAAGCCTCGTCCTTAACAAACACGTCGGTGGCATGTGTCGTCCAATACATCTGCAGCCTCGACAGCAGCCAGTCCTGTTGCCGTGCCACGCTGTCGGCATAGGCGTCGACCTTTTGCCTCAGCTTCGCCATTTCGTTGTCGTCGGCGTTTGCCGCCATTGCGCCGCCCAAGCAGAGCGCAGTAAAAAATAGAGTTCTTATCTTCATTGCAATAAACCTTTTTTTATATATAAAAACGAACGACGCCCGACTTTTACTTAAAAAACAAGCAAAAAAAAATTCCGCAAGCGTCGTCGCGCCTACGGAACCAATAACATGCATAATGCAGATATTATGCAGCCCCGCCTCTCCCGAGGCAGGACTGCCTTATTTTCAAGTCGTTTGTTTTTTATATGTGTTAATGTTCAACCTAACAAAAACCAAAAACTGAATACCTATAAAAAAACCTAATAAACTAACCAAAATGTAACAATCCAAATACTAACAACACTTATAATACGGACAACCGCAGACGAATACTTAAAATTCCCGCCATTTTTCCAAAAAATAAAGTTTTTTAAGTGTTTCGTGTCCATTGTTCGTAGTCATTAATGTATACGAAACAATTACATAACGAATAAGAAATATGAAAAACAAAACTATTGTCAGTGTCGGAGCTGTGCTTGTCAGCTTCTTCATCCAGGGATTCTGCGACATTGTTGGAATCTCGTCAGAGTATGCACGCGAGGCTTTCGGCTGGAGCCATACCATGGCAGGTTTCCTGCCGTCGATGGTGTTCGTGTGGTTTCTCTTCCTCAGTGTGCCTGTTGGCATAAAGATGAACTCTTGGGGACGCAAGAACACCGTCCTCGTAGGCATGGGAGTGACCATAGTGGGAATGTTCGTCCCGCTGCTGCAGGCGTCGTGGGCTTGCCTTGCGGGCTACGCCATGCTCGGCATGGGCAACGCTATACTGCAGGTGTCGCAAAACTCGCTGCTCAAGAACATCATTTCCGACGACCGTAAGCTCACCTCCGCCGTTACGGCTGGTCAGGTGGTGAAGGCGTTATCGTCGTTCAGCGGACCGTTCATCATTCTCTTCGCCATCAACTTCCTTGGCGGTGGCGACACTCGCAACTGGCACCTCGTCTTCCCCGTGCTTGGAGCCATAACGCTGCTGTCGGCCCTATGGCTTGCCGCCTCGCCAATAAGCCGCGAGGAACAGCAACCGAGCGACGTCACCCTTGGCGCAACGTTCTCGCTGCTGCGCGACAACAACATCCTGCTGCTTTTCCTCGGCATCTTCTTTACCGTTGCCATCGACGTTGGCTTCAACTTTGTCAGTACAAAACTCATGACCATGCGCTATGGTTGGGACATTGCCGAGGCAGGCCTTGCGCCACAGCTCTATTTCATCTGCCGCACCGCTGGCGCATTCCTCGGCGTGTTCCTAATGACGAAAATCTCCGCCACCACCTATTTCCGCTGGAACATCGTTGCCTGCGTGGTTGTACTCTCGTTGCTTGCACTGGTGCGCTTCACCGAGGCTGCCGAGCTGGCTCTCGTGGGTGCCGTGGGATTCCTTTGCTCGTGCATCTTCCCCATCATCTTCTCCAAGGCAGTGCAGGCAAAGCCCGAGAAGGCGAACCTCATCTCCGGACTCCTCATCACCGCCGTGGCTGGAGGAGGTGCCGCCACGCCACTGATAGGTTGGGCAACCGACCTGTTCGACTCCATCTCGGCGGGCATCTGCGTACTGATCCTCTGCGCCCTCTATCTCTGCTACTGCTCGTGGAGGTCGGTCAGCAAGTAGATTCCGAAAAATAAAAAACGTGGGTCAGCGGAAGCCAACCCACGTTACTTTTCCAACCTTCAACCTTCAACGTTCAACCTTCAACCTTCAACGTTCAACGTTCAACCTTCAACGCTCAACCTTCAACGTCAACGCCCCAAGTCAGGAGGCAATCGTCGAGGTTTCCGTCGTCGTCTCTCGTGAAGCGGACGGCATAGAGGTCCACGCCGTTCTTCTCCATTTCCTGTGCCGTCAGCAGCAGATGATGTTTCGCCGTCACCAACAGTTCCGTAACCGATTGTCCTGCCATGGCTACAAGAATTTTTCGAGTATTTGGTCAAACGTATCCCCTTCATCGTCGTTGGCGGCTGGGGGTGTGGCGCCTCGCCCGCACCTTGCGTACAAGGTAATTGTCCCTTCTGCTCTTTTGCGGCGGATGGTGCGCAGTGTGCGGGCGGGACGCCCACACCCCCAGTGCCCGCACCTTGCCTACAAGGTAATTTCTCTTTCTGCTCCTTTGCGTCTGATAGTGCGCTATGTGCGGGCGGGACGCCCACACCCCCAGCCACATCCCCAGCAGTCGGCTGCGGTACCTTTCCCCCCTCCTCAGGGAGGGGTTGGGGGTGGGCTTAGTTGAGCCACCCGATGCGCTTGAACACTATGTGCAGACCTATCGTAGCCGAACGTTCCAGCATCAGCAGACCAAGGTCGTCATTCATCTGAAGCACACGCCCAATCAGAACCAGGACAATAGCAAAAGCCAGGCTTAATCATACGTCACTTTTCTCCTTTTATCTTCATTTATCTACCCTTTACTACTTGCGAAAGTTGAGTTATTTGAATTAATGTGGAATCAGTCTACAAATCAGTACAGGGTCGAATCCACTGTACTTCTTGCTACAACTCTTGAATCTCCTCCTCGCTGAGTCCCGTAGCCTTCTGAATGTCGGCAACGCCAAGACCCATTGACTTCAGATTGCGGGCAGTTTGCCTTAGTCCTTCCGCACGACCCTCCGCACGACCTTCCGCACGACCCTGCTCAATACCTTCCTCAAGACCTTCCGCATGACCTTGTCTGACTCCGCTGTTATAGAGCGTGGTCTCAGTCCTGATGATGTCCCAGAACTTGTCGTAGCCAAGAAGCTGCTCGGGCGTGTATGCCGACTCCTCAACAATCT
>JBJEAS010000055.1:0-55257 GCA_051869235.1 Prevotella sp.
GAAACTTGAGAATATTACCTTGTAGGCGAGGTGCGGGCGAGACGCCCACACCCCCGGTAGCCAGCGCACCCAAAGAGCTGAATATCCTGAAGTAATAGTTTGCCCGTACTGAAAGTTAAAGGGTGGGAAAGTTCAGTTATATTACCTTGTAGGCGAGGTGCGGGCGGGACGCCCACACCCCCAGCGCAACGAACTTTAATATTTTACTTGACTTTCGGAGGTGGGATTGTTGGTAGTTAAGGAGTTAAGCCAAATGTACATGCGATTAAAAGTCTTTTTGCTTAAATCCGAAGCTCAATACTAATGGCTTAACTCCATTTACTACTTAACTCCCAAAACATTGGGTACATCAGAAAAAGGAATAAATCAAGCTCTTCCTTTGTCAAGATTTGAGGCGACAGTACATACCACTCCTTCTGGCCCTTGAAGGGTGACGACGAAAAAGCACGCTTGGCATTAATGGCAGTAATGTCCAAGCGTGCGAGCATTTCAAAAAACAAATGTAAAACAACCTACTCTTTATTCTTCCCAACCGGCATTTTGCCTCAACGATGGATTCAATGTTAATGCGGCATCAGGTATGGGGTGGACATACATGCGGTCGTCCCACTTCAACTTGTAGTTGTAAATAAGATAGCCGTGGTCATTGTCGGTGAGGGTGAAATTACCGTTTGACTGCGTGGTGCCTATCTTATAGGAGGTTGCAGATGTCTTGCTCCAGATAGCCTGTTTGGAGGTCTTTCCACCATAAGTGGTGCCATTGAAGGTGAAGCCGTCGGTGTAGGCAGTCGGGGTGATGTAAATGCCTTTCCAACCCTTGTTGCCCGTGCCACGGTCGGCAATGAGTTGTCCGAGTTTCCAACGGTAGAGGTCGTCAACACGAAGTCCTTCCTCCATTATGAGTTCAGTGACGCGCTCTCTTCTTATTTCCAGCAGCACATTGGAGAGGCTTGGCGAGGCGGAGTAATAGTCCTTTAGCCATTTGTCCTCCGCATAGTTGGCACTCAACGGATAGATGTTTCTTACGCCAGCCCTCTCTCGCAAGGCACCGACTGTTGAGTTCCACAGTTTTTCATCCATCTCTCCAAGTTCTGCCTTTGCCTCAGCCTCGTTGAGCAGCACCTCGGCAAGACGCATTATGGGGAGTGAGTTGTTTGACCTTGCCTTAGAGTAGTTGGCTTCCTCCTCGATGCTCCATTTCATGAATTGATAGCCACTGAACGTGTATGTGAAGTTGAGGGCTTTGGGCTTCGTGACACCTGCATTGGTCAGATATGTATGGCCAGGGGCATGCACGGTCTGAGTCAAGCGCCAGTCTCTACCCTCGAACTCGTTCTCCGGTGATATGCAGTCTGTGGAGATTGGCGTGCCATCGGTCTTCAGATACATGTCGAGGAGATTCTTCGTTGGGGCATACTGCTGACCGTAGGTTGAGGAGTTGAAGTTCCACGTCAGCTCGTTGAACACGTTGAGCGGAGCATTGGCACATTCCCTTATCCATATCACCTCGTTGGTGGCAAATGGGTCGGTGGAGGTGAAGATGGTCCTATAGTCGGTGGCTGGATTGCCTGTAGAGTAAAGCGTGAACGGTCCTTTCGCGATGAGTTCCTCCGATGCCTTGACACATTCCCTCAGCCACGAGTCGGCAGACTCGTATCGTCCGCTCCAGGGTTTCCCTGTGGAGGGGTTGGTGGAATGGTATTTCCTATAAGTTCCTTCGAACAGACAAACGCGTGATTTCAGCGCAAGTGCCACCCAACGGTTCACTATGGTTCTGTTTTGTACATATTTACCATTGCCCTTGAGTTGCGAGCAAGCCACATTGAGGTCTTCAAGCACTTGGTGCATCACATACTCACGGTCGTCGCGTGAGGCATAGAGAATGGAGTCAGTCTGCTCTGGCACATGGTCGAGCCATGGCACGTCGCCAAACGTCCTCACCTTATTATAGTAGAACAAGGCGCGCCAGAATCTTGCCACTCCCTCGTAGTGGAGATAGACATCGTCATCTACCTTGCCCTTGCTTCGGGTCATGTTCTCAAGCATGTAGTTTGCCCGACGTATGTTCTCCCAGTCGGAATACGCCCATCCTGTCTGTTTGGAGCTGTTCCATATTCCGGGGCGATAGTAGTCGCTTGATGTCTTAGTGCATACGAGGTCGCAATAAGCGTCGCCCAAGCCAATGCTGCTCTCTGAAGGCAGATAGCTCTGGATGAGTCCGTTGGCATAGAGTTCAAGGTCGGTCTCGGTGGCAAACCATGCACTGGCATCCACCTTGTCGATGGGTTGCTTGTCGAGGAAGTCATCGCACGACGTTGCCAAAAGCAGGATGCCCAAGAATGGAAATATTTTTCTCAGTGTTTTCATTTTATTGTCTCTTTTGTTGTTGTCAGAATGTTACGTTTACGCCAAGAGTGATGGTCTTGAGCATTGGATAGCTATAACCCTGTCCCGCACCACCAAGACCGGTGTTGTCCTTTGCCGTGAAGTCGCTGTCGCCATAGCTGATCACCTCAGGGTCGAAGAGTTTGGTGTGCTTGTAGATTGGCGAGTGTGTGAACAGGTTCTCGCCTGAGAGATACACCTTTAGGTTCTCTATGCCTATCTTCTTCGTAAGTTTCACGGGGAAGGTATAGTCGATGGTGATGTTCTTCAGTCGCCAATAAGAGGCGTCCTGTAGATAGTAGTCGTTCTCCCATGTCAGAGGTCCTACGTTGCGGTTGGCGGAGTATGCCACCTGACGTGTGAAATAAGGGTGGCTGTCGGCATTTGTCACTACCCAGTTTGATGTGCTATAGTCAACCTGCACTGCGTCTGTGGTATGTATTTTCGGCAAATAGCCGTATGGGCGGTTGTACATTCCCCAGAAGAAACCCGACTCGCAGCTTGGATACCAGTCGCGCTTTCCTACGCCCTGCACGAACAGGCTCAGGCCTATTCCGTTCCAGTTGGCGGCAAGGTTGATGCCGTATTGGTATCGTGGTGTCTCATTGCCAATGCGCTCCAGGTCGCCATGGTCTTCAAGCGTACCCTTGCCAGTGTCTATCTTGTTGTCGCCGTTGACATCAATGAATTTCAGGTCACCGGCATAGGCGGCAAAGTTGGAGCCGTTTTTATGGAACGTATCCTGTACCCACTGTGAGGCCTCCTCGTTGCTGAGGAAATAGCCATCGGTGCGGAATCCCCATATCTCTCCCAATTCCTTGCCCTCGTAGTAGTTGAGGATGTCGCCATTGGCATTGTAGAAGTCCTTCACCCATGTGCGGCTGTCCCATACGCTGACCTTTGCGCTATAGCTGAACGGCTTGCCTGCAAGGTTGAAATGGTCGCGCCACTGAAGCGAGAGTTCCCAACCGCGCGTTTTCAACGAACCATAGTTGCCCTTCGGCGAGTTGGCTCCAAAGGTTTGTGGAAGGTCGGGACCATAGACAAGGAGGTCGTCGGTGTATCTCCAGAAATAGTCGCCCGAGAAGGACAGGCGGTTGCCCAGGAGGTCGAAGTCAAGTCCGATGTCGTAGGTGGTCACCTTTTCCCAAGTAAGGTTTGAGGGAACCACATTAGGCATGTTGGTATAGGAGAATTTGTTTCCGCCAATCAATACAGACGACTTGCTCACTCCCATCAGCTCGCTGAACGAGTAAGGGTCGATGGAGGCGTTGCCAAGCGAGCCTACGTTTGCCCTCAACTTGAAGTTGTCGACCACACTGCGCGACCACTGCATCCATGGTTCCTCGCTTAGTCGCCAACCTATGGAGCCTGAGGGGAAGAATCCCCAACGCTCGTTTGAGGGGAAGAGCGAAGAACCATCGTAGCGGCTTGAGAATTCGAAGATATACCTGTTGAGCAATGTGTAGTTGAGGCGGCAGAAAGCTCCGACGAGCGATTTGTCGTAGCCATCGTCTTCAACGCTGTACTCGTCGCTGTCCATAAGTTCGAAGCTTGGTGTGCCGATGTTGAGCAGTCCCTTGCGCTGAAGATAGAGGCGGCGGTATTTCGTGGTTTCAAGATTCCAACCTGCCACGGCATTGAGCTGGTGGTTCTGTCCCAAGCGGGGTGTGAACGTGAGCACGGCATTGGTCGTGATGTAGTCGGTGTCGTAACGCCAGTCTGACTTGTAGGAGCTGGTGTTGTATGACTCAAGTGTGCCTGGTGCGGAATAGCCTTGCTGTATTCCGGATATGCGCTGCTGGTTGGCGCGTGTTGACTTGTAGGTAAAGTCTGTCCTAAGTCTCAACACATCCTTTAGTATGTCGAAGTTCAGTGCGGTGGTATTGGTCATTTCCAAAGTGCGGTTTTCCTGATATGAGCTTCCATCCTGAAATGCGCCATACATCGTAGCCGCTCCGTAGAAAGACAATGTGCCGTCCTCGTTGTAAGGGGTGTATATTGGTTGTCCACGGTGCTCAAACTGCCGGAGCAGCGGGTCGCTTCCTCCGGAAACCATTGGCTGGACATACTTACGTTTAAAGAGTGACGCATTGTTCTCGAGCGTGAGCCATGGCGTTATTCTCATCTCGCCCATGGCACGCAGGTTGTAGGTCTTGAAATCCTCGTGGCCTACCTTGTATATGCCGTCCTGATTGTAGAAGCGTCCGGTAACTTTCCATGAGAGCTTGTCGGTGCTGTTGCTTACGCTGAGATTGTGTGTCTGCGCAACATTGTGTCTCTTGTAGAAGAGTGCGAGCCAGTTTGTGCTGCCGTAATAGGCGTAGTTGCCATTTTGTGTAAGTCCATATTGATTGGTGTCGCCCTCTGCCTTTCTTCTCCTGAACTCCTCATGATATGCCTCTGAATAAGTGTCGCTGCGGTTGTTTACATTTCCTGGCAGCTTGCCCGACGATGTTGGTGTGCGGCTGTCGTTTTGGAAGAAGTTGACGAAATTGTCGAGCCATGTAAGTCCGTCGGTCACAAGATGGTCTTCCCACATCACCGTCCTTCGGTTTATTGACACTGAGCCATTATAGGTTATTTTCATATCATCCTTTCCCGCTTTCTTAGTGGTGACGAGAATCACTCCGAATGCTCCCCTGGCACCATACACAGCTGCCGACGAGGCATCCTTGAGCACCGATATTGTCTCCACGTCGGAGGGATTGACGGTTGACAGGTCGCCCTCCACTCCATCGATCAACACAAGTGCAGAGCCGCCTTGACCAATGCTGAGCCTTTGCCCGTCGGCGTTGGTCATCGATTTGCGGGTGTTGTAGGATGTTTGTCCGCCACGGATGTAGATTTGTCCCTGGTGCGTTGGCTTTCCGTCTGTCTGTATGATGTTGAGACCTGCTATCTGACCTTGCAGTGAGCGCGTGATGCTTGAGTTGGCACGCTCTTCGATGGCTTTTCCCGAAAGGTTCTCCACAGCCCCGACGAGCTGCGTCTTCTTCAGTGTGCCATATCCCGTGACGACAATCTCGTCAAGTGTTCCCGCGTCTTCCTTCAGCACTATGGACAGATTCTTCTGGGTTGCCTTAATCTCAAATGTGTTGAAACCGATGTAGGAGATGACCAGCGTTGGACTCTTTTCCTCCGTCTGTAGGAAGAAGCGTCCGTCTTGGTCAGACACGGTAGCTTTCTTCTCATTGCCCTTTACACGGATTGTAGCACCGATGATGGGTTCGCCATTCTCATCAACAATACGTCCGCCAACCGACCGTTCCCTTGACAGCTCCAAGGCAGTGCCGTCTTCAACAGGGTTGTCGTTGCCAAAGGCTGCGTTACATGACAATCCCAAGGCGAGAGTGCATAGCACTATCAGTCTTGATTGCCCTAATCTTTCTTTTTCCATTTTCTTGAGTTTATGTTATCCGTTATTTTTTCAATACTATTGTCTGCGAGTATTTCTCGCCAAAGCTGTTGGTGAACGTGACGGTCGCTTTCTTTGCCGACTCAGATGGCAAGAAGCGGAACAGGTGTGAGGTTGGCACATCGTTCTCGTCCTTGTTTACACTGTTTTGCTGGCGGATGTAGTTCTCGTCAAGAGCCTCAAATCGTTCCATGTCGCCAATCTCAACCCCATCCTGCTCTACCGTTACCTTGCAGTTGCTGTCATAGTCCCAGACGTTTGCCACAACATACTTCTTCGCACGCCGGAACTGTCCCGGGGAATACAGAACCATCTGCTTGTCTACCGATGCCCCGGTTGGTTTGTAGTGCCATTTCACGTTGTCGCCATCGACATCGACAATGAGATAACCATTGGGAGCTCCGCACTGCCCAACATTCCCCGCCCACCAGGCTCCGCAAGCCGCGGCAATATTATGCTGATAGAGATGCTTGTTCACTATGACATTCTGATAGAAATGGGTGTGTCCGCAAAAGAAATGAACATTATAATCCTTTAATGTCTTTTCCAGTTTGTCGGCATTGACGATGTTCCCGTCGCTGCACACGGTGTTCCAACCCGCTGCATGCGTATTGAAGAATACCGTTGTACCCTTAGGCACATATTTGAGGTCATTTTCCAACCATGCCAACTGGGCGTCCGTGAAAGACTCAATATATTTGCGCTTCCCGACATAGTTGATGCTTTTCATCGATATAACGTGTATTCTACCAATGTTGAAAGAGTAATCTGTAGGACCAAAGTACTTATGGTAATACTCCTCACCGTATCGTGGAGTTCCACGTCTCATGTTGTGGAGGTCTTGATAGGCTTTGTTGAAGTCATGGTTTCCTATGGTCTGAAAGAAAGTGGAGCCACTGTTTTTCAGAGAATTGGCATAGTCGCCGTAAAGTCCCATATTGTCAAAAACCAAGTCGCCGAGGGTCATTCCCAGCACCTCGCCATTTGTACTTAGCGAGTCAATAGTATGTTTTAGGTCCACAACAGTTTCTTTCTGCCAGCGCAGCATCTCGTTTTGGTCACGCACCTGCGGGTCGGATATGGCTATGAAACGGAAGTTATCCGTCTTTCCGATCCTTTTCTTCAGCACAAACTGGCATTTCCCACCTATATATATATTACGTATAGGCTTGTAGAAAAGAGCCAGTCCGTCCTTTGCGGGCAAATGATATTCCGCAGGGGTAGAGATGCTGACAAACTTGCTCACGGTGGTGTCCGTTTCAATCACCCATCGCCCACTCTTGTCCGTAACTGTGAAGTTCACTCCATCATTGACTACAACGCCAGGAATCCCGACACCCTTGTCAGTCACCACGGTTCCTGAAACACGGATTCTCTCCTTTGACATTGAAGAGGAACTGCTCAATGCAATTGCCAATAAAAATAGTAATGTCTTTTTCATAAAATTACAAAATTTCCATTAAACTTAATTTTTCGGTGACAAAATTACATATCGCACATTTCAATCATATTGCTATAAGGTTACTTTTCCTTTATGTAACGGCATTGAAACAGCATTATAATATCCCCACACCCCCAGCCCTTGCCGCTAAATATTCAACTACATTTAAAACTAGGACAAGTGACAGGAGAGTGTCCTGATTTTGGAAGGTGAATTCAAACTCCCTGTATTTCTTCCACTTATCAGTCAAGTACAGCGACCTGCCCCTTGTACCATAGCCAGATTGTCTCCACCTGAAAGAGTTTCTTTCAAAGGTTTTGAATGTGCGTTCAAAGGCTTTGAATGTGCGTTCAAAGGCTTTGAACGCACGTTTATAATACTATGAACGGAAAAGCATAAGCCATATAGACAATACTTTTTCCTTGCATTTATTAAATCAAGCAATCCGTACAAAAACTTTTTTTTGTTTTTTAATGTCACAAATGTCACTTCGGAGATAAATGTCTAAGTTTTAAGTGTTTAAACGAGTGACATTTTGGTGACGTTTTGGGGCGGTTTTTCAGGAAATAGTTTAGCCTTTTGAGCAATATTTCATAACTTTATGGAGAAATGGATGAATAATAAAACAAGACAAAAACGACACATATAATTACGGATATACTACATTCAACCAATATAAAACGTCACTAATGTCACTAAAACGTCACTCTCTTACATATTGGTTATCAACGAATTATAAAGAAAAATGACATTAGTGACGTTTTTTTGAACATAAAAAATATAGTACACTCACGTTTTAGTAATCAGCAGAACAAAGCCGAAGTCTAAATACAGCAAGTTTTCTTGTGAAATTATGCTCATAAAGAGAAAAAAAGAATAATTGTTTTGCCGTTAGAATAAAAATGCGTACCTTTGCAAAGGAAATATATTAGGTTGAACTATAAAAACAGAATAATTATGGCACTACCGATAGCATCCATACCAGTGCTGACTGGCGAAGTGGCTCAGCGATTCGAAGCTGAGGCACAGGCTAATTATGAGAAATTCCTTAATCGTACTCCTGAGGAAGAAAAGGCCGTTAGGGAACGATATGACAGAGGAATAGAACGTGTACGCAAAATGCTTGCAAAATCAAGATTGGGTAGAAGATGAATCGCCGAGGAAAGACCATTAAACACTCGTCTGATGTATTTCGACTTGATGCCGTTGGCAAAAGATAACAAGTAGGAACAACAATAAAGATAATTGTCGCAGTAGCGCAAAACGGTGCGCACTGCGATGTAGTATTAACTTAAAAGTAAATAGAAAACAAGAGAAAATACATTTTTTAAATAACAAAGTATAAACATAATATGCATTGACTATTATTTTGCGTTCACCTGAAAAGCCTCGGAAACTCGTAAGGAAATAAGAACGACCAAAATGATGGTTGGTATTCTCGGATATGGAGGATGCCTATTCACATCAAAAGATAGTTGATGTCTTCACCTCATGGTGTAGGCATTATCTTCTATTGATGTGGACAGGTTTCCATTCCGAGGCTGCCTGGGTGAACGCATGAGAAGGGTGTCTGCACCTTTTTTATGTCCTCTTCGCCCTTAATGGCATGCAGTGATGTCTGAAGGAAACAGGGAATGGCTTGTTGGGATTTAGGATTGGTATTGAGGTGTTGAGTTAATGGTTGTGGTAATGGGAAGTGAAATGCTGGAGATGTTGTATGTGGATGGCTGCGGGGCTTGTATGTTGGGGGTTGGCATAGTTTCTTTTGGTAACTTGCAAATGATTGTTCAACTGCTGGCAGGATATTTTGCTAAAATGACATAAAATGTAGAGGTTTTGGATGTATTTTCTGCTAAAAGTTTGGTAGATTAGAAAAAATGCTTAAATTTGCAGCGAACTTAAAATAATTTATTTATGGAAGAAAACAAAAAAGCAATGGCACAAGCCATATCGCTCCTGTTAGAGCAAAAGGCTCCACAGGCAGAACCTATCCTCAAGGAGCTGGCTGCCAACGGCGATGTGGAGGCAAAATTCACTCTTGCCGGTCTTTATTTGTCGGGGGAGAATGGTATTGTCAAAAATGAGGCAGAGTGTATCCGACTGCTGAAGGATGCCGCGGAAAATGACAATTACGAACCTGCTGCAGGTATGCTCTCTGCAATCTTTTATGAAGGACTTGGTACTCAGGTTAATTACGCTGAGTCGGCCTTTTATGCAAAAAAGGTGACGGATGACGAGACCAACGACACCGAACCGTGGAAGGGTATCGTGTATAATATCCTTGGCATGATGTCGGCCACGGGTAACGGCATCACTAAGAACATCCCGAAAGCATGGCATCTGTTTAAGTTTGCCATCGGATTGGGTTCTGAGGATGCAGAGATAAACCTTGAGAAACTCGGTAACAACTATCCAATGACCGAAGATGGCGAGATTGACCTCGGCCCAAAGGGAAGAAGCAAACTGTTGACCTTCTGCCTTGTGGTTGGTTTGCTGCTTTCAGGCCTAATAACTTATAATCAGTACAATCAATATTCGCCAGATATGCCCGTGGTAATACTGTCGGGAGCGTTTACCTTGACATGCTTGCTCAACCTGATATGGATTCCCTATAGTGCATACGGATTCCTTGCTTTTTTTGTTGCGGGAATCTTGGCTTTCATCAGTAATATATTGAATTTCTTGGGAGATAGCTCTTCGTTTAGTCCCAGTGCTGTCGCTATAGGTTTGAATGCAGTGGGAATGGTTTCGTTTGTTATGCTGCTGTTGATGCAGAAAAGAAAGACGGGATATGCCCATCCGTGGAATATCCTCACCCGAAGGCCATACGACGGCAGGGGATTGTTTGAGAGGATGTTCTCATATATCCTGCAATATGGTGACGGCGAGGATTTCAAGTCCGACTCCGACAAGACGAAGGCAGCCAATATATTATTATATGTGGTCACTGCCCTTTTAGGCGCGTTCTGCCTGTATTCGGCTTGGACAATTGTCAGGATGAATTTTGACTTTGATATTGAGTGGAACTGCTTCAATAGTCCCAGATTATACGGAGCATTATCTTTTATTGGATTCTTCCTTCAGTTCTTCAACTGGCAACACTTCTCGTTCAAGACTATCTATGAATGGAGAGATCCTGATACAGGTAAAAAGAAACAAAAAGAATCCAAAGACATGATGGATGTTATAGAGGGAGGTTTTCTGTGGCCATTTATTTGTCACTTGTTCCTGGTGCCGATGCTCTACGGAGCCATGCTTTATTATGTCATTATGGGAGGTTTCGCCATATTGCAGGGCATTATGCCGTGGTTGTTGGGCACATTGTGCGTAGCAAGTATTTATCCAGTGTATAATTCGATGAAGAGAATACCCCAGCGTCGATTCCGCTTTGCACTTCTCCCCGTGGTGGGATTCATGTATTTCTCGGTTTATGGAATTGTCGTTGTGATTATTAAGTCCTTTGCATCCTAAAAACGAATGATTATGGAAAAGAATGAAATTTTTAATACGTTGAGCTATAAGATATTCTATAGCGTAGCGCAAGAATATATCGAAAAATATGAGGACGAGCTTGATGAGGAAGAAGTTAGCTCTACCGATGCTTCGTCCGACACTGTGGCTACAGCCGATGTACCCAAGCTAATATCACCTGTTGCAGCTTCTGCGGTGTCAACCCCAGCTGTCTCTGCGTCTGATAATGTGGATAGTCAAAATGAGAAAACCAACAATACCACTCGTAATATTATCATAGCGCTGATTGTGCTGATAATAGGTGGCGCCATAGCGTGGTTAGCTTTCTTCTCCGGTGGCAGCAAGAACAATCCTCTTGGAGTGCAGAAGCCCAAGTGGGAGAAGTTTGTCATGGTTAATGCCGAGGGGGTGATGCTCTTCAAGGAGGCAAGCACCACAAGTCCAAATCTGAAGCATGCCGTGGAACGTCTTGATGGTTGTATGCCAGGAGAGGCCATTTTGTGGAGTGGTGAGAAGGCACCACGAGGATATGACGTGGATGACTATAACGTAGAGATGAACTCGGTGTATCCCGTGATAGACGAGAGCGAAGACTGGTACAAGGTGTATATAGGGACAGGAGAAATCAGAGAGGCTTATCTTCAGAAGCAATACACTGAGGAAGTAAAACCCGAACCAATCACTAAGGAGATTATAGACAAAGTGAAAACAGATAGTTGGATAACTCACAGACTCGTGGAAAAAGGTGAGTTTGCCAATCTATATCTTGAACGTGGCTTCGACGAAATGGGTGATGGAGAGTTTGTCTTGGCAGGAGTTCTGACTGAGGGGTGCATCGTCATTCCCGACCAATGTTATTTCCATCTTGACAAGTCTGATGTCGCTGACTCCGAGATGAAGAACACCAGTAATGACGCCAATTATCAGTGGTGGCAATTTACGTGCTCTGATAAGTATTGGAAATCTTCTGATGTTGAAAGTGATGGTATTTTTGATGTCAATCTCCTCGAAGAAAGTGACATCCGCAAGATTGTCATGGCTATACGTCCCATTGGCGACACCGATACCGAAGTGTGGTATTACTTCCCCACCGTGGCTTCCGACAAGTTTATCGTGTTCAGATATTCCTTCTCCCCCACTGCTGTAGATGTGCCTGAAGGCCAGTCTGCCGTTTCTGAGTATCGCGTGGATGGAGAGACGCTGATAGCTACAATCGCAGGCGAGGACAGGGAACTGAAACTGGAGCTTGGCAATACCGAGCTTTATGGTTATAAGGATCTTGACGGTGATGGCAGTATGGAGGCTGTGGTCAGTCATTTTATGTCGGGTGCTAACGGTGAACCCGTGGATTGCCCTTACGTGGTGTATTATGATGTAGAAAATGATCAACTGAAGAAGACAGACGAAATGGCATTGACATGCAAACCGTCCTTTGAAGGCGATGACGACAAGATAGTCATGGTGCAGCGGGAAGGCCTGAGGATGGTAAGCTATAGTTATGAGGCAGGCAAGTTGAAGACAGAGAAAGATGAGTTCAAGTCCTTTGGCAATGTACTCAGCACTGTCGAGATGTCAAATGTGTTTGGCGATGACGAATATGGCGAGAAGTCCGTATCCCTGAACTTTGATAATGAGGGTGATGATGAAGAAACACTCACATTCTCACGTGAAGAAGGTGGATATTACCATGGATTGAAGATGACTCTTCAAAATGTGTCATTCGCCTCTGGTGACAAGTCAATCGACATTACTGCCTCGAAATTCCAGATTCTTGAGGAAAGCACCAACGAGATGCCCGACATCATCGGCGACAACTACCTCTATCGTTGGGATGGCAGCAGATATGAAGAATATATGTGGGATGGCACAAATCTTGTGAAGACCATCTGATTCTTTGCAGATACACAATCAAGAAATATCATAGCGAGAAGATTGTCTCCGATGATTCATGGGAGCATAGCAGGATTGAGTTGCTTCCTATTAATACCGATGGATATAACCCTATTGTCCTTGATGATGTGGAGAACTATCGGGTGTTGGGAGTGCTGAGGTATGTGATCTCGGAGTAAGATAGCTTCATCGGTGATAAGATTATTAACCTTGCGCCACTAAGATTATTGTCCTTGCGGCGTTAAGGTTAATAATCCTATCAGATGAAGAAAAGGGGTATATGTTCATCTGTACAACGAAATCCAGTTACTGTGTGGATTACCACTCCAATATCGCCCCGTTGTCTACGACACCTAAGTCCATATATAAAAATGTCCTAACTTGTTGATACCATAGGCATATTTCCACTAATATGGACGCAAGCTCTTGCATACTCGCTTCAACTTGTCGGGAAATATTAATCACGCATTGCATTTGAATTAACTGAACTTTCCCACCCTTTAAATGTAGTTGAATATTTAGCGGCAAGGGCTGGGGGTGTGGGCGTCCCGCCCGCACCTTGCGCACCATCAACCGCATAATCCCGAAATATTACCTTGTAGGCGAGGTGCGGGCGAGACGCCCACACCCCCAGTAGCCAGCGCACCCAAAGAGCTGAATATCTTGAAGTGATAGTTTGCCCGTACTGAAAGTTAAAGGGTGGGAAAGTTCAGTGAATTAAGAAAAGTGTTATTGCTGTTACATCCTAAGAAACGGATTCTTAACGGATTACTCATGCCAATGTCAAGGATATGTAATATGGAATGAGTATCTTTGCACCTGGATAATAAAAACGCAAGAAGAAGATGAAAGTTGTATTTGTAGTGCAAGGAGAAGGAAGAGGTCACATGACTCAGGCCATCACGATGAAGGAGCTGCTTTGTTCCAACGGGCATGAAGTGACGAAGGTATTGGTGGGACGGAGCAAGTCGCGCTCTCTGCCCGAGTTTTTCCAAAGTAGCATAGGGACGGAGGTAAAGACATTCTATAGTCCGAATTTCCTGCCAAAGCCCGACAACAAGCGTTCGAGTGTAACGCACAGTCTGACATACAACATCCGTATGCTGCCCGAATACAGAAAGAGTATGTGCTTTATAGCCGACGAGATAGAGGACAGCGGTGCCGACCTCGTCATCAATTTTTATGAGATTTTGACAGGCATGGCATATCTTTTCCTCTCGCCCAATGTACCCTACGTTTGCATCGGTCACCAATATCTTTTCATGCACGAAGGCTTTGCCTTTCCACAGGGCAAATATCTTAGCCGTATGGGGCTGCTGTTTTTCACACGCCTCACCTGTATGCGCGCCTCACGCAAGCTCGCCCTGTCGTTCCGCCAAATGCCCGACGACCCGTCACATAATATAAAGGTGGTGCCGCCACTGCTACGCAAGGAGGTGAAAAGACTTAAAGTCTCCAACGGCGACTTTGTTCACGGATATATGGTTAATTCCGGCTTCGGCGAAAACATTCTTTCATGGCACAAGGACCATCCCACCATCCCGCTCCGATTCTTTTGGGACAAGAAGGGGGCAGACAAAGAAACCATCATCGACCCCACACTCCGCTTCCATCAGATTGACGACATGGCATTCATCAATCAGATGGCTGCCTGCAAGGCATACGCCAGCACAGCGGGCTTCGAATCTATCTGCGAAGCGATGTATCTCGGCAAGCCGATTCTCATGGTGCCGGCGCACATTGAACAGGATTGCAATGCCTTTGATGCCGTGAATAGCGGGGCTGGAATATCTGCTGACGATTTTGACATCAGTCGACTGATGTCATTCTCAGAGTCCTACAAGACGAATGATGTTTTCAGGCAATGGGCAAATCAATCCGAGTTTATGTTCATGCCTATCCTGTTGGCAGCCTCAGCCTCAAGAAAGCGCACCAGCAAAAGGTTCTACAGCTATCTGCTGCAGCCAGTGATGAGGTATTTCCTGGCATAGAGAATTGCATTTTGTGGTGTCCGTTCATTTACTCGTACGAAAGATTTGCCATACGGACAGGTGCGGGCGGGATGCCCACACCTCCAGCCGCATGGCATTATGTCTGCCGTATGAAAGCTCTGCATCCTCCGTCGCTTGCGACCAGCTCAATAAACTATAAATCTCTTTTCCTCATAAACTCTGTGGTTGATAATCATACTAAGATGTACAGTTTCGCCATTTAACATCCATTAGTGCTTTTATCACTACACTAAGTTATAATTCTTAGGTAGGCATTTTACAATATCTTAACACTGATTTCTTGGCATTGCGAATAATATTTCCTACTTTTGCAAAAATAAATCAAAAGGACAACAAACGAACAAATACTACAAGAAATGAGAAATCAGACATTATTTTCAAGGCTTTTGGCTCTGCTGCTGCTTGTCGCACCGTCAGCACTGAAGGCAAAGGAAACACTGGGCAGGGCTCCTGTGGCAGTGACTACGAAGACCGGTGTTCTGCTGTCGTGGCGGTCGCTGGCTGCCGATGGCACCAATACGACATTCAATGTCTACCGCAACGGCGAAAGCATTGTACGAGGACTTGCAACAAAGACAAACTTCCTGGACAAGGACGGAGTGGCTGAAGCTAACTACAAGATTGAGACCGTAAGAAACGGAAATGTGGTTGAGACCAGCGAGACAAAGGCATGGAGCAACATGTTCACCACCATCAGCGTAGCTCGTCCAGAGGCTCAGGCTGCCGCCAATGGGACTATGGGACGATATAGGCCTGACGACATCAGTGTGGGCGACCTCGACGGAGACGGCAATTATGAAATGGTGCTGAAATGGATGCCCGACAACCAGCAGGACAATGGCTACAACGGCTACACATCGCCATGCATCATCGATGCCTATAGAATGGACGGCACACGCCTGTGGCGCATAAACCTCGGCTTGAACATACGCTCAGGAAATCACTACACGCAATTCCTTGTCTACGACTTCGACGGCGACGGTAAGGCGGAGATGGTCTGCAAGACGGCTCCAGGCTCTGTCGACGGTAAAGGCGATTTCGTCTCAAAGGCTGGAACGGAAGCTGCGGTGACAGGCGTTGACAACAGTGCTGCATACGTCAATGCCAACGGCAGAATAAGCGGCGGCGAGGAGTTCCTTACCGTCTTCAACGGTGAGACGGGTGCTGCCATGCACACCATATTCTATTCTCCAAGCCGTTCGGCTGAGGACTTCCCAACAACAGCAACGTCGTATCCCGCTAAAAGCGTGTGGGGCGACACGAACTACAACAGAGGCAACCGCTTCAATGCCGCTGTGGCATATCTTGACGGAACAGACGGCAGACCGTCTGCCATAATGCAACGAGGCTACTATACGAGATGCTATGTATGGGCGGTGGATTGGGACGGCACGAAACTTGCAACCCGATGGCTGCACAAGGGAACCTCTTCGTCGGAATGGGCGGTGGTTGACGCCAATGGCAACCAGCTGAAAAGCGGCAGTGGCATGTCGAGCTATGGACAGGGCGTGCATGGAATAAGCGTTGGCGATGTCAATGGCGACGGCTATGACGAGATAGTGACGGGCAGTGCCACAATAGGTCACGACGGATCGCTGCTCTGCTCTACAGGCAACGGGCATGGCGATGCCATACATCTTGCCGACCTTTGCCCCGACAGGGAAGGGCTTGAGGTGATGATGCCCCATGAGGTGAGTCCCTTTGGCTACGACGTCCACGATGCCACAACGGGCGAGATAATAGCAAGTGCCACAAGCTCGGGCGACAACGGCAGAGGCTTGGCAGCCGACTTCATTCCTGCCAACAGAGGCTTCGAGTTCTGGTCGTCGGCAAACAACAACGTCTACTCTTGCCCTACAGGCGAGCTGCTGATGTCGAGCAAGCCCGACACCAATTTCCGCATTTACTGGACAGGCGACCCCTTCGACCAAACCTTCGACGGACGCTATGATAGCGGTTCAGGGAAATGCTCACCACGCATACGCAACTACAACACCGAAAAGGGAAGCCTGAACACGTTCCAGGAATTTGCAGCATACGGCAATCCTTCGACATGCAACACCACAAAGGCAACTCCTTGTCTGCAGGCTGACATCCTTGGCGACTGGCGCGAGGAAATCATTATGTATAAGTACGAGGAAGACTTCTCCGCACCGGAATGTACGCTGATGATTTTCTCGACACCTGAACCGACCGACTATAGGGTGCCATGCCTCATGGAAGACCACGTCTACCGCATGGGCATAGCATGGCAAAACTCGTCGTACAACCAGCCTCCGCACCTTGGCTACAACCTGCCGGACTATCTCGGCATCGACGGCACGACATATACGACAAGCACTGTCAACAATGCCCCTGCTGCTCCTGCAGAAGAGCCTTTGGATCCTACGGCAACCCGCTATGAGCAGCTTACCGCTCCTGCCGACGACAAGCAGACAGTGTCGGGAGTATGTTATACGGCTGGCATGTATGAGGAGCTTACGGCATCGACGAGTGGCGGCTATCTGAAGATGCGCACCGGCAACAACGACAATACCGTCACCTTCAATGTCAACAAAGGATACGTCATCACGGGCATGAAGATAGAGGCTTACAGCAACAACAAGTCGACAACAGCCGACCGTTCCATCGTCTTGACTGACGTGTGTGTTGACGGCAGCGACACGTCGGTGCTCGGCAGTCCTGTAGCATTTCCCGGTGGCACAATGGGGACAACGCCTGCTACGGCAGAGGCAAAGGACTTCCGTGCCACCGAAAGTGTGGTCCTGAAGTTCGACAACTCGCTGATAACCACCAGCGACATCGACTCAGCAGGGAAGAACAAGCAGATAATGGCACTTATTACATTCACCTATACCATTGACACCGCCATTAGGCACTTGCCTACAGCTGACGAGTCAGGCAATCCAACGGTCTACGACATGGGAGGCCGCCGACTGACAGGCAAAGCCAAGGGAATGGTGATAATAAATAATAAAAAGGTGGTGGTGGAGTAGGTTAGACCCTCTGCTCGGTGTTGTTCATTTTCAACATTCGCTGTGGCACGCTTCTGCGAATCTCGTCAATCACCATCTGTTTTATGCCTTGACGAATGAAGTTCTTCGTTGTCAGCATCACAATCTCGCGTGTTGGGATAGGTATGGCGAAGGGGCGTACGAGGCTTTTCTGACTTGACGTGAGCTGGTCGAGGGCGAGTTCGGGAATGAAGGTTATTCCCTGTCCCGCCTCCACCATTCGCATAAAAGTCTCGATGCTGCCTAACGAGTAGGTCGTCTTGCTGTCGCATGCCGACTTTATGTTGCAGAACTTCACCAACTGGTCGCGGAAGCAGTGCCCCTCGTCCAAGAGCCAGAGGAAGTGTCCCGGCAAGTCGGCTGAGCGTATCGCCTTCGACTTGAACAGGCTGTCGTTTTCCGACACATAGGCAATGAACTGCTCGAAGAACAGGCTGTCCTGTTCAAATCCTTCCATGTCTTCAAGTGCTACGAGGATGGCGACGTCAATTTCTCCCCGCGTGAGTGCCTTCTTGCAGTCGCCGGTCTTCATCTCGCTCACGCGGAAGTCTATTTCGGGATATTCCGTCATCAGGTGGGTGAAGAATCGTGGCAGCAGGTAGGGCGCTATGGTGGGCAGTATGCCTATTCTGAATGTTCCCGAAAGCGAATGTTTCTCTTCAGCAACGATGTCCTTTATCTTCTTTGCCCGCGAAAGCACGCGCCACGCCTGTTCCACCACGAGCCGACCGATGGCGGTGGGGGTGACCTGTTGCGACGAACGCTCAAACAGTTTCACTCCGAGCTCCTGCTCGAGTTTCTGAATCATGGCGCTTAGTGTGGGCTGCGTCACTCCACACTGCTCCGCCGCCTTGGCAAAGTGCCGCAGCCTGTACACTGCGACGATATATTCCATTTGTTGTAAAGTCATGTTCTTTTCTTTTCTGCAAAAGTACGACTTTTCATCCGAACCTCCAAACTTTGCAACGAAAAAAGTTGATTAGGGCATATTTATTGCAGGATAAGTGATGGTAAAAAACGTATCAATAAAACAAAAACGTGTCAATTTTACAAAAACAAGCCATTTTATCGAAAAACGGCAACAGGAAAACATACCATTTTGACAATTTTTGTATACTTTTGCATCAGAATAAACATTTTGTCAACAATATTTTGAAGACCGTAAATGGAACAGCTTTTGCCAACCATAGAGGCTTTTGCCCACTATATGAGAGGAGCCGTAACGCTCTTTTTCCTCTATTCATGTCCGCAATTGTATATATTAAGGAAAAGAAACAGAATGATGCAGTTGCTGTTTTTTGCTACTGTATATCTCACCTTCAGCCATCTGAAGGATATGGTATTCCTGGTGCAATGGTGGAAAAATTCCATGGTGCTGAACGACATGGTGAGAACCATGGACCTCGTGTTCTTGCCGCTCATCTGCGCATTCTTCGTCGAGGCAACGAGTCCGGGAAAAGTTGCCGACTGGCACATTGGCGTGGCTGTCGGGGTGCAGGCGGTATTTGCCGTGGTCTTTCCTTTTTATCCACATGGGATTGTGGTTCACATAGCCATGGTCATTGCTTATGCCATGGCTTTCGCCACCATTGTGCGTGTGCTGATTTTCTCGGTAAGATACCATAGGTTCATAAGTTCCAACTATTCTTATAAAGAGAATATCGACGTGCTGTGGGTAACCATCTCCTGCATTGTCTATTTCTTGTCGTTGTTCTTCTATGGGTTCGCTTTTGAAGAGACGACGTGGCTGAGCGAGGCTCTTTACAATTTGTTCTCCATAGTGCTTTGGTCGTTGTTGATGATGTTTGCCCGTAGACATAGGGTGATAAGTGTTGTTTTCGCAAAGGAAAAACCGATGCCGGAGTCTTCTTCCTGCAACATTGTACAAGAAGAAATTGAGGCTTTGCCGGCTCCAAGCCGCGACGAGGAGATAGCCACCCGACTAAAAATAGGTGTGGAGTCAGGAAAACTCTATCTCAATCCCCTTGTCACGCTTAGCGATGTTGCCCAAGCCATAGGAACGAACAGGACTTATCTTTCCGACTATTTCAACAACATTCTTGACACTTCCTTCTACGACTATATCAACACCTACCGAATAGCCGAGGCTTGCCGTATTATAGACAAGATGCCGGAGGAAGGAAAGAAGTCGATGAAGGAGGTCGCTGAGTTGAGCGGATTCAATTCCAGGTCAACCTTCAACCGCTATTTCATAAAGGTAAAGGGCATCAGTCCAAAGGAGTACTATAACTCAATTCAAGTTTCGCATGTACTCAATTTATGAAGTTAGAAGGAGTTAAGAGAAGATATTGCTCCCTATGGTCGCTCAGGAAGATAAAGGACAATAGTTTGTATAGATGGGGAGTTAAGATTGCAAACCCTTAAAGTTCACAGAATATGATGAGAAGAATACTTTTAGCGTTGTTTTCCTTGACGGTTGTAATGACAGCCTTTGCAGACAAGGAGATTTACAAGGACAGACTGCTGTATCATTGTTTCGACGAGACAATGACGGCAGAGGTGAGACTATCAGAATATCACGACACATACGAAATGGATGTCGTGGTGCCAGAGACGGTGGAAGTCGACGGCAATACATACACCGTTACCTCCATCGGCGAGTATGCGTTTAGCTATGCGCTGCACAGCATCTCGCTGCCCAACACCATTCGCAGCATAGGCAAGATGGCGTTCCAAGGATGCAACCTCACGTCAATAAAGTTGCCCGAATCGTTGGAGGTGATAGGTGAGGGTGCGTTCTACAAGTCAAAATTTGAGAGCGTGACCATCCCCGAGGGAGTTAGGGAAATAGGCAATGACGCCTTCAACGGAAGCTCCTCGTTGAAGAGCGTTGTCCTCCCGTCAAACCTGGAGAGGATTGGTGACCACGCATTCGCTTTATGCGTGAGCCTTACGGCAATAGAACTGCCCGCGTCGCTAAAGTCCATTGGTGTGCGTGCGTTCAACTATAGTGCGCTCACATCCATCGTCATACCCGAAAACGTGGATGAGATAGGCGAGAGCGCTTTCAGGGGAACGGAAATAGTATCATTGACCTTTCCCAAGGGCATAAGCGAGGTGCCTGCATGGTTTGCCGCTGACACGAAACTGGCGGAAGTCGTCTTGCCGGCAGGAGTGAGGGTGATTGGCAGTGGGGCTTTCTCCGACTGCAGTAAACTCGCGAGCGTCAGCCTGCCTGAGGGTGTTGAGGTGATTGCCGACAATGCCTTCTACGGCAACAAGGCACTGAAGACCATCGCATTGCCTTCTACCTTGAAGGAGATAGGCGAGTGGGCGTTTGCCAATTCGGGACTGGAGACCAAGGATGGCGAGGGTGAAATAGAGACTCTCAAGCTGCCCGAGGGACTGAAGACCATTGGCGAGTCAGCCTTCTTGGGGTGCAAGAACTTGATGCTGCTGCAGATTCCGCAGTCGGTGGAACGCATGGGAGCACTGGTGGTGAAGAACTGTCATTCGCCGTTCTTGTTGACCTTGTTTAAAGATATTGACACCATAGAGGGAAAGTTCAACTTGAGTGAGCTTGGTGGCTTGACGGTGTATGGTGGCGATGAGCGCAACGGCATTGAGATGGACAAGGATATGGTTGTCAACAATCGCCGCGACGGGTCGCGCGTGCTGCTGGAGATTGAGCCGAATATGGTGGTGGACGGAGTGCTCACCATTCCCGACGGCATCACGGCTCTTGGCAACTATGCCCTTGAGAACGTGGAGGCGGAGAAGATAATGCTGCCCGAGGGACTGACAAGCATAGGCGAAAACGCCTTTCGCAATACTACGGCGAAGGAGATTGTCATTCCCTCTACGTTGAGGCATTTGGGTGAGGGCGCGTTCAGCAATGCCACGCTGTTGGAGAGCATTGTGCTGCCCGAGGGCATTGAGGAACTTCCTGAAGGATGTTTTGAATATTGTGAGTCCCTGTCGTCGGTGCAGTTGCCGCAGACGCTGAGGGTGATTGGCGATCACTGTTTCTACCGTTGCTTTTCTATAACAGGATTGGCATTGCCCGAGGGCTTGGAGACGCTTGGCGACTATGCGCTGGGTTGGACAGGCATCACCGAACTGACCTTGCCAAACTCGTGTACGTCGTTCAACCTTGGTGGACTGACACAACTGACAACGGTGACACTGCCTGCCAGGCTGACGAAACTGCCCAAACAGGCGTTCTCAGAGTTGTCGTCGTTGGAGAGCGTGGCGCTGCCCGAGGGCATCACCGACATACCGTTCTGGACTTTCTATCGTTGCTCCAACCTTAAGAGTGTGACCATTCCCGAAAGTGTGGAGAGCATAGCCGAACAGGCTTTCTACGAGTCGGGCATAGAGTCTATCGTTCTGCCAGAGTCGGTGAAGGAAATGGGTCCATACACTTTCATGGACTGTGCCAACTTGGAGAGCATAGTAGTCAAGTCGGACATAAGGGAGATACCGAGGTCGTTTTGTTGTGGCTGTGGTCAGCTGAAGTCAGTGACGCTGCCCGAAGGACTTGAGACAATAGGTACTTTCGCTTTCGCCGAATGTGCGAGCCTGGCGGAATGCAGACTGCCTTCTACACTGAAAGGTTTAAAATACTCCGCTTTTTGGAAGTCTGGACTGAAAACCATATCACTGCCCGACAACATAGAACGCGTAGGCGAGTTCTGTTTCGAAAGCTCTGCCCTTGAGTCTGTAGACCTCTCAAACACTTCGCTCACCGAGCTGAATCGTGGCACGTTCGTAATGTGTGAGTCGCTGAAGGAGGCTACGTTGCCTGCCTCGCTGAACTACATTGCCGAATCAAACTTCTACGTCAGCCGGTCGCTCGTCTCACTGACCTCTCTCGCCCAGCAGCCGCCTGTGGCGGAACCTGACATCTTCGGCGAGTCGGCTGCCACGGAGTCTGCCACGCTCTACGTCCCCGACGCATCGCTCGATGCCTACAAGTCGGCTGACGTATGGAAGGACTTCTTCGCCATAAAAGGCGTATCGTCAACAGGCATTTCCTCAGCTGCGGCTAACGACAGCGTTCGCGACATCTACGACCTTTCAGGCCGCAAGACTTCAAAGCCTGTAAAGGGCTTGAATATCGTCAGAATGAGCAGCGGCAGGAATTTGAAGACAATAAATAGATAAAGAATATGGTAAAAACAGTAAGACGAGTTCTTTTCGGACTCTTATTTGGATTGTTGGCGACTCTCATAGGTTGCGACGACAATTCTGACACTCCATCAGCAGACGTGGCGGAGCAGTATAAGGTAATGGTGATTTCCGACATCCACCTTTTCGACATGGGCAGGATTAGCCATGAGGGAGAGGCATGGGAGCAGCGCCTGCTGTTGGAGGACAAGGACTACACCTATTGCGCGGCTTCGATGGAAACACTTGTGCAAAAGGTAAAATCTCAAGGCATTAAGTATGTGATAGTGCCGGGCGACCTGACCAAGGACGGTGAGGTGATAAACCATGAGTTTGCCGCATCCTTCTTCAATAAGATGGAGGCGGCTGGGGCAAAGGTGTTTGTGATAAATGGCAACCACGACATCTCGAATGCCGATGCAAAGCAGTTCACCAATGAGGGCGAGTCGACAATAGAGACTGCCACGAGTGCCGACTTCAAGCGTATCTATCATGACTACGGCTATGCAGAAGCCATCTCGCAGGAAGCGGAAGGACTGTCGTATGCCGTGGATATGGGGAGAGACATCAGGCTCATTATGCTTGACTCAAACATCTACAACGACTCAAAGACCAATCCGCACCAGAAGACGGCGGGCACGCTGAAACCTTCTACCTTGGCATGGGCGAAGGAACAGTGTGCCAAGGCTACAGCCGAGGGAAGAACGCCTTTAGGTGTGCTCCATCACGGACTTGTGGAGCATATTCCAAACATCCAGTCTGCATTTCTGCCCGAATTTCTTGTCGACAACTATATGGATGCAAGGCGTGAGCTGGCAGCTGCTGGTATGCACGTGGTGTTGACAGGTCACAACCATGCGCAAGACATTGCCAGCGTGGAAGTGGATGGCAAGCCTTTCTATGACATACAGACAGGAAGTCTCGTCACGCTTTGTCCGTTTAGGTATATAGACATCGACTCGGAGAAGCGCACAATGAGCATCGAGTCGCAGGTGATTGACCGCTTGGCTGACGGGACGAACTTGTTTGAGTTCCTGCTTGAAAAAAGCTATTGGGGAACACGCCGAAACCTCATGGCTATTATTGATTCAAACCTGAGGAGAATGGGTTATGACGGTGAGAAGTTGGAGGCAACAAGGCAGATGCTCACCACGTTGCCGGTATCTCCCGATGGTAGCTATCTCTTGCTCGACGCCCTTGCCGATGCCTACACGGGCTATCGTAAGGGCGATGAGGCTATTACGGAGCGTGTGCAGGAAGTTTGCTCCATATTGCAGGGCTATGCTGACACACTATCCATGGCGGACGACACTGCCGCAGCCCAACTCCTTCTTATGGTGAAGAATCTCTATGCCGGTCTGTATGTGGATTCGCCGTCGGCTGACAACTCTCTCGTTATTGAATATTAGTTATGCGAGTTTCTGAAATACTCAATTTTCTTTAACCTCCCTTACTTCCGAAAGTTGAGTGATATAACTTTTTTTAATCTTTTAATATGTTGAATATCAATTATTATTCGTAATTTTGCTGTCAAAAGAAATATATCATGAATAAAAAACAATTATTATTGATTCTATTTGTCATCCTTGCCAGCATGAATATTATGGCGGCAGAGAATGGGAAAACCACTGTACGTCAGGAGAATAAGGTGCTCGTGCTCAGTTCGTATTATCAAGGCTACAGTTGGGCGGCAGGCCTTGAAAGTTCCATCGTGTCACACTTCTCGGTTGACCGCAAATGGAGTGTAGAGGTGGATTATCTCGACCTCGTGGCCAACCGCGACAGCAGTTATATGCATCAGACTGCCGTGCGGCTGATGGATGAACACGATGCCAACAAGAAGAATATCGTGGTGCTGCTTGGCGAGGAGGCATGGATAATGTATCGCTCCTATATGAGCGATGCCTGGAAGAGAGTGCCGTGCGTTGCCCTTTTCTCCGGCACTTACACCATAAGTGCCAACAACTATAATTCGTGCCGCGAGATTTCCGAGGACATGAAGATCTCGTTGGAAGACTCGCGTATGGGTATCAACGCCACCCTCATTACCGACCCCTATTTCGTTAATCCTACCATACAACTTGCCTTGCGACTGAAACCGAAGACGGAGCACCTTGCCCTCGTGAGCGATACATGGCAGATAGGATATATGGTGAGGGAACAGACAAGGCATCTGGTGAAGGAGAATTATCCCAATATCGACCTTATAGACCTCAACAACAGGGAACTCACCACAGCCCAACTGAAGACACGCTTGGCTACACTGCCCAAGAACACCGCAGTCGTCTTCGACTCGTGGTTCAGCCAGAGCAAGAACACCGCCAACCGTGCTCTTTATCCCGACAATGCCATGAGATATATAGCCAGTTCGCTGACGGGAGACGTGGTGTTCGGCCTTTATGATATGGGCATACGCGATGGAGTGCTTGCCGGAGGAGTATATCCCACAACCGAAGAACTGCAATCCATGCTTATCGATGTGCTCACCAAGATAGAGAGCGGTGTGCAGCCCAAGGATATGCCTTTGGTGAAATTGGATAATGCCAAAACGTATCTCAACTACCAGACGCTGCAGAAATATGGCATTCCCGAAAATCTATATCCCAAGAATGCCATCTATTTCGGCAAGCCTATAAGTTTCTTTGAGCGTAATGAGAAATACATACTTGGCGGAGTGTGCGCTCTCATTGCCATTGTCGTCATCATCACCGTGGTGGCTTTCTTCGAGCGCAAACTGAAGCGACAGGCCAAGATGTTGCTCTCCGTGTCGCGCGAGAACGAGAAGGGAAAGGCCAATTTCATCACTAACATGGGCTATCTTATGCGCTCGCCGCTCAATGCCATACAGATGTCCATAGACATGCTCGACAAGTCAAACATGAACGACAACGACAAGGAACTGCTCACGTTTATCAATCAGAACAAAGGCATGCTGCTGAATATCTTCAACGACATCATCGACCTTGGAAAGGCAGGCGAGGGCGACCTGAACCTCTCGCTAACCGACGTGGATGTCGAGTCGGCAATAATGAATATACGCGAGGCGTTGGGCAATGTCGGCGGCATACATTTCACAATAGAGGGCGACGGCAATACACATTTTGTCAATGCAGACCCCAAACGCTTTTCACAGGTGGTGAGCTATGCCATCGTAAATGCCGACTATTACAAGATGACGGGCAATGTGGCGGTGAAGTTCTGGGGCAATCATGACGAAGTGGTTGTGCAGGTGGGATGTATCGCAAACTTCACCGACAGGGACTCCGAGGAACTTTTCGACGTGTTCAACAACCGCACAAACCCTGCCAAGAGCGGTCGCAGCAATCTCGAACTCCCGCTATGTCGAAAGCTGATGCTTGCCATGGGCGGCAATATCACTCTCGAGCGACTTGCCGACGACAAGTGGGCGTTTGTCATCAGAATATAACTTAATTCAACTTTCGCAAGTAAAGGGAATTGTTAGTAGTTAACTCCTTAACTACCTACAATCTACCCCACTTCCGAAAGTCGAGTTGTCTGACATGATACATATTCACAATAAATTGAAACAAGAACCATAACTTTTCCTTTTTAATTTGGAGATATGGAAATAAATTAGATGAGGAAAAACGAAGCTAAAATGTGTCAATAAAACAAAAACGTGTCAGGTTTACAAAATCTTGCCGTTCCATAGAAAATAGTTCTTGCCCAAATTTGCTGTTGTGGTTTATTCTTCCTAATTTTGCAAGGGAAGAAAAACAATAAATACACAACAGATATGAATAGAATTTTTTATTTACTGCTGTCAATCATCATGGCGGCAAACGTTAATGTGGCAAGGGCATGGGAGTATCCGACTTCCGACCCTGGAGAGTTGCCCGGTTCGGGTACGGAGGAAGACCCTTATCGGATTAGTTCTGCGCAGGATTTTGCCAACCTGACTTACCGTGTGAATAATGGGTATAACAATTACTACTTTGGAAAATATATTGTCCTGACAAATGATATCGTCTTCAATGAGAATCTGCTGTCTGCGGATGGAACACCTTCACCTAACGCCAAAGTGATGAAACCTATAGGCGTTAAAGGCTTCCCACAGCGTTGGTTCAGAGGGAATATTAATGGAAACGGGCATACCATCAGTGGTGTTTACATCCGTTCAGATGCTGATAATGTCGGACTGATAGGTTGGGCAAATAGTTTTAGTTTACTTAATCTGAAAGTCGTTGATAGCTTCGTCGGTGGTTCCGGTACCAATATGGGTGGACTATTAGGTTGTTGTAATGCAGGTGGTAAAATAGTCAATTGTTCCTATCAAGGGGTTGTCAGCTGCAATAACAATACTTGTGCCGGCGGCATTGTAGGCGCGTTTTATGATCATCGTATTGAGTCTTGCCATTTCGAAGGAGTTGTGAAATGTGAGGAAGGCAAGGAGGGTGCCACTTACATGGGTGGTATTGCGGGTTGGACAGATCTAAAAGTGACAATCAAGAACTGTACCGTGAATGGCAGCGTGATAGATACGGGCACCAGCACCTGTCAATATATCGGAGGTATTGTAGGCTGGGCTGAACTGAATCTTGAGAATTGCACGATGCTGAAGGGCAGCGGCTCAGGAAATGTGGTATCAAGCAACATAGCCACCTACATCGGTGGTGTTGCCGGTGGTGTTAAAGGTGGTAATGTCAGTAGTGACAACATGGCAATCAAGCACTGCTATAACTACGCCACTGTAAAAGGCTACGCCTCGAAATGCTATATCGGTGGCGTTGCCGGCTATGCCTACAATGCCTACTGCTGTGGCAACTTCGGAACCCTGGACTTGACAGGAACAGTATCGTCAGGCAGTTACAGCGAGTTGTGCGGAGGCGGTGTAGTGGGATGGAACAAAGGCATCGATGGATGTTTCAATGCCGGACAGTTGTTGTCGAACAAGGCAAGCTGGGACAATGTTTATCTTGCGGGCGTGTCAGGATATACTGACGGAACGATGAAAAACTGTTTCAATACGGGAACGGTCGAGACGTATGGCAATGCCGCCAATTATGCCTTGGCGGAGTATGCCTATTATGGAGTTTCAGACAATAACAACTATTATTTGGATGGTTCTGCAACATATTCCTCACCGACAAATGAGACCGTGGGGAAAAGCAGTCGGGATTTCTTCCAAAGTTATTTCGACTATGGGTTTATCGCCAAGATGGAGAGTGAAAGTACGTGGGGAGGTGGCACATGGGGACTCGACCCAGTGACAAAACTCCCTATCCCTATAGAATGTGGCGGTAAGGACGCATACTTCGTAATGCACGACACTGGGGCAGGAACGGCAACAGACCCTTATCGCATCAGCGACTATAATACGCTGATGAGGTTTCATAACCGTCTGGCTCAGGGCATGGACTATAAGGACGTGTATTTCAAGCAGACCTGCGACTTCGACTTTGCCGAAAACACTTTCCAACCGCTGGGCACTGACAGCGAGGGCAACTGGAAGGCATTCCGTGGGCATTATGATGGTGACGACCATACCGTGAAGAACATCAGCTACACGTCAAATACTTGGTTCCCCACTGGCTTCTTTGCCGAATTAGGCGAGGGAGCGGAGGTGAAGAACCTGAAGTTCACCGACAACTCGCTTACCGTATCGGCAGCCGGCAAAGTGGGCATGGTGGCTGGCAAGGCTACCAAAGCCTCGCTGAGCGGCATCTATGTGCGCGACTGCAAGATTAACCAGACTTTAGGACCGGTTATAGAGACTATCGGTTCGCTGATAGGGTACGACTATGGTGCTGGCGCACTTGCCGGTACTTTCACGGGCGACATAAGCCGATGCAGCGTGTATTACACCGACATCACGGGCAACCAAATTGGTGGTTTGGCAGGCATTATGCAAGAGCAGACAACGGTGGAGGATGCTGTGGTGCAGGCTTCGTTGCACGCCTCACAATACAACGTAGGCGAAAGCTCCTATTACCCGCAATGTGCAGGCGGCATAACGTCTCACGCTTCGGCCGTGAAGGTGGCGAGGTGCGTAGTCCTGCCGACAGTTGATTATACCACATACGACTCGTGGGGCTGTATCGGAGGACTGTTCGGCGTTTCATATAGCGGCAACTTTGCTGAATATACGATGTGCAACATGAATGAGCCGGAAAATAGTGCCAGCAGATGGGGACATCTGATGGGTATCAACAACGGTGGTGTCACCTCGCTCAATGCCACCAACGTGCAGATTTACGACAAGACCAAGTACAAGAATAGTTATGGCGAGGAACTCAGCAATACCGACGGCATCAAGGACTTTGTCAGCGACCTTCACGGCTGGAGTCCAATCTACCTGAACAGTGGCGCAAGCAACCTCGGCAACATGCACTTCAGCTATTACCATGCCCTTCCGCAGCAGGGCATAGGCAGCTATGCGGTGACTTCCGCCAACGGCGAATGCAGCGCATATACCGACATGAGCGACTATGGTGAAGACTTTTGGACTCGCCCTGACAATCTTTACATCGACCTTTCCTATCCCGAAGTTTCATCGGACAACAATGTGCTCACAGCCGTAGGCGACATCGACCCGCTGATAGTGGAGCGCAAAAGTAATGTGGTGAACAGCGAGGGACAGGCGTCGAAGATTTATCTCTACGACGGCAAGCCTGTAGCCTATCATTCAGCAATAACGGCAAAGACATTGAGCTACAGCCGCAACTTCACCAACACGTCATGGCAACCGCTGTATGTACCATTTGCCATGACCTACGACCAATGGACGTCGGCAGAACTTGAGGTGGCCACTCTCAATGGAATGAATATTGATCAAGACGAAAACGGAAAACTGCTTATGCAACTGTCGATAAGCAAAGTAACTGAAGGCAGAATAGAGGCTAATACCCCATGCTTAATTAGGTCAAACGAGGTTGGGGAAAAGAAAATGGAACTGACTGATGTTACAATGGCTGTGACTAATATGTCAAGCCATGTGTTCGGGAATGATAATATAACCGTCACCATCAACCCCACATATTTCGAACTCGATTCGTTTAACGGCTACGAAGATGAGTCAACTAACGATTATATCATGAAGGACGGCAAATTCGGCAGAGCAGCTGTCAATGCCATACTGAAGCCACAGCGTTGGTATTTCACCTTGAGTAAAGACAATGCAGAAGCCTCAGACCTGACATGCTTCATCCCCTTCGAATTTAATGGCGAAGGTGGAGGCGGAGGTTTCGGAGGCAGTGCTACGAAGATAGAAGACATACAGGTCGTTACAGCCCCAACGTCCACCGACCGCCTATATGACCTGCAAGGCCGCCGCCTCACAACCGCACCGCAAAAGGGAGTATACATTATGAATAACAAGAAAGTAGTAAAATAAATGATCTTTCCCAGTGTTTTATACGGCAGATTATTCAGCGCTGTCGGCTGGGGGTGTGGGCATCCCGCCCGCACCTAAGGTACGAGGTAATATAAAAACCGCTAACGAAAGATTTGCCATACGGACAGGTGCGGGCGGGACGCCCACACCCCCAGCCGTTGCCGCAGGATATTCAACTACATAAAAAAACGAAAGAGTTCAGTAATAAAATAATTATGGACAAGAAGAAGTATATAAAACCCGAAATCGTGTCGTATGAATATATACCGACCAAGTTGATTTGTACGTCAGAAAGCATCCTTATCTCAGATGATGATATAGTTGATGAAGGAGACTAAAGGATTACGCTAAACACAGAAATATGCACGAAATCCGACTAAAACTCATAAAAAAAGTGAGTTTTAGTCGGATTTCGTGCATATTTTCAGAAAAACGTTGTATATTTGCAAGCAAATTGCGAATCACAGAAAAGTAACTTCTATATGATAAACAACAAGATAATAGGCAGGGAAAGGGAGTTTGCAGAACTGCAACGTTGCATGGACTCCAACCGCTCCGAACTGGTCATCGTTTATGGCAGGCGACGTGTGGGCAAGACATTCTTGGTTGACAGTTTTTTCAATGAGAAATATGATTTCTCGTTTGTGGGAGGCCACAACCTGCCCCAGCGCACCCAACTGCGCAACTTCGCCAAGGCTCTGAAAATAGTTGCCGGCGAACGTACCATGCGAAAGTTAGACGACTGGTTTGACGCTTTCGATGCCCTTGAGGAACATCTCTCGTCGCTTCCCGCCGACCGCAAGAAAGTGGTGTTTATCGACGAAATGCCGTGGATAGATTCCATCAGGTCAAACTTCACCCAGGCATTCGAGAATTTCTGGAATGCGTGGGCGGCACGAAGACACGACATCGTGTTTGTGGCAAGTGGCTCTGCCACGTCATGGATGATAGACAACCTTGTGGACAACCAAGGAGGGCTGCATGCCCGCATCACGTGCCGCATTTATCTACGTCCATTCTCGTTATATGAGGTGGAACAATATCTGCAGGGCGAGGGTTGCCCTTGGGACAGGTTCCAGATAGCCCAATGCTATATGGCCTTGGGTGGCATCCCCTTTTATCTCAGTCTGCTTGATGTCAATATGAGCATCGCCCAAAACATCGACGCCCTCTGTTTCAACAGGTCGGGAGCATTGTCGTCAGAGTTCTTCGAACTGTATAACGCCCTGTTTGCCAATGCCGATGATTATATCACTGTGGTGAGAACACTTGCCACCAGAAGGAATGGCATGACATATTCAGAAATCGCCGATACATCAGGCATATCAGGAAGCAAACTGACGAAGATACTGTGTAATCTTGAACGCTGCGACTTCGTGATGAAATTCAAGTATTACGGCAAGAAATCCCAGGACACCATCATACGCCTGTCTGATTTCTATACCTTATTTTATTTGCGATATATAGAGCCAAACAAGGATGCTTACGACGAACAGTGGTGGTCGAACCACTGCAATTCCCACAGTGTAGAGGCATGGCAGGGACTGACATTTGAGCTTCTCGGCCTTATGCACATTCGCCAAATCAAGGCAGCCCTGAACATCGGCGCCGTGGCTACCGACGTGTCGGCATGGTTTGACAAGGGCGATTGCAGCAGCTCTGCGCGCGGCTCTCAGATTGACCTGATAATAGAAAGGGCAGACCGTATCGTTCACCTGTGCGAGATGAAGTTCAGCCTCGGTCAATACAGGATAACCGCCGACTATGAGATGACGTTAAGAAACCGCATGGAGCTGTTTCGCGAGCGCACTCACAACCGCAAGTCATTGGTCAACACCTTCATCACGTCGTTCGGCGTTGCCAATGGCCGTCACACGGGTGTGGTAAACAGCGAAGTGACGTTGGACGGTTTGTTTGTTCGTTAAGAAAGATAGAATTCCTCTCTTGGGACAAAAACGTGTCAATAAAACAAAAACGTGTCAGGTTTACAAAATCTTGTCGTTCCATAGAAAATAGTTCTTGCCCAAATTTGCTGTTGTGGTTTATTCTTCCTAATTTTGCAAGGGAAGAAAAACAATAAATACACAACAGATATGAATAGAATTTTTTATTTACTGCTGTCAATCATCATGGCGGCAAACGTTAATGTGGCAAGGGCGTGGGAGTACCCGACTTCCGACCCTGGCGAGTTGCCAGGCTCGGGTACGAAGGAAGACCCTTATCGGATTAGTACGGCACAGGAACTTGCTAATTTCGCTTATCGGGTGAACAATGGCAATACGTATTACCAAAAATATGTAGTATTGAATGCTGACATTACGCTAAACGAAAAACTATTAAATGAGGATGGTAATCCCTTAATCACTGCAAAACAATGGACTCATATCGGTTTTGAATCAAGAAATAAGTCTTTCAAGGGAATATTCGATGGACAAAATCATACCGTCTGTGGCGTATATACAGATGATGATACACAAACAGGGTATGTCGGATTCTTTGGGTTTGTTTATCAAGCAACAGTCAAAAACCTTATTGTATCCGACAGTTATTTGAGCGGAAACAATTATGATTTGGCAGGTGTCATTGCTCATGCGACTTCGTCGGAAATAACAAACTGTTCTTTTCATGGCACTATAGTTCAGGGACTTGTGAAAACTGCAGGAGGTATAGTAGGATATTCTTCCAGTTGCACTATTGACAATTGTCATTTCAGTGGAGCAATAAGGTGTAAGTCGGGTTCTGACGGAGCAGACTACATTGGAGGCATATTAGGAAATGGAGGCGACTTGACGTTAGACAATACGGACATCAAAAATTGTACGGTTGACGCCGACATAAAGGATGCCGATACCTCAACCAGTACTTGCGATTTTATTGGCGGCATTGCAGGTTATTGTTACAATGTAAGCAACTGCGTTGTCAAAAACAGTAGCGGGAACGACCGAGTGTCGAGTTTATCCGCTAAATATGTAGGTGGTATAGTAGGCTATGCAAAGAATGCAGTGACAAACTGCAACAACTCTTCAGAGGTGTATTTATATTCCAAGTCATCAACAGCAGGATATGTGGGAGGAATAGCAGGATATGCTTATGATGTGTCCACGTGTTGCAATTATGCCCCAGTTACAGCTTGGAATGCTACATCTTATTATTTAGGTGGTGTCGTCGGCTGTGCAAATAACAAGGTGACAGACAGTCGCAACTATAAGCAGGTGCGTTGCAATGGCGCACCGTATTGTTATGTCGGTGGTGTGGCAGGCTATGGGTATGCCTTGTCCGTCTGTGCCAATTTTGGAGATGTTGATTTGTCCGCTTGCAGCACTTCCGAGTCTTATAGCGACTTCTGTTGTGGAGGAGTCATAGGTTGGAATGGTGGCGGAGATTTGGAGAACTGTTTTAACTATGGAAAACTCTATACCGGTATAGGCGGAATGAACTACGTGTATCTTGCCGGCGTGGCGGCATATGCAAAAGGTGTGATGAAATATTGTGTAAATATGGGTACTGTAACGACTAATACACCTTATTCCACTTATGCCTTGGCTCAATACAGTAATTACGGTTTGGGCAACAACAACTTTTTTATTGATACTACCGCCAAGTCAGCCTCTGCTTCTGAAGCGTCAACAGGAAAGCAGCCGCTTTCTTTCTTCCAAAGTGATGAAGAGGAAAGCCTCATTTCAAAAATGGAAGCCAGCTCCAATTGGAGCGTTGCATCGTGGGGGCTCGACCCTGCGACAAAACTTCCAATTCCAGTTGCGTGGGGTGGCGTTGACGTTTCTTTCGTAATGAATGACAAAGGTGCAGGTACTTTGTCCGACCCTTATCTCATCACCAACTACGATGAACTTACGATGTTAAACAGAAATGTGGCAAAAGGACATGACTATAAAGGGATTTATTTCCAGCAGACCTGCGACTTCGACTTCTCCAAAAACGAATTCACACCGCTCGGTACTGCCAGCGACGGCAACTGGAAGGCATTCCTTGGACATTACGATGGCGACGACCATACCGTGAAGAACATCAGCTACACGTCAAATACTTGGTTCCCCACTGGCTTCTTTGCCGAATTAGGCGAGGGAGCGGAGGTGAAGAACCTGAAGTTCACCGACAACTCGCTTACCGTATCGGCAGCCGGCAAAGTGGGCATGGTGGCTGGCAAGGCTACCAAAGCCTCGCTGAGCGGCATCTATGTGCGCGACTGCAAGATTAACCAGACGTTAGGGTCAGTGATAGATATTATCGGTTCGCAGATAGGGTATAACTACGGTGCGGGCGGTCTCGTTGGTATATTCACGGGCAACATCAGCCGATGCAGCGTCTATTACACCGACATCACAGGCAACCAGATTGGCGGTTTGGCCGGACTTATGTTGGAGCAGACAACGGTGGAGGATGCCGTGGTGCAGGCTTCGTTGCACGCCTCGACATACAACGTAGGTGAAAAATCCAATTACCCGCAATGTGCTGGCGGCATCACCTCCCGCGCTTCGGACGTGAAGGTGGCGAGGTGTGTGGTGCTGCCGACAGTAGATTATGCCACGTATGACTCTTGGGGCTATATCGGAGGACTGTTCGGCGTTTCATATAGCGGCAACTCTGCTGAATATACGATGTGCAACATGAACGAACCCGAAAACACCGCCAGCAGATGGGGACATCTGATGGGCATCAACGAGGGTGCCACCTCGCTCACGGCTACAAACGTGCAGATTTACGACAAGAACAAGTACAAGAGCAGTTATGGCGAGGAACTCAGCAATACCGAAGGCATAAAGGACTTTGTAAACGACCTTCACGGCTGGAGTCCAATCTACCTGAACAGTGGCGCAAGCAACCTCGGCAACATGCACTTCAGCTATTACCATGCCCTTCCGCAGCAGGGCATAGGCAGCTATGCGGTGACTTCCGCCAACGGCGAATGCAGCGCATATACCGACATGAGCGACTATGGTGAAGACTTTTGGACTCGCCCTGACAATCTTTACATCGACCTTTCCTATCCCGAAGTTTCATCGGACAACAATGTGCTCACAGCCGTAGGCGACATCGACCCGCTGATAGTGGAGCGCAAAAGTAATGTGGTGAACAGCGAGGGACAGGCGTCGAAGATTTATCTCTACGACGGCAAGCCTGTAGCCTATCATTCAGCAATAACGGCAAAGACATTGAGCTACAGCCGCAACTTCACCAACACGTCATGGCAACCGCTGTATGTACCATTTGCCATGACCTACGACCAATGGACGTCGGCAGAACTTGAGGTGGCCACTCTCAATGGAATGAATATTGATCAAGACGAAAACGGAAAACTGCTTATGCAACTGTCGATAAGCAAAGTAACTGAAGGCAGAATAGAGGCTAATACCCCATGCTTAATTAGGTCAAACGAGGTTGGGGAAAAGAAAATGGAACTGACTGATGTTACAATGGCTGTGACTAATATGTCAAGCCATGTGTTCGGGAATGATAATATAACCGTCACCATCAACCCCACATATTTCGAACTCGATTCGTTTAACGGCTACGAAGATGAGTCAACTAACGATTATATCATGAAGGACGGCAAATTCGGCAGAGCAGCTGTCAATGCCATACTGAAGCCACAGCGTTGGTATTTCACCTTGAGTAAAGACAATGCAGAAGCCTCAGACCTGACATGCTTCATCCCCTTCGAATTTAATGGCGAAGGTGGAGGCGGAGGTTTCGGAGGCAGTGCTACGAAGATAGAAGACATACAGGTCGTTACAGCCCCAACGTCCACCGACCGCCTATATGACCTGCAAGGCCGCCGCCTCACAACCGCACCGCAAAAGGGAGTATACATTATGAATAACAAGAAAGTAGTAAAATAAATGATCTTTCCCAGTGTTTTATACGGCAGATTATTCAGCGCTGTCGGCTGGGGGTGTGGGCATCCCGCCCGCACCTAAGGTACGAGGTAATATAAAAACCGCTAACGAAAGATTTGCCATACGGACAGGTGCGGGCGGGACGCCCACACCCCCAGCCGTTGCCGCAGGATATTCAACTACATTAAATAACGAAAAAGTTCAGTAATAAAATCGTTATGGACAAGAAGAAATATATAAAACCCGAAATCGTGTCGTATGAATATATACCGACCAAGTTGATTTGCACGTCAGAAAGCATCCTTGTCTCAGATGAAGAATTCGGTGAAGGAGACTAAAGAATCAAGCTAAAAAATTGAAATATGCACGAAATCCGACTAAAGCTCATAAAAAAAGTGAGTTTTAGTCGGATTTCGTGCACTTTCCCAGCAAACGTTGTATTTTACATAATCTTGCTGTTCCATCGGGGGAAGCTGTTGCAAGTATTTGTTGTTGTGATAATGAAAAACCGCCAAATACCATAATAAAAAACCGCCAAATACCATAATGAAAAACCGCCAAATGGCATAATGAAAAATCGCCAAATACCATAATGAAAAACCGCCAAATACCACAATGAAAATCAGCCAAATGGCATAATATAACAATTTTTATATCTTTTAATGTACTGAATATCAAATATTATTCGTAATTTTGCTGCCGAAAAGAAAAAGACATTATGAAGCAGTATAGAAATAGAGTGGTTGACAGCCTCTTGGCAGAGAAACTTGAGGCTATGGGAGCCGTACTTATAGAAGGCCCAAAATATTGCGGCAAGACCACCACGGGGGAACAACAGGCGAGAAGCGTGCTTTATATGGCAGACCCAGAGATGAAGGACCGCAATCTCACTATGGCGTCAACAAACATCAAGCGTTTGTTGGCTGGGGACACGCCGCGCCTTATCGACGAGTGGCAGATTGCCCCTAAATTGTGGGATGCCATCCGCTTTGAGGTCGACCATCGTGGCGAGGACGGACAATTTATGCTTACAGGTTCTGCCGTTCCCGCCTCGACATCAGAGATATTCCATTCCGGCACAGGACGTTTCGGATGGATAAAGATGCGCACCATGTCACTTTGGGAGTCAGGAGACTCCACGGGCGACGTTAGCCTTGGCAGCTTGTTCGCAAAGGAAAATGAGGTTGACGGAACAAGTAATCTCGACATCCATCGTATAGCATTCCTTGTATGTCGTGGCGGTTGGCCCAAGGCTTCGCTGAAAAGTAGTGAGAGGGCGGCATTGATTGAGGCAAGAGAATATGTTGAGTCGGTATGCCGCAGCGACATCTCGCGTGTTGATGATGTGCAGCGTAATGCAGAATTGGCCCGTCGCCTTATGCGTTCCTATTCGCGCCATCAGGGAGCGCAGGCATCGGTAGGCACCATCCTTGCCGACATAAAGGCAAACGAGGCTTCCGACACTACTGAGGCAACAGTCGCCTCATATATAAACGCCCTTAAGCGTATCTTTGTCATAGAGGATATGGCAGCGTGGAATCCTAACCTGAGGTCGAAGACTGCCATACGCACCAGCGACACCCGCTATTTCACCGACCCCTCCATAGCAGCAGCAGCCTTGGGTCTCGGTCCTGACGACCTTTTGGATGACCCTAACACTTTTGGTTTGCTTTTCGAGACGTTGGCAGTGCGTGACTTGCGTGTGTATGCTGAGGCAATTGACGGTGATGTGTATCATTACCGTGACAAGAACGGGCTTGAGTGCGATGCCATTGTCCATCTGCGCAACGGCAGGTATGGTTTGATAGAGATTAAGTTGGGTGGCGACAGCCTTATTGAGGCAGGGGCGACAACCTTAAAGAAACTCGCCTCGAAGATTGACACCGAGCGCATGAAGGCTCCTTCGTTTATGATGGTGCTGACTGCCATCGGCGAATATGCCTATCGCCGTCTCGATGGTGTGTTGGTGGTGCCAATAGGTAGTTTGAAGCAGTAGCTTATAGAAAGAAAGGCTGCGTTTCGGAAGAAAAAATATAAAAATAGTTTTTTTATTTTGTTCTTCGCTCAACTTGCACTAACTTTGCACCCAAAACGAATTTTTAGTATGGCAGAATCCAATTTCGTTGACTACGTAAAGATATATTGCCGCTCGGGAAAGGGCGGCAAAGGCTCGATGCACTTGCGTCATGTGAAGTATAACCCCAATGGCGGTCCTGACGGCGGCGACGGCGGTAAGGGTGGCAGCATCTACCTAAGAGGCAACCACAACTACTGGACGTTGCTCCACCTGAAATATGAACGCCACATCTTCGCCGAACATGGTGGCAACGGCGGACGCGACAAATGCCACGGCACTGACGGAAAGGACGTCTACATCGACGTGCCTTGCGGTACGGTGGTGTATAACGCCGAGACGGGAAAATATGTGTGCGATGTCGCCTACGACGGGCAGGAGGTGTTGCTGCTGAAGGGCGGTAGGGGAGGACTGGGCAACTTCCAGTTCCGCACAGCCACTAACCAGGCTCCACGTTATGCGCAGCCGGGCGAGCCGATGCAGGAGATGACCATCATTCTGGAGCTGAAACTGCTGGCTGATGTTGGTCTGGTGGGCTTCCCCAATGCGGGCAAGTCGACGCTGCTGTCTGCCTTGTCGAGCGCAAGGCCAAAGATAGCCAACTATCCGTTCACCACGCTTGAGCCTTCGTTGGGCATCGTGGCTTACCGCGACCATAAGTCGTTTGTGATGGCTGACATTCCCGGTATTATTGAGGGAGCAAGCGAGGGGAAGGGTTTAGGACTCCGCTTTCTGCGCCATATTGAGCGCAACTCGCTGCTGCTGTTCATGGTGCCGGGCGATACCGACGACATAAAGAAGGAATACGAGATATTGCTCAACGAACTGCGTAACTTCAATCCCGACATGCTCGACAAGCACCGCGTGCTGGCAGTGACTAAATGCGATTTGCTCGACGAGGAACTCATTGAGATGCTCAAAGATACATTGCCGCAAGACCTGCCTGTGGTGTTCATCTCCTCGGTTGCAAACATGGGACTTACGGAGCTGAAGGACTTGCTTTGGGAGGAACTGAACAGCGAGAGCAACAAGCTGCAGGCAATTACGCAGGAGGACGTTATCGTACATCGTGACAAGGACATGACTCGCTTTGCGGCAGAAATGGAGGCTGAGGGTGAAGATGACGATATCGAGTATGTTGACGTTGAGGACATTGACGAACTCGACGACTTTGAGTACGAGGAAGAAAATGAAGAGTGAAGAATGAAGTGTGAAGAATTAGTACCGCGGTTACATTATTATAATGAGGGTAATGCAGTGTTCTTTTCCACTATGCGCCATGGTGGAGTGAGCCAAGGCGAATATGCATCGTTCAACATCAACGAATACTGTGGCGACTCGCCTGAAGACATTGCCGCCAACCGTAAGGCTCTTTGCGACGAGTTGGGCATAACGACAGACCGACTTGTGATGCCCCATCAGACCCACGGCGTGGATGTGAGGCAGATTGCCAAGGACTTCATTGCCCTGCCTGAGAACATAAGACGGATGATTCTCGAAGGTGTCGATGCCTTGATGACCGACGAAAGCGGCATCTGCATAGGAGTGTCTACCGCCGACTGCATACCAATGATAATCTACGACGCGCGTCACCATGCCGTCAGTGTGGTGCATGCAGGATGGCGAGGCACGGTGGCAAGAATAGTGGAGAAAGCGGTGAAGGCAATGGCTGTGACCTACCAGAGCAAACCAGAGGATTTGGAGTGCGTAATAGGTCCGGGAATATCTCTCGATGCCTTTGAAGTTGGGCTGGAAGTGTATGACCAGTTCCGTCAGGCGGACTTCGAGATGTGTTCGAGATTCGTTCGAGGCAAGTGGCACATCGATTTGAAGGAATGTAACCGTCAACAGCTCGTCGCACTGGGTGTGAAACCAGAGGCAATTACAGTGAGTCCGATATGCACCTATAACGAAAACACTGACTTCTTCTCCGCACGCAGACAAGGAATAAACAGTGGCAGAATTTTTACCGGAGCAATGTTATTAATATGAAAATACGACACCTATTATATATATGTATTGCACTGACGTTGCTGACCTCGGCTATTAAGGACGAGTTCACGGCAGCGGAACGACAGCAGATAAGCATTGAGACTCCGGGACTGTTTGAGCAGTCGGAGGCTTTCACCATCGACTTTGGAGGCTATCGCACAGCCGACTATTCCTTCCCGCTGCCAGTGGGAAAGGCTAAGGTGAAGGACAACGAAATGGAGATAACCACCAACAAGGGAGATGCCGTGAAGTCGATGTTCGACGGTACGGTTCGTCTCTCGCGCCATATTTCCGGTCACGGCAATGTAATCGTAGTGCGCCACGACAATGGACTCGAAACCGTCTATGCCCGCAATGCGGAGAACCTGGCGAAGGTGGGCGACAGGGTGAAGGCTGGACAGACAATTGCCATCGTTGGTGGCGAGAACGGCAGCTCCTTTCTCACCTTCTATATTATGATGAACGGTGGCAAGATAAATCCGGAAATCATTGTTCAACCCAAGAGCCACCGCCTGACGCGGCGCACTCTGCTCTTCCGCCTCAAGGGTAAGCATGTGGAAATGAGTGTCATAGGCAGAGAAACCAAGGACGAAAGCAAAAAACTTGTCGCCGTATACCCTCTTCCAGAGGCGAAAGTCATCAGTCCTTACGGTAGGCGAGGCGGGCGTACACACTCGGGAGTAGACATTAAGACGACCCCCGACGACAACATACTGGCTGCATTGGAAGGCGACGTGGTGATGTCGCAACGTTATGCCGCCTATGGCAACCTGATAAAAATCCGCCATCAGAACGGCTTCGAGACCTGGTACAGCCACAACTCCAAGAACCTGGTGAGCGTGGGCGACCATGTCAAGGCTGGTCAGGTGATAGCACTGACGGGTCAGACGGGACGAGCCACCACCGCACATCTTCACTTTGAATGTCGCCTTAACGGCAAGGCGTTCAATCCTTCGCTCCTGTTCGACCATGCCACCCACAGTGTAAAGATGAAGGCTCTGGAGAGTTTACTGAAAACAGGCAAGCTGCCAAAAAAGAAGTAGCTGGCAGGTTACAGTTTGCGTAAGACAAAAAAATGCACCTTTTATGCAAAAAATAATGATTTTGTAACACATATATCAGAAATTTTAGTTAATTTTGCAGCCGTAAGATGGTATGGTAGGAGAAATCCGACCTCATTTTAGGTATTAGGTATTAATTTTTTAACATTAAAAATCTTATGCAAAAGAGATTGTACTTCCTAATCGCCACACTTGTGCTGATGGTTTCATCGGTAGTGGCACAGGTTACTACGTCTGGATTGTCTGGTAGAGTCTCGTCTGACGGCGACGATGTCATCGGTGCTACGGTTGAGGCCGTACACACTCCTTCAGGCACCAAGTACGTGGCAGTTACAAACGCAAAAGGTCAGTTCAACATCAATGGTATGCGCTCGGGTGGCCCTTACGAGGTTACCATAAGCTACATTGGCTTTGAAACCAAGAAGGTGCAGGGCGTTGTCCTCCAGCTTGGTGAGACCTACAACCTCAACACGACAATGAACGAGGACTCTCAGGTGCTCGGTGAAGTGGTGGTTCAGGGAAAGGCAACTAAACTCAACATTGAGAAGATGGGAGCATCGACTAACGTCAATAGCGCCCAGATTCAGGCTTTGCCAACCGTCAGCCGCTCAATTACCGACGTTACACGCCTCTCGCCATACGGAGGTAACGGAATGACATTCCAAGGCTCTGATGGTCGTACAGCAAACTTCACCGTCGATGGTGCGGACTTCAACAACAACTTCGGTCTTTCGTCCAATCTGCCTGGTGGTGGAAATCCTATTTCGCTCGATGCTATTGAGGAGCTTCAGGTGGTTATCTCTCCATTCGACGTTCGTCAGACAAACTTCATCGGTGGTGGTGTAAACGCAGTCACAAAGTCTGGTACTAACACATTCAAGGGCACGGCATACGTCTATCACCGCAACGAGAACATGCGTGGCGACGCCGTTGACCGCGAGCAGATTCAGGGCGCACGCGAGAAAGACCAGCAGACAACCTACGGTTTTACTCTCGGAGGCCCAATCATCAAGGACAAACTCTTCTTCTTCGCCAATGGCGAGTATATCAAGACCCCAACGATAGCAAACCGCTGGAGAGCCTCTACGGATGGCGTCGCAGATGCCGACAACTACATCTCAAAGTGTACGGAATACGACCTGCAGCGCGTCAGCGACCATGTGAAGCAGAAATATGGCTACGACACTGGCTCATACACAAGCTTCCCTGCCGACGAGAAGAACTACAAGATTCTTGCCCGCATCGACTGGAACATCAACAACGACCATCACCTCGCACTGCGCTACAACCACACCAACAACACCAACTGGAGTGCGCCTAACGCTTCGTCGATGGACGGTGGTTCGCGTTCTGCCTACTCACGTACGTCGCAGTACGCAATGTCATACGCCAACTCGATGTACTCGATAAAGAATCTCGTACATTCTCTGTCGTTCGACCTGAACAGCCGCTTTGGCGACAACATCTCCAACCAGTTCCTCGCCACTTTCTCTAAGCTTGACGACGTGCGCGGAACAAACTCCTCTGAATTCCCATTCATCGACATTCTCGATGGTTCAGGCGACACCAACAACTACATAGCACTTGGCTATGAGCTGTTTACATACAACAATGCCGTCCACAACACCATTTGGAACGTGAAGGACGACGTGACCTACTATCTTGGCAAACACAAGATTATGGGTGGCGTAAGCTACGAGCATCAGATGGCTGACAACCAGTATATGCGCAACGGAACAGGCTACTACCGCTATAATAGCGTTGACGATTTCATCAATGGCGCTGCTCCTGAGGTAGTCTGCCTCACCTACGGCTACAACGGCGAGTCAAGCCCCGCTGCCCGCGTGACATTCAATAAACTTGGCTTCTACGCACAGGACGAGTGGAACGCAACCGACAACTTCAAGCTCACCGCTGGTATCCGCTTCGACGGAATGTTTTTTGACAATGGCGACCTGATGACCAACAACGCCATTCTCGACTTTGACTATAACGGACGTCACATCGATACAGGCAAATGGCCTGACTCACGCTTCTCTATCTCACCACGCGTAGGTTTCAACTGGGATGTTCTTGGCGACAAGAGCCTTAAGCTGCGAGGAGGTACGGGACTTTTCGTAGGTCGTCTGCCTCTCGTGTTCTTCACCAATATGCCTACCAACGGCGGTATGGTGCAGTATCAGGCACAGCTCAATGGCACAGGAGTGAAGGGAACAAAGGTCGATATGAGCCAGTTTGAGGGAGGTCTTGTTACTGATGCCAATGGCAACGCAACCATTGAGGCACTGCGCAACAAAATCGTCTCGATGGGATTCCCAACCACTATCACCCCAGAGGAAGGTGCTATTCCATCAACTATTTGCGGCATCGACCCTGGCTTCAAGATGCCTCAGGTGTGGAAGACATCTATCGCGGTTGACTACCAGCTGCCAGTGTCTTTCCCATTCACCATCACTGGAGAGTATATCTACAACAAGACTCTCAATGCGGCAATGCTCAGCGACTGGGCAGTGCCTGACGTGACAAACTTCCCACGCCTAAACGGTGCTGACAACCGTGCCATATTCCCCAAGGGATTCCAGACACAGCAGAGCGCATACGTGCTTGAGAACACAAGCCGCGGCTACGGCTGGTCGGCAAGCTTGCAGATGAACGCACGACCATTCGAGTGGCTGAACCTCATGGCTGCCTATACACACAGCGTAAGCAAGGAAGTCACCAGTCTTCCAGGCTCAAACGCAGCGTCGGTGCTCAACTACGTTTCCACAGTTGAGGGTCCTAACAATATGCACCTCCACAACTCACAGAACGTGACACCTGACCGCTTCGTATTCTCCATCACCAACAACGACAGCCACGGCAACCACCTGAGCCTTATCTACGAGACTTGGCGCGGCGGCTACAACTACTCGTACATGATGCAGAACGACATGAACGGCGACGGCTACAACTACGACGCACTCTATATCCCAACCGACCAGCAGGTGGCTAACGGCGAGTTCCGCTTCGTGTCGGAGGACGACAAGAACCGCTTCATGGACTTTGTACACAAGGACAGCTATCTGAGCAAGCACCAGGGCGAGTATGCAGAGCCTTACAGCCTCTACAATCCTTGGGTACACCGCGTTGACTTGAGCTACAAGCACGACTTCACCCTTAACGTGGGCAAGACGAAGCACACTCTGCAGCTTAGCTGCGATGTGAAGAACCTCTTGAACCTCTTCAACTCAAAATGGGGCGTAAGCAAATATCTCAACCCCGAGATTGGCTCTGACCCACGCATCCTGAAGTATGAGGGAGTTGACAAGCAGGGTTACGCAACCTTCTCTACACCAACATCCATCAATGGCAACACAGAGACATGGACTCTCAACCACGCCATTGGTCAGTGCTGGTATGCTTCTATTGGTATCAAGTATATTTTCAACTAATAAGAGACATAGAATATGAAACTGAAATATTTTTTCCCGATGTTCATTGCCGCTGTTGTGGCATTGTTCAGCAGCTGTCAGGACGAAGATGTCGTAAGTTATCTTGACAACGTTCGTGTCACATCATCATACGTGGCACTGCCAGCTGAGGGCGGTTCAACAAGCATCGACGTCACTGCGTCAGGCAATTGGACAATATCCGACATACCAGAATGGGTAACTGTGTCGCCAACTTCCGGCACTGGCAATGCCACAGTCACTTTCACCGCTCCTGCAACGACAAAGTCAAATGAGGATTATGTCACCATCGAGTGTAATGGCGACAAACAGCAGCTGAAGGTGATGCAGATTGCCGACAAGGTGGAACTTCCCATTTCAACATGTGCCGAGGTGAACAAGGGCACTGACAACGTCACTTATCGCATCAAGGGTGCTGTGACGAAGATTGAGAACACCACTTACGGCAACATGTACATCAACGACGGAACCGGAGAGGTGTACATCTATGGCACACTCGACGCAAAGGGAGCAGAGAAGAATTTCTCCTCACTTGGCATAGAGGTTGGCGACGTGGTGGACTGCGAAGGACCAAGAGTGACTTATAGCGGTACCGTTGAGCTTAAGAACGTTACAGTGAAAAGCATCACAAAGTCGCTCATCAAGGTTGACTCGACATACGTTGCCGGCGTTGAGGGCAACACGCTGCCTCTCGAAGGCGGTGAGCTGACTGCTTATTTCACCTGCAAGGGCAGCGGAATAAGTGTTGAGATTCCCGAGGAGGCAAAGGACTGGCTCTCTGTTGTCGGCATAAACACTCAGCAAGGCACGGTAGTGTTCCGTGCAGCAGCCAACGCTGGCGGCGACCGCTCAACAACTGTTACGTTGAAGACAACCGACGGAAAGAAGGACTACTCAGCAAATGTTGAGATAGTGCAGAAGGGTGCAATCATTGCTGCCACTTGTGGCGAGTTCAACGCCGCTCCTGTTGGCGATACTCAGTATCGTGTTGAGGGTGTCGTGACTTCTATAGCAAACGCCAAGTATGGCAACCTTTATATCAAGGATGCTTCTGGCGAGGTTTACGTTTATGGAACAACAAACTTCTCTGACTATGCCGACCTGAAGGTGGGCGACATCGTGACCTACGTTGGTCCTCGTGGCGAGTACAAGGGCAGTCCTCAGATGGTCAACGGCACGATAGAGAAGGTGACTCCCGTAAAGACCGTAACCATCGCCGAGTTTCGCGAGTTGCCTGACGACAAGAACACCTACTACAGGATTTCGGGTGTCGTAGGCAAGTCCGATGAGGATAACACCAAGTACGACCTTGATACCTACGGCAACTTCGCCCTTACCGACGAGACTGGCTCCGTATATATCTACGGCGTTTCTACAGGTTGGAACGGCGAGACGAAGAAGTTCGGCACGCTTGGCGTGAAGGAAGGCGACACGCTGACTATCCTTGCCTACAAGACCTCATACAAGGGACTTGTGGAAGGTGTAGGTATGTATCTGAGCCATACGAGTGCAGAGTAAACAAGAAATAAAATAAACATTAATCGGCGGCATCGTCCATGACAGGGTTGATGCCGCCGATTAATGTTATTTAGCGGCAACGGCTGGGGGTGTGGGCGTCCCGCCCGCACCTTGGGCACCATCAAGCGCATAATTCTGTAACATTACCTCGTAGGCGAGGTGCGGGCGGGACGCCCACACCCCCAGCACTGCGCATTCCAGAGGGCTGAATATCATGAAGTAACATATTGTTGTACTAACATTGCAAAGGGTGGAAAAGGATTCGTGGGTTAAAGAGAAAAGTTATATGAATTGAAGCATGGGTATAGGAAGGAGTATTGTGGCTCCATCTTTGCCGTAGTCTTTCGTATAAGCGAGATATCTTTCTCCCGTTCGGTCGGAATATTTGTTGCAAAAGGCATCCAATGAGGCGTGGGTCTTGTAACCGGACGATTTGACTTTTATGGGGCAAATCTTATTGCCGCGTGACAGTATGAAATCTATCTCGTATGAATGTTTGTCGTCTTTTGCACATGTGTGATAGAAAAGGTTGTCGTCATTTGCCACCAGCATCTGTGCGACAAGGTTTTTGTAGACGTATCCGGGATTGACCGCCAATTTGTCGCTCAACAGTTTTTGGTATATGACATTCTCTGTAAAGTCCTTATCCCAGAATGCAAGCGTTACGGACAACCCTGTGTCTGCCGTGAATATTTTGAAACAACTAAACTCAACAACTAAACATGAGGGTGTGTTTATGGTTAAGATGTAGGGGGTAGGGAAGGGTAAATAAATATCATTATTATTGTTGAGCTAAATCACACTTCTTCCTTTTCCTTAACTATACCATGCCGTGTGTTTAGTTGTTGAGTTTAGTTGAGTTGAGTTTAGTATATAGGCTAATGGATGCTGTTGCTTCGGTTTAATTATTGAGGATGCTTTGGTGGTGGTTTGCTGTTGCTTCGGTTTAGGTTCGTTTCAGGTAGGGTCGCCAAGCGAAGGTACAGCGAAGTAAGAGCGAAGGCACTTGAAGATGGTAGATGGTGGTGGGCAGACAGGACGTTTAACTTCTGTTAACGAGAAATGTGCAGGATTGCTTGGAATTGTGGTGGATAATGAGTAATTTTGTATTGTCTTTGAGAGACATCAGAAAGTTGAGTACCTTTGTAAAGTAGAATATGAAAAAGATGAAGATAAAAATGAACAAAACTTGCAAATTGCTTATTCCCCTTCTGCTCGCAACATTCATAGCGGGCTGTAGCAGCGATTCGGACAACGAGGAGCCGCAGGGTGGACAGGAAACGTCGGAAGTGACGAATGGAGAATATATTAAAGAGCCTTTCCTGGCTACATTCGGGTCGTTTACACAAAAGACGATAGTGGGAACGCCGTGGGTAATAGACCATGGGGCGGCAACGGCAACAGGATATGACAATTCGACGGAAACGTCGACAAAGTCGGACAGTTATCTCGTGTCGGAGGCTATAAACTTGTCGAAGTCGAAAGGCGCATACCTGCAGTTCAATTACATTCTGCGTTATTATACAAATACAGGTGCACCGTTTGCCGACCTTGCCGACCAGGTGCTCATCACCGACAACTATACTGGCAATCCTGCGACAACCGAGTGGACGGACATCTCTTTGCCTTGGACGGAGGGTAGCAATTGGGATACTTGGTATGACTACGGTGTGAATCTTCCCGAACGTTTTATCGGAAAGGGCAAGGTGGTGGTGGCACTTCATTATGCTTGCGGTGAAAAATCGGCAACATGGGAAGTGAAGAACCTGCTGATGAAGGAAGGAAACCTGACCTTTGGAAGCGATGGGTTTATATCAGGCACCGGCACCGCCAATGCCAACAAGAATATCTCCAACATAAAGGAAGCCTCGCGGTTGGAGTTCCCACGGCTGAAGGAAGGGAACAACAAGGTCATTGTACATAGGACTTCCGACTCTTATGGAGTGAACTATTCCGTGGAGTGGGATAAGGACAAAATGTCACAACGGTGGTCGTGTTACCAGCTTTATCGGGGATTTGGTGGTAACATAAGCCGATATGAAGGTGGATATCCTTTTGATCCGGAACTTAATGACGAAGAATACCTTGACAAAGACTATTTCAAAGGTTCTGGATTCGACCATGGACACATCTGCCCCTCTGCCGACCGCCTCTATTCCAAGGAAGCCAACAAGCAGACCTTTTATCTCACAAACATGCAACCGCAGTACAAGAAGTTCAATTCTGGTCTGTGGAATAAAATGGAGGAGAGGGTTCGACGCTGGATCGCATTGTCGCCCGTAGCCGACACTCTGTTTGTATGCAAGGGCGGCACAATAGACGACGAGGCAAACATCATCAAGCGCATAAGCGACAAGCTCATAGTTCCAAAATATTTTTATATGGCGGTTCTCTATAAGTCTGCAAAAGGATATCAGGCACTCGCATTCTGGGCAGAGAATACTGAAGAGGACAACACCAAACTTAAGTTGAGCGATTTCGCAATTTCCGTCGATGAGTTGGAGAAGCGCACAGGCATAGATTTCTTCTGCAATCTGCCCGATGACGTGGAGGAGAAGGTGGAGTCGAACGTCAAAGCCACCTACTGGGCGTGGTAGTTTTCTAAATTGACGAGTTGACAAGTTGACGAGTTGACAAGTTGATGGCTTATGTGCACAATCGTTTGCAAAGCTAATAACTTGTCAACTCGTCAACTTGTCAACTCGTCAACTAACTGAACTATTTCTCACGAGTATCAGCTCCCCACATCATCTTTTCCCTTAGTGTGGAATAGTAGGTAGACTCTTGGCGCTTTACAATCTTAATGTTGTAAGGTGCCTTTTGCAGTGTTATTGTTGAGCCCTCGATGCACTTCTCGCTCCTGCCGTCGAGTGCCACGAGGAAATGGTGGCTGCGACATTCCACGCGAAGGGTGATGACAGAGTCGTCGGAGAGGACTATCGGTCGCATGCTGAGGCTGTGCGGGGCAACGGCGGTCAATGAGAACACACGGGTGCCCGGCACAATGATAGGGCCACCGACAGAAAGGGAATAGGCTGTTGAGCCTGTCGGGGTGCTGACTACAAGACCATCGGCTTGGTATGTGGTGAGATGCTCGCCGTTGATGCTCGCGTGGATGGTAATCATTGAGGCATTATCGCGCTTTAGGATGGCTACGTCGTTGAGGGCACAGTCGCTGCCAACAAAATCGTTGCCTTCGGCTGTCACTCTAATGACTGTGCGGTCCTCGATGGTGTATTTCTTCTCGTAGAGTGCTTTAACGCAGTTGTGGAACTCCTCGGGGTGTACGTCGGCAAGGAACCCCAATCGTCCCATGTTCACTCCTATTATGGGGATGCTTTTGTCTCCCACGCGGCTCGCTGCCTTTAGGAATGTTCCGTCGCCACCCATGGAGACCACGAAGTCGGCGTCGAAATCGTTGCCGTTGAACACGTTGTCTACGGGCAGTCCCGCACGTCCTGTATCGACAAGGAAGTGATAGAACTCGCTGTCAATGGATACTTCGGCACCGCTTTCCTTAAGCGAGCCGATGATGTTGTTGATGAATGCCGACTTCTTGGCTTGGTAAATATTGCCGAAAAGGGCGAATCTGAGTGTCCGTGATGCCATAAGTTTATTGATATTGGCAATTCTTTAGAAAAAAATCCCGAATTACTTTGTCATTTGCTCGGTTTTCACTATCTTTGCCGCATATTTCGGTGGCAAAGATAATGGAATTTGGCTAATCCGCAAAATTATTCGGCGCTTTTTTTGATTGTCAGAGCCACTTTTGTGATTATTGAACAATTTAACGTACGACAAAGATGACAAAATTGAGCGTAAACATCAACAAGGTAGCCACTGTCAGGAATGCCCGTGGTGGGAATAATCCTAATGTGCTGCAGGTGGCTTTGGACTGTGAGGCTTTTGGGGCACAGGGCATCACTGTACATCCACGCCCCGATGAGAGACACATCAGATACCAGGATGTGCGCGACATAAAGCCAAGGATAACGACAGAGCTGAACATTGAGGGAAATCCTATAGAGAAATACATCGGATTGGTGCTTGAGGTGAAGCCTACACAGGTAACTCTTGTGCCCGATGCCGACAACCAGATTACGTCGAATCATGGCTACGACACCCGTGCCAGCAAAGCGTTTTTGACCGATGTGGTGGGAAGGTTTAAGGAGGCAGGAATACGGACTTCGATATTCGTAGACCCGGATGCGGAAATGGTTGCAGCAGCCAAGGAATGTGGCACAGACCGCGTGGAACTGTACACAGAACCGTATGCTTCAGGCTATCTCGTAGACCGTGAGGAAGCCATCAAACCATTCGTAGAGGCGGCAAAGGCTGCGCAGGAGCTGGGACTTGGACTAAATGCAGGTCATGACTTGAGTTTGGTGAATCTTCACTATTTTCATCAGCAGATACCTTGGGTCGACGAGGTGAGCATAGGTCATGCCCTTATATGCGATGCTCTGTATATGGGACTTCATGAGACAATAAGGAAATATTTGGAGGCGTTGAAATAAAAAGTTAACTCCTTTGACTACATAAATATCTTATTATGGCAAAAATATATCAATTCATGGCCAACGGCTTCGAGGATGTAGAGGCATTGGCACCATTGGACATTCTTAGGCGTGGTGGACAGGACGTGGTGACTGTAAGCATCACAGGTAGTGAATTTGTTACATCGGCTCATGGCGTCACGCTTAAGGCTGATGCATTGTTTGAGGGTGTTGACCTCAGCGATGCTGATTTGCTGATGTTGCCGGGTGGAATGCCAGGGTCTACAAACCTCAATGCCCACGAGGGTCTACGCAAAGCCATTGTTGAGCACTATGAGGCAGGAAAACCCATTGCCGCCATCTGTGCCGCACCTATGGTTTTCGGCTCCCTCGGATTGCTCGATGGAAAGCGAGCTACATGCTACCCTGGTTGCGAGGGCACAATGACAGGTGCTACCTATACGAGGGAACTTGTAACCATCGATGGCAACATCATAACAGGCGAAGGACCTGCAGCGGCTTTCCCTTATGGCTATGCCATTCTTGAGATTCTGGCTGGCAAGGAAGTGGCTGACACGCTTCGCGAGGGTATGATCTTCAATCACTTGATGGGTAGATAATGGACCATGTTATCATAGTGGCTGGAGGCAAGGGCTTGCGCATGGGCGGTGACATTCCCAAACAGTTCATGCTGCTTGACGGTGTGCCTATTCTCATGCGCACCATAAGGCGTTTCCATGACTATTCGCCTGAGCTTGACATCATTCTCGTGCTGCCTATCGACCAACAGGAATATTGGCGTGAGTTGTGTGGGAAATTTGGTTTCGACATAAAAGTGCGCATTGCCAATGGAGGCGACACGCGATACCAGTCGGTAAGGAACGGACTCGCCTTGGTGGGCGACGACGAACAAGGTGTTGTAGCTGTCCACGATGGCGTTCGCCCATTGCTTACTGTCGACCTTATTGAGCGTTGCTTTGCTGGGGCTCGTATGTTCGACATGTGTATTCCTGTCGTTCCTGTCACCGACACGTTGTTCCATATTGGCGAAGGCAATGTCCAACGTGCCGAATACCGTCTTGTGCAGACTCCTCAGTGTTTCCCATACAGTGTGATGCGAAAGGCATACAATCAGCCTTTCAGCGAAGCGTTTACCGACGATGCGTCCGTTTGTGCCGCATTTGCCGAAAGCGAATCGCATATCGATGGCGAACCGACGAATATCAAGATAACACGTCCCGTCGACTTGGCATTGGCTGAGGCTATACTAAAAGGAAAACTCAATAAACCGATGTGCTGATGCTGAACCTCGATACTGAGATAACATATTTGCCCGGCGTAGGACCTAAAAGGGCGAAGGTCCTTGGCGACGAACTTGGTGTCAAGACCTTTGCCGATTTGCTGGTCAACTATCCTTATAAGTATATAGACCGCAGCAAACTGTATACTATTGCGGAGGTGAATACCGAAATGCCTTTTGTGCAGATAAGGGGCAAGATACTCAGTTTCGAGACTTTCGAGATGGGACCACGGCGAGAAAGGGTCGTGGCGCATTTCTCCGATGGACGCAATCTGATGGACCTTACCTGGTTCAACGGAGGACGCTATGCGCGCACGCATTATAAAATAGGTACGACTTACATCGTTTTCGGAAAGCCTACCATGTTCAATGGAAGAATAAATGTGGTTCATCCCGACATCGACCCTGCCGAGGACATGCAACTCACGGGAATGGGCATGCAGCCGTATTATTCGCTGACGGAGAAAATGAAGAAGGCAGGATTCACCATGCGCTCGATGGAGAGGCTGATGCGCAATCTCATGGAACTGATGAAGGACCCTTTGCCAGAGACGTTGCCTGACGGAATGGTGGACAGACTGCATCTCGCCTCGCGCGACGAAGCTTTTCGAAACATACATTTCCCCGAGTCGGCAAAGGCTTTGGAACGTGCGCGCGTTAGGTTGAAGTTCGAGGAGTTGTTCTATGTCCAGTTGAACATTGTACGTTATGTTTCCGACAACCGCAGGAAGTATCGTGGCTATGTTTTCCCGCGTATCGGGAAAAAGTTCAATGATTTCTACCACAAGAATCTTCCCTTCCCGTTGACAGAGGCGCAGAAGAGGGTCGTCAGGGAGATTTGGAATGACGCCAAGAGTGGGAGGCAAATGAATCGACTGCTCCAGGGGGATGTAGGAAGCGGAAAGACTTTGGTTGCCTTGATGTCTATGCTTATTGCCATTGACAATGGGTATCAGGCTTGTATTATGGCTCCTACAGAAATACTGGCAGAACAACATCTGAAGACTATTCAGGACTTCCTAAAAGGAATGGAAGTGCGTGTCGAACTGTTGACGGGCATAGTGAAGGGCAAGCGTAGAAAGACGATATTGGATGACTTGATGGCAGGTAGCATTGACATCCTGGTCGGAACGCATGCCGTTATTGAGGACACTGTGCAGTTTGCTCGGCTCGGAATGGTCGTTGTAGATGAACAACACCGATTTGGAGTAGCCCAACGTGCTAAACTATGGAACAAGAGTGCAAATCCACCTCATGTGTTGGTTATGACGGCAACGCCAATACCACGCACGTTGGCAATGACGCTTTATGGTGACTTGGACGTCAGCGTCATAGACGAATTGCCTCCAGGCAGAAAACCGGTGTTTACCCAACACGTCTACGATGCCCAGTTGCCAAAACTTTATGAAAGCATTCGTAGACAGATTAGAATGGGACGGCAGGCATATATAGTATTCCCACTAATAGAAGAGAGTGAGCGAATAGACCTTAAAAACCTCGAAAACGGATATGAGTCGTTGCGACAGGTGTTTCCTGAATTCAAGATGAGTAAGGTGCATGGAAAGATAAAACCAAAAGAAAAAGAGGAGGAAATGCAGCGGTTCGCATCGGGTGAGACGCAGATTCTCGTGGCTACAACGGTTATTGAGGTGGGAGTGAATGTGCCTAATGCTTCGGTTATGGTCATTCTTGATGCGCAGAGATTTGGACTCTCGCAGTTGCATCAGCTGCGAGGAAGGGTAGGGCGAGGGGCTGACCAGTCGTATTGTATTCTCGTCACCTGCCCTCATCTCAGTGCCGACACACGCAAGCGCATCGACATAATGTGTGATACCAACGACGGGTTCAGGATTGCTGAAGCTGACCTGAAGCTGCGCGGACCCGGCGACCTTGAGGGAACACAGCAGAGTGGAATGGCTTTTGACTTGAAAATAGCTGATATAGCACGCGATGGACAACTCGTACAGCTGGCTCGAGACGAAGCCCAACTCGTCATTAATTCCGACCCTTTGTTGCAAAACCGTGAGAATGAAATATTTGTGCACAGATTGTACGAATTGCGCAAAACTAATGTTAACTGGTCCGCCATTTCATGACAAAAGTGTTAAAATAACAATAAATTATTGCATTTCCTTGTGGACTTTGCAAAAAAATACCTATCTTTGCAATGTTGATTTTACAATAACCAGGGTTTATGACATGCGACACATAATTGGATTGTAATTATCGTTGCGTCGACTTGACCAGTGCATAGGCACCAAGAATAACTATAAAGATTTATGATTCTCAGAAAACTAAAGACTATTGCAATACTGACATTCATGTCTATATCCGCAATCCCGACGATGGGACAGGACATTTTGGCACGTCAGGCACCAATCGACAAAAAAATGAAAGCTGTCGACTCTGTTGCGCTCAACCGCCTGATTCAGGTTGAGCAGATGGAAACACCGGCTGCTGACCTCTATGAGGATTGGAACAACATCTATGCTCATAAAGCTACTGAACTTCCTGATACGTTCAGCATTGACTTGCGTGGCTTCTGTATGCCAACATCAAATCGAGTGGTGACGTCTAATTTCGGATCCCGATGGGGACGTCAGCATAAAGGTATTGATGTGAAAGTCTATATCGGCGATACCATTCGTGCTGCATTCGATGGAAAAGTGCGTATGGTATGTTACGAGGCTAAGGGCTACGGAAAATATGTTGTTATACGTCATGGCAACGGCCTTGAGACAATCTACGGACACATGTCTAAACAACTGGTTGCTGAAAACCAGATTGTCAAGGCTGGAGAACCTATCGGACTCGGTGGCAATACGGGTCGAAGCACGGGTTCTCACCTGCATTTCGAGACGCGTCTTTGCGGCGTTGCACTCAATCCCGCACTCATGTTCGACTTCCGCAATCAGGATGTCATTGGCGATACATATATGTTCTATAGGAATCGCTATGAGTCAGAATCGCTTGTCGCCAATAGGCTTCGTGGCGTAGGCGGTGGAAGTGTCGGCGAAAGCGACGAGGACGTGGAGCTTGCTATTGCAGCACCTGAAGCAACATACGCAAAGGATGTCAAATTCCATAAGGTTGCAGCAGGAGAGACTTTGTACTCTATTGCAAAGAAACGTGGAACAACAGTAGATGAATTGTGTAGGCTCAATCGTATAGGCAAACGCATACGTTTGATGCCAGGACAGATTCTAAAATATAACTGACGAACAAATAAGTAAATCGCATTCATATTCAGAGGGATTGGTTTGTTTGCCAAAACAGCAGCAGCCAATCCTTTTTTTTCTTTGTGGACTTACGGATGTCTACCTTTTTTGTATGTTCTTTTTTATTATATAATAAGGTGTATCAGGAATAATGGTAATATTTACACTCTTTAAATGTA
>JBJEAS010000056.1:0-14964 GCA_051869235.1 Prevotella sp.
AATCTGCTCTGCTGATTCGAAAAAAAATAGTTAATGGCTTTTAAAAACAAAACTGAAAACTGAAAACTGAAACACAGACAAATTTTCAGTTTTCAGTTTTCAGTTTTGATTTTAAGGGTCGTTTTGTTTTTGAAAAAAAATTATTATTTATATTATATATATATATATAATATAAATAATAGCAAAAAACACATGTTATGTCAGCTAAATAAAAAACTGAAAACTGAAAAACTGAAAACTGAAAAAAAAATTCTCCTAATTTTTGTTTTTTCTAAAAGTTTTTATTACCTTTGGAGCGTTTTTAAAATATTATCTGACAATGAGAATATCTGACAATATTCATAACGTATTGTTTATCAATGCTTTAGGGGGGGGTAATGCTTCTCTGGGACATTTCTTTGTCAGAATTCCGCTTGCGTTTCTCTGCTCGCTTTTCTGCCTTTCGGGTTGCGAAAAGGTGGTGATTGACGAGGGTGAAACGCCGTTTTTTTCCGTAAGTCCCGACTCCACCTTGTGGCATCAGATACAAGGCACATGGAAGGTTACGGGCGAATATCGCTCCGATTTCGGGCAGTTTGTAGCCCCTTGGGAAGGCACTTTCTGCGATATTCAGGGCGACACGATAACAAAATACACCTACTGCATAGACTATAAAATAGGCAAAACGGACGGCAAAACCTACGTAAAGAGCGTGGATTTTGTTGTCCGCATGCAGTTTTTTGCTTCCGATTCAATATACATCGAAGGTTCGCGAGCCGCTTTCATGTATGTTCCATCCTCGTCTCAGCTTACAATCAGAGGTCCCGACTATGGTTTCATCATGGTGAGGGAGGAGTGAAAAAGCGACAAGAGGAAAGAATCAATCAAAAGCAAAAAAATGGAAACAGCTTACAATCAGATAGTATCTCTTATATGGAACATTGCCGACGACGTGCTGCGCGATGTGTTCCTTCGTGGCCAATACCGCGACGTAATCCTGCCAATGGTGGTGTTGAGACGAATAGACGCACTGCTCGAACCCACCAAAGAGGCGGTGGAAAACAAAATCAAGGAGTTGAAAAACGACGGAATAGAGATTGAGGACGACGACTTGACCGACGTGACAGGACTGAGCTACTACAACCGCAGCAAGTGGACGCTGGCACGCCTGAAGTCGCAGGCCGCAGACAGCGAAGCCATTCTCTACGACAACTTCGTGGAATACCTCAACGGCTTCAGCCCCAACGTGCGCGACGTGCTGGAAAACTTCGACTACTACAACAAGGCAAAGAAGCTGGCCGACAACCAGCGTCTGCTCTCTATAATAGAGCGAATAACCGACCCACGCATCAACCTCACCGACCGCCCCGCCACCGACCCCGACGGACTGCCGCTTCCAGCCGTGAGCAACCACGAGATGGGAACAATGTTTGAGGAGCTGCTGCGCCGCTTCAACGAGGAGAACAACGAGGAGGCGGGAGAGCACTTCACTCCGCGCGACGTGATCCAGCTCTTATGCCGACTGGTGTTCAAGCCGCTTGAAGGCAACCTGCCGAAGATAATCACCATTCACGACGAGGCGGCGGGCAGCGGCGGCATGCTGACCGAGGCACGACAGTATCTGCTCGACCAGGGCGTAAGCGACTACGCCATCATGGTGTCGGGAACGGAGATAAACCCCGAGACCTACGCCATCTGCAAGTCGGACTTGATAATAAAGAACATGAACGCCGACGGTATGATGAAGGGCAACACCATAACCACCGACCTGTTTAGCAAAAAGCACTTCGGATTCTTCATCACCAATCCGCCCTACGGCAAGTCGTGGAAAGAGGACAAGAAGCGCATCTACCACGACAAACAGCTCACCGACGACCGCTATATGCTGCCGCTGACCAACTTCGACGGCACTGTGGAACGAGTTGACGTTACGCCACGCACCAGCGACGGACAGATGCTCTTCATGCTCGAAGAGATTGACAAGATGAACCCCTTGGAGCTTCAGCCGCAGGGCGCACGCTCGGCAAGTGTACACAACGGCTCGTCGCTCTTCACAGGCGACGCTGGCAGCGGCGAGAGCAACATCAGGCGCTATCTCGTCGAGCAAGACCTTGTTGACTGCATCGTGCAGCTGCCAAACAACATTTTCTACAACACCGGCATCACGACCTACGTCTGGCTGCTTACCAACAAGAAGCAGGAAGCAAGACAGGGACGTGTGCAGCTGATTGACGCTTCGCAAGCCTTCGACAAGCTGCGCAAGAACCTCGGCGCACGCAACTGCACCATCGATGCTTACCGCGACGCTATAACCGAAGTATATATGCGTGGCGAAGACCGTGAGGCTGACGCAGAGCTGCCTGTTTCGAGCCGAATGTTCGATGGCGACGATTTCCGCTACTACTCCGTTACCGTGGAGCGACCACTCCGTCTGAAGAGCCAGTTCAGCCAGCTGAAGGTTGACACGCTGCTCTACGACCCTGCCGACGAGGAACTCAGCCGCCGCATCTACGACACCTACGGCAACCATGTCTTTTGCGGTCTGACCTACGACGAGGTGACGGAGCTGAAGGAGCAACTTGCCGACGAGGACATAAAGCTGACCGACAAGAAGATGGCATCGCTGACCAATGCCGGAAAATGGGATGAGCGCAAGCGGCTGATGAAAATGGCAACTGAGGTGATGCACCAAGTGGGCACCGACGTTTGGATGAACTACAACCAGTTTTTGGACAGTGTAACTGCCGCCGCAAAGAAGATTGACAAGAAGGTGAAGGCTACTACGGTGAACGCCATTGCCCGTGCCATGTCCGAGACGTGCGAGGAAGCCGATGCGGTTGTAAAGAAGGTTCACAAACTTGAATCGAAGGACGTGCAGCGTGTGATGTTCACTTTTGGCGTTCCCGAAGAGCGTCTTGCCGACTACGGTTTCCATGCCGACGGCAAGGGCTGCTACATAGAATATGAATCAGATAGTGAGTTGCGCGACACTGAGAAGATTTGCGTGAAGGAAGACATCTACGACTATTTCCAGCGTGAGGTTCGCCCTTACGTTGCCGACGCATGGATAAACATCGCGGCAACGAAAATAGGTTGTGAGATTTCGTTCAACAAATATTTCTATCGTCCGCAACCACTTCGCTCTCTCGCTGAGAACGAGGCAGACATCCGTGCCCTCGATGCCGCATCGCAAGGTTTCATCAAGAGTCTTTTCGGGGAGGATTAATATATGAAGAGATACGAGAGTTATAAGGACAGTGGAGTGAAATGGCTTGGAGAGATTCCAGGGCATTGGGAAGTAAGAAGATTAAAATATTCATGCAAGTTAGTTAATAATAAAACAGTTAAAAAACTTCCTTATATTGAATTAGATAATATTGAAAGTAAGTCTGGAAAGTTAATTTCATATAGTTCAAACGAGCCAGAGAGTATTTGTAATGCTTTCGAGAAAGGAGATATATTATTTTGTAAGTTGCGCCCGTATTTAGCAAAATGTATTATAACTGAAATCGAAGGTAAATGTTCTTCCGAACTGTTAGTTCTAAGAAAATTTATAGGAGAAAACCAATTATTGAAATATATATTATTGTCCTATAAATTAGTTGAAATAATCAATGCGTCTACCTATGGCGCAAAAATGCCACGTGCGAGCTGGAATTTTATTGGAAATTGCATTGTTCCAATACCTAATGTTATGGAACAAAAGGCAATTGTTGATTATATTAACTCTGTAACCTCAAAGATAGACGAGGCAATATCGCAGCAGCAGAAGATGATTGACTTGCTGAACGAGCGCAAGCAAATAATCATTCAGAATGCCGTGACCAAAGGTCTTGACCCTAATGTCAAAATGAAAGACAGTGGAGTGGAATGGATTGGAGAAATTCCGGAGGATTGGGAAGTAATGAAATTGAGACGTATTTCAAAAATATATACAGGGAAAACTCCTTCAACTTCTAATCAAAAATATTTTAACTGTGAAGATATAAATTGGTTCACTCCTGGTGATTTCGAAGGAGTAGAATTGTCAATATCCAAAAGAAAAATCTCAAATATTGCCATAAAAGATAAAGAAAGTTTCTTATATCCAAAGAATTCAATTTATATGATTGGAATAGGTGGAACAATTGGTAAAGTCGCTTTTTGTAATTCACAAGCATCATGTAATCAACAAATAAATGTCATAGTCCTTAATAAAAATGCAAATTACAAATTTATTACTTTTTTGTTGCAGAATTCAAATAGTGAAATTTTAAAAAATGCAAACTTTTCAACTTTACCTATAATAAACCAACAAAAAACAGGTGATATAAAAATTTTATTGCCAAATATAAAAGAACAGTTACAAATTGTTGAATATATTGGTAATGAAGTCATGCCTATAAACTCCTCAATCTCTCAATGCGAAAAGATGATTTCCCTCCTCCAAGAGCGGAAGCAGATAATAATCAACGACGTAGTAACAGGAAAGGTGAAAGTGGTATGACAACGACAACGACCAACGAACAGGCATTTGAAAGCCTGATAGAAAAGGCTCTCGTGGGAACGACGAGAGAGGAACGTGGCGAGGCGGATGACGTTGACGCGCAGCAGCCAGCGGAAGGAATGTTCTATTGGGGGAAGCCAAAGGACATGGACACGAAACTTGCCATCGACCGACGCAGACTGTGGAGCTTCCTGCACGCAACGCAACAACAGGAGCTTGACAAATATGTTGGCACGCAGATGGAGAATGAAGTGGAGAAGTGCATCGACCAAGACATCAAGACTTTCGGAATAATACATGTGCTGAAAAATGGCGTAAGCGTGCAGAACCTGAAACTCACGCTCTTCTTCCCACGACCGACGGCAGCCGACAGCGAGGCATCGAAAGAGAAATATGCCGCAAACCAATTCTCAGTCACACGACAGCAGACTTACTCGATGCTCAACCCAGGCAACGAGATAGACATGGTGATATTCGTAAACGGTCTGCCTCTGATGACCTTCGAGCTGAAAAACCCATGGACACACCAAACGGCGGCTTACGACGGACAACGGCAATACAAGAAAGACCGCAGCCCTCGCGACACCATTTTCAACTTCGGACGATGCCTGGCATATTTCACTATGGACAAGGACGAGGTATTCTTCACCACAAAAGTGTGTGGCGAGAAAACCTATTTCATGCCCTTCAACAAAGGTCTGCCCTACGGACAGGGAAAGGGAAACCCAGTGAACCCATCGGGACACAAGACTTCATACATGTGGGAAACGGTGCTGACGCGCGACAACATTGCCGACATCATCTCAAACTACACCATGATGGACTACGGCGAGAAAAAGACAAAGAAGAAGGTGCCGCACATAATGAAGAACGCCAAGAAACTCGTCTTCCCACGCTATCACCAGCTCGACGTGGTGACACGGCTGATGGAAGACGTGGAAAGCTGCGGAGTGGGAAAACGCTACCTCATAATGCACTCGGCAGGGTCGGGAAAGTCGTACTCGCTGACGTGGCTTGCCTACAAGCTGATAAAGGCTTGTCCACGCTCGATGGAAGCCCGAAGGGCTAAAGCCCTCGACGAGCAACTGTTTGACTCGGTGATTGTGGTGGTGGACAGACAGAACCTCGACGAGCAAATTACCGACGACATACGGGCTTTTGCCGAAAACCAAAAAACGATAGCCCACGCCGACACGTCGGGCGACCTGAAGACAGCCATAGTAAACAAAAAGCGCATAATAATAACCACAATACAGAAATTCCCATTCATCTGCGACACGATAGCCGACGTGAGCGACCACAACTTTGCCGTAATCATCGACGAGGCGCACTCGTCGCAAAGCGGAATAGCACACGACAAGATGAACGCCACCATGCAGCAGAACAACGACAACGACGAGGGCGACACCGACGAGCTGATAGAGAAGCTGATGAAGAACCGCAAGATGAGCGACAACTGCTCCTACTTCGCCTTCACCGCCACACCGAAGAAGGAGACGCTGGAACGCTTCGGACAGAAGGACGAGGAAGGAGAGTTCCACCCTTTCCACCTCTACTCGATGAAACAGGCAATAGAGGAAGGCTTTATTCTTAACGTGCTGGCAAACTACACTACATACAAGGGCTACTACGAGCTGGTGAAAAGCATAAGGGAAAACCCGGAATACAACAACGAAAAGGCACAGAAGCTGCTGCGCCGTGTGGTGGAGCGCGACCCGCGCACCATTGAGGCAAAGGCAGGACTGATGCTCGAACACTTCGACGCAAAGGTGTATCGCAGCCACAAACTGAAAAGCAAGGCAAAGGCAATGGTGGTGACAAGGGACATTGAGTGTGCCATACGCTACTATCACGCACTGCAAAAGCTGCAGCGTGAGATGCGACTGCCTTACAACATACTGATAGCCTTCTCAGGCTCAAAGACCGTTGACGGAGTGGAATACACTGAAAAGGACATGAACGGTTTCCCTGCTGCGAAGACGGCAGAGAACTTCGATGCCGACGAGAACCGAATACTCGTGGTGGCAAACAAATACCTGACAGGGTTCGACCAACCGAAACTCACGGCAATGTACATCGATAAGCCGCTCGACGGAGTGATTGCCGTGCAGACACTGTCGAGGCTGAACCGCTCTGCCCCAGAGCTTGGCAAGGTGAGCGAAGACCTCTTTGTGCTCGACTTCTACAACACAACGGAGGACATGAAGGAAGCCTTCAACGACTATTTCACCGGCATAGAACTGAGCGGCGAGACCGACGTGAACATACTGAACACGCTGCTCACAACGCTGCTCACGATGGAAGTGTTTACGAAAGAGGAAATAGACGAGTTTGCCGAACTCTATTTCCACGGAGCGCAGCAAGACCGGCTTTCGCCCATACTTGACAGAGCCGTCTATCGCTACGACCACGATATAGAGTGGGAAGAGAACGGACAGGCAGACTTCAAGATGAAGTGCAAGCAGTTTGTGAGAATATATTCGCGCATGGCGGCGATAATGACCTTCGAGAAAGCTGAATGGGAAAAGGCATTCTGGTATCTCCGTCTGCTCATCCCGATGCTGCGAGTGCCAAAGCAGGAAGACACGCTGAAAGACCTTGAGGACAGCGTGGACATGAGCACCTACGGACTCCGAAGGACGGCTCTGAACGAGAAAATAGAGCTTGACAGCGAAGAGACAACCATCGACCCATCGAAGGCCGCCATGGCGGGAGCATCGTCGGAAGACCAGTCGCGCGACCCGCTGGACGAGATACTGAAAGAGTTCAACGAGAACTTCAAGGGCTTTGAGGGTTCGCCCGACGAGCAGAAGGCGATACTGCTGAACATAACGAAGAAAGTACACGACGATGTGCAATATCAGGAACTCATCGTTGGCAATCCCAACACCGAGGCAGCTCGTGAATTTCAGAACAAAATCATTGACCGTGTGATGCGGCAGACACGCAAGAACCAGGAGTCGATTTACCGTGGCTATCAAAGCAACAAGGAGATGTTCTACAACACGATAAGCAACATGCTTGGCTCGTTTGACTTCCTAAACGCATAAAAAAAGGAGAAAAACTTGTGTGGAAACCGAATTATTACTATATTTGCAGACGAAATCCCAAAAGCGGGACATGAAAACATAAAGGTCTGCCCTCAACCTTAACAGAATGTGAGGGCGACACTGAACGTGGAGCAATGATGTGGCATACACCTCAAATCCGACCAAACAAAAAGAATATGCATCATCTGTTGCAACACAAGCGACGTTCATGGCGTAGTAAACGAGCTACGGCGTGGGCCTCACTTGTATTGCGCGATGATGCGAGGCCTTGGTCGGACTTGGAGGTGTAGCGTTTTACTTGTGAAGGCTCACGTTTTCTTTTATTCTGAAAACCTAAGAACACTTTATTATAACGACTTACCTAATATGATAGAAAAGACATTCAGACACCTTACTAAAGAGAAACAGCAGAGGGCAAAGGGCAAACTCTATGCCGACCCGCTTTTCAAGATGATTTTCCTTCCGCTGTGGTATCAGCGCAACAACGACCTCTCGCCCGTTGAAGTGTGGCAGGAGGCAATGATGGTGATTGACGAACTGCGCGAGATAGAAAGCGACATAAGGCATGTTGAGGTGAGTGAGATAGTGGAACAACTCGTGGAACGATATTCTTCGTTCGATGAATATCAGCGCGAACCCGAAATGGCTCAACACTCAATGATGATGGTGATGGCTGTGGTGATGTTCATGCTTGCCGAGGCCGATGCCGACTGGAAACACAATCCACATTATCTGCTTTGCCAAAGCATAGGACAAATTCTTTCGCACGTGAAAGGATTCAAGCAGTTGTGCAACGACGTGAAGACAGAAGAGAAACGGCTTGTGGAACAGAAAACGCCATTGCCCATAAGGGACTTCATGAAGAGGAAGGCAATGGAGATAGACCTTTCACGACTAAGGTCTTTCACAGATGAAGAGGTTGCATCTTGTGGAATAAGCAGCAACCGACCTTTGAAGGTGTTGCAAGCCATCGACAAAATGGTGCCGCTATTGGAAAACGACAACGACTGGATAGCCATCTATGCCGTGCTTGTCGAGCGCGAATACATCTTGCGAACCATGACTACGTTTTGCACTATGGTGAACAGACTGTTCTCAGCATCAATCAACAGCCGATACATGAACGGTGTGCTGAAGTCGCACGGCGAGAGCACAGACAAATGGAAGGAGGTTTACGATGACCAAAAAAGACATCTTGAGTTAGCAGCCAAGTTCCGCAATACGCTGATGGCATTGGAAAGGACTTAGCATCATTAAGGTGTGTACTTTTTAGCTTAAGGGAGTGTACTTCGTGTGTACATTCCCTTTTTTTGTGTGTACTTTTCCCCCCGAGGTGTGTACTTTCGGCGTTTTGGTGTGTACACGGTGTGTACTCTTTTCCCTACCCAATTTTCTTGCCTTAACTTTGCATCAGAAACAAGAAAACAGTAATTTCAAAAAGGTAAGAACATGAAAATAGAATTGATGAAAATCGTGGTTCGCGGCTTGGAGCTGCTGAACGTGAAATTGGAGACGAAGAAGCACTTCGCCGATGGCTACAACAACTATTTTGCCGACCTCACGGCTAAGACAGTATGGAACGGCGAAAAAGAGGATGAAACACTGTTCGAGTGTTCGCCTCTTAGCACACAGTTCGGTGTGCAGCTGAAGAATCGTCATGTGATGTTTCTGCTCGAACTGAACATCAAGCTGACGAAGGGCTCGTTTGAGATTGCTCTTTACGGAAACGTGATGCAGGACGACGACAGGAAGTACTTGAACTGAAAGGAACAGAGTCATGGAAACAGTAAGTGTAAAACTTGAAGTGTTGATGCCATTCCTCCTTTATTCTATCGGCGTCACAGACGTGAGTAAAATTTCCGACGGATGCTGCTATGCAGATGGTACTGTTTGCTGCCGCGCGGATATAAAAGGATGTTTCAATTTCTGCTCTGAAAATATAATGTGGCTTAATGAGAGCGGCATATCAGTAGAAATAGTGGGCAATCGAACAGGTGTTTTTGTTTGGTTCAAATTCACTAAGACGTCGTCATGGAACAAAAGCAAGCAGAAGATTGAAATTCCAAAAGAGGTATTCTCAAGAATAATGCTAAAATTTCTCGATGAGGTTTTTTACTGTGAGCATAAGGACTTGAATGTTTCGGCAGAAGATGCCGACAAAGAATTCAAGGTAAAGTATGAAATGGATGAATCCTTTTTCGAAGATTTTGTGGTTAATAGAGGATTTTCAAAATTCCTTTGTGACAATGATGTAATCATATACACCAAGAAAGAAAAGGAGAAGTGGTTTTACGTGGTGTCAAAGATTGTTGAATAGAAATGAGACATTTTTTCCTCTCTCCGTCGTGAGACGCATAGGGAGGTTTTTAAGAGAATTAATCATCTAATTATTAATATAAAATCATAACATTATGGAAGAAAACAAGAAAGTTAAAATCAGAGCCGAACTTCTGGGCAGGCTCTGGGCAGCTGCAATAGGCTGCGACAACTTCGGCTTCGCCTATGAAGAAGAAGAGGAAGGTTGGGTGACACTCCGCATGGGTGCAGTTTACCTCACGCACATTGGCTTGTCGGCGACAGGCTGGGCGAGCGACATCAGATGTTCGCTGGCAAAGTCGGAGGATGGCAAAGAGACCGAGCTTTGGCTGTCGATAAAGGGCAATCTGTGCAATGTGGACGGGAATCCTTGTGTGTGCGCATCGCACGACACGATTGCAAAAATCATAGCACATTTTGCAAACAGATTCTTCGGAGTGGATACCGACGAAGAAGTGAAAGTGGAAGACTTTGATGCTTCTACTGGCGAAGTGGCAACAATATTCGTCAAAGAGTCCCTCGTTATGAGCTGCTCCAACAACGCAGCCCTCGATAAGGTCGGAGTGGAATTCGACATTTACAAGGGTAACGATTCGGCTCTTGCTCTTGAGATTTCAGAGAACTGGGACTTCTATGGTCGCCAAGCAACTTGCGAATTGGAAGACGAATTATATGATTTTACAAGACGATATGGCGTACTCCATAATCATTTTAATCAATAAACATTATGCAGATAATAGCAAAAATCGAGAAGTGGGCGCAGATGCCCGACGTTCAGACTCAGAACGGAATGACGAGCAAGGCACAGGTGGTGTTGCGCTGTGCAGGCGGCAGAAATGCCGAGGGATTTGTAGGCACTGCCTTCGGAGTGGTGGCTGGAAAGCCATTGGCGGAGGGAACGGTAGTGGTTGCCGACGTGCATTTCTACACGCACGAGTATGAAGGCAAGGTGTTCCAGGACGTGAATGTCTTTGACCTTATGCCGCTGAAATCGCCTCAGCAAGTTGGTGAACATTTTTAGAAAGTAATTTATTTAATTTTATGGCTAAAAAAGAAGAAAACAAAGTTGCAAGACTTCTTATTACGAAGATTGCGGGTGTTGCTTTGCCGCACACCGACAAGTATTTCCAATTTATACCAGACGAACCGGTTCCTAACCAAGTGCAGGGCTACCGCCGCCGTGGAGTTGCTACGATGCTCGACGATGGCAAATTCGGCTTCTGCCCAACGCCTTACATCAAACCTAAGTCGCAGAAGCTGAAACGTTCGGCTCATGGTACCCTGTCGGTCAACGAAGACAGCTTCTATCTCACTGTCCGCATCGACAAAGAAGAAGGTATTGATTGGCGAAAGCAGATGAAGAAAGAAGCAATCGAACTGCTTGAAGAGTAATGTTTGTCTTAAACAGCAATTTTCAGCAATTGAACGGCAATTTAAAAAAATTATTTTTTTGATAATTATTCGCAAGCTCATCAAGCTGAAGCAAGTGTCTGGTAAATTAATGGTAATTGCTGTTCAAAAAAAATAATTCTAATATGAGTTGTTATTTGATTTACTACAAGAACGGGGCGAAGCTGATGCGCCCCGTTTCAAGCCGCGAGGAATACGTGGGCTTGAGAAACAAGCCAGCCAACGTGGAATACACTGCGGCGGCTCGACTGGGCAATCCCGAGGCGAAACGAAGGATGCTGCAGTTCAACTATTCGTGTCTGCCTGCTGAAGGAGGAAAGCTGAAAGGTACGAAGATTGTTTCCAACAGCGTTGGAATGGACATCGATTTGAGGCCCACCCCCGACCCCTCCCTGGGGAGGGGAGATGCCTCGGGAAAGGAACAGGTGGAGAACATTATTCAGGTGCTGATCGACCGTGTGCTGCAGATGAAGGACGACCTTGGTCTGCTGATGCTGGAACGCTCGGCATCGAAAGGTCTGCACATAGTGTTCAAGCGCATCGGGTGGCTTTCGCAGGAGGAGAACCTCGAATGGGCGCAGAAGATGCTGGGCGTGGAGTTCGACAAGGGAGCGAAGGACATAACGAGGGTGTTCTTCACGCCGACGGCTGACGAGAACGACCTTTTGTTTTTGAGCGACGAGCTGTTCATCAACGAGGAGGCCCACCCCCAGCCCCTCCCTGGGGAGGGGAGAAAGTTACCGCAGCCGACTGCTGGGGATGTGGCTGGGGGTGTGGGCGTCCCGCCCGCACACAGCGCACCATCCGCCGCAAAGGAGCAGAGTGATGGATTACCTTGTACGCAAGGTGCGGGCGAGACGCCCACACCCCCAGCAGCACCCCAAGCAGCGGAAAATCAAGGCTCTGACATTTCTCACTCCTCACTCCCCACTCCTCACTCCTCCCTTACCTACAATGGTTTAGAGTATTCTGCCATCGTCACGGAGTTCCTCCGTCAGTTCAACAACGGTCAGACGCCTGTTGAGGGCAACCGTAACGTGATGACGTTCGAGTTGGCGAAGGCTCTGCGCTCGATATGCGACTACAACCTGGACTTCATGAAACAAGTTATTCCACGCTACGACAACTTCCCTGAAGAGGAGTATGTGAAGACGCTGCAGAATGCACTCGACGAGCCTCGACGTGGTGTGAGCTACAAGCTGACGAAGGTGCTGGAAGTGCTCTATCAGAAAGAGAACAAATCATCTGCCTCAATGTTCACCCCTCCCCAGGGAGGGGACGGGGGTGGGCTTCCACCAGTCATGCCCTCTCGTCTGCCCTTTCCCCTCGGCTTTCTTTCGTCGAAGGTGCCTGAGATGTACAGAGCAGCTGTGTGTGAGGCTGTTTTTGCTCCTCTGTCAATTCACGTTCACGGCGTGAAGTTCCGCTATTGGGACGGGGTGCAGCATGAGCCGACGTTTATGTCTGTTCTCGTTGCTCCAATGTCGATTGGTAAAGGATGCGTAGCTCCTCCCATAAACGTCATCTTGGAAGATTTTGCGGTAAAAGACAAAGCTAATCGTGACCGCGAAGCAGAATGGAAACTGAAGAAATCGTCAGGCAAGCCTGGTAAAAACCCACGTCCTGAAGACATCTGCGTGCAAGTGCTTATAGACAACTTGACGGATGCCGTGTTCAACCAGCGTGTGTATGATGCAGAACAGAACGGTCATCGTTATCTCTACGTCAGAGTCGACGAGCTTGACACGTTGAAGAAGATAACGTCGAAGGGAACGACTGACGAGGTGAGCGTAATAATCCGCAAGGCTTTCGACAACGCGATGCATGGACAGGAGCGTGTGGGTGCCGACTCCGTAACGGGCATTGCTCCGCTGAGGTTCAACTTCAACGCCTCAACCACCTATCGGAACTTCCAAAAGTTCTTCAGTCGTGAGATGACAACAGGAACGGTAACACGACTATCGTTGTCGACCATCATAGTACCGGTCGGTGCCAATAGACCTAAGTACAAGGAATACGATGAACAATACAGCGAGGAGGTGCGCAAGCTGACGCAGAAGCTGTCGTTGCTCTCGGGCGAAATCTCATGCCCGAAGTGCAACAAGTTTGCCGAGCAGCTGTGTGACGAGAACGAGAAGTTGGCATCGCTCTACGGCTCTGAGTCTTATCTCGTGTTGAGCTATCGGGCAACGGTGATAGCATGGCTAAAAGGCATGATGCTCTACGTCATGAACGGCGAGAAGTGGACTAAGGAGATTCAGGACTACATGGAGTGGTCGCTGCGCTATGACCTATGGTGCAAAATGCACGTTTTCGGCAAGATGCTCGACGCGGCATTGGGCGAGGAAGCCCAAGCCACGGCGAAGCGTGGGCCGATGAACATGCTGTCGCTGCTTAAGGACGAGTTCAAGATGGAAGACTTGATATTAGTACGGAAGAAGTTGGGGAAGTCAATTGAACTTAGTACTGTAAAACGTCAATTATGTATTTGGCGTTCAAGAAACTTCGTTATTTTTGACGATTATAGCGATATAATTAAGAAAGTAAAAAAATGAAATTTTCAGTTTTCAGTTTTCAGTTTTAATATTAAAGACATACCACAATGAAAATAACAGTAGTAAGAAAAGAGTTCGCCAACGACCGCACTTTTGGCGACATGTTTATAGACGGAGAGTTCTTCTGCAACACTCTCGAACCGCACGTCATCGACTGGAGCAAGCAACGAAAGGTGGCAGGAAAGACCGCAATACCCGAAGGAACTTACAAAGTTCGTCTCGGGTGGTCGAAGAAGTCGCAGCGAATAGTGCCGTGGCTGATGAGAGTGCCGCATTTCAGAGACATTCAAATCCACGTCGGCAACTTCCCTAAGGATACACGAGGATGCATCCTCGTGGGCGACCAGGACAAAGACGTTATCGTAAACTCACGCGTAGTGTTCGACCGTCTGATGAAGAAGCTGAAGGGCGAGAAGGACATTGAGATAGAGGTGAAGAGAGATGCCGATGCCAACGAGACTGGGGGTGTGGGCGTCCCGCCCGCACCTCAGGTACGAGGTAATATAAAAACCACCTATGAAAGATTTGCCATGCGGACAGGTGCGGGCGAGACGCCCACACCCCCAGCCGACGATGAAGGGGATACATTTGACCCAATACTCGAAAAATTCTTGTAGCCATGGCAGGACAATCGACTACGGAACTCTTTGCCACTGCAAAGCTACATTTGCTTACCGTGGCACAGGAGTTGGAAAAGCAAGGCATCGACCTCTACAAAGTGAAATTTGAGAGAGGAGAAGATGGATACGTTGAGAAAGCACTCCTGACTTGGGAAATGGACATTGACGCTGAACAGTAAAAGTAAGTTAAGAGGTTCGTTTTGAGCCTCTTTTCTTTTTTGCTGAACACAACAATCAACAATCGAAACTTGAATAAATAAGGTGAAAAAGATAGAGAGTAAGGATTTTTAATTAGGATACTCGTATCGCTTTTAGTGCAAGCAGCGGCATAAGCAGTGTGGTGGCAGATGCCAAGCGCCTCATCTCCGAAGGCAATTTCCTTGAGCCAAATCTCTGGATTCGCTCGTCGCAGGTGTCCAATCGCCACAGCATGATTGAACAGTGGCTGAAATGGCGCATTACTCATCACAACCTACTTATCGACCATTATTATGTCAAATAAGGACACAATCCTCCCTCCATCATGCATAGAACTTGCATAATGGGAA